>NZ_JBVFKR010000011.1:0-117718 GCF_055484705.1 Gottfriedia sp. ABJ_BB2_2
TACTTGATTTTGCACCGCAGGATTTTCTTTATGTTTTATTGTATTTACCCCTTGAATTAACTCCTCAAGATAAAGACAATCCGACATTAGATCACACTAAAAATCAAAATCACTATCTCACATAATATGTATTTTAATCTTTCTCTATGTTGTATTGGTCTTACCTCTCGAATTATCTCCTAAAGATAATCACAATCCTACCACCTAAATGACAATAAATTAGATACCTAAAATATTATCTCCAAAAAAAGAAAAAATACTACATTATGTAGTAAATAATGGCGGTCCCGACCGGGATCGAACCGGCGATCTCCTGCGTGACAGGCAGGCATGTTAACCGCTACACCACGGGACCGTATAAAATTAAATGGTGGAGGATGACGGGCTCGAACCGCCGACCCCCTGCTTGTAAGGCAGGTGCTCTCCCAGCTGAGCTAATCCTCCGTAATAAAATAATGGTGACCCGTACGGGATTCGAACCCGTGTTACCGCCGTGAAAGGGCGGTGTCTTAACCGCTTGACCAACGGGCCGTATGTATGGCAGAGAAGAAGGGATTCGAACCCTCGCACCGCGTTAGCGATCTACACCCTTAGCAGGGGCGCCCCTTGAGCCACTTGGGTACTTCTCTAAAATAATGGCTCCGCAGGTAGGATTCGAACCTACGACCACTCGGTTAACAGCCGAGTGCTCTACCACTGAGCTACTGCGGAATAATATAAATTATTCATCAACACTTTCTGGTAAGTGGTGACAAGTAATAATATAAACTATGAATATATAGCCTGTCAATACTATTTATAACTGTTTTAATGTACTTTTGCATATTCCACAAACAAACCGTTTCAAGTCCACTTTTCTCTTTCGTAAATACGTTTGCCCACATTTTGTACATACGTAGCGATACTTATATGGTACAGTTCTCTTTTTAGTTGTTTTCGTTAAAGGTTTGCAGTACCTTGGTGCACCAACATGTTTTAATAATTCTTTAAAATCCTTATCCTCATGCTTAAATCCTTTTTTCATTATGTGGAGATGATAATGGCATAATTCATGTAAGATAATACCCTTTAATTCTTCAATTCCATGTTCATGGAAATACAACTTATTTAATTCAACATTACTTGTTTTTAATAAATACCGTCCTCCGGTAGTTCGTAATCTAGCATTAAAGGTAGCTTGATGTAAAAATGGACGGTTAAAATATTGCAATGATAATTCCTCAACTAATTTTTGTAGTGTTTCGTTTTCCATCCTCATATCTTCCCTTAACTGATTCTATATTCCTTATTTCTTTTTATATTAACTAATATACAACTCACATTTTTCTAGGTATCTGCATACATTAAACTTACAAATGAGAATTTCAAAGATTATAATCGTACAATTTATACTAAATGAGTTGCTCTTAGTAAATCTCTCTACAATGGCGTAAAATTCATCTTTAAAATGAACAATTTCGTTATCCTTTTTATAAAGGTATTGGAAGGTTACCCCTCACTCATTTAATATGTCGCCCATCTTCCAAGTAAAAGATGGGCGAAGATTTTTAAGCTGGAGGTTTTTCATATGGTTATGCCAAGTTGGCTGAAAACCCAAATGCAAAAAGCTTTTTATGAAAAAAACCGCTATCAAATAAAATTATTAAATCAATGTTGGTTTTACTATCAAAAAATTAAGCTTTGACTGTTTCTTTTGATTCAATCGGAAGCATTGACAAGCCTACTCTTTGTTTTTTTTGATCCACTTCAGCAATCCAAACTTTTACAACTTGTCCAACAGATACTACATCTAATGGATGTTTGATAAATTTACTACTCATTCGTGATATATGAACAAGGCCATCATTTTTTAATCCGATATCTACGAATGCACCAAAATCAACGACATTTCTAACAGTACCTTCTAACTGCATGCCAATTTTCAAATCTTCTATATTAAGTACATCTTGTCGTAATAATGGTGCTGCTAATTCATCTCGTAAATCTCTTTCTGGCTGCATTAAGGAATTTAATATATCTTTTAACGTAATTTCTCCAATATCTAGCTGACCTGAAATTTCTTCTATATTTAACCCTTTTATTTTTTCTTTTAATTCATTAGAGCCAAGCTGACTTGAAGACATATTTAATTGCTTCAGTAATTTTTTAACTTGTCCATAGCTCTCCGGGTGAATGCCTGTACGATCTAATGGCTCGTCACCTTCTAGGACACGTAAAAATCCTATACATTGTTCATAAGTCTTTGCACCAAGGCGAGGAATCGTTTTCAATTCTTTCCTGTTTGCTATCTTACCTTTTTCATCACGATAGTTTACGATGTTTTTTGCAACAGTTTTTGATAACCCCGATACATATTGAAGTAGTGAAACCGAAGCAGTATTAACATTTACCCCTACCTGGTTTACAGAAGTTTCAACAACAAACGTTAATGACTCATTTAAGCTTTTCTGAGAAACATCATGCTGATACAATCCAACGCCAACTGACTTCGGATCAATTTTCACTAATTCTGCTAAAGGATCTTGTAATCGCCTAGCGATAGAAACCGCACTACGTTCCTCAACTTGCAGGTTAGGAAACTCTTCACGTGCTAATTCTGAAGCAGAGTAAACACTCGCACCCGCTTCATTCACAATTACATAATAAATATCTTTATTTGTCTCTTTTAAAATCTCTGAAACAAATAATTCGGTTTCTCTCGATGCAGTTCCATTTCCGATTGCAACCATTTCAATCTTGAATTGCAAAAGAATATCTTTTATTTTTGCAACAGCTTGTTCCCTTTTCTTCTGTTGAATTTCAACCTTTTCTCCTTTAAAAGGATGTGGATAAATGACATCAATTTTTAGAACCTTCCCGGTCTCATCAACTACTGCTAGCTTGCAACCCGTTCTAAATGCAGGGTCAACTCCAAGCACTACCTTCCCTTTTAAAGGTGGTTGCAATAATAATGAACGTAAATTTTCTGAGAAAATGTTAATTGCTTGAGAATCAGCCTTTTCAGATAGTTCCTTACGTATTTCTCTCTCAATTGATGGTTGAATTAAACGTTTATATGCGTCTTCAACAACCTCCATTAAAATTGAACGAACAAAAGTTTCTTTTTTAATTACATTTCGTCCTAGAAAAGAAATGATTTCTTCATAAGGTGACTGTACTGAGATTTTCAGGATGTCTTCCTTTTCACCACGGTTCATTGCCAGAATACGATGGGGTACTATTTTAGAAATAGGTTCTGAATACTCATAATACATTTCATAAACTTTTTTCTCATCCTTATCAGCATCTTTTACACTAGCTTCTATTAAACCTTTTCTAAAAGTAGCTTCTCTAATCCATTTTCGATAGTTCGCATCATCTGCAATCCATTCTGCAACAATATCTTTCGCACCTTGTATTACATCATCAACGGTATGTACTTCTAATTCTTCATTAATATATTTTAATGCTTCATCAGCAAGTGAGCCTTCTTTTGGTAGATGAAACATCCATTCAGCAATTGGTTCAAGGCCTTTATCCTTTGCAACTGTTGCTCTCGTTTTTCTTTTTTCTTTATAAGGTCTATATAAATCCTCAACTTCTTGTAATTTAGAAGCTACTTGGATACTTTTTTGTAATTCTTCAGTTAGTTTTCCTTTTTCTTGTATTAAACGAATGACTTCTTCTTTTCTTGATTGCAGGTTAACTGCATATTCATATTTTTCAAGGATTGAATGAATTTGTACTTCATCTAATGATCCCGTTTTTTCTTTTCGATATCTCGCAATAAAGGGGATTGTATTCCCTTCTTCTTTTAATTCAATAACAGTAGACACTTGTTGTGGGGAAATATTTAGTTCAGACGCAATTTTTTTAACTAATTGCTGTGACATGTTTACGACCTCCGATATCTGACTATTTTTGCGTACTTAAATAACCCTTCCAAATAGAAAGGGTTACAAAGCAATTTTAATCATTATTTTAAAAATATGTAGGAAAAGCTGCATATAGCAACTTTTAAAAATCAACAAGTCCCAAACTGATTTGCAGCGCTTCGTCAACCTGATCCATCATTTCATCATCAAGATGAGTAATTTTATCAGTTAACCGCTGTTTGTCAATCGTTCGAATTTGTTCTAGTAAGATAACCGAATCACGTTCAAATCCGTATTTCTTAGCATCAATTTCAACATGAGTTGGAAGTTTTGCCTTTTGGATTTGTGCTGTAATCGCAGCGACTATAACGGTAGGACTAAAACGGTTACCGATATCATTCTGTATTATGAGAACCGGACGAACTCCACCTTGTTCAGAGCCAACTACAGGGGAAAGGTCTGCAAAATATACGTCGCCACGTTTTACTATCAAGTGATTACCCCCCGCTAACTAAGCGCTCCACTTTCGAATCCGCTTCAGACTCAGCATAAAATGACTCAGAAGATATTAATAAGTTGATTTTAGCCATTTCCATGTATCCACGTCGCATTTGCTCTCGACTTTGGCGTCTTTTACGATCCTTCAAAAACATCTTAGTCGCTTGATAAATATATTCATTTCGATTACCGTTTTCTTGCTTTACTAATCCATCTAGTTCGCTTACTACGTGTTTTGGTAAACGTACTGTGATTTCAGTTGTCGCATTTAGTTCGGACAAGTTTCAGCACCTCCAGAATCAACTATTACCCATATATCTCCCTATATTACATCATACCATTAATTTCAAAGAATGGAAAGACACATATCTTCGTTTATCTTAACCAAATAAGCGTGTTTCATACTTTAATACATCAATTATCAAATTCATTTGCTACTAGATAATTACTAACGGACCTAATTTTCCCATCTTTTTTATACACTCTTGGAACTCTATTATTTATTAGACAAGTGACTTCATAATTAATCGTATTCATATGAGATGCAACATCTTCCGCACTCACAATTTTATCATTACTATCCCCGATCAACGTCACTTTAGTCCCTACTGGATACTGTTTGGATAGTTTTATCATACATTGATCCATGCAGACTCGACCTACTATTTCTGCTTTTTCGCCATCTACTAGTACAGAAAAACCTTGCATGTCTCTAAGCCAACCATCTGCATATCCTACAGGTAGCGTAGCAATCCATTCAACATCAGATGTTTTATAAGTTGCTCCATAGCTGACACCGCTATTTGCAGGTAGCTGCTTTATATGAGAAATTTTTGTGTAAAATGATAACGCAGGCTTTAAGCTAAACGGAATTTCTGACTTCATTTCCAAGGATGGTGTTAAACCATACATAATGATTCCAACACGCACTGTATTAAATAAGCCAGTTTCTAATACTGCTGCAGCACTATTTGCACAATGAATTAATGTAGGTGAAAAACCGCTGTCCTTAACCCATTCAATCATTTCATAAAATCTATCTAATTGTTGCTGAAAATATGATCGATCTAGTTCATCTGCTGTCGCAAAATGAGTAAACATTCCTTCAAGATTGATCGATGATTTTTTTAATAAAGTTGAAGCTTTTTCCCACTCAGCCTTTGTTTTTAGACCTAATCTTCCCATTCCAGTATCAAATTTAATGTGAATCGTTACTACATCAGAATCTGAAAGATAATTCGTGATATCTTCTAGCCAATCAACATTATATGCTGTTAAAGTCAAATTATGTTTGATTGCTATATTTATATCCTGTGCTCTAGTTGCTCCTAACACTAAAATCGGAGCATCTATTCCGGCTTTACGAAGAAAAATCCCTTCATCAATGAATGCAACTAATAAACGGGTTGCACCTGACTTCAATACTTGTTTTGCTACTTCTATATAACCATGTCCATATGCATTTGCTTTTAAAGCTACATATATTTCTTGATGATTAGGGTAAAGCGATACAATATTTTTAACGTTCTCTTCAATCGCATCTAAATTCACTTCAACCCATGTGTCGCGATAAAATGGCGTTTCTGACATAATTTACACTTCCTTATCGTTTTACCCTTGCTCTTTATATATATGTGTAAAATTATTTGCTTAAATACAAGAAATGTCAACCTTTAACCTTATACAAATAGTCTATTTCAAATATAAAAAGGCGTGATAGTACTTCATCACGCCTTTTCTCAAGTTTGTAAATATGTTTATTTTGTTCCTGTTTGGCCTACTGATTGAGCAACCTCAATTAATTCACTTTGCGTTAAGTTACTAGATACAATTGTAAAGTCCGTGCCTCCATGTGACCAAGAAATCATTTTGTCTGAAAGAGCACCGACAGTATAGCCTAAGTCAACTGGTTCACCACTGATTTCCATGACAGTACCTGTTTCTGAAATACGCGATTTTTCTTCAATTAAAGTAAATGATTTATCACCTTTATATGAAAGAATAACTTGAACACCATTTTCAGTCTTAACTTCTTGTTGGTCTTCTAATGTTACACCTTTCATTAATTTATTAGGGTATTGCGTTACTAATAAGTCTGATTCATTATTAGTTGACGTTGGGACACTTAAACGTGCACTTGTCATGTTTTTCTTCACATCAAATGCATCATTATCGAACTTCGGATTGTATTTCACTTTATCAAATTGAACGTCTAACACAACATTTTTATCTGAATCTAATAACTTAACTGACTCAGGTGTTAAACCTTTTTTATTAAAAGTGATTTCTTGAGTCGGAAGTAATTGTTTATTTGTATAGTTAGTTTTCGTTTCGAATACATAACCCTTTTTAGTTGATTTAAACGTAGCATCTTTATCTTGAACTAAATCATTTACTAATGATTCCGGTAAATATGGTTGGCTGCTGTTTGACGGCCAATCACTTTGGAATCGGTAACTCTTGTTCAGTGCAGGAGTTAAAACAAATACGCCTTCTTTGTTTCGTAAAATGATTTGATTTTGATCGCTTTTAGCATTTTTTAATTGTACTCGGTAATATGAAGGTTTTTTATGCCAAATGACTACTTCATATTTCTGCGGATCATTTCCGTTATTAATTGTTAATGTAGCATCCGCCTGATAACCACTCATTTTTTCCATCTTATTACTTAATGAACCTACAACATCTTCCCTAGATTTCTTACCACATGCAGCTAATGATAAAAATAACGTAAAGACCAAAAGCATCGCTACAAGCTTTTTCTTCATCTCCCCAGCTCCTTTGTGCCTCTTATATTGTAAAAAGAGAATCTCATGCAAAGGCAATAGAATAAATGTGCGCGAGTAGCTAAGAAGTTTAACCTAGATTTATTCATGCACGTTGCAACCTTGCTTCTCCTATCCTCATAGAACTATATGAGGTCAAGCTCTAAAATATGCAGACTAGCATGACAAGCTAAACTAAAAAAATTACAAAATAAAAAACAGTCACTAAACTCGTAACTGTTTAAACTACTTTGTCTATAATTGCTGTAAAACAACTTGTGCGGCAGCATAGTGCTCAGTGTGTGTAATAGATAAAAAAGGAATAAAAGGCAAATCTACTGATAGAACCGGTTTCCCTTTTTCATCATTCAATATTTCTATATCATGGAAGCTCAGTTCTTTTCCAATCCCTGTACCAAATGCCTTCGAACAAGCCTCCTTAGCCGCGAATCTTCCTGACAAAAACTCTAATTTTCTGCGCTCAGTGAGATTTTTATAAATGTCATATTCAGCCTCAGTTAAAATCCTATTTGCAAAACGTGGTTGCGATACAATAATCTCTTTCATTCTTTCAATCTCTACTAAGTCCAATCCTATACCTACAATCATTTCCTCACCCTTACTTTCATTCCTACGGTTTAAAATTAAAGCTAGAATCATTTACAATTTCAACTGAAGGATGACTTTTTAAATCCTCCATCAGTTTAAAAAGTGCATTATCCTTTTGTTTTGCTTCAATCATACAATCAATTTGGTTAACTGAGCCATATATTTCATTTAAAAAAGTAAGAAACATAGAAGAGTCTACATAATCAGCGTGTGCTCTTATGTCTTTTTCATCTCTTGGACTTGAAATATGCATTTTCATTGGCAATTCAGAAACTGTCCACGTATTGACTGCTCGATCCCAATTTTCAGTCCACAGTTCGTTTACGTGATTCACCAAGTGATGATGATAGTCAAAAACAATCGGCACACCTAGCTTTTCACATGCAAATAATGTTTCATCAAACGTAAATGTTGTATCATCATTTTCGAACATTAACATCTTTTGAATTGGAGACGGCACCGAGCTAAAATTTTCTACCAGTTGTTCTAACGATTTCTCTTTGTCATCATACCCACCACCAACGTGTAATACACAACGATGCTCAGGATTTATTTTCATTGCTTTTAAAAGTTGGTAGTGCATCTTTAATGTTTTAACAGATGACTTTAACAGTTCTTCATCAACCGAGTTTAGAATAACGAAGTGGTCCGGATGAAAATCGATTCTCATATTGTTTTTGAAAGCAAATTCACCAAGCTGATTTAATTCCTCTTTTAAAGGCTTCATAAAATTCCAATCCTTAAGTTCTTCGTGATTAGCTAGCGGAATCAGCTTACTACTTAATCGAAAAAAAGATATATCATGTGCTTTATTGTGTTTAAGTAACCGTAAACAATTATAAATATTTGTTTTTGAAATGAGTTCTAGTTTTCTTATCGCAGCTTCTTTATCTTTTTGTTTTAAAAACTGTGCAAATGTCATAGTTTTTGACGGAGATGCATTTTGTAAATTCATACTCATTGCAACATAACCAAGTCTTACAAGCATATAAATCCAACTTTCTTACATTTTTCCTTAGTTTATGGAAAATGCGTAAAATCACACAGATTATTTTCTAAGACTGTTTGCTTGAGGGGTCTTTGTCTTCCGCAACTCCCACAGGAGTCTCGCACTTTCCGTTATAATCACTCTTGACTTTGTCACTTTAAATCCAAAAAGATAATCTTCTAGAAAAACTCCTTTTCAAAACAAAAAGGTACACGGATTTAACCATGTACCTTCATTTTTATTATTTACTGCTATCTTGGTGTCTGCGTTGTCCGCCACGATTATTATCGCGAGAACCAGAACCTTCACTACGTTTGCTACGGAAGTTTCCACCACGGTTTCCGTCTCTATCACCACGGCGACCATCTCCACGGCGGTCTCCACCACCACGGCGATTATCTCCGCCACCACGTTTGTTTTCGCCGCGACGGTATCCACCGCCACCGCCACCACGTCCACCGCGGTCACGTTTTACCATTGGTGGCTCATCAGTTAATCTGATTGGTGTTTCATTTGGTTCTTTAGTTAACATTTTTAATGCTGCTGCTACAACACTAACTGAATCATGCTCTTCAAGTAATTCTTCAGCAATGCGTTTGTAGAATGCTAAGTTATCACTTTCCATTGTTGAAGTTAATTTTTCAGCAATAATACGTTGTTGACTTTCAATTGCTTCATCCAATGTAGGTGCAGTCATACGTTCCATACGACGTTTAGTTGTACGTTCAATATTCTTTAATTGGTTAAACTCACGAGGCGTAATAAATAGCATCGCAATACCTGATTTTCCAGCACGACCTGTACGTCCAATACGGTGAACATAGCTTTCAGGATCTTGAGGAATATCAAAGTTATAAACGTGTGTTACACCAGAAATGTCTAATCCACGAGCTGCTACATCAGTTGCAACTAATACATCAATTGAACCAGCTTTAAATTTACGAAGTACTTGCTCACGTTTTGCTTGTGATAAATCACCATGAATACCTTCAGCAGCATAACCACGTAGGTTTAATGCTTCAGATAATTCATCAACACGACGCTTTGTACGACCAAAAATAATAGCTAATTCTGGTGTTTGGATATCTAATAAACGTGTAAGCACGTCAAATTTTTTCTTTTCTTGAACTTCAATAAAATGTTGTTCAATATTAGGCATTGTAACTTCTTTCGCTTGAACTTTTACGATTTGTGGATTTGTCATAAAAGTTTCTGCAATGCGACGAATTGGGTCAGGCATTGTAGCTGAGAATAGAAGCGTTTGTTTATTTTCAGGGACTTCTTTTAAGATTGCTTCAATATCTTCAATGAATCCCATGTTTAGCATTTCATCTGCTTCATCTAAAACAACAGTATTAACGTTGTTAAGACGGATTGTACGACGGTTAATATGGTCTTGAATACGACCTGGAGTTCCTACAATGATATGTGGGAATTTCTTTAATGAACGCATTTGACGATTAATGTCTTGTCCACCGTATATCGGTAGGATTTTAACGCCTTTGTTCAGACCAATTTTGTGTAATTCTTCGCCAACTTGGATCGCTAACTCACGTGTAGGTGCAATAACAAGTCCTTGAACATGGTTATTATCTACATCAATTTTTTCTAGTAAAGGAATACCGAAAGCGGCCGTTTTACCAGTACCAGTTTGCGCTTGACCAATTACATCGTGGCCTTGTTTTGCTAATGGAATAGTCTGCGCTTGAATTGGAGTAGCTTCCTCGAAGCCAAGTTTTTCAATCGCAAACAGGATTTTACTACTTAATCCTAATTCTTGAAATGTTGTCAATTTGGTTAATCTCCTTTGTATCTCAATTATATCTATAAAAATTATATGTTTCGTGACTGTTCACATTTGGAAGGTTCGTTTTTAGTGGAAAACAATGTCCGAAGTATCATGAAAAGGAAACAATATCTACTCATTATACGGACATTCCATCTAAAAAGCAAATGAAGTTATATTTTTTCAGCATGATTTTGATTCCTTCTTGTGCGGAGAACAATGGTCCAACTTCCTTAATTTCCCCATGTTTCCTCACTTTTAACATAGTAATCCAGCACATATTTATTTTGCGCCTGAGCAATTCTTCCAATTAATTGTCACGTTAAAAATATAATTAGTAGCAATACTTATGTTACTTACTATTTCTCTCTACTCGTTTGTTTCTAGTAAAGCATTAACGACTTCTTCTAACTTCATTCCTCTAGAGGCTTTCACTAAAACAAGATCATTTGGTTTAACTTCTTGTTTTATAACTTCGATTAATTTATTTTTGTCATCAAAGCTTTTTATGTTTGAAGAGTCCATTTGTTCAAATGCAGAAACTGCTGCAAACTTACTTAATGAACCATAAGTGTATAAATAATCAAATTGAAGTCTTACAACCTCTTCACCAATCTCTTCATGAAAAGCAATTTCTTGGTCACCTAACTCTAACATATCGCCAAAGATAACAAACTTTCTGTTATAGCCAGTTAATTCCGCAGCAAATAAAAGGGCTGCTTTCATCGAGGTAACACTCGCGTTATAAGCATCATTAATAATTGTTAGCCCATTTTTAGTTTTTAATAACTCCATTCGCATTTTCGTCATTTCTAGATTCTGCATACCTAATTGTATTTCTTCCCAAGTTAAAGAGAACTTTCTAGCTACCGCTATCGCTGCCAAAGTATTACTAATATTATGTTTTCCTAGTACACTCAATTTGAAACGAAAATTATTTGTTTTATTTATTTCAAATTCACTACCAGATTCATTCATTTCTATTAATGTAGGATAATAATCATTTTGTTCATTAAATCCAAACGTTTCAATTGTATAAGAAAACTGTTGATCTTTTGTACCATCCAATAATAAGGGTTCATCTCCATTAATGACAAGTAAGCCTTCCTTTGAAAGTCCACTTGCGATTTCTAGTTTAGCTTTTGCAATCCCTGCCCTAGACCCTAATTCTTGCATATGAGATTCACCAATATTAGTGATAATTGCAGCATCTGGCTCCGCTAATTTTGATAAAAACTCGATTTCACCAAAATCACTCATTCCCATTTCTAAAATGGCAACTTCTGTATCTTCATCCATCGAAAGAACTGTTAGTGGTAAGCCAATATGATTGTTAAAATTCCCTTGTGTTTTATGTACTTTATATTTTGCTGAAAGGATGCTAGTTAAAATGTCTTTTGTAGAAGTTTTCCCGTTACTACCTGTAATACCAACTATTTTTCCATTCCATTCTTTTAAATATGATTTCGCTAACGCTTGTAGCGCTTCTAACGTATCATCAACTAAAATGACAGGAGTATTAGTTGGAGCTTTTGCATATTTTTTTGAACAAAGAACTGCACTTGCACCATTTTCGATAGCTTGAGGAAGAAATTCATGTGCATCAAACCTCTCACCGATAATTGGTATAAATAATTTCCCATTTAAATCTCCGCGTGAATCTGTTGATACCCCATTAATTAATAGATCACTACCTACTAACTGACTTCCAGGTATCATCTTTACAATTTGTGATAAAGTACGCACGATCGCCATTATTACCGACTCCTATCCGAAGTATTTCTATCTATTCATATGAAAACACTATTCAATCATGAATAGTGTTTTCAATTGTTAAATATTATATTTAATTTGTTGTTTTTGTTCGTGTCTTTCAATACCTAAGTTAATTAATTTCTCAATTAAACTAGAATATGATAAACCTGAAGCTTGCCATAATTGCGGATACATACTAAATGGCGTGAAACCAGGCATAGTATTCACTTCATTCATTAATACACCACCATCTTCAGTTACAAAGAAGTCCGCACGAGTTAAACCAGAACCATCAATCGCTTTAAAAGCTACTTCTGCATAATGTTTAATCTTTTCATACGTTTCTTGTTCGATTGGTGCAGGAATAATTAATCCTGTTTCGCCACTTTCGTATTTAGCATTATAATCATAAAACTCTACTGAAGGTTTAATTTCACCTACAACAGAACATTCAACTTTATCATTACCTAAAACGGCAATTTCGATTTCACGACCAACAATATTTTCTTCAATAATAACTTTACGGTCGAATTGGAATGCTTCTTCAAATGCGGCAACTAAAGATTCACGATTTTTCGCTTTACTAATACCAACACTTGAACCTAGATTAGCTGGTTTAACAAACACTGGATAACCTAGCTCTTGTTCAACTTTTTCATAACAAGATTCAGCTGTTTCCTTCCATTCTGTTTTTAAGAAGTGAACATACTTCGCTTGTGGAATGCCAGCTTGAGCAAATAAATTTTTCATGATGACTTTATCCATACCTGCTGCTGATGCTAATACACCATTTCCAGCATAAGGGATATTTAATAATTCAAGTAATCCTTGAACTGTTCCGTCTTCACCATTTGGTCCATGTAATAACGGGAATATTACATCAACTGGTCCAGTAGATTCTTGATTTGATGCTGCAGGAATAATTGATGAAGTTAATGCAACAGGAGCAATTTCACTTACATGTTGATCTTCGTTTGAGAATTTTAAAGCAGCTACACTTTCTACTTTGCCTTCTATTTGTTTACCTTGTAACCATTCACCTTGTTCTGTTATATAAATTGGATACACATCAAATTTTGAGTGATCTAAAGCTGAAATAACGGCAAAAGCTGTTTGTAATGATACTTTATGTTCAGCAGACTTACCGCCATATAATAAACCTAACTTAATCTTCATGATGTTCCCCCTACTATTTTTTGCTCTTCCTATTGTACCACTTTCTCCCAAACTGTATAAGCTTTTATGGGTAGAAACCTATATTTCTTTACAACATATGCAAATACGTTGGAGTTGTGATAGAAATACAATCAGCAGCCAAAGCAGATCGCTCAAAGAATCATCTCTCATGTTTTTCCCTAATTACGCAAATAAAAAAGGCCGCGCTTTATTGCGCTAGCCCTTGGTTTTTTTCCCTAAATGCTACTTTCTCATCAAGTGAACGATACATGGCACCAGAAATAACTACCCCAGTCCCTAAAATGACGAATAGCCATAATCCTAGTTTCAGATCAAATAAGAATCCGCCTAATAATGGACCAAGGAATCCTCCAATTGTCCATTTCATACTACCAACTGCCATATATGTTGCTCTAAGTTCTTCTGGAGCAATATTTGCAACAAAAGTCATTTGAACAGGTGACATAACCATTTCACCAAATGTGTAGTAAACAAAAATGATCCCTAGAATGAATAAAATCAACCATTTCCCAAATCCAAATGAAAGTAAAATTGGTGGAGCAAATCCAATAGATAAAATACCTAAACCAAATAATAACGTTCCATAAAACATCGTTTTTCCAATTGATCGATTCGCTAAATAACTTGAAATCGGAAATTGTAGTAAAACAACTAATAAACCATTAAGTGACATAAGAAATGGATACGGTGTCCACTCACCAAAATGAGATTGGAAGCTTTGTTTAAAATAAAGTGGTAACATACCCTCAATTTGTGAGAACCCCATAGAAATAATAATACCAGTAGCAACATAAAAAAGAAGTAATTTATCAGTAAGTATAATATTTACAACATTTTTAAATGGTATCTTTGAGCTTTCCTTTTCACTATTCTTCGCATTTCCAACTGGCAATGTTTCCTTCAATAAAATGAATTGAGCAATACTATAGATTCCTAGTGCAGTTGCAGCGATATAAAACAAACTATCCTTCGAAAAAAATACAATAGAACTTCCCAGTAAAGGTCCTATTACAGTACCAAAATTACTACCTACTCGAAGTAGTCCATACGCTTCAGTTCTTTCTTCTGGTGCAGTTACATCTGCAACCATGGCAGATGCGGCAGGATCAAAAAATGAATTACTGATTCCCAATAAAATTGAAAGGATCAGAAAAGCGGTGTATCCTTCTACAAAAGAAAATGAAACAAGAATGATTGAAGATGAAAAAGTTGAAAATACCATCATACGTTTACGGCCATATAGATCAGCCAATCTCCCACCAAGCATTGAACCAAATAATGATGCAATCGGTGAAATTGACATAATGAAACCGACTTTTAACATAGAATCCACTTTACCTTCTAAATATAATGCAAAAAACGGCATCAGCATCATCATTGCACTACTTGTAATCGTTTCACCGATTACTCGAATCCACACATTACGATCCATACCTTTTAACTTTTTAAAAAATTCCATATAAACGACACCTCCTAGTACGTCTAAATCTTCATTATTAAATGTATATGTAATAAAGTTTAACAATCCAACAAAATAAAAAGGGTGTTCAAATTGACTTTTTAGTCATTGAACACCCACTCTTTTTTAAGCTTGTTCTCTAGTTGAGACTGAAAACATCAGTCCCAAAAATGTTCCTAGTAAAAATAATGTTGAACAAGAGCCCATTAATACAATGCTCACTGTTAAGACAACGTCATTATGTACGTAACCGCTTCCAGTGAAATATAGTATAAAAAGAATAAGACCAATTAAAAAGGCAATACCTGAATATCGAGTATACGTTTCAACGATTTCATAATCAGCTCGCTTCATATAAATAACCTCCTGTAGTATTTTTGTTAAATGCAATACCTTAAATGTGACAACTTTGTGACACTTTCATATTAACACATAATTACAGTATTGTAACTATATTCTGAAAATAATTCGTAAAAAAGAAAAAGCCGAGATTTGTTCATCTCGACTAAATCAATCTATTTATTGAGAAAAATACTTTTATAATTCCCATAACCTTCTTCGTCCATTTTGTCATAAGGAATAAATTTCAAAGCTGCTGAATTAATACAATATCTCAGTCCTTCTGGTCCCGGTCCATCGTCAAACACATGTCCTAAATGTGAATCTGCTTCTGAACTACGTACTTCTATTCGCATCATTCCATGACTATAATCTTTCTTTTCTTCAATTTCACCTTTTAAAATTGGTCTTGTAAAACTCGGCCATCCACACCCAGAATCAAATTTATCTAGTGAACTGAATAAAGGAATACCAGAAACAATATCAACATAAATCCCTTTTTCCTTATGATCCCAATACTCGTTACGGAATGGTGGTTCAGTTGCATCTTCTTGTGTTACTGCATATTGAATTGGTGTAAGCTTCTGTTTAAGTTCTTCTTGACCTGTTTTCCAATGTTCTTTTATAAACTTTTGGCGTCCAGAGCCTTTATAATAAAGCTGGTAACGAATCGGATGTTTTTTATAATAATCTTGATGATGTTCTTCTGCCTCATAAAATGGTTTAGCAGGTAAAACCTCCGTAACAATCGGCTTTTTGAAAACACCACTTTTTTCAATTTCTTCTTTTGATGCTTGCGCTAGTTGTCTTTGCTCTTCACTATGATAAAAAATAGCTGTTTTATAGGAACTACCTCGATCATGAAATTGTCCACCTTCATCAGTTGGATCAATTTGTCGCCAAAATAAGTCCAATAATTTTTCATAAGAATAAACTTCTGGATCAAAAGTAATTTGAACTGCTTCAAAATGGCCAGTTAAATGTGTACAAACCTCTTCGTAAGTTGGATTCTCTTTTTCTCCGCCTGTATAACCGGAAACTACTTTAAGTATTCCAGGCTCTTTATCAAACGGTTTGATCATACACCAAAAACAACCACCAGCAAATGTAGCCAATTCAATCCCCATCTCGAATCCCTCCCAATAAATGTCTTACTTAGTATTTACCATAATGAAGTGCTGATATAAATATTTTTGCTTACGGATCTTGTTTCTTTGCTTGAAACAATTAAGATTTCTATGTAAACTAATACGATATTATATAGGAGGAATCACTATGTTTGAAGAGTTTAAGAAATTTGCATTAAAAGGTAATATACTCGATTTGGCTGTTGGGGTAATTATCGGTGCAGCGTTTGGGAAAATTGTTTCTTCTTTAGTTGCTGATATTATGACGCCGCTCCTCGGATTAATCATTGGGAAACAAGATTTTACTGGCTTAGTTTACCACGGAATAAAATATGGTTCATTTATTCAATCAGTATTCGACTTTCTAATTATTTCTATCTCCGTGTTCTTCTTCATTAGATTACTAAGTAAAATCTCTTTTAAGAAAAAAGAAATTGAAGAGGCTAAACCACCAGTACCTACTAAAGAGGAACAACTTTTAATTGAAATTCGTGACTTGTTACAAGAACAAGTAAAAAATCAAAAAGGCATGGACTCATGAAATATCTGAGTCATGCCTTTTATACTTTATTCATATGAAATAAAAAACCTCGTACCATATATAATATAATACGAGGTTAATAATTTATTAGAATCGGCCATATCCTAAGAAGTGTGAACGTACCCAGCTACTACTTAAGCTGATTGTACCAATACCTTTACTTCCAGCATGAACCATTTTGTTACCACCAATATAAATACCCATATGAGAAGGGCCATTAATATACGTATTCTCTAAGAATACTAAATCTCCTGGTTGTGGAGAACTAATCTTTGTAGCCATATTCCAATATGATTTTACGTTAGCACGTGAGAAACCATATCCATTATGTGAATATACGTACCAAATAAATCCACTGCAATCGAATCCACTTGGAGACGTTCCACCAAATACATAAGGAACACCTTGATATTTCATTGCAAAGTCTACAATTGCATTACCAGAAGCAATTGGTCCTTCATTTTCTGATGGGCCAGCATTGTCTGATGCATTGCTAGAGCTAGAGCTAGAGTCATCACTATCATTTGATAATTCAGCTAATTCAAGTGATTGTTGTTCTAATTGTCTTACTCTTACATCTTCTTTTGCATCTTGCAGTTCTTTAACCGCAAGCTTTAATCTATATTCTGCAGATCTTAATGATTTTTCTTTTGCTGCTTGTGATTTAGATAAATCGCTTTCTTGCGCTACAAGCTCTTCTTTTGCATTGACAAGTGATGCTTTTTTCTCGTTCACAAGTTGTCTTTCTTTTTCAACTTCAGCTTGTTCTGATTCTTGTTCTTTAATGATATCTTGGTCTGCTTCAAAAAGCGTTGTAATTGAATTTAATCGATTAAAGAAATCAACAATACCATCAGAATTGAAAAGAACATCTGTTACTAAGTTAACTTTTGGTTGTTTTTGCATAGCAACAAGACGATCTTCTAGCATTTCGTTACGCTTTTCGATACGGTCTTGTAAGTATGTAATTCTAGCATTCTTATCTTGAATAATCTTTTGAGTTTCTGAGATTTCTTCTTTTTTAGATTGAATTTTTGCTTTCGTATCTTTAATCTTTTGATCTATCTTTTTAACATCATTACTTAATTTTTTGAATTGTGATTGGAATTTATCTACTTCAGCTTGCTTTTTTTCTACTTTCGTTTCGGCATTTACCGAAGCATTCGGCGCTAAAGATACTAAAAATGTACCTGCTATAGCCAGCACTGTAAGTTTTCTTTTAAACATTTCAGCGTGTCTCCTCTCGCTTATCTACTAGGTATTTATATCATAGATTTGCGAAGGGAGTCGCTTTTGTTACAATATTGTAATATAAATGATAAATATGTCTTAATCTGTCGATAAACAAACATAAAATCGTTAGGAAACAGAAATAAAACTCTTCTATTATCTAATAGAAGAGTTTTCAATGTAAATCATGTCATTTTTAATTAAATCTTGATACGTTTCACGTTGTACCACTACTCTAGATACACCGTCTTTTACAAATACAACAGCCGGACGACGAATACGATTATAATTATTAGCCATCGAATAACCGTATGCACCTGTACATGATACAGCTAATAAATCATTGCTCTCAACAACTGGTAACTCACAATCCCAAATTAACATATCTCCACTTTCACAACATTTACCTGCAATTGACACTACCTCTTTATTCTCGTCATTCGCGCGATTTGCAAGCATAGCTTCATATTTTGATCCATAAAGTGCTGGGCGGATATTATCAGTCATTCCCCCATCAACAGATACATATTTTCTTACTGAAGGTAGGTTTTTTGTTGCTCCAATCGTATAAAGAGTTGTTCCTGCTTCACCAACGATACTACGCCCAGGCTCCAACCATAATTCAGGAACTGGATACGATAATTCTTCACATTGTTGTTTAATTATAGAAGTAATTTGATCAATATGCTTTACAATTGATAACGGTTCGTCTTCAGTAGTGTAACGAATCCCAAATCCGCCACCAACATTTAATATTTCAGCTGTATAGTCTAATTCATTTTTTAATTCACTTAAAAAGTTCATTAATATTTTGATTGCATGAACAAACCCATCTGGCTCAAAAATTTGCGACCCAATATGAGAATGTATTCCCAATAATTTTAAATTCGGTGAATTTAACGAAATGGCAACTGCTTCGTTAGCTTGACCTGACGTAATATCAAAACCAAACTTTGAATCTTCTTGTCCTGTCATAACATATTCATGAGTGTGTGCTTCTACTCCGGGTGTTACACGTAATAAAATTGATACATATTCTCCACGATTCTCGGCGATCGCTTGTAAAACTTCTAACTCAAAGAAGTTATCTACAACGAAACAACCAATTTTTGCATCTAATGCTTCTTCAATTTCTTCTATTGATTTATTATTCCCATGAAAATGAATTTTCTCTGGTGGAAACCCTGCTTGAATCGCTGTATATAGTTCGCCACTTGAAACAACATCTAAACAAAACCCTTCTCTTTTTATTAAGCGGGCTTGTTCAATACAAAGAAAAGCTTTACTTGCATAAGCAACTTGATACTTTAATCCAGTCTCTTTTAATGCCTCATGAAATTCTCTACATTTAGACTCAATCAAAGATTCGTCGTATATATATAAAGGTGTCCCATACTGTTCAGCTAATTGAACTGTACTGCATCCTCCGATTTCTAGATGTCCATTATGATCAATTCGACTATTACCATGTAAATACATTAATATTCTCCCTTCATAACTAAACACAAGTTCATTCACCAGAAGCCTTCTTCAATGTATTAGTGTATTAAAAAAGGCACATGAAGGATATGTTCATGTGCCTATCACTTTTAAAATAAAAAGGATATTGCCAATCACATCTCTTCAATAGCTCTTCACAAATACAAGTGACAGTACTACATTTATTAAATGCAGTCCCAGCATTTTAGCGTGTGGCGCTCTAATGCTTCGGCATCGGATCCTTTTTCGTTTAGTCTTCAAACCCACAGTTCTCTTAAACGATACTCATATACAATGCAACCTCTACGAATAGATTGTTTTTATTATATTAGTCTATGTATAACACAGTCTAAAATTGGATGTCAAACCTTTTTAAAAAATAAACTGTAATTTCAATTTTTTACTATTTATTAGTCTAAACAAATTTTTCTTTTCAAAATATTATCTTTACTATAAAATACTAATTACGCGCTAAAAAAAGGTGATTAATATGAAAAATCTAATCAATAATAAAAAACATCATATAAAAAAAACAAGCCACTAACTTCATGTTAGTGGTTTTTCTTTTTTGTTGCCTTAGGACAACACTCTTAGCTAAAGTAGAAAAAATTGGTCAGAGGTGAATAGATTGCATTCAACCAAAATTGCATTACTTTCCATTTGTAGTAACTCTTTTATTGTTTTATTAAAATTAGTAGTTGGAATCATTACAGGATCTGTTGCTATTATTTCGGAGGCAATCCATTCTTTATTAGATTTAGTCGCTTCCATTATCGCATTCTTCTCAGTGAAAATTTCGAATCGCCCACCCGACAAGGAACACCCTTATGGTCACGGTAAATTTGAGAATATTTCAGGGACTATTGAAACACTTCTCATTTTTATTGCAGGAATTTGGATTATTGTTGAATCTGTTGAAAAACTAATTCACCCTACACCAATAAAACTTCCTTTTATAGGTGTAATCGTGATGCTACTCGGGGCTTTCATCAATTGGCGAGTTGGTAAAAAAGTTCAAAAAGTAGGAGACGAAACGCATTCTGTCGCAATGCAATCAAATGCATTACATTTATTAACAGACGTCTATTCATCGCTAGGTGTTGCGGCTAGCTTAATTTTAGTCTCGCTCACAGGTTGGGTACTACTAGATGCATTAATAGGGATTGGAATTGCATTATATATAATGAAAGAATCTATAGAGCTTGGAAAGAAATCATTTACCCCATTACTAGACACCGGGTTATCTTCAAGCGAAATACTACAAATTGAACAAGTTTTATTAAATTTCAAAACACAATTTATTGAATACCATGATTTACGAACAAGAAGATCTGGCGCTGAAGAACATATCGACTTTCATCTAGTTTTGCCATCTAGCATGAGTATTGAAGAAGCTCATCTACTTTGCGATCAAATAGAAGATGAAATCAAAAAAGTTCTCATAAATCCCCAAATTTTAATTCATGTCGAACCGGAAAATGAAATGGTTAGAAACGTAAAATAACGAAACATAAAAAGCGCATCTATAATAGATGCGCTTATTTTGTAGACAACTATATTAACTAAAATCAGACTACCTGGAAACGTTTGTCTTTTTAGGCTTAGGAGCCGAATAATTAGCGTAGTTACCTTACCTTAGATCCATAAATAAGCACCGCAATTAGGAGAAACACAGAAAGCGAGCGTTTGACGGGCAGTCTATAAGATCATTTCATCCTTAGGCTGCTGCTCATTTTCTTTAATTTTTTGTGCTCTCATCGTAATCATCGCATAACCGATTGCCATGATAATGCCAAAGATATAGCCACCGACTGTGAAAATAATAGTCCTTGAGTAGTAAGCCTTCACACCATAGGTTTCAAGCATCCACCATTGTGCTCCAGTAAATATAATATCTTTAACAATCCAAGCTATAAACAAATATTGGAACAACTTGAACAGTGAAGGATGTTTATAAAGTATCTTACTTTCTTCTCTTTCTTGTCCCTGAATAGCGGCAATATCAATCATAAAATAATATGGTAATGGCTTCTTTATCGCTAAAAGAATAATGAATACCCCGATTAGGCCAATGTGGTAATACACATTATATAGAAGTAAATTTTCTTTTGTCCCAGCAAAAAGATCTAATGCAGTACTAACACTCATCGTAGTAATAATGAAAATCCCAGTTACATTAAATTGTTTAGTATACCAAAAACGAAATAATGTATATAAAATCCCAGGAATGGTTGGGACAATCATCGCCCAATAATCTCCAATATATGGCTTTAATAGTTTATAACCAACTAGTGGGAAAACTAAATACAAAATTAGATCGTAAATTATCAAATTACTTTCTTTTTTCATTTTTATAACCTCATTTTTCCTTATTCTACTATTGTAGTATTAGCGTTTAAATTTGATTATAGCAAAAAAGTTCCTATGCAAACACTCTATCTACAATATCTTCATAAATGACAAGTTCTTTATCACTTTGCGATATTCCTTCACATATAAAATATTTAAATTGTTTAATAGGTAACTAATCGATGTATACAAAACAGACTTGTTAGGCCCCAGGTATATCAGCCTTCCCGCATTTCCCACGTGAGTCTCGTTCCTTCTGTTAATCAACTTCTGTCTTTTAAGTTATAAAGCACTCTATTCGAAAAGAACAACAAAAAAGAGAACATCCATATATCATGAATGTTCTCTCATATTTATTAAAATAAAGTTAAAGAGCCAGGCCCTGTTAAAAGTAAACCGACTGATGTAGCAATTATGAGTAGATTATATTCAATACCATTTGAAGTAATCCAAAAGCCATTTTTTAAATGCACTTTTAATATGGCAACTAACATAACCAGTATGATTAACCAAGCACCAACTGTTGTGTACAAGCCTGCCGCAACAAGTAATCCTCCTATTAGTTCCGCTGCTCCTGATAAAAATGCAAAAAATCCACCAGGTTTCACACCAATCGACTCTAACCATTGACCAGTTCCTTTAATTCCATAACCACCAAACCATCCGAATAATTTCTGAACGCCATGTCCTGCCAATATAATTCCTAAAACAAGTCGAATAACTAATAATCCCTCATCTAGCATAGCTACACCTCAATCCCTTTAATTTGAGATATCTGTTGCTCATTAAATAATTATTCTAAATTCGAGATAATTATGTTATTTATTGTTCATTTCAAAAAAACAATCAGTTTTCGTGCTTATAAAGAATAGAATATGATATAACACTCCATTTTCACATAAACCAAAGGGGAGCTTAATCATGAAAAAAGTCGTTCTAATCATTGTAATTAGTTCTTGGTTTATTTTATTATTACTAGCCGTTCATTTTAATTTGTTCCAATTATCTTTAAATGATATTAAGCATTTTATTGAAGATTCCACAATACACCCAATGATATTATTCGTAAGTATTTTCTGTGCTAGAATTTTTTTATTCATTCCGAGTACAATGCTAGTTGTTGCAGGAAGTTTATTTTTTCACCCTATTGAAACAATCATCCTTTCAATGATTGGTATGTTCATAACTGAAACCATTATCTATGGAATCAGTAGAAGTATGTTAAGTAATCATATTCAACAATATATGGAAACAAAATACCCAAAACTCAATAACGAGATTATTTCCAATGGGAAAAAATATTTATTTATTACTGTTGCGACTCCTTTAGCTCCCACAGATGGCGCTTGCTTTATTGCTGCTTCAACCAAAATGCCCTATTTTTCATATATCACTACCGTGCTAGCCGGAACGATTCCAATCGTAACGCTCTATACTCTTTACGGTAATTTCTTATTAGCTGCACCATGGGTAACATTATGTATCTCTGCCCCAATCGTAATCATTTTAATTGTTTATATCTCCATTCGGAAAAAACAAAAAAACGAGCTTCACTATACTTCCGAAAATGAAAATGTATAAATTCATCTGATTAGATCCCAAATTATTAAATCATTTTAATTTTTTATGAATAAATCAATCATTCTATCATCATATTTGTTCTATAATAAGAATAGCATTCATTTTAATTTGGAGGTTTCTGATGGAAACAAATAAAATATTATCTTCATTATGTTATTTCAGTGTATTTTTCGCACCATTCTTACTCCCAATCATTGTCTATTTCGTTTCAAAAGATGCTTTTGTTAAAACTCATGCGAAACGATCATTATTTTCGCACTTTCTTCCATTTATCACGTTTGTAGTCTTTTTTGTGCTTTCGTTCTTATCTTTTAATTCAATTGAAACTACGTATGGATGGATTATTTTTGCATTTGTAATTGTATTTATTATTAACTTTGTCGTATTTGTTTGGAATATCATCCAAGGAATAAAAGTATTAATTCATTAATTCAAGTACGAATAAAAAGATACACCATTCATTAATGGTGTATCTTTTTTCATTACTATATCTATTCAATTAACTTTACATGCACAATATTAGTCAGGTTCTTCGGTATAAGTATGTTTGCTGTTAATCAGTTTCTGTAAATCTCCTCTATAAAATGTATCTTTAAATTCCTTTATTTTAAATGGGATTAAAGGGGACAGATAGGGAACACCTACTGATTTTAAACTCGCCATATAAGTGATTAAAATAGTTGTCGCGATGATTAAACCGTTAAAGTCAAAGAAGTTAGCAATAATTAAAAAGACTGGTCTTAAAGTCGTATCAGCTCCAACTAGACCTCTGTTTAACACTAAGAAACTAGAAAGAGTTGTTATACCTATAACAATTAAACTGACTGGGTGGATTAATTTTGCAGTAACCGCCGTTTGGCCAATTACGATTGTTCCAATTAAAGAAACCAAAATTACTGCACTTTTTGGAAGGCGAAACGAAACATCTATTAACATTTTTATCAAAAATAAAAGAATGGAAATCTCCCAAAAGGTTGGTAGCAGTTCGTCCTTTGAAAGGATTGCTTTTGAAATTTTGTTTGGCAAATCATCTTTATGAAAATTTGCTAACGCAACATATATTCCAGGCAGATATATTCCTAATATAAAGGCGATTAAGCGCATGATTCGATTAGTAAACCTACCAGGTGAAATATGATATTCATCAGGTGCCTGAATAAAATCAATAAATAAAGCAGGAGCAATGATGGCAAAAGGGTATCCATCAACAATAACTGCCACTCTTCCTTCGAATAAAGAAGATACTACTCCGTCAATTCGTTCTGAATGCCTTACTCGAGAAAAAAATGACCTTGGTTTTCCATCTAACACATCTTCCAATACTCTCTCACTTAAAACATACTTTATATCAAGACTTTTTAGCCTCTTTTTAACTTCATCTAGTATACCTTTATCAACAATATTTTCTATATATATAATCGAAGCTGATGTTGGGGAAATAGAGCCAAATTCTACAGTTTCTACACAAAAATTGGGAGTCTTTAAGGAACTTCTTATCAAATTAATATTCGTTTTCATTTTTTCTGTTAGTCCAATTTGCGGACCTCTTACCGAACGTTCTCCAATTGATTCTTCTATGCTTCTTTCCGCCCACTTGGGAGATGGGATGATGATTCCTTTTCGATATCCATTAATTAGCAAAACAGTACTACCTTGTGCAATCGCATTGGTCAATTCTTGATAATGATTCGTAGTTTTCACATCTGTAGATTCAATCGTTCTTTCAATAATTTGATCAATTACAGATTCCTTAAAAGCAACAGTCTTCAATTGTTCTAATAATGGTTTAACCACATATTCCTGAATATGGTCCAAGTCAATGATACCGTCTATGTAAACTATATTAATTTCGACAGATTCTTTTATGCCCACCTTTATATTTCTTACAACCAAATCAGATGTATCGTGAAAAGTATTCTTTATATTGATTATATTTTCTTTAAGCCATTTTTGAATTACCTTGTTAGACATCCCATTGCCTCCCTTAAAGTTAGTATTTGGGAATCTTACAATACTATACTTGTAACCGAGACTGTTTAAAAAAGAAAAAGACTACTTGCTTAGTAGCCATTTTTTTAGAAAATGCCGATATTAAGAAGGAACTGCTCTTATTAAAAAATTGAAAGTAAAAAAAAAAGATAGGTTAGAATGTTAATTCCAATCCTATCTTTCAACACATTTTCTACATTATTTCTCAGGAAATTTCCAAATTCGACATGTCACATAGACGATTATGAATTAGTCTCCCTGTGAGGTCATATATACTTGTTCTGAGTTGGTCTTCTTAATCGATTTTTTTATAAAAATTGAAAGTAAGAAAATGAAGGTTACAATGATTGAGCTAGCTAGTACTAATTGTGTTGTTGATAAAGAAAACAATTTAGCTAAATAAACTGAGTATGCAAGGAGTGATGATGTCACTAATTTTGCAAGCATCGCGATCAAGAAAAACCTCTTAAATGAAACTTTACTAATACCTGCTCCTACACAAATAATTTCATCTGGTAAAATCGGTATAATAAACATTAGTGTCAGTATAATCGTTTCATTTTTTGAAACATATTCCTGATAGCTTTTTAAATGCTTCTCTTTTATTAGTTTTGAAACTATTTTTAATCCACCTATTCTAGCTATGAAATACATGACAACAATACCTAATAAGGAGCCTAAAAAGCCAAGGTAAGCACCTTCGAACGAACCTAACACTGCGCTTCCAGCAGGAAGTGTTACTGCTTCAGGTAATGGTAATATAATTGGTTGTAAAAAGCATATACTGAAAAATAATAATTTTGCAATTGATTTATGATCTATTAGTATTTGCTCAATCCCATACATATCTGCAAATACTAAAAACTTTGTTACATAGTAAATTAAAATAACAATGACAATACATAATAGTACGATTGATAAAGCAATTTTTGTTAATTTTAATAGCTTAGTATTGTTTGATAAAACAAGATAAGCATCAAGGAAACAGATTCCAATAATCGTCAGCGTAAATATTACTTTATATACAGTTACAATTGTAGGTAGAAAATTAAATAACAAGTAAATTGCTAATGATGCTATTACGATGTGTATGAATAGTTCTTTCATTATATTTATATTTTTGTTTCGCAAATTAATCAAATCCCTCCACAACTGTATTCATTCTGGTGTATTATTTATGTTCTAGTATTCTTGTTATAATATATTATAGAATGTATTTAAAAGTTTAAAATGAACCTTAGCATGAATTTTTGTAAGTCTTAAGTCTTACAAATAGGTATTTTTAATCTATTATAGATAATTGACTACTTGTTGAGCAATTATTTATTGATGTAGGATTGGAGTGATTTAATGTCTAGACAAAAATGGCAGTCTAGTAGCAAATACATTGCATTAGGCATTGCACTAGGAGCGACATTTGGAATTGCTTTTGACAATATATCACTTGGTATTGGATTTGGCATTGCCTTGGGTGCTGCATTTAGCTATATTTATCAAAAGAAATAAATAACTTACCTAAAAAATAAAAATGGGAGTAAAGTTAGGATCAAACCTACTTTCTACTCCCGTTTTTTTCACATTTAGCTCTGTTTTAAGAAGTTTTTTGAATGTCACTGTAGATTCATTACAATTATTCTACACTTAACATCAGAATGCCTTTTTTTCTTCAAATAAAGCACTTTATAAAAAACTATTTAACATTTTTATCGAAATCTTACTAGGTTTTACATTTGTCATTTTGTCAGATGTATCTATCGAATAATCTTTAAATAAGATCTTTAATAGAATAAATTTTCCCATTCATTAACTCTTTGTTTAATAGTAAGTTAATCAATGCTTTCCCTACTACTTCAGGTGATCGTAGTTCACCTTTCTTTTTATAATCCAAAAATTTATTAATCTCAGCAAATGCGTCTTCTTTTGCTCCACGTATTACACATTGCATATCAGTATCCATTATTCCAGGATTAAACCCAATAATCTTATTGTTTTTATCATCCTTTTCTTGCTCAAGTCCTGCTACATTTGTATGCATATTAATGGCCGCTTTTGAACTGTTATATACACTCCATCCGTGAATTGAACGTTCAGCAGCACCTGAGGTTACATTGACAATAACGATTTCTATGTTATAAGGTCTTAATTCCTTTAACAATAAATTGTTTATGATCATTGGTGCTAAGTAATTTAAATGCACTGCTTTTTCAATCATGTTAGCATCTAAGAAACCTAAGCGCTCAATTGGTTCAACCATCCCTGCATTATTGATAACATAAACCTTTTTAGGCAGTTTCATAATCAATTTTTGAATGATTCCCTTAAATATCGTTTCGATTTCATTTCTATTACAAAGATCTAGTTGAAGATGAGTATATATATTTTTTTTCATTTTTTCAAAATAATCTACGTGATCATTCGTACTTCGTGATAAGCCAATTACCTCTATATTAGAATGTACGAGTCTCTTCGATATTTCAAAACCTAGTCCTTTTGATGCGCCAGTCACAATTGCAATATCCATTTATTAACCCTCCGCCTTTTCCTCTATCATTAAACATAAAAGGCTGATATCATCCGTTAGATACCAACCTTTTCTATAAGTAAGCAAGTGTTTCGATTTCATATGTTTTCATTTCATAACTGAATTCTTTCTTTACCAAAAATATGATTGTTACTTTTATTTTAAAATACGACTGACTATAAAACAAATTAGAAAACTATTATCAATCAACTCCGATTTAGAAATATACAAAAAAGTGGAGTCAGACCAATGATCACTCCACTTTTTTTGTGTGTATTCTAATAGATTGTAGCTTTTGGGATTTAAAACGGTAAAGACTACAACGGATAGTGCGAGACTCCTGTGGGAGATGAGGCCCACAGGATGTGAGTCATACATGCGATAAGACAGGACGACGTGGTTGTAGCATGCCTACCTACCATTTATTTACTAGCTCACACCTACAGAAAGAGGTCATCCTAGAGTTGTAATCAATTCTTATAGCAACAGTGTATTAGAAAACAGCCTTTTTTAATTCGAATTAGAAATCAAAATTATCAGGGTCTGGACCTACTCGGTGATTTTGATTTAAAGCATCTATTGTTTTCATTTCTTCAGCTGTTAATTCGAAATCAAAAATATTAGCATTTTCTTGAATTCGGTGCTCTTTAATAGACTTCGGAATGATCACAATTTCATTTTGTAAATGCCAACGTAAAACGATTTGTGCAATTGATTTATTATGAGCTTTAGCTATTTTGGACAATGTTTCATTTTCAAATAATTGTCCTTGCATTAGAGGTGCCCATGCTTCCACTTGAATTGAGTTTTCTTTTAAGAAGTTTCTTAATTCTACCTGACTTAATAATGGATGTAATTCAACCTGGTTAACCATTGGTTTGATTTCTGCAATTTCTAGTACATCTTGTAGATGATGGATTTGGAAGTTACTCATACCGATTGCCTTAACTTTACCTGTTTTATAAAGTGTTTCTAGTGCTTTCCATGTGTCTACATATTTGCCTTCTACTGGCCAATGAATTAAATAAAGATCTAAGTAATCAAGACCTAGTTTCTTTAAACTTAGTTCAAAAGCATCTAAAGTTGATTGATACCCTAAATCTGCATTCCATACTTTTGATGTAATGAATAAATCTTCACGGCTTATACCATTTTCTTCGATTGCTTCTTTAATTCCTTGTCCTACTCCTTCTTCATTTCCGTAAATCGCTGCAGTATCAATACTACGATAGCCATTTTTAATTGCAGCTTTCACAGAATCGATAACAATTTGTCCATCTTCAACTTGGAATACTCCTAAACCAACTACAGGCATTTCAATTCCATTATTTAATTTTACTCGACTATTAATATTATTCATTTTATATTTCTCCTTTATATTTTGTTTTTTATTGTAGGAAAATGAGGTATTATTTCTTCACCTAGTTCTTGAATAACTTCCTCTGCAGGTCTTTGGCTGTCAAACAATGCAAAGAATAAATGATTGACCCCAATTTCTTTATAGATATTTAATAAATCAATTAAAGCATTTCTACCAATTCGGTAACCCAATCTGATAGGCGTTGGGCCTTCGTTTGGATTTTCTGATAAATCTAAGTGCATCGGTTGTGTAAAAGGTTTAAATGTACCAGGGTGATACTGTTTTACTAAACTTCTCCAATGCTGAATGGCTCCTTCTTGTTGAAATGGCGACCTAGGATAATACATCCAACCATCTCCATGTTCAGCAAACCATGCCATATCTTGTTGGCTATAACCTGTAATCATCGTTGGAACTCTTTTTGTTGGTTTTGGTACTAAATTAGCTCCATTCATTTCTCCCATTGAAGAAGATATTATTGGAAAATCCTTGTATAAAACATGTTGAAGATATTGAAACGACTCGACAAAACGATTTCCTCTATCCTCATGAAGTATACCCAATCCCATAAAATCTGCTCTTCGATCACCAGAAGAAACACCCATAATAAGTCTTTCAGGAAACAAATTTTCTATTGTTGCAATCTCTTTCGCTACTCTTAACGGATGTCTCAGCGATAAAACTACAGCTGATGTTCCTAACGCAATTTCCTTCGTTTTGCTTGCTAGATACGTAAGATATATGAACATATCATAAATTTGTCCAGTTGCAGGATCCCCAAATGAGGGATCTTGCAATAGAACATCACGAAACCACAAGCTTGCAAATCCTAAATTCTCTGCAAGCTGAGCTAACTCTACTTGTTTTTCCATTGTAGGTGTTTGAAATTGATAATTTTCCAATGGTATATGCAGTCCGAGCGTTAGTTCATTCTCCTGATACATACGTTGGTAAGCATGATGTTCATGAAAATTATTCATCAGTTTCACATCCTAAAGTTAATTTCAAATATCAAGAATTTGATTTTTGACTATTTCTTTTTTCTAAAGATGCACTCCATAAACTTAGTAGTACAGCTCCAAATACCATTACCCCACCAATCCAAGGTGTATGAATTAACCCAATTGAATCAACAATCAATCCACCTACAAATGCACCAATTGCAATTCCAACATTAAAAGCTGCAATATTCAAAGCAGATGCGATATCAACAGCTGATGGAACATACTTTTCAGCTAATTGAACGACATATATTTGAAGTCCTGGAACATTCATAAATGCTAATAAACCTAAGAAGAAAATAGTTACAATACCTACGATTTTAAATGGTGCTGTAAACGTTAAGATCACTAACACGATTGCTTGGACAACAAACATCCAAGTTAATGCCTTTAACGGATTATGATTTGCCGCTTTTCCTCCTAATGTATTTCCAATCGCAACTGCAATTCCATAAACTAATAAAATTACACTCACCGAACTAGGAGCAAAACCTGTAACCTTTTCTAAAATTGGTGCTAAATATGTGAAAGCAACGAATGTACCGCCATAACCTAATGCTGTAATTGAAAAAGCTAATAATAACGGACCATTTGTTAAAATTTTAAAGTTATCACTTAACTTTGAAGGCGGAGCTTGTTTTAACGCCTTAGGTACAAGAATCGCGATTGCAATAATTGCTATTAGACCTAAAATGGCTACAGCCCAAAAAGTAGATCTCCAACCAAAATGCTGTCCAATAAATGTACCTAAAGGAACTCCAGTAACAGTAGCTACTGTTAATCCTGTGAACATAAATGCAATCGCACTTGCACGTTTATTCTCCGGTACCAAATCCGCAGCAATTGTTGAACCAATAGAAAAGAATACTCCGTGAGAAAACGATGTAATAATTCTTGCAACAAGTAGTAATCCAAAGCTTGTCGACACTGCTGCAACACTATTACCGACAATGAAGATTACCATCAACAACATTAAAAGTGTTTTTCTACTCATTTTGTTTGTAAGAGCAGTAATGATTGGTGCACCAAATGCAACCCCCATTGCATATCCAGATATTAATAAACCAGCTAATGTGATCGAAATACTTAAATCATCAGCTAAAGTAGATAACAAACCTACAGGAACAAATTCCGTTGTTCCAATTCCAAATGCACTAATAGCTAAAGCCATTAAAGCCGGAGTTCCACCTTTATTCTCTTGAATATTTATCGTAGAAGTAGTTGAACTCATAAAAGAATCCTCCTTATAAAATTAAATTTTGTAATAAATGGCCTACAGAACACGGCGCCTTATATATTGTGTTCTAGGACGATATACGCAATTATGAATCATATGAGCCATAATGAGAAGTACGCACTTAAAAGTATTGTAGGTACTAAAAAGTAACTATTGTATCAAATAAAGCTAGAATGGTTATTTAGAAAAATCTTGTGTTCAAATTGATGAGCACATTTGCCATTATGCGTGTTAGTCATAGAAAAAAGAAGTATGCACTTTCAAGTGACATAGTTACTTTTTAGTAACATTTACATGTTTAAAGGTGTTTTACTTTAAGAAATTTTCACAAAGAAAAAGAATACTACACACGTATGACATACAGTGATATGATATGTAAATCAGTTTGACGAATAAAATTAGAAAACTAATGGAGAAAATAGATGATCTTTGGAGGAAACGATATGAAAGGAAACAGTATGAAAAAATATAATATTCCTGTTGAAGCTTCGTTAGATGTCATTGGAGGCAAATGGAAGGTTGTTATACTTTGTCATTTAATGAAAGGCAAAAAAAGGACAAGTGAATTAAAGAGACTAATGCCAGAAATCACTCAAAAGATGCTAACTCAACAATTAAAAGAGTTACAAGAAGACAATATCGTAAATCGTGAAGTATTTAATCAAGTACCGCCAAAAGTAGAGTATTCTTTAACCGAATATGGTTGGTCATTAAAAGAAGTATTGGACTTACTTTGTTGTTGGGGAGAACTTCATATTGAAAAAATGTATCCTAATAAATGTGATGTTTTGCTTTCACCAGTTGAAGAAGAAACAGTATTAAGTACATGAAAAAAGCCCCTACTTTTCAAGAGTAGGGCCTTTCCTATTTTATCCGAATGCAACTAATATTAATGCATCACTTTCTTTCCCGAATCTGTGCTTAACACCTCTTGGAACAGTAATCATCGATCCTTCTGGGATCATAACTTCCTCTGACTCAGTCTCTAAGATAAAACTTCCTTTAAAGGCAATAATCATTTCGTCTACTTTGTCATGCTGCTCGTATGCATATTCTTGTGGCTTAAGATTGATTAATAATAAACTGCCTTTTTGAAACTCTTTTAATACATGATCTTTATCTACTTCTAAAGCTGAACCAAATTTAATGATATCAGTTATTTCCATTCAATTTTCCCCCTAACGTATTTTCCACTTTTGTATTCCGTTTAAAGCACTTAGTCCAAACATAAAAAAAGAAAAAGCCCATGTCAAGTTTAGGAAACAATGACAAGGCTCTCTCTTTTTTATTTTTCTAAATGGATCCTAAATTTTTGTGCTTTACCAACTACTTTTTTGTTTGAATCTAATACATCACTTGTTGTAATTTCCACCCAATCAAGACTTGGTGTAGTTTTTTCTATAATAAATCCTAAAGCACCTTGTTTAGAAGCATTTGGCTCAATTTCTCCACCTAAATATTCTATATAGAAATCATCATGAAATGCTTTTTCTTCATTATTACTAGTTTTTAGATGGGACACTGGTCCGAAATTTACTTTTTCATTAGATTTGTTCACTAGTTCAACTTCTACTTTTACAAATTGGAAGTTTTCATAACCCTCGGTGTAGTAATGAAAATAATCCATTAAAGAATAGGTTGGAGAATTTTGTATAAGCTTTACATTTTTAATTTTCATTTCAACAGAACCAATCGTAAATGTCTTATTCAGAGTAGCTTTTCCTTCTAATGTTATTTCTCCTTTATCATCTTTTAACTTTTGTCCTACCTTTAACAACTTTGTATCATCTGAAACTTGTGGATTCGGCACATAAATATCACTTAAAGATTTGGCTCTATTTTTTTCTATATTTGAAGCAATTTTTGTCTGTTGGCTTTCGGTTTTCACCTCGCCATTATTAACTTTTTGCATATCACTACACGCAGATAACAACATAATCCCCATTAAAAGTGGAATATACTTTTTCATTGAAAATCCCCTTCCATCCATGTCGACTATTTAAAGTAAAAGAGTTCCCATCAAACACTTTATTCAATGGGAACATCTATTCAAATTTTCTTATTTGCCATTCTTTAAAATAGAAAAGATATTTTTTGCTTGGTCTGTATTATCGATTTTCCCTGCAAAGTACTGACTACCTGGTCCATATGCATATACGTTTACGTCTTCACCAGTATGTCCGCCAGTTGTCCAACCTGTTACAGAACGCGTATCAAAAATTGTTTCAATTGCATTATCGATCGTTACTAAGTCTTTCTTTTGAGCAGCCGATTTAACAGACTGAATCTCTTCTTGTTTTAATGGAAGATCAATATATGATTTAAGCGTTTGTTCTACATCAGCACCTTTTACAATTTGTTCTGCCATAAAATCAGGGGTACGTTTTGCAGCAGAAATCGGAGCACCAAACCAGTTGTAATCTCCTCTTGCACCAACTGAATAACCACCAGTAGAATGGTCAGCTGTTGCAACAACTAATGTATGCTTGTCCTTTTTCGCAAATGCAATTGCAGTTTTAAATGCCTCTTCGAAGTCTTGCATCTCACTCATCGCGGCTACAATATCATTATCGTGACCAGCCCAGTCAATTTGACTACCCTCTACCATTAAGAAGAAACCGTCTTTATCCTTCGCTAGTTTATTAATTGCAGTATTTGTCATGTCTCTTAATGATGGCATTGTTGCCTCACGATCCATCATCTTAGGCATTCCACCAGGTGCAAATAATCCTAACATTTTCGAATTTTTATCTTTTAACATATCCTGTTTATTCGTAACATAAGAAAAACCATCTTTTTGGAATTCCTTCGTTAAGTCACGGTCAGCTCGTACAAAGTTAGACAAACCACCGCCTAGCATGACATCAATTTTATGACCACCTTTAATCATTTCATCATAGTAATCGTCAGCAATGGCATTCATATTTTTACGACTTACATCATGTGCGCCATAAGAAGCTGGAGTAGCATGTGTTATTTCTGAAGTAGCTACTAGACCTGTTGATTTTCCTTTTTCTTTTGCAGCTTCTAGTACTGTTTTTACATTAGAGCCATCATTATCAACACCAATTGCAGCATTATATGTCTTAATCCCAGCTGACATTGCCGTTGCTGCAGCTGCAGAATCTGTTACATTTTGTGCTGGATCTTCTGGATATGTCATTTGTTGCCCAACAAGATAGTGGTCAAATTCAGTTTGCTCTACTACCTTTGTAGCAGGATTATCTTTTAAATAACGATAAGCAGAAGTATATGAAACACCCATTCCATCACCAATTAAAAAGATCACATTTCTAATTTCATTTTTCTTAGATACTTCTTTTGCTTGCACTTCATTATTTGAAAATGACCCAATCAAAGCACCAGCTGTAATCGTAGAAAGTACAGCCACCGGAATTAATTTCTTTTTAAATGTATTTTTCAACAATAGAAAAACCTCCACACATTTTTATTTTATTTACTATTTAACAGTAACTAAGATTTATTAATCTGTTGTTTAACTGATGTAAACAGTAAATAAAAGAGTATGTAGTAGAGGTAAAAAAATTAAAAAATATTAATATTAGAAGTTTCTCGAATAAAGTAAAAATGTAGTTTAACTTAGGTTTACAAGCCTCAATCCATTAAAAGAACGATTTAATATAAGTTAATAAATAGCATTGATAATTAACAATTTATTAACATTCTAAAAACCTTCACACTAAAGTCTTATTTTCTTGAAAATAAAAAAAGATTGAACAGATGTCTGTAATTACATCTGTTCAATCTTTTTACATTTACTCTTTTCACGAAAAAGTTGATCGGAAGTTGCCCAATTACTTAGAGAAAAGGTGTTCTCTAAAACAATTAGTTAAAAAATGTAGCCCAAAGCAAGTAAGCATTTAATACTGCAATAACAGCTGCGATAATCCATGCAACTACTTTTAGCCAACCTCTATTAACAAATGGGCCCATTTTCTTTTCATCACTCGTAAACATGACCAATGGTATAACTGCAAATGATAACTGTAAAGAAAGAATAACCTGACTCAATATTAATAAATCCGTTGTACCTTTTGCACCATAGAGATACGTTACAATTAAGGCTGGCGTAATGGCAATTAAACGAGTAATTAATCTTCTTAGCCAAGGTGATAATTTAATATTCAAGAATCCTTCCATTACGATTTGGCCGGCTATTGTTCCTGTTAGTGTTGAATTTTGCCCAGAAGCTAGTAATGCCAAACCAAAAAATGTACTTGCTAGAGTAGTTCCTAACAATGGTGTTAATAATTGAAACGCATCTTCAATAGATGCTACTGCCGTATGCCCCGTCTTATAAAATGTTGAGGCAGCTAATATTAAGATTGCTGCATTTACGAATAATGCAATCATTAGTGCAATTGTTGAATCCATCGTCGCATACTTAATCGCTTCTTTTTTCCCTTCATTCGACACTTCAAATTTTCTTGTTTGCACAATAGAAGAGTGAAGGTATAAATTATGCGGCATAACGGTAGCGCCTAAAATACCTAAAGAAATGTATAACATTTTTGGATCAGTAATAATTTGTGAGCTCGGTATAAACCCATTAAATACAGCTTTTATATCTGGTTGTGACATTGTTAGTTCAAAAATAAAACAACCTGTAATTAAAATAATTAATGAGATAACTAGTGCTTCAATATATCGAAAACCTTTATTTTGTAATAGTAATACAAGTAAAACATCAAATGCTGTAATACAAATACCGTAAAACAGAGGTATATCAAATAATAAATTTAAAGCGATAGCCGATCCTATCAGTTCTGCTAAATCACACGCTGCAATGGCAGCCTCACATAGTATCCATAATACAAACGAAACAGGTTTACTAAAATGATCTCGACAAGCTTGAGCTAAATCTCTACCTGTTACAATACCTAATTTAGCAGATAGTGATTGTAAAATGATTGCCATAATATTAGAAATAAGTATGACTGATAAAAGTGTATAGTTAAACGCCGATCCACCTGCCAGAGATGTAGCCCAATTCCCTGGGTCCATATATCCAACAGCTACTAAATAACCTGGCCCAGCAAAAGCCATAAATTTTCTTAAAGAACTCGCTTTTTTAGGAATCGGTAGCGAACGATGCACTTCTTGTAAACTTGGTTGAGTTTTTTCCCTTCTCCAACCAATATCGTCATAATTAGATTTTTCCTGTGCTTTTTCTGACAAGTTTCCCACCACCTATTTTATTGAATAAATCAAATAGTTTTTCCCTAGGGAAAGATTTTAAATTATATGCTGATTTTAACATAATAGTTCTTATTTGAAATAGAAAAATGAATTATTATAGTTTTTTAATGTTAGTGGGATTTTATTAGGATTTTATTAGTTTTTTACCTATTATTTATACTTAAAAAAACTATATTAAAACACCACTTCGACGAAGTGGTGTTTGCTTTACATATCTTATTTATGCTTTACGTATTTTTGAGGAGATATTGTTTGTTCCTCGTCCTTAGGATTAATATATTTAATTGCGATAAATGCGCCTATAATGCCAAGTATCAACGACAGAATCATCATATAATTATCAGGACCTTTCATTAAATAAGCAAAGGCTGGTGGGCCCGCTGCAACACCAACAAATCGCAATGAACTGTATAAAGAAGTAATTGTGCCTCTTTCTTCCTTTTCAATTCCTTCTGTTACTAATGAGTCTAAGCTTGGTAAGGATAATCCAATTCCAATACCACATATAATGAGATTTAAAATCAACAAAAAGATGTTTTTTGAAAACAATGGTATGAGAAAAGAAAGACTGACTATAATGAATCCAATATAAATGCATCTTTTCATGACAGTTTTCTGATCACCAATTTTTTTGCCTGTCACATAAGATGTAAATGATAAGGCTGCCAAAGGAATGGCCAATACTAACCCCTTCATTACACCGTGTATTTGGTAACGATTTTCTAATAAAGATGATAGATAAAAAAGCATGCCAAATAAAATAAACATAATGATGGCACCCAAAATAAAGATAGTATAAAGCCAGCGTCCATTTTGTCTTAAAATTCTCCTTATGGATCGAACGAACTTCTTCACTGATTTTACCTTTTGTTTCTTCTTTTGTTTTGGTTGTTTCACAAAAATTAATATTAAAATAATGGCAATCGCACATAGAATTGGAATTGCAAAAAATGGCAAAAACCAAATTATCGATGCAAGTACAGAACCTAATATAGGACTCAGTACTTTACCAAATGTATTAGATGTTTCTACAAGCCCTAAGCCACAGCTAACTTCTTTTTCATCTTTAAACATATCTCCAACACAAGGAATAACAACTGGCATAGCACCAGCAGAACCAATTCCTTGTATGATCCGTCCAATTATGATCCAAAGGAAGGGGTTTTCCATTTTCCAAGATGCCCAGCCTGTTAGTACACCACCTAATCCTGCAATCAATAAACTAGGTATAATAACTTTTTTTCTTCCCCACTTATCAGACAAGTAGCCAGCAATTGGAATGAGAAGAATGGCAAAAATTGAATATACAGTGATTATCATTGATACTTTAAAGCCAGTTATCCCTAATTGTTTTTCAATTTTTGGTAGTACAGGAATCAGCATTGAATTTCCTAAGGTCATTACTAAAGGTACACTGGAGAGTGCCCACAAACTCATTTTTTGTTTTTTTTCCATAATTCCTCCACCGCATTCTAAACAAATCACATTACCTGCAATACATTTACTTTACCCTAAACCTTTCTTCTTACAGTTAAAATATTTTTCCAAAGAAGTTCATGACGTTGAATATCATAATAAATGGATATTACTCCCAAACCTAACTGAATGATGGAGGATTTTTATAGTATTAAGAGGTGCTTACATAGAAAAAATTGTTATATCCCCGTTATCCACATTACATATTACAATTCAAGATAGACAATATTAATAATATGGTGATGAATCACCAACTAATTTCGATGTGGAGGGATTCTATCTTGAACATTCGTGAAGGACTCATCCCAACTGTACTTGGTTCAGCTGTTACAGCTACTGGTTATGCATTAAAGCAAAAACGCGGGTCTAACAAAATGATTGCAAACACCGTTTTTGGTTTCGGTTTAGCCCACATTGTCTTAGGTGCAATTGACCTTGTAGAACATCGAAGCTAGAAAAAAGGAGAACATTAAATGTTCTCCTCATCAGTGTGTAAAAAATTTTTAAAGTGGATAATAAATAACCATATTTAAACGAGTTATTGTTTCTCCAGAATTAAAGTAAGTGTGTTCACGATCTGCTTTAAATTGGATTGAATCTCCGGCTCCTATAATATGGGCAGTATCATTAACAGTCAAAGTCAATTCTCCTTCGAAAACTGTAATGAACTCCTCAGTACCAACTCCATGTGGACTAGCGTTTAACTTTCCGCCTTTCTCTAACTCTGCAGAATACACTTCGAATCTTCTTGTTTCATCAAAAGGGAAAAATGGATAAACTCTGTACTTTCCGTTATCCTCCGTTAAGGCATGTACTTCATTTTTACGTATCACTTTTGTATCTGGCTGTGGATTTTCAATTAATGACGTAAACGATATTTTTAAACCATTTGCTATTTTCCAAAGTGTCGTAATTGTTGGGCTAGATTCTCCTCTTTCAATTTGTCCAACCATTGTCTTACTTACACCTGTTAATTCCGCAACCTTTTCCAAACTTAATTTTTTTCTCTCTCTATGATTTTTCAAATTTTTTGCAATGATAAAATTTAGCTCTTCCATTTAGAAAAACTCCTAACTTTTTTGTTGTGCGTTATAACGTCCATAATGTATACTTTAAAATACAATACGTTATATAGACCGTTTTGAACATTATAACATAATAAGGGAGAGAACTTTATGCCAGTGCTTTCATTTTTACTGTTTGTTTTTGTCGCTTCATTTACCCCTGGGCCAAATAATATTATGGCAATGATCTTTGCAAATCAGAATGGCTTCAGAAAATCCATTAGGTTTTGCTTTGGTGTTGGAGTTGGATTCTTTATCATTATGTTAATTTGTAGCTATTTTAATTTAATGTTACACTCTTTTATCCCAAAGATTGAACTTTTCCTAACGATTTTTGGCTTTGTATACATGTTGTATTTAGCTTATAAAATTATGAAAAGTAGCGCTAACCAATCAAACAGTGAAGATAGTAAAAATAATACTTTTTTCACAGGAATCTTATTGCAATTTATTAATCCAAAAGGACTGATTTATGGCTTAACAGCTGTCTCATCTTTTATTATTCCATATTACAATTCGAACTTCAGTTTAATTCTTGCATCATTCTTTCTAGCTTTTGTCGGTTTCGTTAGTACAGTTTGTTGGAGTGCTTTTGGTTCAGTCTTTCAAAAATTTTTATCAACCTACCGGAAACAATTCAATATTGTTATGGCACTATTGTTAGTTTATACTGCCGTTTCAATCATTCATTGATATTCCATTATGCAAAAAAAGGCAAGTATTCAATATACTTTGCCTTTTTCCTTTATTTAAAATCCTTTTATGACAATATAATGAGTCTCGGGCTTAGCACCTAATCTAAGTGGGATCCCAGTCGTACCATATCCATTGCTAACAATTTGTGTAATGCCATTTTGCATGTGAACTTTACCTTTTTCATATGGACCAAAACCTAAAATCCGAATCTGCCCACCATGTGTGTGCCCACTCAATACTAAAGTTATCTTATGTTCAGGCTGTATCAGTTCCATTACTTTTGGATTATGACTAACTAATAATGTAAATCCCGTTTCCTTTTTTCCCTGAAGAGCACGATTGATATCGATCTGTCCAGTATTCAAATCATCTACTCCAATTAATGTCCACTCTATTTGTTGATGCTCCATCAGCGTAGCATCATTTTTTAAAATACATACGTCAAATTTCTCGAAAATACCCATTAATTCATTCAGGCCGTTTTCATGATCATTATTTCCCCATACAAAGTAAATTGGCCCAAGACTTTTTAAAGTTTTGATATTACTTTCAACCCTATGAAAGGGCACCCCCTTTTCAAGTAAATCTCCACCTATAATCACTAAGTCAACTTTATATTGCATTTTTTTTATGATAGTTGGATGTATATATCGCCTATGTATATCTGAAATAAAGAAAATTCTTAACGGTTTATCAAGCAGTGTATTTGAAAAAGAAAATTCATGCTTTTTAATGATATTTAAATGCGCTTCTTTATACATTAAAAATAAAAGAATCATACAGAATGATGAAATTAGTAGTAGTATGTAAATCACTCCATGACCTCCTAAAAAGTTGAGTAAATGACCAATATAATAGATGTCGGTAAGTCGAGACCCGGCTCTCACCTTTCGCCCCACGAAAAAGGAAGTATCCTGGAGTTGTCATGAACTAACCTAAACTTAAATAACAAATCAGACAAACATAAAAAAAGACCCTTTTATAAAGAGTCAGTCTATATTAGAACATTTTTAACATAGAAAAATAGATATAAAACACCCGTACCTAATAATATGACAGCGGCAACTAGAAAAAAACCATAAACATAACCTTTTATTGCAGAAAGTATATCTAGCAATGAATTTTTCATAAATTCTAACAGTCTCTTCATATACATCACCCGCCCATTTTTACAAAAATTAATGAAGGTAGTGTTCTAACATCCTACTAGCAATCCACTTTAAATCAATCCATTTTTTATCAATTTTACCGACAATCCAAATCACAAATATATTTAGTTTCATGATGTCCGTCAGCTTCGAGAAATTTTGAATTTTTGTTTATTTTACCATATTTACTATGAATACTGACAAAGAAAAATGCATCCCACTTATCGTAGGATGCATTTCTTAAAAATATCCTATTTCACAACTGTTACAGTTGTGGCTTTTGTAGTTACTTTAAAGCCTTGTTTATTTTCAACTTCAGCTGATATAGTGTAAGTACCTTCTGGAACATCTTCTTCAGGAGTCCATTTCACATGGATTTCAGTATCATTTTCAACAATCAGTGAATCAATTAACTTTCCGCTCTCGCTTTTAATTAATACCTTCCAATTTACACGATTGTTTGCAAATCCATTAATACCCGCTGGGTTGCTAGAGCTTACATTTTTAGATGGATAAACGCTGAAATAACTAACTAGCATTTCATCATTAATATAAGATGGATCACCCCAAACTGTGTAACCATGATTTAAGGCATAGTCAGCACCCAACACTACCACACTCTTAGGCTCTTCATTTACAATCGTACTTGTTTGTCCAGATTGTAATGGCATATACTTACCGTTATACCAAATGATAGCACCGTTATACCCACTACCATTTTCATTGTCCGTAGCTTTAAATGATATTTCATATTTGCCATCTTTAGGCTGTACTTGTATATCAGAAACTACTGGTGCAATTGAGTCTACATTCACAGGAATTTTTACAATTTGTGGTTTTGCGTCCTTATAATCAAGAGTCGTTTTGATCACATAGTTATATGTTCCATCCTTGACGACTTGACCATTATTGTCTGTAACATCCCATAAATAACCACCAATCATATAATCACGGAATGACATAATATTTTTACGGAATTTCCATGGCTTTCCAGTTCCCGTGTATTCACTAAAATTACCAAGGTATTGAATCTTTTCACCTTTTACATTCTCTACATACATTTCAGTTTCCTTTAAATTACGAAGTGCTGTAAATGTTGGGAATACACCTGGAAAAGGACCATTAGGAGATATGACGATACGATTCAAATTAAACTTTCCTGTTCTTGGGTCATAACCAAGTGGGAATGTTCCTTCAGCACCAGGCTCATCATTCCAAAGTACTGTATAACCTAAGAATGCATCTTGATCCCAAGCAACAGGATCAATGTTTTGTGGTTGATCCCATTCTCCATAGTAACCCATATAAGGTACTGTCAAAGGTACTGCAGAATCACTATTTTTTCCAGTCGGTACTAATCGTACAAAGCCCTCAACAAATGTTCCTTTATTTAAATGACTAGGCAATTTAATTTGTACATCTAGGCTTTTTTCCTGTCCTGGCTTAATTTTTAATGTTTTACCGTTTGAAAACGTGACTGATTCTCCGTTTACACTTGCAGATGCGCCTACTAATCTTTCACTTTTTAATGTCAAATATTCTTTAGAATCAATTGTCCCGTCATTGTCCAAATCAAATTCTTTTGTCTCTTTGCCATCTGTTAGTACATCAACATAAACCGAGTATTCTAGATCCTTAACACCAATGTTATTCAGTGCTTCTACGTTTAGTTTGAAGTGGGCAGTACCTTCATTGATTTCTTTTAAAGCAACTGCACCCGCTTGCTCTAGTGATGCATTTTTATTTGTAACAATTACAGGTGTTTTGATAGCATTTTGAATTTGCATTAAGCCAGAACCCTGCATGCGTGGTGAATATGGTACTTCACTGTTCGTACGCGGATCCTTTACAACTTTTGCGGTATTCATTAAAGCAATTTTTGCTTTTAAAGCGGTAGCTTTTGACTGAGTTAAGCCTTTATCGTATAAAGCCTGTAATAATAATGCTGAACCACCTGCTACATGAGGTGTTGCCATTGATGTTCCACTCATAATCTCATATTCATTCCCTGGTACAGTTGAATATATATTTCCACCTGGTGCAGATAACTCCGGTTTAAAATCTAAAGTATGTGGCGTTCCATATGATGAAAAATCAGATATTGTATCTTTATCCGAATTTTCAACATAAGTGCCTTTCGATAGCTGCAATTTAACAGTATGTCCACTAGTTAATTTAGAAACGAAAGCATTCCCTATCTCTTTACTTGTTGTTACAGCCGGCGTTAATATTGGACTAAAATAAACGAATGGATAATCAACTTCATCATTAGGTGGAACTAGTATGACAGCTTTTGCACCTTTCTTTTTGGCTTCAGATTGAATATAAGAATAAGTTCCGTATTTTTGCTTCGGCTTCGCAACGACAATCTTACCTGTTACATTTTTGCCAGTAAAATCTGCAGTTCGTCCTTCTCCTACAAAAACCATTTCATATTGTTCTGATGGAGCCAATACTTTAGAAAGCTTAAAGTTAAACTGTGTTTGATCTTGATAAGGTAGCTGTATACCATTTTCATCAACTAAAGTACTCATATGTATTTTCGTATTTTCATAGGATGATACTGAAATCGCAAATGGGCTTACCCCTGGTTCCCCGACTGTACCGATATCTGGATTCTCTGCATATGGTTGTAATGAAGATTGTATTAAATTATTTTTTGTACTGTAAGAAGAGTTTCCTCCTGCTACAACGACAAGTGTACCCTGCTCTGTTGCTTTCCTAATTGCTTTTTGGATTGGATCATTTTCCTCACCAACAAAACCTGCGTCAGAACCTAAACTCATATTGATTACATCTGCTCCCATCGTTACGGCGTGTTCAATTCCAGCAATAATATCATCCTCATATGCACCTCCGCCATTATCGGAGAATACTTTTTCAGCTAATAACTGTACCCCTGGCGCAACACCTTTTACACCGTCAGAGGTTTCATCACCATTTGCACCGACAGTACCTGCAACATGCATACCATGAGGACTTCCAGTTTGACCACGTGGAATTACATCTGTATCCCCGTCAGCCCAGTCATATCCAGTTGGAACTTTGTCGCTATACCATATCTCTTTTACTTCGGTATCAGCTAATTTATCTTGGATTTCTTTTTCAGTCCACTTTTCTTTTGCCTTCCCTTTTTCTGTTAACGTCATATCTTTATGCGTATAATCTAAACCTGAATCAACGATCGCCACAAGCATTCCTTCACCCTCATAGCCATACTCTTCCCAAACTTTTTGTGCTTGTACCAATTCCTTACTTGCTCCCATAGTTGGCTGGAATGTTCTTGCAATGTGAACATTTGTTACACCTGTTGTTGACTGAATATCTTTTACATTCTGAAACTCAGTTTCCACACTAAATCCATTAAATCCCTCATAGAAACGTTGCTTTACTTTATGCTTACTCTTAGCACCATTGGAAATCTCAGAGATTACTTGATCCTGCTTTTCCTTATATTTCACCTTTTTACTTTTCTCACTTTTCTCTAATACTTCTGGCTGCTCTACTTCAACAATGACACGAACCTTCTCATTTGGTTTATAAGGTGGTAGTTGTCCCTTTTCTTTCAGCTCTGAGTATCGTAATGTATCTGCCGATGCATCTGCACTTTGATTTTGCTCATCAATAAAAATCTTCTGACCTTGCTTTATTATTTCTTCTAAACTCGGAGTGTGCTCTTGATTAACTCCATTTTCTTCTGCAAAAATAGTTGTCGTTAATAGCATTGTTACTAAAGTGGTAGTTGCAATTACCCTATAAGGAAAACGTTTTCTTTTTTTCATCTCTTCTCTCCTCATCCGTTTCTATTAAGACATATCATTCTATTAATCTATTAAGATTAAATAGAAAAAGCATTCCATACTTAAAAATGTCTTAGATAATCACATTTTTAATTACAGAATTTAATGAAATTATAATCGTCTTCTAACGATAATCATATTGGGTTATTCTAAAGGACTTTTATCATATGAGATGAGTTAGAAATATTCATATGTGCAGATCAATAAAGAGAAAACTAATGTAATTTAGTAGAAAAGAACTAAAACATATTGGGTTATTTATTGCAAATTGCTATGAAATAATTTTTTTAGAATGTGTATCACGTTTGAAGATGATAAATTAAGTGGATTTCCCTATTTGTGAACCTTACATTATTATGGTAAACATTAAAAAACACCAAAAATAAAAAGGCTTGGGTAAAAATTAATTTACACTTAGCCTCTTTTAAATAGTAATGATAAGAATAGTTATTTTTTTACTTGAATATCCTCTTCTTTAAATCTCCTTTGTATAAGTGCAATTACTAATAAACAAACAGGTATAATAATTTGAAGTGGTATATGTAGATAGTAAGGTAAAATTTCCAACCTTTCTTTGTCATTTTCAACGATGTTCGGGGCAAGCAAAAGTGAACTTAGCAGTATAATTACACCAATTGGATAAATTAATTGTGCACTTTTTTTTACATTAAATAGGTCTGCAGATTCTGAAACTGCACAATAGTAAAAAACTGTTATTTTTGCGAAACCTCCACAAACCATAAAAATTACAATAAAAACATCTAATCTTTGAAGAAAATTAACAATATTTATGTAACTGATCGATGTTAGTAGTGGAAAAAAGGTTCTTTCTAATACAGGAACTCCTAAAATGGCTATATTTTTTAGAGTGAAAATCAATAAGATTAAACCTGAAAAGATTAAGGCAGGCATGCCTACTTTTAATGCTTTTTCTTTTTTATTTAATAATGGCATCAACATAATAAATGTAATCAGTTCACCAAATGGTAAGGTTAGTCCTTGTGGAATAGCTGCCTTAATAATCGGTGACCAACCATTTTCTAAAACCGGTCTGAAATTATTGAAATTATACACTTTAGCTATAAACTCAAAGGATATTATTAATACAGTAATGAGCAAGACTAATACAAAAATAACTTCATTTGTACGAACAATTGTTTCAATGCCTTTATTAAGTCCGTACATAACTAATAACAACATTAATATACCAATTAATATTAAGGATGATGAGCTAAAGAGAGTCATGACCAATAGTTCTTCAAATTTACGTAAAACTAGTGAAGACATGTAGATAAAATAGATAATATATGTAAGTACTACAATTTTCCCTGCATACTCTCCTAATATAATTTGAACGGACTGGCTAAAAGGAATATCGGGATTTATTTCAAATAACTTAGTATACACGTAGTATAATAAACATCCTAAAATAAGAGATAGTAATAAGCCGATCCATGCATCTTGTTTAGCTCTTGGAGCAAGAGCAACAAGAGACGCAGTACCAACCTCGAACAAAAACATCGTACAAAAAAATTGAAAGCCACTTATTAATATCTTCCTATTCATCTCATTACCTTCTTTTAGGAGATTGATAACATAACGTTTTAACTATTATTTCCTAACATTACCCACATTATGAGCTTCAATGGTTAACTTTGGCGCGCACTAAGGCAAAATAAAAAGTAGATATTACGAAAGTCGATAAATTTTCATCATTTTCTCAGATTACATTCGGATTTTTGAAAAGAGTAAATGGCTCTAAAAACTATCAATCACTCCATATTGGCATGTACATTAAAATCCACTTTTAGTTTGGGATAATATTTATTCCGCCAATCTTTTAATTCATTGGAAGAAAGCATATGTTGAAATTGTTGACCAAATCCAAAAATATCTGCATTCCTTCCCTGCGTTTTCTTAAGTATATTGTAAAATCTCTGTTCAATAAGCATTTCAAGTTCTTTTCTAATTCTTTTATCCGTTATTCCCTCCTCTCTTTCTAAAATATACATTTTTAATTTCAAGTCGCTAGACAAAAACGGTTTATTATTTTTCATCGAAGTTTTATTTTGGATTGAACTGTTGGTTACCATAATACTAGCGAATCCTAGGCTTTCTATTTTTCCTTTTTCATTTTGGTTTTGGAACACGTTAATTAATTGACTTTCGTGCGGACTGATTCTCTCAACAATATTTCCTTTCTTCAAAATATCAGAACCTACAAAGACTAATACTGTATCTTTTCCAGAGCGAACAACTGGAACTGCTATATCTTTAGTATGTAAAAATGTACTTTTATAGACATCCCAAATAGGTATACTAAACATCTCGGGTGCCCAACCTTCACCTTTATTAAAAAAATCATAAATCGAAGTAGCTTGAACACCTAATTTTTCATTTATGTTTGCTAATACCTTCTCTACGTTCTCATCTGTAATGGCTATTAACGCCCTTGACGGAATTTCTTTTGAAACCATTAAGAACTTTATTAGCTCCTTAAATTCCTTTTTACTTTTTGCTAAATTACTTTGTACAACGATTAATCTTATTTGTGAGTAATCAACGGCATCTTCAGAGTTCGTACGAATTTGTCCAAGTATACTTGCAACCGTATCACCTGTTCCAGTTACAACCTTTGATATTTGATTCTCATTTTCTAGTATAGGAATTTGTAATGTTAATTTATATTCCTTACCAGCTTCCTTAGAGATCCCCATAACCAAAGGAAGTGAGCGCTTATTTATATCTTTAATATCCCAACAGCCACAGAGAAATATTGTTGATATGATGACAATCAATAATTTAAATGATTTATGATTTTTCATAATCGAACACGCCTCTTTTCGCTAAGAAACCATATATAAATATAGTAAATGGAATAACAATCATAAAATAAGCTTGAGCACTTGTACTCCACAGAAAGTATTTTTCAATTAAAGATTTGTTTGGAATAAATATTGATAAAATAAATGCGATCATCGAAATTGCAATCATCCAATTAGATAATTCCGCTGCCTGACGTTTAAACATTTTCTGTATAATACGTCCAATCATCCAAAGCAAGACAGCATTACTCAGTATAACTAAACCAACTAAAGATACCCCAAAGAAAATCGCTTGTCGATTGAATGAAAACCAGCTTATGTCCACTGAATCCATTGCCTCCAAGAAAGGATCAGTCAACGAAACAACTGCTTCTTGTCCAAATATAAAAAGTGGTATATACACTACAGTTAAAAAGAACAGCGTTACACAAACCCATGGAATCAAAAGATGTCGGAACTTCAATCTTGTGTTAGATGAAATAAATCCCAAAAATAAAAACGACGAAAAGCCTAAAAGGTAAAGAAATTTTATATGAAACAAAAACTTATGAGGTAAATGCCAGCTTGGCGTAACATTATGTACATCAAAATTGACAACAGAAGTAAAAATGTTAAGTAACACTAAGGGAATAACAATCAAGAAAATAACTATAGAGGATCGTAAAATCGTGCCTAAACCTTTTACCGCTGTATAAACTGTTATAAAAAATAACAGGATCATGATTGACCAATAAGGGGTCCGAGGCAAAAATATAGAAATGATGACTTCAGTGTGAAGTCGAATATTAAGTGCAAGTAACGAAACTAGATTGATTATTAATGGGATTAAAATAACAAATGAAGCCCATCTCCCCATTTTTAAATAAATATCAATGACATCTTTTTCAGGAAAAAAATTTAATCCTTTAAAATAGATCCAAATTAAAAACAATTGAAGTAAAGCCTGACACAAGACTACTTCCCAATGAGCTGTTTTCGCTAAAGCATAGATGAGATTAGGGTAGACTAAATAACCAAAACTTAGATTTATGATAATGAAAATTACACCAATTTGAATCCGGTTAGTCACTTTACGTCTCCTTTTTGTCCAATCTGAAACGTCATATAAGGAATATCGTTTGAAGTTAAACTTGCTAAATAGATAACTGTGAAAATTAAACCAATACATACACCTAAAATTCCGAAAAGTGATGCCAATATTAAAATGGGGTATTTTAGTAAACGGATGTACAATGAGTTTTGCATTCCGATTACTGCCGAACTCGCAATTACAACTGCAGTAATCACAATAACCAACAAATTACTGACTAATTTTGCTTCAACCATCGCCTGTCCCAATATGACTCCGCCTACCATCGTGATAGCCGGTCCAACACTCTTAGGAAGTCTCACAATTGCCTCTAGAATTAAATCAACTAAAACAACCATTGCTATGGTTTCAAGAAAAGCCGATAAAGGTATACCTTCCCTACTTTTTGCGACAAATAAAGCAAGATCCGTTTTAAATACTTCAGGGTTTACTGACACCAATGCAACATATAAAGCGGGAAGTATTAGCGTCGCGAAAGCTCCAATTACTCTAAACATTCTAAGTAAAAATGAAAGTATAAAGGGGAAATTACGATCGTTTACACTACTTAACATATCCCCGAGTAAATGAGGGAAAACAAGTGCGAAAGGACAATTATCTAAAAAAAACACAATCCTGTTCTTTTTTAAGGAATGGATGGCTTGAATCGGAAGTTCCGTTGCGAATAGATGACTGACTGGACTCAATCTTCGTTGACCAAATTGTTTATTAAAATCGTCTATTGTTTCAATATCATTTTTAATTTGTTTTAACTGGTAGTTAACTTTTTCAATAAGGGCATTTGGCGTTCTTCCTTTAATATAAAGCATCGAAAGTTTTCGCCTTTCTAACTCCCCAACCTGATAAGAACAATGGCACAGATTTTCATTCCCTAGCCTTTTTCTAATCATTCCAATGTTTATATTAATATCTTCTCCAAAGGCATCCAAAGAGGAGTAAATTGGACTTTCATTCTTAGGTTCTGCAATACTACTCCGTAGATTTTGAACGATGGGGTCAACAACAGCGTTCTCCTGGCCATCTTGTGAAAAGATAACTAAATTGCCTTCTAGCACTGCTTTAATTACTTGTTCATTTTCAACATTAATCTTGCCACTTAGGTTTGTGAAAAGCTCCCTTACTGAATTAGTCGAAGCAGCCATTTGTTGAACATATAATTTAGACTTAGTTACATCTACAAGTGTTTTATATCCAATAAGATAGATTGCTGAATGATTTACTAGCTCTTCTTCAATAAAAAAGTCATCTTGATTGGAAAACTTGGATTCTATTTCTTTCACTATATTCCTCATTCATTTACCCCTTACGATATATAAATCTAAAGGAAATTATTTACAACACACAGCAATTTTATGCAAATTGTTAATCTTTTCGGGTGATAAATAAAACTCGCTAACATTTTGAATTTCCTACTCTAGATTTCAACTCCGATTTTTTGTGAACTAATTAAGTTGATATCAGTAGACCCGACAGTAACTTTGAAACAGAATACAAAATAAGATTGAGGGTAAAATAGGATAAACTTTCCTGTTTTGGAGGAACTATTTTTTATGAAAGCTGACCTATTACTTGAAAAAAACGAGAAATCACTAAGAGAATTGTTATTTAATAGTTCAGACTTCAAGTTTAGTGATTTTGAGACCGGTAACCGACATTATCGGCTATTTTATTTAGAAACAATGATTGAGTCCGCTAAAGTGCAAGACCATATTATCCGCCCATTACTGACGAATATGAATGGTAATATACGGGAAGCAGTCTCAATACTGGATTACAACGAAACTGATCTTCTTTTAGATGCTTCTAAAGCCTTAGTGGAAGGAAAAACTGTAGTTCAAATAAACGGTGAAGCCAAGTTCTATTTACTAGGAACAGAGTTAGTTAAAGAACGCTCTATAAACATTCCTATGAATGAACGTGTGTTACGCGGATCCCACGAAGCATTGAATGAAAACATCAATACAAACCTAAATATGATGCGAAAGTTGATAGAGACACCAGATCTTGTCATAAAATTTTTCCAAGTTGGACGCAGGTCTAATACTAAAGTTGCTATACTCTATTTAAATTCTCTCGTCAATGAAGTTGTATTAGCTGAGTTTGAACGTAGAGTTGCAAAGATCGATATTGATTATATTGAAGCACCGAATTTTCTCCAAGAATTAATCGAAAAGAAGAATTTCACGTTGTTCCCGAAAATACTCGTTACCGAAAGACCAGACCGTATAAACTCTTACTTAATGGATGGGAAAATCGCAATACTGACTGATGGGTCACCTGATTGTCTTATCCTTCCTGTTTCGTTTTGGGCATTCTTCCAAAGTCCAGATGATTATCAAATCGGCTGGCTGATTGGTAGTGCAATTAGATTACTTCGAATTATTTCTTTTTTTCTTGCATTTAGTTTACCGGGAATATACGTTGCTCTTGTGACTTTTGATCCACGTATTGTCCCTTTCGAAATCGCGCTGACGTTACAAAGCTCTATGCAATATATCGCTTTGCCGCCAGTTCTCGAAGCAATCGCAATGCTTTTAATACTAGAAATATTACGAGAAGCAACTGTGCGGCTTCCAAGTCCTATTGCCCAAACAATTGGAGTTGTTGGTGGTATCGTTATTGGTACAGTTGTAGTTCAGGCGAATTTAATTTCTAATATGATGGTAATTGTCGTAGCACTTACAGGTATCGCATCATTTAATATACCTTCTTATGAAATGAGTAGTGCAGCTCGTATGTTAACGTACCCGTTCATCATCATGGCCTCGATGTTTGGGTTGATTGGTCTAGAAATTTCATTTCTTTTGTTGCTGACACATTTATCAAGATTGGACACTATGGGAATTCCTTACTTTTACTCTTGGTTCTCGGTAGACACAATAAAGGATACACTTTTCAGATTTCCAATCAGAAGTTTAAAAAAACGACCATTTGAAAGCTTGGCAAAGGAAGATAATAGAATAAAAAATCCAAGGGGGTAGGCTGAATGATTCACTTGAAAAAGATTTCATTAAATCAACTAATATGCTTAGTTATTCTTACCCAAGTTGGTGTTAGTGTTTTATCGATTCCTTATGCAGAATCCCGCCATGCAGGCTATGACTCTTGGATGTCTATTTTGGTTGGAGGAATATTGGCACAAGTTGTTATCGTGATTATCTATTCCCTAGGAAAAAGATACCCTGATCAGTCTATACAACAATACATTTTCTCCATTTTGGGAAAGCCACTAGGCTCGTTAATGCATCTTTTATTTGCGATATATTGTGCTGAATCTAGTATTATGGTCATTATTTCATATGCGGATGTATTGAATCGATGGGTACTATTTCAGACACCTTTTTTCGTTATTGTTGGTATATCACTAATTGTTGCGGCATATATTGCTTCCTCAACCTTACGTTCAATTGCTACAATTACTCAATCAATTGTGACTATGTTTTTGATTTGTTTTGTGATTATACTTGTAAGTGGAATGGGGAAAGGTGACTGGCGTAATTTTCTGCCGATTGGTACTCACGGTATTGGTGCAATTATTAAGGATGCTATCCCTGCTTTTTGGGCGTATGCTGGTTATGAGCTTCTTTTGTATGCTTTTCCTTTCGTAAAATGCAATAAAAAGAAAGATATTTTCATTGCTATGTCAATTGCTAATGGGCTAACAACTTTATTTTACCTACTTATAGCAATTATTGTGACGTACAATTTTAGTGAGAGTCAGTTAAATACCATTACAGAACCAATGGTTTTTATTCTTCGTAAATTTAGATGGCCTGTCGTTCAAAGCTTAGATATTTTATTTATGACATTTTGGCTCTCTGTAACTACGGTAACTGCTTATATTTATTTATTTTTGTCCGCACGTTATTTTGCATTTGTAGGAAGAAAAGAAATTCATAAACATCCCTTAATTGTATGGATAATAGCAATTTTATGTTTCACGGTTGCAATTTGGTTCTCTGATCGTCAATCGATATCCAAATTTTCAGCATACCATAACAAAGCTACTATGATAATGATTGCTCTTGTTCCAACAATTTTACTTTTAATATCATATGTAAGAGAAAAGGTGGCAAGAGAATGAGAAAAATTATGATTCTTCTGTTGCTTTTGCCACTTTTAACAGGATGTTGGGATCGATTGCAATTACGTAAAATGAATTTAGTGGACGTAGCTGGTTTTGACTTAAACGAAGAAAACGGTGAAATTGAAATCCATTATATTGTCTCCAAGCTCAAGAGTACTGGTCAAGGCTCTGGAGAGGCAACTTCACAGATAACAAAGCTGAATGGGACAAGTTTAGTAGAAGCAATTGGTCAAGGTCAATACACCGACCAGGCTCCCTTTATTGGGATTACAACAGGGACATATATGTTAAGCGAGAATTTCGCATCACATGATCCTGTTTCAGCACTTGACTTTCTACTCAAAGCCCCTTACTCGGCAATTAATATCCCCGTAGTCGTTTTTGAAGGGGATATGGCAAAGTTTTTGGATACTGTGCCGAAAGCAAATAGTGAATTTACTGAAAATCTGTATGATTTTAATAAGGCTTTATCCATGAATAATATTATACCAAGCATTTCAATGATGAATTTAATCCTATCCAAAGAAGAACCGTTAACAGATATTGCTATTCCAGTAATGAAACAATCCGGTATGGGAGTAGAATTAAGTGGCGCACTTTTATTTCGACAAGGTTTGAATACAGAAACTAAGCTTAGCAAAGAACAAATTCAAATGATGATGTTAATGAATGGGAAAGGAGCAGGAAAGCAAAGATATACCGGAAACATATCAGAAAATGGTAAAGAACAACCTATCACTGATAAAAATAAGCAAAATAATTACGGATTTTCTGTCAAAAACGAACATACAAAATTCACATTTACATCCAAATCAAACAAATTACCGAAAGTAAAATTAAATGTCCAATTAAAAATAAATATATTTGATCTTGGAAAAGCATTTCACCAGAATAAACCTGATTACATAAATCATATGGAAAAAGAACTGAGTAAACATTTAAAAGATATGGCTGTCACAACAATTGAAACAATGCAAAAAGCCAATTGTGATATTCTTGGTATCGGTAAGGAATTAAAGGCTCACCACCCTGATATATGGAAGTCTTTGGACTGGCGGAAAGACTATCCTCGCATGACGATTGAACCGACGTTTGATGTTCAAATTATTAATTCGGATGTGGAGTAACATTGATATCTCTCCTCCTTGTTATAGACACATCTTTTTCCTTCCTATCATGCTGAAGTGAAGGATAGAATCAAAAAGAGGCTATGGTAAACTAAGTGTTTACTTCATAGCCTCTTTTTTTCTATATTGTTATACTTTAATTGAGACAATTTGATTCTATTTCGTTCACTCTGACCATTGTCCCTACTATCTATGAATTAATTTTATTTCACCAAAGTTTTAAATCAGTAAGTTTATGTATAATATTTACGTAAACTGCAAGCACTTTTTTGCTTACACACTTAAACCTCTCCAAAAAAAGTTTACGATTTCATTTGCCATTTCATCTACCGAATTGATGATAGATTGATTATTTAAATCCCTAAAATTTCCAACTTTTAAAATTGCAAAGAACGCATGAGTTGCGAATTTTGGATTCCCCGTTGGAATTTCACCTTTATTCATTGCATTTTCTATTGCACTTTGAATTACTTCATACATTTTTTCCTCAGCATCATTCATTTGAAACATTTGCTCATCTGTTAATGAAATTTTTGCATCTTTTATAAAAGTTTTCAGGTCAATATCAAAAGTGGCTTTTAAATGAATTTTTACAATTTCCAATAAGTTATCTTTTAATGGTCTTTCTATTGATAAAATTTCTTTAATTCGGCCACTTATTCTAAGCATCATTTGGACCATCGCATCAGTGAAAAGTTCAGCCTTAGTTGAGTAATAATAATAAACCGTCGCTTTGGTCACGTCACATTCTTTTGCAACATCATCCATCGAGACAAGTTGATATCCTTGTTTTAGAAAAAGCTTTACTGCATTCTCTAATATAATTTCTTTAGTAGGCTTTTTTCGATTGCTCATATGAGGTCGCCCTAATGGTCGATTAGTTTGTCGCAAGGTACTTCTCTCCTAACTAATTAATGAACTTATTATAACATATTAAAGTTCTTGATTAATTAACCTACCAGTATATATAATTAATAAGAATTATTCATACAAGATAGAAAGGTGGACCACTAATGAAAAGACACCCATTCAACTCATGGGGAAAAATGGTTGGAGGACAAAAAACTAGATGGCTAACCATTTCTGTTTGGGTTTTATTAACCATGTTTTTATCTATTTCATTTCCGTCTGTAAATGAAGTAGAAGATAACAAAGCAGACAACTTACCCAAATCCTCTATGTCACAAAAAGCTGATGATGTCATAAAGAAAGAATTTCCGAATGACTCGGGTAGCCCTTTATTAATTGTTTGGCATAGGGATAATGGTTTAAACGATGATGATTACCAAGCAGTTCAAGCACTTTATAAGGAATTAAGAAAAAATACGTTAGATAAACAGAAATCTCTACCTCCTTTTGATACGTTGCCAAAACCTGCGCTGATCCAAAGTGCATCAAAAGATAGTACGACTCTCATTACACCTATTTTCTTTGATGAAAAAGCAGAAGATAAGACATTACAAAATAACTTAAAGAAGATTAAATCAATAGTAAATCGCACTAGCGGAGAAGACCCATTTGTTAACAAACTTGATGATCCTGGGTTACATATTCGCTTTTCAGGACCTGTTGGCATTCAGACAGATGCTGTTAGTCTTTTCTCACAGGCTGATATTAAATTACTAATATCTACTGTATTACTTGTATTGGTATTTTTAATTCTTCTATACCGCTCACCTATCATGGCAATTGTTCCATTAATAGTTGTTGGTTTTTCTTATGGAGTTATTAGCCCATTATTAGGATTATTAGCAGAAAAAGGAATCATTACAGTTGATTCGCAGGCAGTTTCCATCATGACCGTTCTATTATTCGGTGCTGGAACAGATTATTGCTTATTTTTAATTTCTAGGTACCGTGAATACTTACTTATTGAAGAAAGTAAATTTAAATCATTACAACTCGCAATAAAAGATTCAAGTGGTGCAATAACAATGAGTGCACTTACAGTAGTATTAGGTTTAGCTACATTACTACTTGCTGAGTACGGTGCATTTCATCGGTTTGCTATCCCATTTAGCTTGGCAGTTCTCATCATGGGTATTGCAGCCATTACTCTTCTTCCTGCTATTCTAGTTATTTTAGGAAGAGTTTCGTTTTTTCCATTTATACCGAGAACGACAGATATGGAGATTAAACGAGCAAATAAAAAAGGGAAACCTTTGAAAAATAAAAAATCAAAAGTAACCCTTAACCAAAAAATAGGAACTTTAGTTACACGTAAACCATGGAGAGTCATTCTTCTTTCAGTCTTACTTTTAGGTGGCCTAACTATCTTTGTACCAAAAATTCAGTACACCTATGATTTGTTAGAGTCTTTCCCTAAAGACATGCCATCTCGAGAAGGATTTGAATTAATTTCGGATCACTATTCATCTGGTTTATTAGCACCTGTTAAGCTTGTGGTTGATACAGAAAACAAAACTATTCCTTTGAAAGAAGAGCTAGAAAGACTTACTTTTATAAAAAACGTCTCTGATCCTCAAGTTGGTAAAAATAATAAAAACCTACAACTATATGAGGTTTCTTTAAAAGATAATCCTTATTCGAATAAAGGTATGGAACGCATTCCGCAACTTGAAAAACAATTAAAAAACACTTTAACTAAACACAGTCTTTCGAGTCAAAACTATTGGATAGGTGGAGAAACTGTTACAAATTTAGATACGAAAAATACAACTGAAAGAGATCAAAAAATTATTATTCCAGTAATGATTGGATTCATTTCATTGCTATTGCTATTCTATTTACGTTCTATAACGGCAATGGTTTATCTAGTATTAACGGTAATTTTATCGTATTTCTCTGCATTAGGTGCAGGTTGGCTTATTCTACATTACGGTTTAAATGTACCTGCAATTCAAGGATCGATTCCTTTATATTCATTCGTGTTCTTAGTAGCCTTGGGCGAAGATTATAATATTTTTATGGTATCTGAGATTTGGAAAAATAAAAGAAAACAAAACCATAAAGAAGCGATTGCAAATGGGGTTTCGAAAACTGGATCAGTCATATCATCTGCTGGATTAATTTTAGCTGGAACGTTCTTGGTACTGGCTACATTGCCAATACAGGTTTTAGTACAATTTGGAATCGTTACATGCGTAGGTGTTTTAATAGATACATTTATTGTCCGTCCGCTCCTAGTACCTGCAATTACTACCGTGTTAGGAAGATTTGCTTTTTGGCCTGGGGAACTTTGGATGAAAAAGGATGAAAGTCAGGTTGTTGAAAAAGGCTAATTTCATTAAGAAAACTTATAGTTTTATGTTAAAGCTCCAGTTTGATAAATTGATGATAATAGAGCACCACCTGACTGTAGTCCAATAATTTATTTAAGTATAGACAATAACATAAAAGAAAAGAGGCTATAGTAATTTTAATTTACTTCTAGCCTCTTTTCCTCTTCTATATTATTAAGCTTTGATTGTTTTAGAAATTTTTATGGTAATTATATTTATAAATGCCTTAAGATTATTACTTATTTACTAAAAGGTATCTTCATTAATCTATATTATTCGAATAAAAAAACATAGGGAGATTTTAGTCTTCCTATGTTTTCATTCATATTATTTATCTGTTTGTTTTTGCTTCTTTTTCAAATACTCTGCACGCATTTTCTCAAGTTGCTGCTTTTTATCAAATTTGGCAGGCGTCTGTTTTTCATGAAACTTTGTCACAGCTTTCTGACCTTTAGTATCCAATTGATATTTTCCCACTTTGTTCACCTACTTTTCTTGTCTTTAAAGAGAGTCTATTCAATTAATATAATATACCTTATTTGCTGAAGTAAACCTTATTACTTTATTTGTGTACTGCTAACCTTGCATATATGCAAAAAAACAGTGACTTTTATGCCACTGTAAGATATATCAAACTGTAAAAATACTTGTTTTCTCTTTTAATTCCTCAGCCATCTTAGATAATGCAATTGAAGAAGCAGCAATTTCTTCCATTGTTGCTAACTGTTCTTCCGTTGCAGCAGAAATATTTTGCGTTCCGGCTGATGAAATTTCAGCAATATTACTTATTTCACCAACTGCTCGTCCGATTTTCTCTGTTCCTGCAACTAATTCTTGGACAGAAGAAGAAACCTCATGTATTTGATTAGTCACTTCATTAATTGAGCTTTGGATCTTACTAAACGAAACTCCTGCGTTATTTACGCTTTCTGTTCCAATTTCTACTTGTTCAGTTGTTATTCCCATTGATTCCGTTGCATTTTTTACTTCTGTTTGAATTGAATTAATTAGTTTTGCAATTTCCTTAGCAGAATCTGCTGATTCTTCCGCCAATTCACGGACCTCCGCAGCAACAACTGCAAATCCTTTACCTTGCTCTCCTACACGTGCTGCTTCAATTGCAGCATTTAGTGCTAGTAAATTCGTTTGATCTGCAATATTTGTAATTACACTTACAATATCACCAATTTCATCAGAGCGTTCACTTAACACATGAATAACTTGACTTAATCCACCAATGGTTTCATGAATTGAGGACATTTGTGCAACTGCTCTTTGAATCACTTGACTTCCTTCAGTTGAAAGGTCTCCTGCTTCTATTGCAGCATCATTAACTTTTATTGAATTATTTCCGATAGTTTGAGCTTCTCCAATCATACTTTGAACAGTGGTTACTGTTTCTTCTACTGCCCTAACCTGGTTATTTGAACCACTTGCCACTTCTAATGTAACAGAAGCAATTTGCTCACTAGATTCACTAGTTTGTTCAGCACTGGCAGATAACTCTGCCGAAAATGCAGCTAGCTGATCAGTCGTGGCTTGAACCTGTCCAATTAGTTGTCTTAATGTTTCAGTAGTTTGATTAAATGCAGACGATAATACACCTATTTCGTCCTTTGAAGAATAATCAACTGTATGAGTAAAATCTCCATCTCGAGCAGCTTCTAACGCTTCTACTAATCTTTTAACAGGATTAACTATTTTACTTGCGATAAAATAACCTATTATAATTGTTAAGATTAATATGCCAATAAATACGCCAACAAATTTTATAATGGCTGAATGAAATGTCTTTGTACTTTCATCAATAATGTCTTTGGCATATTTTATATTTAATTCATCTAATTGATTTCCTTTTGCAATGATTTGATTCAAAATTGGTTCAGTCTTTTCATGAAATAATTTAATACCTTCATCATTCTTATTAGCTTGTCCTAATAGAAATACTTCATCTATACCAGTACCGAATTTTGGAAATAAAGTATTTATTTCATCCAGTACAGCTTTCTCATGATTTGTTAGATTCGCTTTTTTTAATTCTTGAAGTAACTTTAGATTTTCATTATATTTGCTTTTCAAATCCTTACTTATTACGATTGATTCGTTCGCATTTATAACTGTTAGACTTTTCCATATATTTACTAAGATAGCTCGATTATTTAAGCGATATTTCGCTAACGTTATACTAGGTTGTAATCTATCCCTATATAGTTCTTCCGTATTGTTATTTAAAGTACTCATACTTTTAAAACCAATAATTAATAGTGTTGACATAGCAATGACAGAAACTATAACCAAAATCCCAATTTTTTTAAAAATGCTTAAATCCTTAAGTTTCATATTCATACTCCTACTCCTTTCAAAATTAATATTTATTTTCTAATACTCTACTAGTACCTAAAAGTAATAATTTTTTTCACAAATATAACTGTGTATTGTTTATAGTTAGTATGATTAACATAGTTCATCTTGTTTGCTAAAATAAACTTTTCTCCTTACCAATTTTGAATGGCAACTTTTAAATTGTGCTAGAAGCTTTACAATTCTTTGTTTTTCTAGTGAACTACTTAAAGACTTTGCAAAATATCGATCTAATTTAATAAAGTCTGGATCATATTCAATCAAATTTTTAAATGAAGCTGCTTCAGTCCCTATATCATCAAGCGCAAACTTAAAACCTAACTCTTTTATTTTTTTTATTGTTTCTTTTAGAATCGATTGTGACCAAAGCTCATGCTCATGATAGTCTTCGTTTAATTCGAAAACGATTTGGTTATTATTAATACTATTGCTTGAATTTATTTCCTCAATTATTGAGAGAAAATCCGAGTCAATAACTGTAGAAGGAAATATATTAATAAAAAAATTACAATTTAAAAATTTATTCATTTCAATTAATGCTTTATTAATAGAATGCGTATCAAATTTAAAAAGTTGATTATTTTTTCTCGCATTTGAAAATAATTCTTTTACTTCGTAATCTTTTGACCTTAGTAAAGCCTCATAACCAAATATCTCTCCATATCTCATATCAACTATCGGTTGATATACATGAAATATATTTTGAGTAGTGTTTTCCTGGTAATTTGAAGTCAATATTTCTTCCATAAAATTAATCTCCTAGGTATAGCTTTATGTTATATATGGTTACTTACAAACCTATTATGGTTAATAAATAAACCAATTTTCATGGTGTTGCTTTAACTAATTACACTATTGATATATTTAGCAAAAAAAATTAAATTGGGGTGCATAAAATCGATTAAAAATTTACAGACTCAATTAAAGAAAAAAGAATTAACATTAAACTTTGATGATTATCTTTTTTTCACAATTTTAATCCCTTCTATAGAAATTAACTTCTTCACTCCATATGTTAAATAGTGGTTTTGTGAAAAAGTATTTGATCATGCGCGCTGAATAAATAATAATATAAACCTGAATGTACATTATGACTACGTCTTTTTTTACCGGATAAAACGATAAAAAGATAACAAGTTCTAATAATTTTTTTCTTTACGAGACTATTTCTTCAATAAAACGAGACACAATTAGATTATTACTAGACTTCTGTTATTAAGGCTCAGTCGTATTATTTATAAGATCAAATATGATGAATTTCTTTAGTCATTTCAATGTAGATTATTATTTTTTATTGTTCACAACGGTAAAAAAATACGTGGTAAAAAAGTATGGCAGAGTTTATATTTTAGTTGTCCACTCGAACTAGTTAACCAGACAAGTTTACGTGACCAAATACACAAATAAGCCAGGAGTGACATATATGTTAACAACTAAGATTAACCATACGAATAAAAAGCAAAACACTATTATTTTTGTTGAAAATGAATTATTTTTATCTGGTATTGTGAGGATATTGGAGTGTTATCTAATTGAAGTAAAAAAGTTAAGCGATATTCAGGAAGCTTTTCGCCCTAACATTGAAGGCAAGATTTTAATTTGTACAGTGCTATCAAATGAAATGGAAAGTAGCGTCAAAGAAATTCGTAAAAATATTTCAATAAATATCATCATTATTAAAGACCAACTTGATTTTAATGAAATCGAACAGTTCATTGATTTAGGGGTAAAAGGCGTTCTCTTAGCAGATTTAGATGAAACTCATTTAGTCAATACAGTTAAAGAAGTTCACTCAGGTAATTTATTTATTGATTTTCGATTTACTAATACAATTATGAACGAATATAGATCGTTTAAAAAAATATGTAATCAATTAAAACCAGTTAATACAAATGTTCTTTCAACTATCTTAACCAATAGAGAATTAGAAATATTTAAGTTATTAGTGGAAGGATGCTCAAATAATGAGATTGGAGAAAGGCTATATATTTCAAGCAAAACAGTAAAGAACCATGTTTCAAGTATTTTAAACAAAATGGAAGTGAGCGATCGTTTAAATGCAGTAATTAAAGCCGTAAGAAACAATTGGATTAAAATAGAAGCTTGCTAACAATTAATTTTATTATCTGGATGAATACTTTCAGTCGGTCCAGCAACTGAACGTTGAGATTTTGTTTGTTCAACAGATCATTCGTCAAACACGATGCTGTTAGATGAGTGCATTCAAGCGATAATGTTTTACTTAATGGACAATCTATCCTGCCATTTAGTTGAATAAGGACTTTCCATTAATATAAGAAAAGAGGCTAGTGTAATTATTACACATAGCCTCTTAAATATTATTAAGCTTTTATTGGTTTTCTAATAACTACACGCTCATCAATTTCACTTACATGAAAATCTTCTTTAGTTGGAATATTTTCATTTTCGAAATTCATCATGCTATCCAACTCCCATATTGGTTGTTTATCTGTATACGAACAATAAAGTTGGAAAAAAATATTATTACATTATTAATAAATATTTTTATGAATAATTTATTATTTACAAAAAAAGTTGGAAATTTTTTTCAAGTTCCTATAATATAGGTACTTATATTATCATTATGAGGAACGGATTTAATATTCAATTATACAAAAAGACGTTGGAAATACTCCTACGTCTTTTTATTAATTTAATTTAGATAAAATTTAATTATTCTCCAAATCATCAAAAGATAATTGAGTATTTTCAAAAACTAATTCTGCTAAATTTAAAAATTCGGGTGTAATAATATAAGATCTTATTTTTCTTGCTGTTTCCTGGTTCACTCTCTTAATAACATATGCTTGCTTGGAGCTGTCAAAATCAAAACTCAAACCTTTATTACTCAATTTCGTAAGTGCTTCTCTAACATACTTTTTAATAAGCGGTTTCATATGCTTTTGTGCTTCACTAGACCAAACATTCCATACGGGGATCGATTGTTCATATAATGTTTTTAACTTTAATTCAAATTCGATATAACCAATATTTTTACCGATTAATCTACTTAAAGTTAAGCTTACCTTTTGCTGCAGTGATTTCAATGCTTTGGGGTCTTTTTTATTAATGCCTGGATCAATTGGTATCAAATTAATTAACATAGGATTACCATTTTGAATTATTTTAATTCTTTCTTGCTTATCTTCTTCTACTATATTTAAGTAAACATCATTGTTATATACTTCGATTCCCGCTATAGTTACAGGTAGGTTGTCTACTCCTGCATTTTGAACAACCTCGGATAAGCTTGTTAAAGTTTCTTTTTGTAACTCTACATCTTTATTTGATACTGCATATATAATTTTATTTTGCTTACTTAAATGATTTGATTCATCAGTTGTTGTTATTCCTAGATATTGCTGAACATGATTATTGTTACAACTTAAATAGCCCAAAGCTTGTTTTGTATTTCGTTGATTATAATCAACATTAAAACCGTTCACCTTACATTCAAGCAATATTAATGAATTAACTTCTTTGTTTTCATATATTATTTCAGGTTCAACACTTGAATTAATTTTGTGCTCAATATGATTTTCTATTTGAGATTTGTTGTCTATTGGAACAAGAATTTTCTGACCTATAATTTTAATAACATAACCTTCTCTATTAAGGTATGGATAAATATTAGATCCATCTGGATATTCTAAGCCCATATGAATAAATGTATTTAGTTGAAACAATGGATCAACATTAATCATAAAAATTATCACCTTTAGAATAAATTGTTAAATTTTTATTAATCATATCCTCATACTTAGTATTCCCTATCCAAACTTCTAAACTAGGTTGGATAAATCTCTGAATATTTGTAGCTAATCTATGTATTGTATTACCACATGTTCCCCTTGGTAAAAATATAATAAATTCATTTATTCCTAAATCCATAATTACTTCTTGCCATAAGTGTAAATCAAGTCCATAAATGTGAGCTCTATCTTCCTTAACCCATTTTGGTTCTGCAAGAATCCTAAAAGGTTCTTTTCCTTTTGCAATAATGTTATTTACGAAATTCCTTAATACGTTTTTGGAAATTTCTTTCTCAAACTTAAATACAATTGGTCTCCCCTTAAAAGACATTGATACATCATTTTGAGGGGACTTTATAGTTTCATAGTCCAACCAGGCACTGTATTCTATATCTTCTGTTACCTTTTGATATGCTTTAACAGTCTGTTTTATTTGAAATCTATGATCATAAAAATTATTCGATCTATTAGTTACTTTACCATTGTGGTAAAATAGATGCCCACCTTTTCCATTTTCTGCGTAGGTAGGAAATCTCATCGAAGTTATAGAATTAAACTCCGGAAATAATTTTCGTGCTGCACCAATATGCTCAGTAATTTGCCCTATCTCTTTTGATAAAGTAATCTTTGAAGGTTCATCTGAAAATAGATAGTCCTCTTCTGGCTCCGATTCATTATTATCCGAGTTAAAATTAAATAAATTTTGATACTCAAAATTCATTTTTATATATTTACGTGGATGATGTAATTCTTTAACTTGGTTTAAAAATGAATTAAACATTTTTCCAGATATCCATAAGGAATCTATAAAGGTTGAATTCTTAGATAAACCTGTTGCAAATTTGTCTGTTATATCAGCATTCTGTAAAGAATAAATTGTAAAAAACCTATTATTTATAAGTTCCAAATATCCATAAGGAGTACGACTATCACCAAGCAGAAATAGGCCCTCATCGATTTGTTTATAATCAAGTTTTTGAAGTTCGAAAATTTCCTCTAATCTAAAATTATCTCTTAATGTAATTCTAGATGAAATTTCTGAATCATCATTGAAAGTCTCGAAAATATATGATTTTAATAGTGACTGATTTGTTCTGTAATTATCTATTTCACTTTTCGAATTATTAACATATTCATCTAAATAATTAAATATTGAATCTCTCGTTAAGTTCATTTTCACACTCCTTAACATTTTTTTAATTTAAAAATTCTAGCAAGATTAGTCTAATAATAAAAAAAATCCCCACTAAATTAGAGGAGATTTTTTCGAAGGAAGAAATTCTTCAACCTTCCGTAAAGCTGCGCACAGTGCGCGGGGATGTAATAATCCAAAATATATATAATTTATTATATTCTAATTTTAAGAATGGAGCAAGGAATTTTTTGAAATTTAAGAATGAATTTTTTCTGCTTCCTGGTTTTTATAATTAGCTATTTCTAAACAAGCTTTATCATATAATTGTTTTAGCATTTGGTATTCATTAACCAGTTCAGATTGTTTTTCCTCTAAATTTTGATATTTTTCCTTTTCTTTTTCTAATTGTTTATTCAGTTGGATTCTTTCTTCAAAAACTTTAGGTAGGAAATTCTTTAATATAATTTCATCAATCTGATCTAGTTTTTCACTACCAATATTTATAATGGAATTATCTTTCTCCAATGGTCTAACTACTCGGCTTTTATTAATTACTCTAATTTCATCCACTAGAGCTGCACATGGATGATAAAGTCCATTTGATTCATCTAAATCAATATGCATTTCTTCTAAATCATTGTACTTAGAAGTTGTAATAGGAGCAACTAACATAATATTTTGATTATCATACAATACAACTGCAAAATGTTCAAAAGTTAATTCACTACTGTAATGACCAAACAGCTCCACTAAAACTACATTACCTCTAGAGTAATTTGCATAAGAAATATCTCCTTTTTTATCAGAAATGTAACTTTGTAATCCCTTCATCCACTTTAAACCATACTCCTGATTATATGTAATAATAGTAGAATAGAGCTCATCCAATAAATCCTTTATATCTATCTTACATTGAGCATCCTCACTTACTTTTGGAACTACATATGCAGAATTATTTTTTTTAGCCTCCTCATGCTCTTTCAATTTAAATCTAACTCTTTTTTTGAACTCATTTATTTCTTTAATTGTTTTTATCGTCATTGCTTTTCCCCTAATATTTTTACCTTAGGATAACACTATATACAAAATAGTGTAAACAATTTGATAATACTAGTACATAATGTTGTTTCAGTACAAGAACCTGTCACGCTGGTTTCATTTTTCTTCCCTTTTTTAATAAGATAAGGTGCATTAATGTACTTTAGATATTGTTTAAATGATTGATTCTATTAATTATATAATCTCTTACTTCATTGCTACAGTTTTTATAGAAGTCACTATCTGACATTAAACTACTAAGCGTAATATTCTTACGACCTTTCTTCCTTAGTCTTTTAATTTTGTCATCCAATTTCCTTTTTTGATATTCTTCAATTGGTTCAATGTATTTTTCTATAGTAGCTTCAGATTTGGGCAAATATTCTCTTGTGAAGTCCTTACCTCTTCTTAAGCGATTTTGATCTATACTAGATAATTTATTAATCAGTTGTGACTTTTTAATTCGTATTGGTGGAAGTTCTTGGTAAATTTCTTCAGCAATTACTTCTATTTTACTTACAAGTTCCTTATCCACTGTTTCCCAACAAAATTGATTTCGAATCTTCTTACCTAAGCTACTTTTTTTATTATTTAACTTATATTCTTTGCCATAAGAGACTCTAAATAGGTCATTTCCTTCCTCTTCCGTGAGTGCTGAATTCTCTTGAGTACTTTTTTTAATCTCTCCCTGTATATTGTTTCTAATAACAGTTCCAACTTGTTTAGATGATACTCTGGCCTTTATAGCAATTTCTTTTATTTGAGTACCACTTGTGTAGTCATCAAATATGCTTTCCTCAAACAACCAACCAAACCTTATTTTCTTTTCGCGATTATGTAACTCTCCTTTGTTATCTTTATCCCATACTCTAGAGTATCTCATTCCACAACATTCACACTCTATTACTAATGAATTGTGGCTATGCCTATTTACTCTTCTTTTATATGAAAGAATGGTATTCCTTCTATAATTTTTACAATATACATTTATACATGGCCATGGACCAGACCTTTTTATAATAAAATCACCTGACTCATTAAATCGGGTAATTCCCAATCTTTCTTCGAAAAATTTTTTAGTATTTTCTTTGAAAAACATCATAAGAAGAATATATAACTGGTAACGTTGCATTGAATTCTTGTGAAAAACTCCATAAAATACGTACTTTGATTTTATGTAATTTATACTTAAACCAATTTTATTAATGGCATCCTTACCATAATGATTTATCAAGTCATCGGACAAACTATCAATCCTTATCGTATTTTCCGAGATAAGATAATTTTTTCTTTCTATTAAAATCATATACTTTTTTATTATTTCCTCTTTATATATGTTCATTTTTTTGTCAAGAATGTATTCTATATTTCTTAAAAAGGTTAATTTAAATTCATCTTGATATGAAATAATTTTCTCCCTTAAATCATGTCCATTATTACATTTATGTGATGATAATAATATTGTATTATTAGCATTACATAAGTTTATTAGGCAGACAGGACACTTAGTTATTAACTTATTTTTGTGTGTAGGACAAAAATCTAAAAAATCTAATTGATGAATCCTATGTATATAAACTTCACCGTATCGATTAGTATCATCATCTAAACAACTTGGACAATATCTAATATCTTCTGATAATATATTTTGACTTCTATTACTCAAAAGACTTGCAAGATTACTTGGGTTATTTCTCCTCCCATAATTGATTTCATTCAGTATTAATTCAATTCGATCTTTTGAAATAAATGGGTAAACGAGAGGCAAAAATGTATGATTCTGAAGAATATTATATACAAAGTCATTTGATGATTCTGGTATTTTATTAACTAAGTTTTTTAGATTTCTTGGAAGATGTCTGTTAATATGTGTATTTAGATTAAACAACTCCTGTTTACTTTGTCTAAATGTAATGTTTCCAGAACGTTTATGATATCTGTAAACCAAGCTTCTAAAATCTTCGTCAGAGTATGGCTTAGGAAAAAAAGATAAATCCTCTCCCAAAATTATCTCCTCCAATTGTTTCTCTATATTTAATTATTTCTATCTAGATATTCATCTATCTTCTCATTAATAACATTAGAGATAGTAGAACCTAGGCATGCTTTTCTGATTATTTTCCATTTCTTTATTTCAATGTTATTACTTTGCATATCCTTAATAACTCTTTTAATTCTTCTATCTTGATACTCACTATAAGATTCAGAAAGCATGATTAAAACGATTTTAGATAGAAACAATTTATTTGTTTTTTTCTCAAGAAGGCTCTTATGTCGTCCCACTATTCTTCTTAATAAACTTTTAGTAACCCTCCCATGATATTCAGAATTTATCAAATCTATTGAAGTTTTATATATAATAGATGCTAAATCACTATCTCTTTTTTCCCAATCTACTTTTGTTTTACTAGTTATATTCTTCCTTTTGTCTGGTATTTCTTTCTTTAGGTTATTCAAACCAAAATTTGAACTTTTATCTACTGATTTAATATTCAGGTTCTTTTGTTCGATTTTAGAATATTTTATTACTGTATTGACATCAACTCCTAATCTTCTTGCAATTTCTCTCATAGAAATACTCTCTTTAAGTAGCTCATCTAGTTTTATAAACCACAAATTCCCGAAATTTTTAATTCTACCAATCCTGAATTTATCGTCTCCAGAAGTATCTGGCCCCCGCCTTGAATAAGAAAAACCACAAACACACGTAAATGTACCAACAGGTAAGCCGGTTTTTGATTCTCTTTTTATTTCTACATTATCGATTATAAATTCTCTATAATGATGTGAAGCTTTGTTTAAGCATGGAAATGGTGCTTTAAATATGCAAGCTTCCGTGCACCCAATTCTTTTACCTATATTCTCCAAGCTGATTTTCCCTAAAAAATAGAATAATATCATATATCTTAATGGATGTTCTTTCTTCGATGCTTTTCCCCTTACAAATTTATGGATCCAGGTTTCTGAGATATTATCATCAAGATCTACTTGCAGAAGTTTTAAAGTTGAAATTCCACAAAATCTGTTTATATCCTTAATTAATTCCTTAAATCTAAATCTATTAGTAAAAGTGATATAGCCTTTTTCTTTTAATTGATACTTAATTATTTCTTTCAACTCAATTATATTAGGAAGTTCTCCTATACCGTTTAGAATTAATGAAGTTTCTTTCGATATAAATAATAGTAGATCTCTATTTACATCGCTTGGAATATCAATTGAGTTTCTGTTTATAACCCCTTTATCTAACGTAATAAACTCATGCTTATTCTTCCTACCATGCATTTCAACAAATGAGTGTTTTAAAAAGCACTTGTGTATGTCACATATAAATACTCCTGGTAATTGATGTACTCTATGCCAATAAGCTTGTCCGTACTTGGTAACTTCTTGTTTATAGCATTTTTCACAGTACCTTAATTTTTCTGGGTAAGAGATTCTACTAGCTATTATCCCTAATGACATATGTATTTTATTGATATTATTGTAACTTTTCATCATCGCTTTTAATTCTATATAGCATTTATCCGATAGGAAAGGTTTATAGTAAGGTAATAACGTATGCCTCTCAATTAACATATTTGAATCAGTGTTATTTAAAGGAATATTTTCTACTAACATATCTAAGTTACAAGGAAAATCAACAACTGCACATATTGAGTTTTTAGCATATAATTCTCTTGTTGTACTTCTAATATTGATGTTCCCACTGAAATAGTGATATCTTGCCAGAATACTAAATAATAATTCATCATGATTCATGTTTGGAAAATAGCCAGACACTATATCTCTCCTTAAGAAATAAACTCATCAAACGGTGCAATAAACTTATTCTTTTCTAACTCTTCATGTATCGATAACTTATTTTTTTTAGCATTTATTCCGATTATTGGAAGTATTCCTTTATTCTCTGTTGAGTGATCTTTGTTTTTCTTTTTAGGTTGCTTTTCAATACTTTCATTCTTCTGTTTAAATAAAACTCTTTCTGCCACTTCTTTAAATACTTCAGACTCTGCAATCTCCTTGTTATTTAAAATATCTGATACAAGTTCTACTGCACTAGAATCATCTAACCCTAATGAGTTTGCTAATTCTTTTAATTTAATAAAGTTTATATTCTTATTCAAAGTACTACTATGAACATTATTAATATTTCCATATAAATTAGTTGAAGGTAATTGTTTAAGAATATCATCTACGGTCAGCCAATCTGGTTGCAAGTCTTCATACTTTTTCATATCAGTAATGTTTCCTATTCGAAGCGCCTTGAGAAATGGTTGTAAGACTTTAAAATTTTTCAGTGCAGTTTTTTTAATTAAAGATTCAGTTATTTTCTCTTGCCCTTCAATAATGGCTTTGAATTGAACATGAATAAATAAATTTACTATTAGACTTGTAATTCCTTGTGTTTCGTTATAAATAGTATTTTTAATTTTTTCTGTTAATAGAGCTTTGTTTGTTAAGTATTGAAATTCCCATAGTCTATTTATGAAAAACTCATACTCATTATCATTTTTCATTCTATCGACAATTTCCATTCCTTGCTGACTAATTCGTCTTCCATTAGCTAGTAATTTATCAAACAAATGCATGCTTTTATATGTTCCAACAAACAACAATGGTACCCCAAGTTGATTATGCATTTCTACGAAATAATCCAAGGTTTTCTGTCCCTCTTCACCTTTATTCATTCGTTGAATTTCATCAATTACTAATAAACCTAAGCAATGTAATGAGGCAACATGTGCCATTCTTTCTATTAACTCTGCTTCTGTAAGCCTCCTAAACTTTTTCAAATAATCTGTTTTTAGTATAGAATCTACTGCTTTGAAAAAATTTTTACATAGACTTGATCTTGATCCATTAAAAGGACATTCAATTTTTAGCCATACAATCTGTTTCAAGTACCCTAAATTAGGATACATATCTCCCTCTCCTGTATGAATTATTACCTGTGGATACAAAAGTAGAACTTCTTCAACTGCTGTAGATTTGCCTATTCCACTAATCCCAATTATTGCGTTACTAGAGGCTGTTGATCGATTTTTGTTTCGATTATTTTTTTCGTTTACAATATCTTTAAACCCTTCAATAAATTTTCTTGCAAATACTGGTGATGTAGGATTCCTTCCTACATATCCTGTTCTAATCATTCTTGAAACTGATAATTCAATATTAATATGGATAGGGAGAGGTTGTAAGAAATCACCTCTTATCTGTTCTACATGATGAAGTTTTACTTCTATAGGAGAATCTATGTCTTCTTTTAAAACTTTTGGTGATCTTGTTAACATCTCTACCACTTGTTTATTAGTGTATATTTGGGGGAGTGCTTCAATAAGTGGATTCTCACAATAATTTTTAACTTCTTGTTCTACATAGCTTGCTTTAATTTGATATCCCATTAATACTGAGCTTGCTAGCGAGTCATAATTACTTTCCATTTTCATTATTCTAATCTCCAATTTGCATAATAAGGTTTAATAGAGTATTCCTTGAATCATCAGTTTTTTCTTCATAATCTTCTTTGTATCTATGATTATTATTTAATTCATCAGAATTTAAGGTTTCATTCCCATTTAAATTATTCCAACTCTGTGAAAGCCTAATTTCTTCATTTTCCTCTTTACGATTTTGCTTAATATCTCTTCTTCTAGAAGATTGAGATTGAAAAGGATTTTGGGACTCTTTAGTCTTATTTTTTTCTCTATTTATTATGTTTTTCACTTTGTTATTAATATCACTCTTAAACTGCCTTTGTTCAGTGGATTGTAATGATATTTGGGTCGAAAAATAACGTTCCTGCTCAATTACATCTTCCAACCTTATATCCTTTATAAATGTAGCTGTATTGATTTGATCTTCAATTATATTAGCAGTAATAATTTCATTTTTTCCCAAAGTAAAGTGTATTTGACTCAAATTTCTTGGGTCATACACTACATTCAGCTTCCTTCTTTTCCTTCTTGCTTTTTCAAACCATCCTTCTTTTATCGCTACTTCACACGAATAGTTCCTCTTATTTAAAAATATTCCATCTGAGGTGACCGTGGCATTTTTATTGGGAAGCAATGAGAACTTAACAATATTTTCATCTGCAACTCTTAAAATACTACTTCTATTCACTCTACCCCAGTTCCAAATATTTAATGGCGTTGGGATTATATTCTCTTCCATCATCTCTCTTTCAAGTGGATAACTCTTAATGATTGTATTGTTATGCTCTAATATGCTGTATACTAAAAATTCTTCAAATGATTTTAAGGTCAATACAGCATCTAAAGCATAGTCTTTGCCTGTTCTCTTTTTGTGATCTATTTGAACTGCTCCTGGTATCCATTCTTTAATTTTTTCATTTAAAGTCCTAAAATGCCTCTCAACTATACTTTTTAGATCCCCCCTATATGGAGGAGTATTCTTAATCCTTATTCCTAATATTTCAGTTAAACGATCTGATGAATTACTAAGCATTTCACCTCTATCCGCACAAAAAGACCTGGGTATATGAAAGCACGGCCAATCCTCATTTTCTATTTCAATATTCAGACTTTTACAATACTCTTTTTTATTCTTAGTAGCGTTTTCTATAGCCATCATTGCACATATCCAGGAAGGTCCTTCTAATGCAACATGTAAACCAACTACCATTCTCGAATAGACATCTTTTACTATATAAACAATTGGTCTACCTAATAACCTTGAACGATCAATCGCACTTACTAAATAAACATCTGCCATAGTTGCATCTATTTCAAACACTGCCCCAGGTCCATAAGCTTTTCCTGTAGCGTTTCCAATTGTCCTCCTATGTTGTAGTTCAAACTCAAGCTCACCTTTTCTATTTATCATACGTTCTTTAAAATTGAAGTTATTAGCATACCAAAATTGAAATTGTCTAAATGTAGGTGTATATTCGTCTTTTTTTAAGATAGGTGTCAATTCCCCGTATTTCTTTTTATAGCCTTCAATATACAGTTCCTCGCGCATTTTATTATAGGTCTGCATAAGATTTAGTTTTTGATTTATATGAAATTTTTTTATAGCAAATCTAAATAACCTCTCGTCCTCTAACGAGACACCTACTCCGGCCATTTCTGGGTGAAGCTTACTCTTTAATGAGGGTCTGCCTAATTTCTTTCCTTTATATTGTCTTTTTTTTCCCTGTCCGCCACAATTATCATAGTTAGGCAGTAAAGCGTTAATATGCTTACCACCGATCCAGTATCTCCTTAGTAAATTATTTAACCTTTTATCACCAATTCCAAAATTTGATTTTATATCCCTTAACATCTCAACTCTAAATTTTTTATAATAGATATGTGGTTCCTCAATTACTACATCTTTAATAAATTCCCAAGCAACATCTCTTATTTTTTTGTGCTTTTCTAAATAGTCATTCTCTGGATAAACCTTATAAAAATATGGATCTTGTTTAACAATTTTTACTTTTACTTCTTCTAATGAACTTATAAGAGAATCATAATCTCTTATATATGGATTTTCATTTTCAACATCAATCCTTATCAATACAACGTTATCTTTCTTTGGTGACACCCATAGGATTCTTTCAATTGAAGTTACTTCCATTTCTTCGTTACGCCATTCTAAAATTGTATTCTCAAAAATTTGTTGCAATAAAATCACTTCCTTTTTGAGAAACATTCTCTTTACATATCAATATCCGGCTGGGATTAATTTTTTCACTAGAAATGTCTGTTAACCAGATTTTATTTGCTAATAAATGACGAACCACGAAAAGAGATGTACCTGGATCTAGACCTAATTTTTCGTCAAATTCAGATGTTATTTTTGCTAAACCTCTTTCTCGTTTGTTTATTTCTTGTAACAAGTACTTCGCTATTCTATCTATGGAATTTTGCTCTAAGTCATTTCTTAGATCTAAATTCTTGGCATCATGCAGCCACTCTATGTTCTTCACAAAATTTAGATTTATATTTTTATCAGTCACAATACACCAATCAGTTACCCCTTGCTCTAAAAAGAAAACACGTTCAATCTCAAATTTATCAAGTTGTCTACTATCTAAGTCGTTTTCAGATTTAATTGTTCTAACAACTTGCTTAATACCTTCAGGGGTTTGAAGTGTTATTAAAAAATCCGTGGTCATTACTTTATATTCTCCATCTAAATATGGATGATCAATCCCAAGACTTTCTGCGATTTTTATAGTTCGTTCTATAGGCAACAACGGATATTGTTCACGAATATCGATAACATATGGCGACCATTCTAAAGTTAAAAAGTAATTAAATTCCAAATTAGAAAGAAAATGGTGTACCCTCCCTGTTTTCCACCCTTTAGTCCTATCTGTATATGATTTGTTTATTTTAGTTCTAGCGTTAAGCCATGGTTTATAGAGTGAGCCTTCTCCTTGACCTCTACCTTCTTTAATTAATTTATCAATGTTTTTTGGTGAATTTAGATTCCTTTTTCTTCCCATATTGATCTCCTTCAAATAGTGAAATTGTGATTTAATTAAAAACAAAACATTAACATAATAAAATGTCGTAAAATAAGAGAGGAAACTTCAGTATAATTATTTTAGTTCTTTATACCTATTCATAAAAAGTGTAATCAAAATAAGTTAACCTTATATTTATAGGTATAGTTATATATTATTTACTTTTCACCCATTTTTCAAGTTTAGGAGGAAATTTATGGAATCTATAGCAGATCGTATCAAAAAAATTAGAGTAAAATTTAATATGAAACAAAAAAACTTTTCAGAGCACATCGGAATATCGCAAGCAGCATTGAGTGATATTGAAAAAGGTAAATCCAAACCGTCAATAGATACTGTAATTTCCTTAAGTAAAAAATTCGAAGTCTCAACTGACTGGATTTTAAGAGGTGACCCTATTAGAAATGTTACATACCATGACAATGAAGTAATAAACTCCTTATTTATAAAATTATTTAATAATCTTGCTGAATTTTATTCAGTTTTAACTTTCGATGAAAAAGAACTACTAAGTAACTTAAACAATTTGGATAATGAAGAAAAAATTAAAGTACTAGAGAAACTAAAAGACCAGATTTCTGAACATTAGTCTAATTATGTTACTAAAAAACAGTCACCCATATATGAGTGACTGTTTTTTAGTAACATAATTAGAGAGACTATCTTATCAAATTATTTTTTATGGTAAGCTAACTTTTACCGAATTTTCTTATTATTCTATTTCTTATACTTCACAAAAAATTTAGAGGTTGAATCAGTTTCAAGTCAATTCTCTATTGTTAGATTCTTATAATTAATTCTCATTAAAGTCTTTCTTTTTTACTATATCAATCTTTATCTTGCCTAATAGTTATTATGGTTTTACTACTAACTCTTTCCAGTTTCCAATTACTGGAAATATACAAGTACCCATTTTTCTCTGCAACAACTATTCCTTCCAAATACTTTTTATTTTTATTATTCTTTTCTTTATCATTACCGTTAATTTCTAATTTATCATAATCAAAATATACTTTTTCTAACTTTCCTATTTTACTACTAGAAAAACTTGCTATATCCCTAACGAAAATTGACGATCGCATTATGCCAAATGGTAATATTGTGGTTATAAACATGAGCAATATAGGTGTGAATACTAACAAAATTTTCATATCATTGACAAAAATTTTTTTTGTAATTTCTGAGTTAGTCTTTGTATTATTTTTAGAGCTATCTGAGACATGCTTTTTCTCATTTCTATCTTTATTAATTCCTGTAAGAACAAATAATAAAGTAATGAAAACATTCATGATTATTAAAATTACAAAATTACTTTTCTCTGAAATATGAAGCACTTCGTTAATAATTATCTTTATTATCAAAGGAATAAGGAATAGCACGGGAAACATTATCGTAAACTCAATTAATCTATTATTTTTATGTTTATCTTTAAATAGAGTAAACAAACATCCAATTAGTAAAATAAAAAATGGATATATTGCAATTATCAATTCTTTATAATTAGTTTGTTTAGTTGCAACCACTATAATAAATCCAATATAGAATCCCGTTAATGTACCAGAAATTGCTGGCAACCAATATTTTGGTGCATTGCTCATGTAGAATCCAAAAGCAAAAAGTAAAAGGGGTGCAATCCAAATTACTGCAAATTTAATTGTATATATGTCTATTGATAATAGGTTAACGAAAAATGTTGATACACCAAAATGTAATAGAACACAAAATGCAATAAATACTATAAATATAACTATTTTTTCCTCTAATCGCTTAAGATAGGGTTTACTCGATTTCTCTTTCACATAAATTAAAGTTCTAAAAAAATAAATAATAACTGAACTAAAAACACAGCAAAGAACTATAAATATTCCCACAATAATTACTGAATAAAAATTTATTGGTACAGGATTAATAAATATTTCCAAAAGCGAGGTTGGGCTATCTTCAGTACCACCAAATAAAAATCCATATAAAAATATGTATCCAATTGTATATATGAAGAAACTAATTATAGAGACTAAAATTGAAAGCTTAAAAAGCTTATTATGTTTCATAATATATCTTTGTAATAACCAGTAAACAAAGCGATGTAACTTATGTTTCTTGTAATAGTAATAAATTCTTAAACAAGCAAAATACATTCATACTACTCCTTAATTTTTTCTTACTATATTAATTCGGTTACAACATGCCTTTTATTAATAATTTCAAACAAATTTTAAAAAAAAAAAAAAACAAAAAGACGCCTAAGTTGATTATTTTTTACTGATGTTGCACATAGAAGAATCCGACGAAGCGTAGAACTCAAATTAAAATCTGTATTTGAACTTACAAAAAATCATACTCTAAAAAGAATTTAATCTTTAATTCAAACTCATTACTACCAACGCCATGCTTAAATCCTGTACTTACTTCAAGAGAATGAAGCAAAATTCCTTGAAATTTTATCATTTTGACTTTTTGTAGCTCTGAAAGCCCATTTAATATTGTACTTAATTTTTGTATATTAACTGATTCCAAAAAGGCCATCCAATAACGCAAAACACCTACAATCAAGTCAGATACTTGCACTAAGCGTTCATCTTTTGAATCTACAAATTTATAATTTATAGCTTTATGTCCTGATAACTGTATTCGATTAGAGTTCAAAATTTGTTCAACATACAACTCGTGATCCAAAATATGTACTGCCTTAGGATAAGTAACTATTAAGTTAGCATAAAAAGTTGAATAATCACTTATTGCAACCTTATCCTCGTTATCTTCCAAAAATACCAGATGCCGGTTTCTATAGTTTTTTAGTGATTGCCGTAAATATTCTAGATAAAAATTATCACCAATGTTTACAGACCATATCCAATCAACAATTTTCTCAACAAACTTTTTATGATTTTTGATGTTGGGATAATCTACTTCAATTAGTAAGCTTATAAACCAATCTTGATATTCCTTAATCAATAAATAAAAGTGATTTTTCAGTTCTCTATTTAAATCTGGCCCACCAAACCATGACTCTTCCATTGAATCCACTATATCAACGATTGTGTAATAAAAATTATCAACATAAGAATAATGGATTGAGTATTGTTTTTCGTAAATCCACTCAATAAGAGTAGTTACTCTCGGTTTTGATAACAAAGATAAAAAGTCTTGTGCATTTTGACGAATGTGCTTAAATTTAACTTCAGTCACATTTTCCTGCAATAGAAATTTAGAAAAAAGTTCATCAATATCATCGCTAGAAGCAGACTTATCAGATTCAAAACCAATTCCGCCTAGAATAAAGAATTCGTGTTCGTTAACGTTAAACCCATTATCTGTCAATCTAAAAGTACGAGGATTATTAGTTTCGTCATAATACAGTATGTAATTTTTATCTATGTTGGTTACGCCTCCTTCAGAGGCAATAAAATTATATAGTAGAGAATAATCCATTTCGGCTCCCCATTCATTTTATAGTATAAGAAATATATTCATCACAATTTTTTTCATTAGTCCGTTCAATACCTAAGTTTGCTTTTACCTCCTGTGACGAATATTTCTTATGTCTATTCACCCTACCGTGTGAATCATTGGAAGTAACAAACCATCCAAATCTTTTAACAATATCTTTTCCATCTTTCTTCTGTACTCTCCCTTTCTTGTAACTACTATATTGCACTGTAAAAAGTTGAATCCCACTCACCTCCCCCAAAACACCCGATTTAGTCTTCTTTACCCATTCTGGATTGTATCAAACATTCTAATAATGTTAAATAAATGTTCTATATTTTCAGCATATTTAATCATTTTCAATACAGTTAGGTTGTGAACAAAATACATCAATTGGTTGTTTTTGTTGCAATATACACCAAACAGTTGTATATTGAGTATATATAAAAAGAGAAAGGTTTGAGGAAAGTTGGCTAATGGTAGAATTGAATCACAAGCGAATGTAGAAGCGTATTTGGCAACAACTAAAGCAATTTTTAAAGCAAATGGTAACAATATTCAAGTACAAGTAACAAGAATTGGGGAAGATCCTAAAGATCCCCAATATGTTTACACAACGGAATATACACTGAACACACTTCAATATATTGCTGAAGATGTAGTACGGGAAATCAAATCACTTACAAGTAGTGATTATGTTGAAACTGTACCTGATTTAAAAAGACCAGGAACTCCCGATTTTTGGGTGTTTGAAAAGGTCATAGGTGGTAGAAGCGTTTATATCAAATACAAAATGAGAAATAGACGTTTAATCTACTGTATGTCGTTTCATTTCCCTGAGTTTCCTATCGTAAATAAACCATACTAAAAAAAAGGAAGGTATACACTTTATCCGTATACCTTCCAAAAACAAACCAACTTAAACCTTAATAACCTTTTTAAACGGAAAAACTTATTAAAGGAGAATATTTATGGAAAGAATTGAAAAAATAATGATGGAATGTCCATACTGTGATGAAAAACATGAACTATCTATTATTACCTCCAAAGCTAGAACTATAATAAATGAAAAAGAAGTTGAGTATGATAGAACTATTTATTATTGTCCTGTAGAAGAAGAAAGTTTTGTAGACAATAAATTAATGAAACAAAATCTTGCTTCATCATTAGATGCTTATAAAAAAGATAATTTATTAAATTCTAGTGAAATTAAATCTATAAGAAGTCGGTTCGGATTATCTCAAAAAGAATTTTCACATTTACTTGGTTGGGGAGAAAATACCGTACAAAGGTATGAAACAAAATCCATACAAGATGAAACATATGATCAAAAAATGAGAATGGTAGACGAAAATCCTAAATTTGCTCTTAGTGAGTTGGAACGGCATAAAGATAAATTCTCTCAAGAAAAATATAACGAAGTTAAAAGTAATTTAATGGCGCTCATAAAAACTAAATCTGCTAAATATTTTAATAGGGAATTGATTGAATCACTATACATTGAATATAAAGAACCCTCTATTGTAAATGGTTTTAAAACATTGGATTTGAATAAAATTGAAAATATAATCTTGTTTTTCTCTAGTTACTCGGAACGTTTATATAAAGTTAAATTAATGAAATTACTTTGGTATGTTGATTCTATACATTTTAAAAGACATGGTGTCGGAATGTCCGGCCTAATATACAAGCATATGCCATTAGGGGCTGTTCCTCAAGGTCATGAAGATTTATTAAGATATTGTAGTGATAAAATTGAAATAAAGGAGGATTTGATAAACGATAACATTTCATATATGATCTTACCTAAAGATAATATAGATTTAAATAATTTCTCTATTGATGAAATCAATATTCTAAATGATGTTAATAATAAATTTAAAGCTATGGGAAGTAGACAAATTAGTGACTATATGCACGAAGAAATAGCTTATAAAGAAACAACTAATAATGAAATAATTCCATATAGCCTATCAACACAATTAAAAGATTTTTGATAGAAAAAGATGCTTTCAATGAAAGCATCTTTTCTTTTTTTAGATATAACAAACTTGTTGAAAGCTTGATTAATTTGTCTCTGTGATTTGAACCATAATTTCGATTACCCTTAATACTTAAGACATTTTTAATATTTTATTTTTTAAAATAAATACACTAATGCGCTATGCACTTATGGATTAGCATTTGTGATCGACTGAATTTTATCAATCTATTCATTAAAGAATTTTCTACCAAGTAACAACTTTTTTATTCCATTAAATTTAAATTTATCCTCTTTTCGAAAATTATCGATTAAGTATTACATCTTATTGTTTCCCGTAAACTATTTTATAAAAAAACCTTGAAAGGCAAAAAGCCATTCAAGGTTAAAACGTTACCCACTATGAACTTCAAAACAAAAATATCCAAACGCTATATCTTCATCTCTTAATTGCATTTTTCTTTTGGCAATTTCAAATAAACGCGGTAAAAGCGATTCCAAATAATCACGGTATATTATTAGTGACAGCTTAAAACACTCAACATCATTGTGTTCACAAACTGGGTATAGTTTTTTGCCCATCTCAATTTGGTCATTAGATAAAGTTGGGAAATGTTGCTCTAAGCATTCTATTACATGATTTTCTATTTCTTTCTTATCTAACTGTTCCCTACATTCCAAATAAAACATATAATTATCGAATTCAATCTGCATATTAACTTTTTCATTTATATAAAAGGGATTTATTCTTATATATTCTGTAGTTGACTTGGATTCAATTATCTTCTCTATAATATCGTTTAAATGCGTAATTGTTGGATAAAGTCTGTATTTACCTCTATGATAAGTTGTATAATCATAGATTATTTCGTTAATTTTCCCTTCTTTTTTAATTATCATATCATATCACCTACTTTGAAAAATTAGGATCAAATTTCCAATTTGATTTATTCAAATCAGAGACTTGTATTACTTTCTTAGTACCATTATCAACTGCTACATAGTGTGTTTTATCTTTAAAGTAAACTGTAACTTTATTTTTTGTATATTTGTTTACCGCACTAGAAATTTTATATGGTTTATTTATCACTTTTGCTATACTTGCTTTAGTCCATCCACGGTCAGAAACTTGATTTTTATAAGCTGCTTTTTTAAATTTATCACTAAAAACTATATCTTCCGCACTTACTTTACCCTTAAAAGCATTTTTCACAACTTTATAAGTCGTTTTTATTCCATTTTTTATCTTTTTACCTGCTAATTGTATTGCTTTCTTTGCACCATAGCCTGCACCTCCAGCTACAACTCCTCCACCTGAAATACCACCAACACCTGTAGTTTGTCCATCATTCTGTGCTGCGTTTCCATCAAAATCAAAATACATAACCGGATTATTATTACCATATGTGAAACCATTTTGTGAAGCTAGATTATCTACAGTACCGGGATCCGAATCTAATGATAAAAACACACCTTGTTCTGGTTGGTAGTATCTTGCAATTAGATAATACATCTTTAATTCTTTATCATACATGTATCCAGCATATCCAAATGGATTTTCAACAGCTAAACCTGTTCCAGTTGAAGAAATTACATTCCCCCATGCATCATAGGAATACGTTGCAACTATAGCATCACTATCATCAGTCAATGCAACTACATCTCCATGACCATTATAGTGATAGTAGAAAATTTGACCTTGAGTTTTCATTGCTAGACGATAACCATCTGCAGAGTAAATATACGATCTTAGTACAATCCCTGAACTGTCAGTTTCATATAATACATTATTACTATCTCCGTCATAATAATAATTTGTTACTTTCCCGTTAACTGTTTTTTGAATTCTACGATCTTGTTCATCGTACTGATAAGTTGCAAAAGGAGAGCTATCACCTATTTTCTTGACAGAAATTAATTGTCCAGCAAGGTTCCATCCGTAAACATAATTACCGTCTTGCTTACGATTTCCTTCTAAATCGTAGCTAATAATTTGATTTCCGTAATTTATTAATTGATTTGCATCATTAAATTGAGCGTTCGTATGAGTTGTTGTGCTATTCTTAGTTATAGATACCTTTGTACGATTTCCATAGTCATCATACAAGTACTCTTTAAGTGTATCATCAAATTCTTCTGTTTCTAATTGGTTCATTTCATCGTAACTATATTTAATATTTACATTACCTGACTTACTGATCTCCGTACGATTACCATTTTTATCATATTGATATGATTCATCTAAGATAGTCGTTCCATTTTCAAGTTGAACCTTATATGAATCGACAAAATTACGATTGTTATATTGATAAGACGAATACGAGTTGTTTCCTGCTAAGTAATAGTTTACGTTTCCAAATTCATCAAAATAGAATTTAAAATTCTTATTTGAACTCGATACTGTAGTATTTTGATCAAGACTATTGTAACTATAACTAGTCATTTCTGTAATCGAACCACGTGTAAATGAAGAGCTATTTAATTTATCTGAATCTGAATCAAAATCCCAAGATTGAGTGCCTGAAATTTGATTATCGTTTCTACTATCCGTTAACAGTTCAAGCCTTTTCTGATCGTCAAGTATTCTAGTAACTTTTTGATGAAATAGATAATTATCAATAAAAGTTACATAACCATCATTATCATACTCGTACTCAAAGTATTTTGTTGTATTAAAGGAAGTAGTTTTCAACCTATTTGTACCGTCAAATGTATTATCAATAACTATACCACTTGGTAAAGTTGATTTAAGTAAATTATTATTCTTGTCATATAGATTTACCGTTTTAAGACCCATAGAATCAACGATATTCTCTAGATTACCATTCTTATCATAACTATATTGATAAACCTGTGCTGACTTTAATGGATCGTCAGATTGAAATGTACTATTCTTAATTAATCCATTTGGATAATAACTATACTGCACAGAACCACCGTTTGCATATGTTACTTTTTCAATTTGATTATCATTATAATACTCATAAGACTTTGTGTTTCCTAGTGAATCTATAGCGCTATAAATATTACCGAAACTATCATAATCATAAGTTGTTGTAGCATTAGTTGGATCAAAAATTTCATGAACATAATTTCCATCAGAAGTATAATTTGTTTTGGAAACATGATTACTTTCAATTAAACGAATGCCATCAAACCATGCAGTACCTGTAAAGTTTCCACCGAACACAATTGATAATTCAATCTTATCAATCGGTTTACTGTCCGTTGTATTGATAGATTGGTATACTCTGTTCCATTCATTCGTTCCGTCTGTAAAGTTTGCGTAGAATGTTTTGTTTGTCCCATCAGTATAATTAGCAGTTGCCTTTAATGTGAAATCCTTAGAGTCTTTAGTTCCATTAGCCAAAACACTTAGAGACTTTGATAATCCTGTAAGTGTTAATTCTAATGGTTTCTCTGTAATTTTCTGACCAATTATAATTGTTTGCTTATATTCACTTGATGGTTGGGAAGAGTTCACACGTACAATTTTTAATGAACTACTACCATCAAAAACATCAGTTGATTCATTTGTCCCCCCAGCACCAGACCAACTAGTTACTAAATTTTCAAACCCACCATTTACAACTGGATTATAAAGTGATTGAAATTCTGATTTTTCTAGTTGAACATTATCAAACCATACATCACCACTTGCAGTAGATGTATAGTGATCCACTTGGAGGTATACATCAATTTTAGTTGTTCCTGTTGGAGTTTTAAATGTAAAAGGTAAATTCGTCCAATCTTTCTCACCTTTTAACTGACTTACTCTATTGGTAGTGGATGTAATCTTAGTCCCACTAGCATCATAAAAATAAATATTATAAAAAGCTTGTGCTTCTGTTAAATTGGTTTTAATTTTGCTACTAATTGTATAATTCGTATTTTCTTTTATATTATTTACAGATTGTTGAACATAAATATACCCCAACTGGTTTGCAGTAGTTGACGTAGATTTAGTTGTTAATTTAATAGACTTATTTCCTCCAATGTTCCCGGAGCCAATTGTATCAATGCTCATAGTGCCACTATCATTTGCTTTGAAAACGGTCCATCCATTTGTACCATTTTCGAAGGTACTATTGATAAGTAAGTTAGATGCTGCACTTAACGATTCAACACTTTCAACTTCATTACCATAAACATCATAGACACTTCCTGACGCAGTTGCATTAGTAGTATCAAATGAAGAAATTGGATTTTTCTTTGAATCATATGATGTTCTATAGGTTTTATCTTCGGTATCCTTATAATTTGTTAAATTATTATCATTATTGTAAGTAAAAGATTCTAAACCGTAATGAGTATTAGTTGTTTTAACATTGCCTTTCTCATCATAGGAATATGATTCACTAATTTTAGATTCACTATAGTCTTGTGGATTTATTGACTGTTCCAAGTTATTATTCACATAGTTAGTTGATGATGTAATATTTAATCCTCCAACATCTTCAATTACTTTGGTCGGGTTAGCATTAGCATTGTACCAATATTGGTTTTGCTTCAAACTTGGTAATGTAACAGTTAAATTATTGTTATCTTCATTGTACTTTAAAGAAGTAACGTATCCTTTTGGGTCAGTAACCTTTTCAACCTTTTCACTGTCAATTTGATAATCAATTTGAGTAACAATTGGTTCTCCATCAGTTGGACCAATAATCTTGTTTAATCTTTTTGAGCTATCAAACTGATACTCAGTCATAGAACCTTCTGGGTCTTGAACGTTACTTAAAAGCTTACTACTATTATACTCATATTGAATTATACGTGTAGAATACTTAATTGTATCTATAAGGTCAGTTAAACCGCTTGTTGTCTTATATCCTATGTTGACCTTACGACCAGTTGCATCCTCAATAGTGACTAACTTTCCACCTGTGTAAACAAATGTTGTTTTATTGTTATGTTTGTCAGTAATACTTTTTATTTTTCCCGTAGAATAATCAAAGGTGATTATTGTTTGACTAGTATCTTCTAATGTATAATTAGTACCATTATCTTTCAATGTAAGGTATGTTCCTGGTGGTGCAACATATTGTCCAGTTGTATTTTTAGTAAATCTTAGTATTGTACCATCATCGTCAGTATAAATTAAATCTGTACCATCAACTTGTATCGAACTATCTAGATTACTATGCCACCCTAAACCAAATACTCCTGTAACATTAGATTGGCTATTATAAGTACGAGAAACCTCTATCCCTGGACCTCTACCATCTAATGAAAAATCAATTTCTGATGTTACATAGTTTCCTGTTCCTACGTTTACGCTTCCTCTTGGTACATCAACATATGTCCAATAGTCTTCAATACCTAAGAATGGTACTGGTTGTCCTATAGTAGGTGTATATGCCGTAGCTGAATAAGGAGATTCCCCATGCTCATCATATTGGCTTATTCTGAACCAGTAATTTTTATTATTAGGATAAGATGTTGCATAGGTTCTATATAGTGGTGATGGATCTAACGGTAACTCTGTTCCACCATAGTTTGTATCATTTGCACCTACCGGATGGTGTAAAGGTACATTTGTATGTCCCTGAATTTCTTCTGGAAGTGGCCAAATACCTTTATTTTGAGTTGTCCAAGTGTCGGAATTTTCAACATCATATGCCTCGTAAGATTTACCATTATAGATATAAACTTTATAACCAGTAGCCTCAAGATTTTTATTCCAATTTAAGTTTACATAACCCGATTGTTCTGAAACCATATTAGTAAATGCTTTTCCGATTGGTGCTTGTGGTTTATCAAAGATTGTTGGTGTTAAGGCATTCGACATATCACTTTCACCAATACCATCTGCATAAATCACAGATATTCTAAACCAATAATGTTTTGTTGTTGGATACGCACCACCGGTCTTAGCATACAAATAATCGGGATTAGTTGGAAACTCTTGCCCGCTTACTCCATCTGTATATAGTGTTTTTTTTCCTGCATCTATTTGATCTTTCGATGGCCAGATTTTTTTGCCCTTAGTAGTGAATGTTGTTATATTTCCATCATCTATTTTAAAAGATTGATATCCATTACCATTATAAATCCAAACATTATATCCTTTCGCACCAGCAGAAGGTTTATCCCAATTAAGTGTAAAATATCCAGTACCATCCGCGTTATAATAGGTCTTTAATGAATCTACATTTAGAACAGGAGTTGGAATGGTATAATTAATTGAAATATATGGATTTAAATTAGAGTTAGATGTTGATACAATTTTTTTCCAATAGGACTGACCATTTCCATTTGTATGGAGCATAAATCCGTAATTCGAATTTGTTCCATTTAACCAGCTCTTCAACGTATAGGTAGCATCAAATGTAGCCCATTCACCTGCTTTAACTGATACATTATCAAAATTAGCAGATGCTGGTCTATTATTGTAAGTAACTCCTGAAACAGACCACGGTTCATTTATCCTATTAATCCATAGTCCAGTTGCCGTACTGGATGCTGAATGTGTTACATACGCATTGAATGTTGCACTTGTAATATTCAAACCTACGAATTTATCTATTGGTTGAGCTAAAAAGGCTTGACTATTACCTGTTGTAGAATCATAATTTCCAACCTTTAAGACATATTGATTTAAACCTGAATCCCATTTACTTGAAGTTGACGAATAATTTGTATCTGGATAAGCACCCATTACAAAAGCATCATATGAGTTTGTTACGGAAAATGACGGATCAATAAAAATTGGAAATTTTCGTTCCGGACTAGCTAACCAATCAGCATTCGCATTTAAAGTTAGGATATATCCTTCTTCAGTTTCGTCAATGCTAAAATCTACATCACTTGATGTAGAAGCCTCTCCCGATTCCGAGTCAATGTTTGAATCAGACATATATGGTTTCGGTAGATCAAACACTTTATTGCCTTCTTCATCTTTCATTAGAATATTACCAGATTCATCTACTTCAGCTTTTAAGTCTGTGAGTATCTTAAATTTGAAAACATGATATCCATTATATTCATGTAAAACTAAATCTTCTTTAGTATTTTGGTTGAATGTGAAGTTTTGCAAATCAATTTGAGGAAAAATGTCTTCATGGACAATTTTATTTGTATCCTCTACAAATTGAGCATTTACATCACTTGCTTCTAGTGGTGTTTTACCTTCTCCTGATGCTTGCAATATTGATAGTGACATTGAATGCCCTTCGTATGAAAAATTAGCATATTTACCATTTGACATCGTTTTGAGGAACTCTGTATCAACTACAGTATTTTCAGTAGTAACTATGTTTGTTTTAGTATCGTCTTTTGTTAATTCTGGAGATATCTCTTCAAAATTTTCTTTTCCATCTTCCTGCATATGTATAGGTTCAAAGTAAATCTTTTTAGTGTATTTACCATTCCCATTATAGAAAGTCTTTGTGTTTGCTGTACGCTCTTCAACAAGCTCTCCAGTTTGTAAATTACTATTTTGCTCTGGATCTGTTTTGATTACTTTAGCATCTGCATTTTCTACAGGTATAGTTGTTGAAGTTGCAAAGCTTTTAGGTGGTATTATGCTCAAAACAAATACAGTTAGAAGTACTCTGATAAAGAAACTTTTCATAAAACGTTTACTCATGTTGTTTACCCCTCTGTTGTTGATTTCTGCTATGGTTGAACTTGTCTTCTGTCTTCCCTCCGTCTATGTATTGTAAAACTACCTTTATAGTTTATTTATTTTCAATATTAAATACAATAAGAAAATTTAGGAAAGTTATAATGATATAAAACTTTTTTTATTTTCAACTACTTAATTACATACAAAAAAGAAGCTACTTTTACATAGCTTCTTAATTAACTATAATAGGTTTAGTTAACTTCGTTTATTCGATCTCGTGTTGTAACATTAATATTCATGACAACTAGCATCTAAGATGAGACTCGATAAAAAGAATATAACTTTTCTTCTTTGTTTTTAGATATCTAATTTCCTCTTATTCTAGAAAACCCGTTTCCTTTTTGAACCTTCCTTAGAAAAAACAAAAAAAACCGTAATAGACAGACTACAGGTGTAATTTGTTTGTTACGGGTTTGTCCCGATATTTTACATATAGATATATATAAAATATTTGTAAATACTAGACACGTATTTTGTTTACCTTTAAAGGTACCAATTATTCTTTAAGAAAGACCCTTTTTTGCATACTCTAGATGTCCATTTTCAATTAGTTCATTAATGACTTTTTTAAGTTTTTGACTATATTCTTCCTTATTAAGAAAACCTATCCACATCATTTTATATTCATCTAGTAATTCAGTAATATTCATATCTCTATTTTCTTTAAGAAGATAAATTGTAAACCCCGGTACAAATGGGTAATATTGTATTTTAAGACTGACGCTATTATTGGTAAATTCTACATTATTCTCACATTGAAAAGAGTTATGATCTATCTTCTTAATAAAATTAAAGTTGCTTAATTCAGAGGAAATTATTTCATCTGTGGCCTTAGACATATTAAATGGCACATATCGATCCTTTTTAATTAAATCTAATCCAATTCCTTTAAAATGTTCTAAGTGATGTTTGATAATATACTTTAGATGTGAACCACTTGTAAAAAATCTATACTTACCGTCGGTTAGTTCACTCGTTTCATATGAAAGATTATATACTGTCCGATGAGTATGAACATAAAAACCAATTTCATTTTCTGTTATATATATCTTTAATCCTATAGGATATCCACTGTCTTCATTAAAAAAACAATAATCTCCTAGAGAATAATTATTCGTATATTTTTTATTATAATAAAAATTTAATTCTCCTAATTTGTCTTGAAGTGAATCTAGAATTATTTTTCTTACATTTATTTTTTTAGCTTCTTTTCCAAATTTGTGGATAACTAATGAATCATGTTGTTCATTTTCATTAAGTATGTTTTTGGTTAATTGACTAATTTGAACTGTATCCTTAAATTTTTTTAAAAATAGAAAATCACTTAGTTTATTATAATCTATAAGTTCAAACCTAAAATTATCATTTGGTATTAAGTCTTTCAATAATTCAATAGTACCTTTTATTTCTATGTTAGAACCTTCTTTTTGGATAATATCAACATCTAGGGAAAATAATTCTTTTCCTTGATTATAATACTTGAATCCCCATCCATAATCTTCACTTTCATAAAAAGGAACTATCTTAGCCTTATATTTTTCCGACAAACTTAAAGATATTGCCTCAAACTCATAGATGTAATCATTTAATTCTAAAACTATCCATTTTTCATTTAATTTATAAAGTAACCCTGAAGAATGTTGTTTATTTAGAAACATAGTTAGTTTTTTTGTATCAACTAGATTATTCTCAATTAATATAACGAAAAGCGAATTACTCATTTAATCACTCTTTCTTTATTAATAAAGTTTGTAAGTTTTATGAATAAAAAATGTAGAAACGATACAAAAAACAATAAAGTATCATTTCTACAATTAATTATTATATATATGAATTATATAATATTTACTTAAATTTTATTTTAATGCTAATAAGAATTGTATAAAGTAAGTTTCCCTTAGTCAATAGAGGCATCTAAAATTTCATTTGCTCCAGGTACATAGCGAATACCATTAGAAGCTAATACTACTGCTGCAGTAATTGCACTTGCTGAAACCAAAGCAGCTCCAAAGGTCAGAACTCCTGCTACAACTAAACCCACAACTATTACACCTGTTGCAACAGAAGCAGCAATTACTAAACCATTTTTTATATCTTTGGCATAAACAGTATAGTCTTTATTTTCTGCATCTTTGATAACATATGGTACAGTATAATAATTCGACTTTGGAGGATTTGCTTTTATCTTATTATAAAATATCAATCCAGGATTCTGACTATAGTTAGTAAATAAAACGGCAAACTCACCTGAACCTGGAACTAGTATTGCTGTACCGGCTGGATTCCATAAAGTCCCCTTTCCAGCTCTACGATTACCATTTAATGTTGGATATTTATTATATTGGTTAACATATCCTTCAAGTTGATCTGTTGCCAAATTTCTTTTACTAAACGAAGTATAGTTAGAATATGGCTTTATTTCATAAATAGAAGCCGATGTAGTATCGTTATAATATTCAATAAGTAAATCCGGCTTTTGAAGTTTTTCATTTGGAAGCTTAGGTAAACCTTTTCCACTTTTTTTAGTATCTCCTAATAAACGATTACTTGCTGCAAAATACTTTGTAACTTCTGTATGGACTTTCGTACCAAACCATGCACCTTCCCAAGCTGCATAACTTTTATTCGGATACAAACTTATAGCAAGAAATAATACTGATATAAGAATACTTAGTTTCTTTAAAACCGAACAACACATATATTTCTCCTTTATACTAGTTTAATAGATTTACTTTTAATTGATAATTACCTTTTGCAAAAGAAATGTAGTGATTTACTTTAATATAATATTGCGTATTAGCATTAAGATAAGTTGTCATTTTAAAATTTAATGAATTGTAATCATCATTTGAAGTTATTAATTGATTATTTAAATCTCTTAATTCACCAACTGTATCAATGTCCCCTAAACTCTCTATTGAATAATTTCCACTTATATTTGGTGTAAAAACAAAATAATCTTCATCACCCTCAGTTTCAATAGAGCCCTCTAGTGTTTGTCCATTAATTATTGGAGTTGCTAACATACTAGAATTAGAATGATCATCTCCAGTATATGTTACTTGAAACGTATAGCTACCGGTCGGATTTAAAGTTTCCTCTCCCTCACTATTTGATAAAAGTAAATAATATGTAGAATTAGCCTCTAATCTTACTATTATATTTACACTTGTATCAGTATCAGATTTATCATCACTATATTCAATATTCGCTAAATTTTGATCGAATAATTCAGCATACATGTCAAGGTTACTTTGAGTCTTAATTGAATAAATTCCTGTTGTACTTGGAGTAAACTTAAATAAATCGATATCTTCCTCATAATTCAGTGATGCATAATTTGTATTCCCGGTCTGTACAGTAGCTACGTTTTCAAATGAATTCGAATGGTCATCTGGAAAATAGTAAACTTTTAAATTATACTGACCAGTTCCTTCGTTGTTAGCATATTTTACTTGTAAATAATAAGTTTGGTTGCTAGTTAACCCTTTTACAAATCTAAGGTTTGAACTCTTACCATCATCATTAGTTTCAATTAAATTACGATTAATATCATAAAGTTCCCCATAGGTATCTGTGTTGCCAGATGTCTCAATTACGTAGGTTCCCCCACTACCAATAGTAAATCTAAAATAATCAGTATCATTTATCTTTTCAATATTGCCAGAAACATCGATACCTGTAGAAATATATGTTGCAGTATCAAAGTTGTTACCATGATCATCTTGAGTAACAGAAATTCCATATGCTCCTGTGGAACTAGAATTATAGTGTCTAACTTTTATATAATAAGTTTGATTTGCAGATAATGAATATTTCATAGAAAAGTTCGCGCCATCTCCATCATCATCATTACTAGCCAATTCTTGACCCGAAGTATTATATAAGTGACCGTAAGTATCAGTACTTCCAGATGATTCAAAGGTGTAGTTTGAAGTGACGACTGGGATAAATTTAAAATAATCAACATCTCCGGCATAATCTATAGCACCATTTAATGGTGTTGCTAAATTAATTGTAGTTGCTTGCGCCTCACTATTCCCATGATCATCACTAACTGTAATTAAAAAACCATATGCACCTGTTTGGGTACTTGAATAATGTCTAACTTTTATATAGTACATTTCATTTGCTTTAAGATTATATTCCATTGCAAAGTTAGGTGCTTTAGCGTCATCATTACTATTAATCAAATTTCCCATTGAATCATATAACTCACCAAACGTGTCAGTACTACCTGTACTTTCAAATGTGTATTTTCCTGAGCTTGGTGGAGTGAATTTAAATACATCCACATCGCCTGCATAATTTATATTACCGTTTATTAATGAATTAAGACCAACAGTATATCCTTCATTCAAAATGTTTCCATAATCGTCTGTAACTCCGTTATTGATGTATTCGATTTTATCAATTTTAAATCCATTATATTGAATCGATGAATCAGACGTTAGAGAAACTGAGATACTATTACTATTCATCCAGCTACTCCAAACATTAGAAAGTGATCCATGGAAACGATCTCCAGCACTTGTGGTAACAAAATCATAGTTAGGTTCTGTATCAATATAACTAAAATGTACTCTTATTTTCGAAGCACCTGTTTTATTAATAGACCATGAATTACTATAACTATTTGGGTAAGGATTTGGGCTGGTAAGACTATATGATTCTACTTGCCCAGTTGGGAGTAAATATTCTATTTTACTTACTTTAAACCCTTGATTTGTAACTGATCCATCAGTCCTGAAAGTTAAATCAACATATGAACCGGTTACCCAGTTACTCCAAACCCCATTATAAGTACCTGTAAAACTCTGACCATTACTTAATTCTATAACATCATAATTAGCTTCAGTATTTATGTATTCGAAATATACTCTTAGGCCTGTGGCTCCAGATTTTGATATTCTCCAGGTATTATTATAATTATTTGCGTAAGGATTAGGACTTTGTATTACATAAGATTCTTCCGTTCCATTTATCGAAACTAAATCTTCTTCTTTATTACCATTTTTCTTTTTATTCACGAGTCTAGGTTTTAATTTCTTCTTAGGCTTACCTGGTACATCAGAATAATCCTTTATATACTCGTCGTAGATATCAAGTGCATACCCAGCATTTATTAAACCATTACCATAAAAAGATTGGTCTCCTAGATTAGTTGCAGAATAATATAATAGACCTTTGATTGTATCACTAGTTACATTTAAGTTTTTACTCCATAAAAGAGCTGCAACACCTGCAACGTGTGGTGCTGCCATGGAAGTTCCATTTTTTATCCCATAATTATCATGGTTTAAAGTACTATTAATATTAACGCCAGGCGCAACAAGATCTAATTCAGGACCAATACTTGAAAAAGCCGCACGTGCATTTTTTTCATCAGTAGCTCCTACTGAAATAACATTCTCAAACTTAGCTGGATAAACTAGACTATTATTATTGTCTTTTCCATTATTTCCTGCAGATCCTATAATAAGAATCCCGTTCTCGTGTGCTAAATTTATCGCTTCCTCTAAAATTTGAGAATAATTTGTACTCCCAAAACTCATATTTATAATTTTAATTTCATTTTCAATAGCCCATTCAATTCCTTCAATTATCGAAGAATAATTTCCTACCCCTGAACTATTTAGTACTTTTACAGAATACAGGTCTACATTTGGTGCAACACCTACTATCCCTTTGTTATTAAGTGAAGCAGCAATTATACCGGCAACGTGTGTACCATGACCATTATCATCAGTGTAATTGTTATTATTCTCTGTAAATGAAACTCCTCCCTTAATCTGTAAATCTAAATGATTACTAATTCCAGTATCAAATACTGCCACTTTAACACCTTGACCAGTAATATTTGATTTAAATGATATAGGTGCATTAACTTTGTTAACTCCCCAAGGAGTAATCTCTTCAAGTGCTTCAACTTGAAAATCCTGTTCAATAAATTCTACGTAACCACTCTGTTTTAGTTCAACTACTTCTTCCTTTGATAATTTTGCTTTTATTAGCTTACTTTTTTTATATTCTTTTTCTATTTTTTTCCCTTTTTTCAAGATTTCTTTTTCTATATTTGCTTTTTGATCTTGATCCTTATATTTAATTAAAAAATCGAGATCTTTTCCTTTGCTAGATTCATTAGAATAAGTTTTAGCAAATGAGTTTAGCGGAAATGTAGCAATCATAAATATCGATAAAATTAATGCAAAAATTTTTTTCACAATTCAAATTCCTCCAATTTACAAAATATTACCATTATATAGTAACTAAGTACTAATTTAACACATAATTTATAATTTTCAACATTTTTTGCATTTTTTAAATTTTTAGATATCCGTATTCAGTAAAACTTTATTGGAGTCAGTTCGGAAATACCCAAATTAAAAAAGGATTAACTGTAAGTCAACACCGACTTATAGATAACCTTTTTTAATAAAAGTAAATTACTCAACTCTCATTAAAGTTCTGAGAAGCAATAATTTTTCTTTCTTGAGATATTTCAATTTGTTTTTGCTCTACATCTAAGGAATAATAATGAAGTCAGTTCGTTCCCATAATTAATTTACTTAATCCAAATTATATGCAGGCAACTCAATTGGATCCTTTTGTTATTAACCATAACCACAACTTCAACTTAACCGCCTGTAGTTGAATAAAAAAAGAATTTTAAGCTTAAGCATAATTTAATTAAATAAAAAAAGAGTCACAGAAGCGACTCGTGATGATGTGCAACTAACGCGCCAGTTAGTTGAATAAGGTTAATCATGTTTTTTATAAATCAGTGGTTATTTTTAGATGGTTTTTCCTTGAATTATTGATTAATTGAATGAGTTTAATTGGTATATAACCTAATAACCCTCCAAAAGTATTTAAAATTAAATCATCAATGTCAAAACTTCCAAAATCAAATAATAGCTGAATTACTTCATAAGTTAAACTTAAACTAAAAGTTGCAATAACGATAACTTTATAATTTTTGAACCTTTTCAATAATATTGGAAGGATGAAACCAAAAGGTACAAAACCTATAATGTTTCCAACTAAGTTTGTAATCCTTATATTTAAATTTATGTTGCTAAAAACAAATAATAAATAATAGTTTTTAAAGGAATAAAATTATGATCATGCCACCGTTCATCCATATTGTTAAAATTGAAATGACTGATTATTTCTGATGGAGAAACATATTTAAATAGTATTTGATTTGTAAGGGCGACAAGATACAGACAAAATGCTATAGCTAAGACAATTTTCATAAATAATTTCATTGTTCTACGACTCCTAATAATTATTAACCACCCACCAAATATAACATATTTTACCAATTATGTTATTCTCCTTGTTCAACTCTCCTACCAAATTCATAATTAAAAAAGCAGCCATTGACTGCTTTTGGTCTTCAACTAACGCGCCAGTTAGTTAAATAAGCGATATGCAAAATTAATTTATTGAATTCGCTATTTTTATAAGTTTATCTTGGGAAAATCTTGTATTCCCCTTGTACTTTAGCTCAATTTCTAATTCTTTTTTATTATTTTTCCAATTTAATAATTGCTCGCTGGATTTTTCGTGATAATAGAATTTTGTACCTGGAATTAATTTATTCTTGTTCCATTTCGGATCTTTAAACGAACTTGTATTTTCAGAGGCAGTTATTGTAATCTCCTCTTCAGAATTCTTATAAACTAATTTAATAATGTCACAGTTTCTACCACAACCTTTTGTAGTAGCATAACTTTTAGTATATTTTATCGGCATATAACCAGGTCTTACGTGAATGCCTACTGTTTTTTCTGCAAATTTTATTGGCTCTCTAATAAGCCCCGAACCAAATATAATAACAAACAATAATGTAAAAATTGCATAATAAATTATTCTCTTTTTTTTCATATATAAAATCCCTTTATTTTCACACATTTTTTGACTTAACGATTCAAAAATTATTTTACCATATTTAACTAACTACAATGTCAGGTACAGCAAAAAAGACCGCCGAAACGGTCGAACATTTTATATAACCAACGCGCCAGTTAGTTGCATAAGGAATATAAAAAATCTTTAAATATCTCTTTCAATTGTATCTTCAAATATTCTTCTATAATGTTTTAATCCAAATTTTTCTTCAAGGAAACTTATTCTTCTCCAAAACTCTTCTTCATTATATCCTTTAAAATCTTCAACCAAAGCCTCAGTAAGGTGATGAAAAGTATGGGCTATATGAAAAATCTCATCTGCAGAATCATTGCAATTTTTTATATCTAATAATGATTGGTGAACTAATACTTTGTATGCTTTTTTTCTTATATTTTCCAAGTAGAATCCTCCAACTATTTATTATCAAAGTTAATATCTTATTGAACTAACGCATCCGTTAGTTCAATAAGCGTTTTACTATTTCGTCTAATTTCGCTTTAAGTTCTTCTTCAATATCTTCTTCAAATTTTTCATTCGACTTGTCTAAGAATATAAGAAACTCTTTTGATTGTCATTCATATTTTCACACCATTTATTTACATAATAACTCCTACTCCGTCACTAATTACATCAATCACACTTCTAGAGTTGTACCATAAATCAAGAGCTTTTAGAACCTATAAATCATCTGCAGTAACAGGCTGGACATTATAGGGAGAATATATATAAATATGGAAGACCTATATTTGACATTAAATGAAGTAAATAAAATGTATTTCAAATAGTTGTTAATTCCTTTGTTTCCTGTGAAAATATGAAAAAGACTTAAATCAACTTATTAAATATCAAAAGAACCCCAAAATAATAAACTGGGGTTCTTTTGATAAACATTTTTGATTCTTAGTATTAATACTTCCATTTAAACAATCAAAAATTTATCAGTTAATTTTTGATTGTTTCTCTCAGCATTGAAAAGAAGTTAATTAGTATTTAAATCAATTGAAACCTATTCTAATGAATCTAATAAAGGTTGAATTGATTCCTTAATATATTTATTAAAAACAGTATCATTTGTAACCAAATAATAAGTTTCAAAAAATTCTTTAGCAGCTTTAATAACCTCTTTACAAAATACCTTTGGATCAAGTTCGTAATCGTTTGACTCATTACCAACTAATAAGGTAAATCCTTCATTTTTATTCGTCCTTAATACTAAATCGCAATAAAAGTCGGGAAAGAATTCATGTCCTTCTCCATTCTTTAAATAAGCTTCTACTAATTGAAAATATACAAACCACATATCAATTATTGTTCCAAAATATTGGTTACCAATAATAGTTTGATTGTTATATTGTATGTCTACAAAACCATATATTCTATCTTCACCATTAAAGGTGTTATAAATATTAGTATTATTTTTACAAAATTCCTCGTAATAAAGAGGATATTTTGACTCTGGTAAAGGATCGTTAAACCATATCCCATTTTTTGTTACATATGTTTTTACTGATAACATTTTCCTTGTCCTCACCTTTTAGTTTTTTATATAAGTTTGTCTTGGGAAAAATTGAGTAATTCTACCTGTTTCAAAATTGATACCAACTACATAATCAATACCATCTACTTTGGCTTCAAACTGGTCAAATTTTCGAGCGCCTGGTGCTACCTTCTTACCGTGAGCATCTAATACTTTACTTATAATAGTCTCTATACTTCCGTAACCCGTATTTGGTCTGAAAAATGTTTGTGGTTGACCATTTGGAGACCAGGAACCATTCCAGAATCCTGTATGATGTCTACCTAAGAAATGTTTCATGTCGTCTTTGGTAATGTTATATTTTCTACTATTATATGATAAAGTTTTAGTTTTATAGTTTTTTAAGTAATCTGTAAGCTTGCTATAATTAGCTACATTAACTGTCTTAGAAGTCTTATTGGAACCATCTTTTTTCAAAAGTGCTTTCTTTGCCCCATTTATTAATGCTTTAAGAGCATTAGCTCTTGACATTCCTCTTAATGTTGTAGGCGTACTACTTAACGGTGCTGCGAAACTTGCGATTTGCATTGATGGACTTAGATTATCTGTATTTATTTCGGTACTATCAATCAAATAGTCACTTGGTTCTTCGATATACGATGGCTCATATTCAGGGTTAATTATGAACGAATTTTCATCTAGAATAACGTTACCTTCAGCATCCATTTTTGATTCATCAACTAAAAATTGTTCAATTTCAGGTTCAGGGTTTGCTAATTCCTCTTCTTCTAATTGTTGGATTGTTTGCAAATCCTCTGCGCTTAAATCATCTTCTGTAATTACATCGCCAGATGTAAATTCCCCCTCATCAGAAATGGACAGAAGTGTTGGCTTGTAAATTTCAGAGTAGGAAGATATATTTCCACTATTATCATAGGCACTAATTTTAAAAAAGTAATTTAAATAGTTTTCGTAATCAGAATTTACATTTCTATATACAGCAAAAGGTTCATCAGTTAAATTTCTACCTAATCCATCAGTGTGCAACTGATATTTACCAGCAGAGATTTCCTGATCTGTTAACCAAATTCCTTTATCTTTCGTAGACCAGTTAGTAACATTTTTGACATCAAAACCTTGATACTCTTTTCCGTTATATATCCAAACCATATAACCAGAAGCATTTGGTACAGCGTCCCAACTTAAGTTAAAATAACCTTCATTATCAGTTATATAATCTGAGAAACCAGTAAAGTTTTTTGGAGTATCAAGTATTTTCAAACTATTCAACATAGGTTGAGATAAAGAACTTTGAGAATATACAGTTTCTCCATTTGTATTATATGCACTTAATCTAAAAAAGAAATTTTTACTAGTTGCATAACCTGTCCCCATTTTTTCGTATAACTTAAATGGTTCCTTCGGAAGGTCGTTACCTGTACCATCAGTATGGAACATTAACTTTGTAGGAGTGGCATTAGCAATTTCAGTGCTAGTCGGCCATATACCTTTACCCTTTGTTGACCAAGAAGTTACGTTTCCAACATCAATAGCTTCATACTTAGTTCCATTATATAGCCATACTTTATATCCAGATGCACCTGGTATTGGATCCCAGTTTAACTCAGCATACCCATCTATGCCTTCAACTGTATTACTATATATTTTCCCAGATGGTGCATTCGGTAACGGCAAAATAGCAGGTGTACTTGGTAACGACCTTGTACTTTCCCCTAATTGGTATTTTGTCGAAATTCTAAACCAATAATGACGAGCAGTAGGGTAATTCCCACCTGAATATTTATAAACATTCGATGGATTGACGGGAAGTTCCGAACCTAAACCATCATCATGGTGTAGTTGGTATCTGCCAGATACTTTCGGCCAAATTTTTTTATTCTTTGTACTCCATGAAGTTGTATTTCCATCACCTTGTACAGGGAATTCTTCATAACTTACTCCGTTAAAAATCCAAACGGAATAACCCGTAGCCCCCTTTACTTTTTCCCAGCTTAAGTCAATATAACCTGTTCCATCTGAATTAGTATAAACTTTACTTTTTGGTGGATTTGGAACAGGAATTGTATAAGCAATTGATAAATATGGTTTATTTGTAGCATTTGCCGAAGATACAATTTTTTTCCAATATGTTTGACCATTGCCATTTGTATGCAATTTAAATCCATAATTCGGAATTGAGCCATCTGCCCATCCTTTAACTGTTGATGTGACGTTAAAAGCTGCCCATTGATTAATCCCTACACTATCTGATGCTATATTCGTAGAACTAGGCTTAGTGTTCCAGGTAACCGAATTTGGACTAAAATCTGTATCATTACGATCTAACCATATCCCATTCGGTGTTGGACTTGCATAGTAATGATGAGTGACATAAGCATAAAATGTAGCGCGATCTATGTTTAGACCTTGTATGCTTGCAATTGGGTTCTTAAGTAAAGCATAATTTGTTCCGGTTGTTGTTCCATAATAACCAACTGGTAATACGTATTCACCTAATGCTTCTGACCATTTGCTTGCAGGATCTTCATAATTTTTTGTCGGTTCTAAGTTAGAAACGTAAGTGTCTGTTGAAATTGAAATTGAAGTTGTTGGATCAATGAAAACAGGATATTTACGAGCTGGATCTTCTAACCAGTTTGGGTCTGCATTTACAATTAATTGATAGCCTCCATCAATCTTTACCAAGGAGTACGTTACATCATTTGATGAAACTCCCTCTCCCAAGTGCTCATCATAATTGGAATCTGTCATAATTGGTGCTGGTAAGTTAAATATTTCCTTTTCGTCATCGTCGACAAATGAAATTGATGTGTCATCAGATTTCACTGCTTTTAATTCAGTTTTTATTTGGAAGGTAAATTTATGAAAACCTTCATAACTATTTAAGATTATATCTTCTTTAGAATTTTGGTTGAACGTAAAGTTTCTTAAATCAATTTTTGGGAATATCTCTTTGTAGAAAAGTTGATTATCCTCTGTTTTATAAGTTGCTTCTGAATCATTTACTTTAGTAGAGTCTACACCATTTCCGGAAGCTTCTAAAATTGAAAACTCTATCAAATGATTTTTATATTCAAAAGTAGCATATTTACCATTTTCCATTTTAGTAAGGAAATTAGTCTTCAATTTTGTATTTTCTGTTTCAATTAAATTGGAATTTTGTTGATTTGGTGTTAAATCTGCCGATATTTCTTCATATTGACCATCTTCTTTTGTATGAATAGGTTCGAAAAATATCTTTTTAGTATAAGAACCATTACCGTTGTAATAATCTTTAGAATTTTCCGTTCTTTGTTCGATAATTTCACCTATTTCCATGGTCGGTGAATCATTTGTAACTTCGTTTATATGAGTTGTCGTATTGTCCTCAGCAATACCTTTAATAGGTATTGAATTTAGTACAAGTACCAAAACAAATAAACTAATAAAATATTGCTTAAAGTTTTGTTTTTTCATGCTGTCAAACCCCTTAAATTAAATTTTCATTATAAAACTATTAAAAATGAGTCCTCCTTTTTTAATCAAAACCCTATTCATTATAATTCCATTAAAATATTATTACAATTTTTATTTTTTATTTTTATAAATTTTTTAAATTATTTAATTGAACTAAAAAAGACTCCTCGGTAACCGAGAAATCTTTATAGTACAATTCTACTCGGCTCTCATTTTATTCTGAGAAGTAGTAATTTTACGTTCGAGCGATATCTAACGTTGTTTTTGCTCTACATATAACGGAATAACAATGAAATCAATTCGTTCATCTACCACTTTTCTTTCTTTTAGACTAACCGTACCCCTTAAAATAAATTTATCTTATAATATATTGTCCGTTGTACCGTACAATTAAAGTACTTAATCCAAATCCATCAACAATAGCATCCGTGTTAAATTTAGGTGTTAGGATGATCGAATAATGTTAAACCTCTTTTTGTTGTTCAACTAAAGCGCCAGTTAGTTGAACAAGTGATAACTTATACTTCTATAATAATTATAAACATAAATTCCAAAAGGAAAAAGAGCTGCCATTGCAACTCATTATATGCAAATCAATATTTTAATTTAGTAGCCAGTTTTCAAGGTGAGGTATTAAGAAAAATTGAATTCATCATCTATAATTATCCTATGTAATTTTATATTTTCATCAGATATAGAAATGAAATGGTTTCTTTCTCCATTACTAATCCCTCTTATAATCCCATTAATATTCCCTATCTTTTCGAGTTTTTTCTTTCCAATTTCCCAACAAAAAAGCTCACCGCTTGAATCATACCTACCATAAAAGTAAGCATATTTACCTCTAATACAAATAGCATTAGAACCTCGTAATTTTGGTGGGACTTTATAAGTTTTTATTTCTCTTGATTCAGGGTAAAGTTGTATCAAAGGGAATTCAGAATATGGGAATAACCAAATGGATGATCCCCTTCCTTTAGTAATCGCATAACAATCATCTATAGGTGGCCTATTTAATAAGTCTGAATGATACCTAAAAATGATTTTACCATTCAAACAGAATAATACTAAACCCTCTGTCGATATTCCATTTCCAAAGACACCTTCATCAAAGTAACTGATCCAAATACCTTCCTCACCTACTTCGACATCTTCAACTCCATCTCCACAATTAAAAGAATCTATTACTATACCATCTAAGTTTAAAATAAAAACATTATCCTTATTAGAATCGTCTCTAGTATCGACAATAATAATTGTATTATTATCAACCCACCTTACAATTGGAAAGTCTATCTTAATGTTTAGTGAAAGAAAAATTTCATCATTAAAGTAGAGCATAAACTTCTTTTTTTCTTTTAAAATCACTACTAGTCCATACTCGTCTTTCCAATCTGCATCAAATATTTCGTATGTCTCTAGTTTAGATGCCACTTTTGAAAATAATACAGTATCTAAGATTAATTCATTCAAATAAATCCCTCCAATGCAACTAATTTTTATTGGTAAAATTCGAAATTAATATACACTAACTATATAATCAACTAAACTGCTAATTTGCACAATAAAAAAAATCGACTAAACAAGTCGATCGTGTACTACAACTAACGCGCCAGTTAGTTCAATAAGAAACTCGAATTTAACTACTCTACCAATAATTCCAAAGTTCTAATTACCTCTGACACTTGGATATCATCTGCCATTTCTTTAATCGGTAGCCATTTAAATTCTTTCAACTCTTGCTGTTCTAACGGTAATTCAGGGTCAAAGCCTAACTGAGGTGTTGAATTTCGTTCTAGTGTTTGTACCAAGAAACACTTTTCAACACCATGCTCATAATTATTTGTATATAAATGTTTAATTACCTTGACCTTTAAATTAACTTCTTCTTGTACTTCTCTAATTACAGCTTCTTCGAATGTCTCATGGTTTTCAAGTCCACCACCTGGCAATGTCCAAAAGTGCTTTTCACCTTTAATTATGTGAACCATAAGGATATTATCATTCTCAATTATTGCTGCAAATGCTCTTGATCTATTACTCAATGTTTCACCTCACGATAATCGAAAATTACACTTATTTAACTAACGCGCCAGTTAGTTAAAGATCAAATTTTAAATATTTATTCAATTTCTTTTTCGTAATTAACCCAACTCATTTCTTCAATTCCAATTATTTCTTTAAATTCTTCACATAATTCCATTGCGTCGTCTATATCAGGAGCATAAGCTACATTTAATATCTTCTTCAATTGTTCAATTTTATCATTATCGATTTCAAACAGTCTAAAACTTTCAACATTACAATCATTAAAGATATTTTGATAGTATTCTTCAAACACATTTTTTTCTTCTAATTCTTCTCTTAAACCTTCAATTTCTCCAAAATTCTTTCTCATCTCCACTGGATCTCTTTCCATTCCAATCTCATACAATAATTCATCTTCATATTCCAAAGATACATGCAGGTAGGCAATTTCCTCACTCTTATGTATGATACTGTAACCCCAATAGTGATCAGAAAAATTATAAAAATATAAAACTGGCCTCTCGTTAGATAGTATATAAATATAATCAGGTACCTCAGATTCAACATATAAATCCTTTGTTAAGTAAACAAGCCAATCCGAATTAATTTTGCTAATTTTCGACTCGGGAATCGCAAACTTTCTAACTATTGCTTCATTATTTGCTAACAAAAGATTTCCAGAAGTAAATTCGCTCATTTTGTTCTCCTTTTTAAGTTTAATTAATAACGTTAGATTTTCGTCAATCATAAGTAGTTTTACTTATAATATCGGCTGAAATGAGCTTCATTTAATTAAGCAAAATAAACAAAAAAATTAGGGTTAATATAAAAAAATAGACTACCGAAGTAGTCCATGGTTGTATAACTAACGCATACGTTAGTTGAAGAAGAAGTAACGCTATTTTATATTTTTTAGACAGTCTATTAAAAAACTTCGATCTTCCGGAAATGTTAAATCTAAATCTTTTATTTCTTCTGAGGATTTCCATTCTATGTCATAAATTAAGTTATCAGGATCTTGTATTTTTCTCACCCCACCGATTACTTTAACTAAAAAATAGTGAGCTTCAAAAGATATATTAAATCTTTCATAAAAACCCTTTTTTACTTTTATCTCCTTAATTACTTCAACTATATATCCCGTTTCTTCCTCAATTTCTCTAATACAACATTCCTCAAAAGATTCGTTCTCTTCTCTACCTCCTGATGGAAAAGACCACGTTTTTTTCTCTTCAGGCCTTCCTTGTAAAACCATTAGCAACTCATTATTTTCATTTATACATATTCCTGACGACCCAAACCATATTTGCATATTAATTCTCCTTATTAATTAAGACCATTTTAAGTAATAAATTTCTTTGCAAATATTTAAAATCCTCTTTAAATATACTGCCTTAACGGCAAAAAGAGGATAATCGGTTAATGATTATCCTCTTTTTTTGTTCAACTAAAGCGATCGTTAGTTGAAGAAGATCAGTTATTCGTTTTCGTAACAGCTTATCGATAAATGTATACCTAACTCACCTATTAACTTAAGAGCTTCTGGTTCTAGAGAAAAATTGCATTGTTCTCTATAAAATACACCTATAACTAAGTCAATCTCATCTACTCCACATTTTTTAAAATCATCTATAAAATCATATAATGTCTTTGCAACCAAATAAATCTTATTATTATAATCCAAATACACTATACCTTCTGGCGGAAATAGAACACCAGACCCATATTTTACAGGTTGTCCCTTAAAAGGACCTTTTGTTCCAATTTCTCCTACTTCTTTTTTCTGCATCAGTTTTACTCCAGTTAATTCTTCTACCTTTTTTGGAGAAAATTTGTCTCCGGATAAATGACATCTAACATCCAATTCTTCTATCATCTATATCCTCACTTGTTTGATTATTTCACTAAATTAGTTAGTTTTAATATTAATTATATCTAATTGTAAAGAATCCTTCATCCATTCTGACAAATAAGTAAATAAAAAAAGTCGCATTAGCGACTCGTGAACTTATTAAACTAACGCATCCGTTAGTTGCATAAGAGATATAATTATTCTGAGAACAACCAAGGGATTGCTGGTGGTATTCCAGCTTCAGGTAATAGATAAATAAATACGAAATAACAACAAATTAATACCCCAAATATCATTACGAATACAGAAAGTAATGGATTTACTCTCTTGAATATCCCAACCATCCCACAAATAAAGCTAGATAAACCTAGGAATAGTTCAAAAAATGCTACTGGATATACACTATAATGTTCCATTACAAAAATTCTAATAAAGTTAAAAGCAGTAATAAATGCAATAAATAACAGTTGTAAAATTAATCCTAAAACAGGAATACTCATTTGAAAACACCGTCCTAATTGATAACTCAAACTGAAGTATATCAACAATTTACCATTAAGTCTTTGAAAATATTATTTGTACATTTCATTTGATTCTGGTAAAAAGTACAATAAAAAAATCGACTAAATAGTCGATCATGTTGTTTAACTAACGCATCCGTTAGTTACATAAGAAATATAATAAATGTTTATTATTATATTGGCTTTAATTCTAGTAATCCAAATGGGTTAAAAAACAAATCCTCTTGATCATATCTAAAATCATTAATTGCAGTTATCTTTAATACAGGTGTATCTTCGCTGATACTAAATGTTTCTCCATTATTAAAAGTGGGGTTCTCAACTATATTATAGAGATTAAAATTATTTAAAATATCGGCAGCTTCTTCAGTGTCAATTGTAGACGGAATTACAACGTCTGGAAGACCAAATGCCTTCATACCACATGAGAAATAACACTCATCTTCCCCGATAAGAGTGACAAAATGTGAATAGAGAGGAAAAAAATCTTTATTCGATTGAAGTTCGTTCCAATCCTCTTTTGTGTATGCAACACCAGAAGATTCAATTTTAACTGCTAATCCACCTGCTTTTAGTAAGGCAACTCCTACATCTACAACTTCTTTTACATCGCCTATATCTTTTACATCTGCAATAATATATATAGTATAGGTATGTTGTTCAATATCATCTAATAAAGATTGTTGAAAGGTATCTCTACTTGCATATATGAATGCTTCCTTTAGATTTGGTTCATAATCATAGACTTCAACTTGAAATCCAATGTTTTTTTGTGAGTTATGAATGATATTTCCAGCCATCAAATAACCTTCACTTTTAGAAGCAACTGACTGAATTATTTCAGTTCTATTTTTCCAATTACCAGGAATTCCAATAATAATTTGAGTTTCTGACATAAATATGTGACCCCTTTTGGCGTTAATTGTTTCGTTTAGAAAGAACATTATTATTTTTATCATAGAAATTAAATTCAGCAGGAAATGGTTTTTCTATTTTCTTTGGTAATTTTTTATATTTGATAAAGTATCGTTCTGTTGAAACATTTACTGTAAAAGTGTATTTTTCATTTAATAACCTTGCAGCAATATGATCTATTTTCGTTTGGTTAACACCAGTCAAAACACCAAAATGCCCTTTATTTGTCTTAATTGCAGAATACTTAACTTTATTAGTGCCATATCTTGCACCTTCAATTTTCATTTTGTTATTCAAACCCTTTTTAAGTATAGCGTATCCAAGCATTTTTTCAGTATTGAACGAAGCTAAATAAGTATTTGAATCTGCCAATCGAACAACTTCGATTATTTTAGGATCCATTTTATTAACTTCGCCTCTATTAATAAATTTATTTACATTTATCTGAATGGATTCTTTATTATTTCTCACATTAAATTGGTTATTGTAATAAATTAAATACCCTATAACTCCTATAATGAGAAATATAATTAGTATTTTTATTTTCTTCATGAATTTCTCCCTACATTGATGATAGTCCAATTATAAACAATTTCCCCACAAGTATGTACTTAATTATTGTTAAGTATCAAGACATCAACTATTTCAATAATTTTGCATTGCACAAAAAAAGAGACTGCATAAGCAGCCTTCATGAAATTGAACTAATGCGCAAGTTAGTTCAATATGCAAAAATTATGATTACTTGTAGCTCTCACTCCAATTTATTACCTCTGCATTTAATACACTTACTACTCCTAAACTTAAAATGTGAGGAATAAATGGAAACATCCCAAACTTATTGCCTTTCTTATTTTCTTCCTCATAGTAATTTCGGGTATCTATTGGAAGCTCAGTAATTTCTTCATATTCCTCTATATCTATAAAATGAACATCTTCGCTATTTATTTTCGCAGCAGGTCCTATATAATTTTCTTTACTGTATAAATAAACCACATTCTTATTATTTACTAAGTTTTTAGTCGGGATCTTATAAAACATTAAATCTATTTTTACTTTAACACCAACAGTTCTAAGGGCATCATAGACAAGATGTGGATGTAAAGGTAATAAATGAATAACATCATTCCACAAGCAATTCAATTTTGGAATTTCTTTTGCCAAAAGTTTTGGTCGTTCAGGGTGGTCATAGTACTTTTTTGCATACTGTTTATATAGTTCTGAATCCATAACCTTTATTTTATTTAAGGACATAAGTGTTTCTCCACTCATATTTCTTGGAACCATATGATAAACGTATTTAATAAAATCTCCCCCTTTTTTTGGCTTTATTCATAATTATATTTTCATTTATATTAGTCCTTCTTATTGAACTATATTGCATGTACTAGAAAAAAGACCGACCAAACAGTCGATCATGTATAATTCAGTTATTCAATTACATTACGTACATTTAATATGCCATCTTCAGACCTTGTAATAATAACTGTATCACCAACTCTAAGCGTTGGATGTGCCTGTTTGTCTATAATATCTTGGTCAGTAAATCCATCCTTACTTCCATCATCGCAAATAGCTTGATGAAGTTTATTCTCTGCATAAGCAACTTCAACAACTTCACACTCGGTAATATGAATGCTTGTGACAACCTTAATGGAGTCTTTTTTTTCAGGTATTGTAAAATGTGCTTTCGTTTGAGTATTATTGGCTACAACCGGTAGTTCTTTGACGCGATAAAAGTTAAAAATAACGATACTTACGATCAGTCCTAGGCTAACTACAATTGCGGCTAAGATAATTCCCACCTTTTTCATTTAATTCTCCTTCATTTAAAGTAAATATTTCATTTTTTATCTTAATCTTTACCTTATTCCCTAAAATATTAATTAATTCCTTCTTGAATTAATCTGCCAAATAGTGAAATAGAGGATGACCGATTACGATCACCCTCTTTTTGTTATTAAACGCCAGTTTGTTCAAGAACTCTATATATTTGATGATTGGCCCCCGGAGGTGTAATTCAAATAATAATAACATTACTCATACATAAATGATGAACCAGCTAAATGTTGATATAGGTAATAATTATATTGTTTAGTCATATTAACTTCTATGTAACCTAGATGGTTAATTAATTCTAGTGACTTTTCATTTTCATCGTGTTTGGTTTTAACATTTGGTAGGTTTAAAATTCTATTTAATAAAGAAGGATGTGAATTATACTCGTCTTCATTTGCTTTTAATGCTTCTACCAATGATTCATCAATATATTTCGTGTAATCTCCAATATACTCCCGGTAATGATTAAAGTAATTTTCAAATTCAAAACCGTGAACAATTTTTTCACTCATATGCTCATCAATTAAACGATCATATACATCCCCATGACTAACTATCTTACATAAAGCTTCTTTAACAATCTCATTTCCACAAATTAATGTTGCAATGTAATCAGCCCTGTACTCTCTATCTCTTGACATACTCATATTATATTTATGAAAAATTCTAAGATAATACTTCATTAGCAAATTTGGTAAAATCATTGGGACTGAAATAATGCCTAAATGTCTACCATTGTAATTAAAGACTGATGATATATAGTCTAGATAGGTAGCAGCACCCTTATAGACTGGAAGTACAATACGGCTATAAAATAAGTCTCTGCCTGTAAAATGTGCAAATTCATGAGCTAATATTGCTCTAAGTTCATTAATAGTTAATACATTTAATAATGGTAAACTAATTGATAATATCCTACCTTTTGCAACTCCGTTAAAGACTCTAATTTTTCCATTTGATACGAAAAAATTTGACTTTATATGTAAAATGATTGAATCTGGCATTTTAGTATTCATTTCTTTTGAAAGTTCATTAATAAGGTTGTGTAGTTTTGGATGATCGGAATGATTAATTAAAATTGCAGGTTCAAAGTGCTTATTTCCAAATAAGGTAGATACGATTGCTATTACACTGCTTATTAGTCCAATTAAAATTCCAAAGAAAGGTAATGCTGCAAGTAAATAAATGGCTAAATTTGCAAATCCCATTTCACCTACAAATTTATTAATTAAATAATTAATGAAAAGAATTAATCCGCACCCAATCAAAACTATTAATAATGTTGAAATTATAATCATTAGATATACTCCAGGAACAAATAAAAGAGATGCGAAAATTTTCTTTTTTGATATTTGGGGTTCACATACTTTTCTATTCTCTAACAATCTTACACTTCCTTTTTTATGTGTTTACACAGTATTTAAGTTAATTTATTCAACGAGATAGTTTTTTAATCCTGCATCAACTTAAAATCAGAGGAATCTTCTTATACTAAATCCTGTTATAAAAAAGTTGTAAGTAACTTCACATTTTTCACCACTATCATGGAAATGCTAACAGTCCTGATATAAAGGCTTCTGTAATATAAAAACATTATCAAATAGAAAGTACATTGTTGCTCGAAAAGTCCCCTTCAATCATAAAACCCGCCCCTATTTGTGAAGCATTTCACTTAAACTATACTGCCATTTAGTTTAAGTGATAAATGTCACAATTAAAGATCAATATTGCAAATACAAAAAAAGAGGCTACCGTAAACATAGTTTACATCATAGCCTCTTTTTAAGATTAAACTTAAGCTTTAATTGGTTTTCTTATTACTACTCGTTCATCGACTTCACTTACATGAAAATCTTCTTTTGTTGGAATATTTTCATTTTCGAAATGGTTCATTTTTTCCAACTCCTAGTTTTGTTTTAAATAACTTATAAGTGTACACTTGTCATAATTACTTATAACGTTATGTCAAGCTTAAATATAAGTTGTTGCATGCTTTGTTTAACTCACAGATATGGAACTTCATTCCTAACATTAAAAAGAAATTGTTCTAACTTAAAATTTTATTTTCCAACTTTATTGTAAATTTTCCAACTTTATTGTCTTTTTACATTATCGAACATTTACCAAAAAAAATTATTCAACTGTAACAGATTTCGCTAAGTTACGTGGTTTATCAACGTCACAACCACGGTGCAATGCTGCATAGTAAGAGATTAATTGTAATGGTAGTACAGATAAGATTGGTGATAATTCTTCTTGTACTTTTGGTAGTACGAAGCGATCGCCTTCCATTTCTAAACCTTCCATTGAGATAATACATGGGTTTGCTCCACGAGCAACAACCTCTTTTACGTTTCCACGGATGTTAAGGTTTACTGACTCTTGAGTCGCTAATGCAACTACTGGTGTACCTTCTTCAATTAAAGCAATTGTTCCGTGTTTTAATTCTCCACCCGCAAATCCTTCTGCTTGGATGTAAGAAATTTCTTTTAGTTTTAAAGCACCTTCTAAACATACGAAGTAGTCAACGTTACGGCCGATGAAGAATGCATTACGAGTAGTTGCTAAGAATTCAGAAGCAATTTTCTCCATTTCTTCTTTTTGACCACAAATAGATTCCATCGCATTTGCTACGATACCTAACTCTTTTACTAGGTTAAAGTTAACAACTTTACCTTTAGCTTTAGCTAAGTCATTTGCTACGATTGCTAATACTGCTAATTGTGCTGTGTATGCTTTTGTTGATGCTACTGCGATTTCTGGACCTGCATGTAATGGCAGAGTATAGTTAGCTTCACGAGATAATGTAGATCCTGGAACGTTTGTAATCGTAATTGCTTTATAGCCTAATTTGTTTGTTTGTACTAATACCGCTCTGCTATCTGCTGTTTCACCACTTTGTGAAATGTAGATAAATAATGGTTTTTCCGATAGTAATGGCATGTTGTATGAAAACTCACTAGCAACATGTACTTCTACAGGAACACCAGCCATTTTTTCGATGAATTGTTTTCCTACTAAACCAGCATGGTAGCTAGTTCCACAAGCAACGATATATAATCGATCCGCTTCAGCTAAAGCTGCTTTTATTTCACTATCAATTTCAAGTTCGCCATTTTCATTTTGATACTTTTGAATGATGTTACGGATTACTAATGGTTGCTCATCAGTTTCTTTTAACATGAAATGAGGATACGTTCCTTTTTCAATGTCACTAGCATCAATTTCAGCTGTATATGGAGCACGCTCAATTTTATTACCGTTTAAGTCCATTAATTGAACTTCGTCTTTTGATACTAAAATTACTTCTTTATCATGTAACTCGATAAATTGATCAGTAATTTGTAACATAGCCATTGCGTCTGAAGCAATAACATTAAATTCTTCACCAACACCTACAAGAAGTGGGCTTTTATTTTTTGCAACATAAATTACATCTTCATTTTGTTTGTCTAATAATGCAATTGCATAAGAACCTTTTAAAAGTTTTAATGTTGCTGTAAATGCTTCTAAAACTGTTAAACCTTTTTTAATATGCAGCTCTACTAACTGTACGATAACCTCTGTATCAGTATCACTAGTAAAGTTAAAGTCATTTAAATAATCGTTTTTTAACTGTACATCGTTTTCAATAACACCATTATGAACAAGTGTAAAACGTTCAGTAGAACTTTGGTGAGGATGCGCATTACGCTTACTTGGTGCTCCGTGTGTAGCCCATCTAGTATGTCCGATTCCAACATGCCCGTCTGCCTTTGCTGGAATAGCTTCACGTAAAATTGCAATTCTACCTTTTTCTTTATAAACTTCTACACCATTATCTGTTAAAAGAGAAATCCCAGCAGAATCGTATCCACGATACTCTAATTTCTCTAAACCTTTTAACAAAATTTCCTTAGCATTATTATTTCCAATATATCCAACGATTCCACACATAATATCTATTGCTTAGTAAGTCCTCTAACAAGACGTACAAAAGTTGTCTAGGAATGGAATGCTGTTTCCCTAACCGTTTATTATTTAATTTTCTATTCCCTCGTCATGTTTAATAGCGGTAGAGGACTTACAAGCAATATCCACCTACCTTTCGTATTATCGCAATTAGCGAGTTCATTTTATAATTTTTTAAACGGTGTATCAGATTATTTACTTTTGTCCACTCGGTCACCCGCGTGTTTTACATAAATAATTTCGGTTGTGATACATCAACCGGGAGTCATCCGCCGAAACTTCGATAAAACTCCACCTCGTCAACTACACATTTTCGTCCTGTGTAGTTCTGGCGCTTTGTTTAAACCTTTATTAATTCATATCCTCCTCTCATGTTAGGAAAACAATAAAACTACTATACTATAATTCAAAAGTCATGGTCAACAAAAATATTTTTTGAAGTTTTGAAAGTATAGTCGCTTATATAACAAAAATATGCATAGAAGGACACATTAGTGCTCATCTATGCATATAAATTTTTATTTATTATTCGCCAACTTCTTCTTTTACAACATTTACGATTCTTTCAACAAATTGCTTACATTCTTCTGCTGATGGAGCTTCTGCCATTACACGAATTAATGGCTCTGTACCTGAAGGACGTACTAAAATACGACCATTTCCATTCATTTCAGCTTCTACTTCTTCAATTGTTGCTTTAATTCGCTCATTGTTTAATGCTTCGTTTTTATCTGTAACACGAACATTGATCAATAATTGTGGATATTTTTTCATTTCTCCAGCTAATTGTGATAATGTTTTTCCAGTTTCCTTCATGATGTTTACAAGCTGAATCGCACTTAACATGCCATCACCAGTTGTAATATAATCTAAGAAAATGATATGACCTGATTGTTCTCCACCTAGGTTAAAACCATTTTTTCTCATTTCTTCCATCACATAACGGTCACCAACACCTGTTACGGCACTTTTCATTCCATTAGATTCTACAGCTTTATAAAAACCTAGATTACTCATAACAGTCGATACAACGGTATTTTGCTTTAAGCGTCCTTTTTCATTTAAATGCTTTGCACAAATATACATAATTTGGTCACCATCAACGATATCACCATTCTCATCAATTGCAATTAAACGATCTCCATCGCCATCGAATGATAAACCTACATCGGCACCTTTTTCTTTAACTAACGCTGCAAGCGCTTCTGGATGAGTCGAGCCTACACCGTCATTGATATTAAATCCATTTGGATTTGTTCCCATTGTTACGATATCTGCTTCTAAGTCCGCAAAGATATAAGGTGCTAATGAAGAAGTAGCCCCGTGTGCACAATCAAGAGCAACTAATAAACCTGAGAAATCCTCGTCAATTGAATTTTTAAGGAATTGTAAGTACTTTTGACCGCCTTCAAAGTAATCGCTAACTTGGCTAAGATCACTTCCTGTTGGTCTCGGTAAATTATCTACCTCAGCGTCCATCAAGTCTTCAATTTCCTCTTCTTGCTCATCTAATAATTTAAATCCATCTGGACCGAAAAACTTAATTCCATTATCCTCTACTGGATTGTGAGAAGCTGAGATCATTACGCCAGCCTGTGCACCTAATGCTTTTGTTAAATATGCAACTCCAGGAGTTGAAATAACACCTAAACGCATTACTTCTGCACCGATTGATAGTAAGCCTGCAACCAACGCGCCTTCTAACATGTGCCCTGATACTCGTGTATCACGACCTACTAAAATCTTAGGTTTCACATTATTCTTTGTTAAAACATATCCACCACAACGTCCAATTTTATATGCTAATTCTGGAGTTAGCTCTTTATTTGCTACCCCTCTTACACCATCAGTTCCAAAATATTTACCCATTATTATTCTCCTTCTAATTCGATGATTGTCCTACTATTTCTGTATCCTTATCAGATTCGGCCGTATTTTTATCCGTCATTTCGACGATTACAGTATCGTAATTTAATCGATAAATGACACCTTTTGGCGCACTAATCGATAGTGTTACTTCATGTGTCCCTGCTTCTAATCCACTTACTTTTGCTGTGATTATAAGATCTTTCGGGTCTATTGCACTCAAATCTTCCTCAAATCCCCTTGCAGAGACTGTAACTTTACCTGAAGATGGTTTCGTAATTTTATATGTAAAATTTTCATTTTCTCCAGTAAATACGATTGGTATATCTGTAAATTTTTGTTCCGTTTCTTCAGCTAATTCAACTACAACCTCTATCGTACCTGGATCAACTCTAAATGCACCATCTGGTGTTGGAACAGTAATTTCGTATGTACCACTTTTATCAAATGATGATAAATCAACAGGCACCTGAATTGGTCCACTAAAATTATTTAACCAATCCTCAGATGCATATACCTTAACCTCATCAGTATTCGTTATCATACTTTTTAATTTTAAACCATCCTGTAAAGTACCACTTTCGATCATCTCAATCGGAAAATATGCACTTTGTGAAACAATTGGGACAGTTACTTCAACATTCTTTGGGACACTACTTATAGATAATTGTGTACCTTTTTTATTATATAGTTTCACAGGAAGTTCCTGACTAAACGTTTGATTTGCATCTGATACGTCTATATCAACTCTGGCAGATGATACTTGGGCTACTTCTTCAGCAGATCCCACTATTTTTATTTCATTTGGTTTAATTATGGCGTCCTCTGCTTTATAGCCGTGCTTAATTTTGTTTTCATTTATATATACTGCTTTAATTGAGACTACTTTTTCTACTTTTTCTTTAATCGTAACTGTAACAGTCCTTGGTTTAATCGTTGCTTTAATCTTTTCTGATAAATTGCGTACTTTTAAAGGGACTTCATATGTTCCTAATGCATAAGAAGTAAGGTCTATGTAAACTTCAAAATCTCTTTTCATTTCAGCAGTTTTAACGATACTATTTGGACCATCTAACTGTACTGATACAGTTTTTGGAATACCATCTACAATTAGATTTTCTTGATCATAGATTGGCGTTACAGGAATATCTCTCAGTAGCTCTTTTTTATTCATCATTGGTAAATCAATTATGTTCGAGCTACTCGATTGTGGAACTAAATTAACAGACATAAAAAGTAATAAAGTAACTAATAATGCGATTCCTCTTAAAATCCAACGGTTATCCATAAAATTATCCATTACGTTTTACCTTCCAATTCCATTTTGATGTAGTGGACTCTTCTGGTGATTTTAGTTCCGTATTCAATAAATTAACAAGTTCATCTTTTGATAATTCTCTATATAAGTTCCCATTTCTAGCAACTGAAACAGCCCCTGTCTCTTCGGAAACAACAATTGTAATGCTATCAGTTACTTCACTAATCCCTACTGCTGCTCTATGTCTTGTACCTAGCTCTTTAGAAATAAATGCACTTTCTGAAAGCGGTAGGTAACATGCTGCTGCAGTAATCTTTTCACCTTGAATAATAACTGCGCCATCATGTAATGGTGTATTCGGAATAAAAATATTTATAAGCAGTTCCGATGATAAATTAGCATTCAGCGGGATACCTGATTCAATATAATCACCCATACCAGTTTGTCTTTCAAACGATATAAGAGCACCTATTCTTCGTTTTGCCATGTATTCTGTTGCTTTAGCTATACTTTCCACTATGTCGGTTCTATCATTGGCACCGCCAGGAGAAGTTCTAGAGAAAAAACGACCCCTACCAAGTTGTTCTAAAGCTCTTCTTAGTTCTGGCTGAAAGATGATGATCACCGCTAAGAATCCCCATGTTAGTGCTTGATCCATTAAAAATTGCAATGTATGTAAGCCAAATAAGCTACTTAATACCTTAACAACGATAATAATCGTAACACCTTTTAATAATTGAACAGCTTTTGTACCTTGAATGATGATAATTAGTCGATATATAACAAACCAAACTAATAATATATCTAATCCATTTTGTAAGTATTGTAAAAAATTCATATGTAAAGAAGGCACCTTTTACCCTCCTAATTATTTATATTAAAACCCGTATCTTCAGTATTATACCATATTTTCGTTATACACAAAATTTGAGAATTATTAACTATCTTAACAATTATTTGAAAATATGATATTGATCAGAAATATAAATAATAAAAAGCTAGCAAATTATGCTAGCTTTAACAGTAATGACATGTAATTCTTTGTTTTATAATAATTTTTCTCCAAGCAACGATCCAATTAAAGCAACAGCTACGATTGCTGTTTTATTTTTTTCATCTAAAATTGGGTTAACTTCCACAAATTCAATCGATGTAATGATATCTGCATCTGATAACATTTCCATTGCTAAATGACCTTCTCTGTATGTGATTCCACCAGGAACAGGCGTACCAACACCAGGTACATGGATTGGATCTAAACCATCAAGGTCTAATGATAAATGAACACCGTCACACTCTTTTAAGTGGTCAATTGTTTCTTCCATCACTTTTGTCATACCTAATTTATCAACTTCATGCATTGTATAAACTTTAATACCTAATTCTTTAATAATTGCTCTTTCACCTTCGTCAAGATCGCGAGCTCCTATAATGATTACGTTCTCTGGTTTTACTTTAGGGAAGTAACCACCAATCTTCGTTAATAAATCATGGCCATGACCTAATGACACAGCTAGTGACATACCGTGTATATTTCCAGATGGTGATGTTTCTGCAGTATTTAAATCACCATGAGCATCAAACCAAATTAGACCTAAATTATTATAATGCTTTGAAACACCTGCTAATGTACCGATTGCAATACTATGGTCTCCACCTAACACTAAAGGCATTCTGTTACTTTTAATCACTTCATCAACTTCAACTGCAAGCTTTTCACAAGTATCTTTTACTGATTTTAAGTTTTTTAAATTATGTTCAGTATGTTCTTCTTTTACTAATGAACGATCTACTAATATATCCCCTAAATCTTCAACATTATATGAAAGATTTTCAATGCGCTCATGAAGCTGTGCATATCTAATTGCACTTGGTCCCATATCCACTCCACGTCTTGTTTGACCTAAATCTAATGGTACGCCAATAATAGAAATTTCTTTTTTCATTTTATTTCCCCCTATGTCAATTACGTAAGAAAACGCTTACTTTATTTTTTAAATAAAGAACCGTAAATTAGATTCTTAAAGTTATTAATTATATTAATAGTTTAAATCTTTTGAAACGAATGGGTCAACTCAACATTTTTTTGTATACATATGCATTTTCCTCTTCAATATTTTATGTATTGAGACAAAAAAAAACCTTAGTCAAAAGACTAAGGTTACACTTTATGTATATTGGTGGAGCCTAGCGGGATCGAACCGCTGACCTCCTGCGTGCAAGGCAGGCGCTCTCCCAGCTGAGCTAAGGCCCCATTATATATTTATACAGAAATGGAGCGGAAGACGGGGCTCGAACCCGCGACCCCAACCTTGGCAAGGTTGTATTCTACCACTGAACTACTTCCGCATAAAAAAAAAGAGTGAGCCATGAAGGATTCGAACCTTCGACCCTCTGATTAAAAGTCAGATGCTCTACCTACTGAGCTAATGGCTCGTAATGAAATTACGATCAATTTGAATGAAATTGTGTAAATAAAAAATGGCTGGGCTACCTGGATTCGAACCAGGGCATGACGGAATCAAAATCCGTTGCCTTACCGCTTGGCTATAGCCCAACAATAAATGGTGGAGGGGGACGGATTCGAACCGCCGAACCCACAGGGAGCGGATTTACAGTCCGCCGCGTTTAGCCACTTCGCTACCCCTCCGGAGTTATTAAATTAAATGGTGGAGGATGACGGGCTCGAACCGCCGACCCCCTGCTTGTAAGGCAGGTGCTCTCCCAGCTGAGCTAATCCTCCATAATATAAGTGGTGACCCGTACGGGATTCGAACCCGTGTTACCGCCGTGAAAGGGCGGTGTCTTAACCGCTTGACCAACGGGCCATATGTGTAAGTCTTTTCCAAGCTTCCAACCGGGCTCGAACCGGTGACCTCTTCCTTACCATGGAAGTACTCTGCCTGCTGAGCTATGGAAGCATAAAAAATGGCTCCGCAGGTAGGATTCGAACCTACGACCACTCGGTTAACAGCCGAGTGCTCTACCACTGAGCTACTGCGGAATGGTTTTGAACCAAGCGACGTTCTACTCTCACAGGGGGAAACCCCCAACTACCATCGACGCTGAAGAGCTTAACTGCCGTGTTCGGTATGGGAACGGGTGTGACCTCTTCGCTATCATCACTTGATTCATTTAATTGTGACAATGATTATTATATCAAAATACCAATCAAAGTCAACATATTTTGAAGATTTTTTTGGAATTTTTACCATTTTATACCTTCAAAACTAGATAATGTCATTATCAAACTTGTTAGTTAAGTCCTCGACCGATTAGTATCAGTCAGCTCCACGTGTCACCACGCTTCCACCTCTGACCTATCAACCTGATCATCTCTCAGGGGTCTTA
>NZ_JBVFKR010000012.1:0-104062 GCF_055484705.1 Gottfriedia sp. ABJ_BB2_2
TAGAAGCGTTAGAAACTTCAAAAACATTTGTGATTCCACAGCTAGGTTCTGGAGCTGGAAATGTGTACGTTACAATCAAGAAAGATGGGAAATTAGAAAGTGCGCGAACAGCACAAACATATACATCAGAAACATCACCAACCCTTTCATCAAGTAATGTAGCTGTTGTAAATAACTATATCGGAACAGAAGACTCTATAACTGTAAATGGATTAGTAGAAGGAGATATTGTTAAAGTTTATGATGCTGCAACAGGTGGTAATTTAGTTGTAGAAGGAACGGTAGGAGTAGGAAGCACTTCTGTTAAACTATCGGTTCCTCAATTAGGATCATCTGCTGGTACAACTTATGTAAGTGTAACAAAAGTAAATAAACTTGAAAGTGCCCGACTAGCTAAGGCGTATTCAAGTGAACCAACAACTGTAGCACCGATTGCGTCTTCAATCACAGTAACAAATAATAAAGTGGGAATTGATGATACTGTAGTGGTTACTGGATTAGTCGAAGGAGATGTAGTAACCGTTTATAGTGCAGCAACAGGAGGCACTGTGATAGGCAGTTCAACTGTTGGAACTGGCGAAACGACAAAAACATTCAATATTACTCAGCTAGGTTCAGGTTCTGGAAGTGTCTACGTTACAATTAAGAAAGATGGAAAATTAGAAAGTACACGAACAGCCAAATCATATACATCAGAAACAACACCAACACTTTCAACTAGTAATGTTATTATTGTGAATAATTATGTAGGAATTGATGATACAGTAACTATTAGTGGACTAGCTGCAGGAGATATTATTACAATTTATAATGCAGCAACAGGTGGGAATATCATTGGAACTGGAACGGTTGAAAACGGAAAAACGACAATTACACTTTCTATACCTCAATTAAGTTCAGCTGCGGGTACAGCATATATCAGCATCACGAATGTAAATAAATTAGAAAGTGCAAGATTAGCAAAGACTTATGCAAGTGAGCCAACAACAACAGCTCCTGCCGCAGCATCGATTGTTGTCACAAATAATAAGGCAGGAATTGATGATACAGTTGTCGTTTCTGGATTAGTTCAAGGAGATACTGTTACAGTCTATAGTGCAGCAACAGGAGGAACAATTTTAGGAAGTGCAGTTGTTGAAACTGGAGAAACTTCAAAGACTATTATGATTCCTCAAGTAGGCACAGGTACAGGGAGTGTCTACGTCACTGTTAAAAAAGATGGGAAATTAGAAAGCGCAAGAATAGCTCAAACATTTACATCAGAAACGACGGCAATTATTTCAACAAGTTATATTACAGTCGTGAATAACTATGTCGGTACAGACGATACAGTATCAGTAACGAATTTATCAGCAGGAGATATCATAAATGTGTATGATGCAGCATCTGGAGGGAATTTAATTGGAACCGGGACAGTAGCTTCAGGGAATACATCTGTTTCAATTTCAATTCCTCAAATTGGATCAGCTGCGGGAACGCTTTATGTGACTGTAACGAAAGTAAATAAACTAGAAAGTGCAAGAATGGGTAAAGCTTACTTAGTAGAACCGACTACTCAACAATTATCACCAACGGCAATTACTGTTATAAATAATAAGATAGGAACAGATGATACAATTGTTGTAACAGGTTTAGTAGAAGAAGATTTAATCACGGTTTATAATTCTACTGGTACGACTGTATTAGGTACAGGGACTGTTGCCGCTGGCCAAACAACGATTACAATTACAGTTCCACAATTAAGTTCAACAGCGGGAAGTATTCAAGTTTCTAATAAGAAAATAGATAAACACGAGAGTGCTCGTACAAGTAAATCTTACGTAGCTGAAGTATAGAATACTATTAAATAAAGCAAAACAACGGTAATGTCAGATCTGATCTGCATTACCGTTTTTATTTTTAAATACTATTTTAAGTAATTCTTAATTTCTTCTGCTACAAATTCGACATTTGTACCGACAATTACTTGTAAACTCGAAGTACCGAGTTTTAGTACGCCAATTGCACCAGCTTTTTTTAACGCTGCTTCATTAACTTTACTCGTATCAACTAACTCTAAGCGTAATCTTGTCGCACAATTATCAACCGAAACTATATTTTCAGTACCACCTAAAGCATTTACATAGTTTTCCGCATTTCCTGTATTGTTCGATGAGTATTCTTCAACCGATTCCTCATCTTCACGTCCAGGAGTTTTCAAATCAAACTTCTTAATGAAGAAAACAAATACAAAGTAATAAATGACCCCGTAGACTAAGCCCTGGAGTAAAAGTAGTATTGGCTTTGTTGCGATACCATAGTTTAATAAATAGTCTATTGCCCCGGCTGAGAAAGTGAAACCATCATGAATATCTAATAAATTAGCAACATAGAGTGAGCTTCCAGTTAATACCGCATGAATAAAATATAAAACTGGTGATAAAAACATGAATGAGAATTCGATTGGTTCAGTAATACCAGTTAAGAATGAAGTAAATGCTAAACTTAACATCGCTCCTAAAACAACTTTGCGATTTTCTTTTTTTGCAGTGGTTGCAATAGCAAATGCAGCTGCAGGTAAACCGAACATCATAATTGGGAAGAAACCTGCCATATAAATTCCTGCACTTGGATCATTTGCGAAGAAGCGGTTTAAGTCACCTGTAACACCATTGAAGTCTCCGAATACAAACCAGAAGATATTATTTAACACATGATGTAAGCCAAGTGGAATTAATAATCTATTAAAGAATCCAAACAACCCAGCTCCAACTGCACCTAAATCAATTATATTATTTCCAAATGTATTTAACGCATCTTGAATTGGTGGCCAAATATAGCCGAACAACCCTGCTAGTACAAACATTACAGCTGCTGTCACGATTGGAACGAATCTGCGACCACTAAAGAATCCTAAAAAGTCTGGTAGTTTCACATCTTTATAACGATTATATAAAAGTCCAGCAATCACCCCGGATAAAATACCTCCGAGAACACTCATATTGATATCTTTATCAATTACTTTTGCACCTTCAACTAAAATAAAATACCCTATTGCACCTGATAACCCAGCTGCACCATTTTGATCTTTTGCTAAACCAACTGCAACACCGATTGCAAATAAAAGAGCTAAATTAGCGAATACTGCATTACCTGCAGCTGCCATAAAAGGAATATCCAGTAAATCTCCTTGCCCAAATCTAAGTAACAAACCAGCTGCTGGAAGTACTGCAATCGGAAGCATTAATGCCTTCCCGATTCGTTGCAGAAACTTTAACAAAGTAATTCCCCCTTTTTTAAAATAAAATAGTAGAAGAAAAACTATTATTCGCTTCATAACAAGTCTATGAGATAAAAAGATAGTTAGTACAAAAAAGTAAGGAAAAACACCTATTTTTAATATGTAAAAAACTATTTAATTTTAAAATTCGTATTGAAAATAAACGATTTCTCTTTTATTAAAATAGGAACATCGAACTATATATTCAATTTGTCGAAAAAACTATTTTCAAAATAGACTTAAACCTACAAAAAAAAAGTCGATATAAATAATGTAAAGGAGCTAAGGTGAAAAGCTCGAGATTTTCACGAAGGCACCTAAATATTATAGAGTTCACAAGGAAGTGAACTTACACAATCAAGGAGGAAATTAATTATGCGTATTAACCACAATATCACAGCTTTAAATACTTACCGTCAAATGGGTTCAAACGGAGTTAACGCTTCTAAGAACATGGAAAAATTATCTTCAGGTTTAAAAATCAACCGTGCTGGCGACGATGCTGCAGGTCTTTCTATCTCTGAAAAAATGCGTGGACAAATCCGTGGTTTAGACATGGCTTCTAAAAACGCTCAAGATGGTATCTCTTTAATCCAAACTGCTGAGGGTGCATTAAACGAAACTCACTCAATCTTACAACGTATGCGTGAGCTTGCTGTTCAAGGTTCAAACGGAACTAACGTAACGGCTGACCGTACTGCAATCAAAGCTGAAATCGATGCTTTAAACTCAGAAGTAACTCGTATTGCTACTGAAACTGAATTCAATACTCAAAAAATTCTTTCTAAATCTCAAACATTCAAATTCCAGGTTGGTGCTAACTCAAATCAATTAATCAGTGTAACTGTTAAAACTATGTCAGCTGCAGCATTAAAATTAACTGCTAACGCTACTAAAGTTGACACTTTAACAAATGCAAACATTGCTATTACAGCAATTAACACTGCAATTGAATCAGTTTCAACTCAACGTTCTACTTTAGGGGCAGTTCAAAACCGTTTAGAGCACACAATCAACAACTTACAAACTGGTGCAGAAAACTTAACAGCTGCTGAATCTCGTATCCGTGACGTTGACATGGCGAAAGAAATGATGGACTTCACTAAGAACAACATTCTTTCTCAAGCTGCTCAAGCTATGCTTGCTCAAGCTAACCAACAACCACAAGGCGTACTTCAATTATTACGTTAATAAATACTTGGGATTGAGATTTTTCTCAGTCCCTATTTTTATATGAATTTAATATAGAGTTTTTAGAGGAAGAACTTTATCTTAAGTGCATATTCAAAAGGGAGAGACAACTATGGAACAACTGACTTCAAATATGACTGAACGTGAAGAACTAAAGGTTGATTGGGAAAAAAGTAAGGTTAACGAATTACCTATTCTAAAAGTAAATGATTATATGCTGCAAAGTAAATATAATCCAATTAAAGAAGCAGAGAAAAATGTCTTAGATTTGTTTAAGAAGCATCATTTGCATATATTGTTCGGTATGGGTGATTTATATGTAATAATTGAATTGGTAAAAAAGTTTACCAAAAACGAATTTCTAATTATTTATGAACCAAGCAAAATTCTATTTGAACAAATAAATAATAGCGAAATTTTGAAAGAAGTATTAAATCATGAGCAAGTAATAGCGATAAATGATGATAGTGAAGAGGATATTTCAAATATATTATTTCAACAGATGCTTAAATTTGATAAAAGAATCATTGTAGAAATATCACCAAATTATAAAAATATATTTCCCACTCAATGTAAAGAGTTTTTAGAGAGTGTGAAAGAATCAGCGTTAAAGAAACATGTTGAAAAAAATACACAATTTTTATTTGCAAATGAATGGCAAAAAAATTTAATTTTAAATATTAAAAACGGATTTGAAGCAACTTCACTATACGCATTAGAACAGAAACTCACTTGTCCTGTAACCGTAGTTTCAGGTGGTCCTTCTTTAATTAAACAAATACAATTATTGAAAGAACATGCTAATAAATGTTTCATTATTTGTGCAGGCTCTACAATTAATACATTACTAAAAAATGATATAATACCGGATCTAATCATAACAATCGATGGTGGCGAACCAAATTATAAACATTTTAAAGACTTAAATATTTCTCATATACCCATTGTTTATAGTATGCATGTTCATCCGAAAATTCCTAGTATGCACAATGGCAGAAAATTTATTATTCATAATATTACAAATTCAAATCATCATGCAATGTTAGAAAACTTATTAAACCATAAAATAGTTGAATTCTACGGTGGGGGTTCAGTAGCTAATTTTGCACTTGAAGTAGCTAATTTTATAACTAGTGGTCCAATATGTCTAATAGGCCAAGATTTAGCATATACAAACATGCAATCACATGCATCCGGAAACACATTCCATAAAGTAATTAGTGAGGAAGACATGAAAACAAGAAAAATGTTTTATGCTGAAGGCTATTACGGGGATCAAGTTTTAACAGATATAGTGTTTTCTTCGATGAGAGATGATTTTATAAGCTTAGTAAATTTGTTGGAATTAGAAGAAAGATTATTTAACTGTACTGAGGGCGGGATAAATATAAAAGGGGTTAAGAAAATACCTTATCATAAATTTCTCCAAACTTATTGTGAAAGAGAAATAAGTGTAGAAAAAATGATAGTTCACAATAAACATATTAATAGAGAAAAAAATGATTGGGATAATTTAAAAAAACGGGTATCTTTAATAAGATCAATAATGAATGTAGCAAAGAATTATTGTAGAAATGCGCTAAATATATTAGAAAAAAGCATGATTATTACGTATAAGAATAATCGTAAATTGGATGAATTGGATAAATTATTAATGAAGTCATTAAAAAATGAATTTTTATCATATATTGTTCAACCTATTATTCACGATGTGAAACATAATTTTTTAGAAAAAGATGGCGAAACAGAAGATGAAAAAAATAATCGTATTTATTCTCAATCATTAACTTTATATAAAGGTATATTAGAAAGTATAGAAAGTGTTATACCATATTTGGAAGAATCTATAATTGAAATTGAAACAGAATTAGAGAAGGGAAGCACAATAAAATGAATCAACAACTAATTCAAGAAACTAAACAATCCATTTTTGAATATAATCCAAAATTGATGGTGGCAATTGAACAAGTATGTAATTTAATTCATACAGGTAAAGAGACAGAAGGCTTAAGTTTATTAAGTAAAGTACTTGAAGGATTGCAATGGACAATTCAAGCAATCAACGGAATAAATAAAATCAGTTCAAATAATCTACCAGAAGTAGATTTAATTTTTGATAATATAAATGAAATGTTATCTGGATTAGAAATGGAAGATTATGTCTTAGTTACAGATTTATTCGAATATGAAATACTGCCTTACTTAAATCAAGTACAAGAATGTTTAAATAGTTAGGTATAACTATGGAATTCAGCTTACATTCCACTAAGACTGTGATAACTGTTAAGGTAAAATATGATAACCGAGAATTTTGCTTTCATAGTAAATATGATCCATTAAAAGAAGCAAGTAATTGGATTGAAAAGTATTTTCCTAGTTGCGAAGCAAAGCATGTTTATCTAATTGGTATTGGTGCTGGTTATCATATTTTGAAGCTTAACGAAAAATATCCTGATATTAAAATCTCAGTTATTGAATTTAATGATGATTATTTAAAGTGGTTTAAATCTACATCTTTGTTTATAAAAAATAATCGAATTGAATTTAAGTCCTTTAGTTCTATATTAAAGGACAATAAAATAAACGATCTATTTGAAAATACGTCATCGGTTTTTATATATGAACAATCCTTGAATATTATTCCAATACAATTCGAGTCAATAATACCAGTTTTAAAAGATTTACTTATTATGCAAAAAACAGTTTGCGAGCAAAGAGAATTATTGTTAGAAAATTTTCGTAAAAATATTGCTCTTAATGATTCAGGTTTAAAAGCATGGAAAAATTATTATCATAACAAAAATATGATACTCGTTTCGGCCGGTCCTTCTTTGACAAAACAGTTAGATACATTAAAAAGATTAAGAGATGATAAAAGATTTATAATTGGATGCGTGGGGACTGCTCTTCGTCCTTTAGATAATTATGGAATTAAACCAGATTTTGTAATGATTTCTGATCCAAAAACTGCTATTATAGATCAATTTGAACATGTAGATATGCTGGGTACTCATTTGTTTTATTTAAGTACCGCTAATCATGATGCAGTTTTATGTGGTGAAAGTCGAACGATAGTATATCAAATAGGATATTTGGAAGCTGAGAATCAGGCAAAACATGAGACTGAATTATTAATAAACACTGGTGGGTCAGTGGCCACTTGTTTATTAGATACAATGGTAAACCTAGGAGCGAAATCGATTGCTTTAGTTGGACAGGATCTTGCATATACAAATGGATATTCTCATGCTAGTAATACACACGACCAAAGGGAAATTACTGGAAATTCATTTATTGAATATGTAGATGATTTTTATAAAAAAGAAAAAGTAGCTACTGCAAGAAATTTGTCTGTTTATCGGAAATGGTTTGAAAATTATATAAAAAATAATCATAGAACAGAATTTTTTAATTGCACAGAGGGCGGCGCACATATAGAAGGCTGGAAACATGTCACTCTAAATGATTATATTGAAGTAGGGATAACAGATAAACGGGTATAATTATTACTATTTAAATTTTGGAACTATTTAGCAAGAATTACTTATTATTGAGCAGTGTTTTATTACAATAATAGTCCATTAGTAATGGTTGCTTGGAAATTTAACCATTTTTAATAAGGACTAGGATATATTAAATATTTTGAATAATATAGTATGATAATAATAGAAATTCATATTAATAAAATTTAATGTCAGATTATTATAAAAATACAATTCCAATTTTAAAGTAGGGGATGAAAAAATAATGTTATCAAATAAGACAGTTTTAGTAACAGGTGGAACGGGATCATTTGGGAAAAAATTTGTTAAACGTGCTTTAAATGAAGGTGTAAAGAAAATAATCATATTTAGTCGTGATGAGTTAAAACAATATGAAATGAAACAAGAGTTTAAAGACGAGCGAATTCGATTCTTTATTGGAGATGTACGAGATAAAGAAAGACTATATAGAGCGTTTGATGGCGTTGATATTGTTATTCATGCTGCTGCAATGAAACATGTAGATGCATGTGAATATAACCCTTTTGAAGCAATTAAAACAAATATTCACGGTGCACAGAATATTATAGAAGCTGCAATCGATAAAGGTGTAGAAAAGGTTGTGGCTTTAAGTACAGATAAGGCATGTTCACCTATTAATTTATATGGTGCAACTAAACTTGCCTCAGACAAATTATTTGTATCGGCTAATGCTTATGTCGGAAGCAGAGATACTAGATTTGCCGTTGTACGGTATGGCAATGTAGTTGGAAGTAGAGGAAGTGTAATTCCGTTTTTCTTAAAAATGAGGAAAACTGGTGAACTACCTATCACCGATGAGCGCATGACAAGATTTTGGATTACTTTAGATCAAGGAGTTCAACTTGTATTTGATACATTAGGCAATATGAATGGTGGAGAAATTTTTATACCTAAAATTCCAAGTACAACTATTATGGACTTAGCTGAAGCGATAGCACCTGAATGTAAGGTTAAATTTGTTGGAATAAGAACAGGCGAAAAACTACATGAAATGATGATTACGAGAGATGATGCTCGTCATACGATAGAATACGATAATCACTATGTTATTTATCCTGAAGCTAGCATGATTAAAGACGAATATTATCTAACTGGAAAACCATTGCTTGAAGGATTTGAATATTCAAGTGATAGTAATACACATTGGCTGTCTATTGAAGAAATAAGAGAGCTTGTTGCTACACTAGAAATCGAGGGAGCCGATTTAAAAGATGCAACAGTTAAATAATCAAAAACGCTCAAGCTATTTACCATATGGAAAGCAATATATAGATGAGGCGGATATAGAAAAAGTAATTAATGTTTTGAAAAGTGATTATTTAACAACAGGACCAGCAGTTGAAAGTTTTGAAAAAGCAGTTGCAGATTATGTAGGGGCAAAATATGCAGTTGCTTTTTCTAACGGCACTGCCGCTTTACATGGTGCTTGTTTTGCTGCAGGGATTAATCCTGGAGATGAAGTAATTACAACACCTATGACATTTGCTGCAAGTGCAAATTGTGTTTTATATTGTGGCGGAACACCTGTATTTGCTGATGTTGATGTTGAAACCGGAAATATTTTACCTGATTCAATTGAATCCAAGATCACATCAAAAACAAAGGCAATTATTCCTGTGCATTACACTGGGATGCCAGTAGATTTAGATGAAATTCAAGAAATTGCATCAAAACATAATTTGATTTTAATAGAAGATGCAGCGCATGCACTTGGCGCGGAGTATAAAGAGAAAAAAATTGGTGCAATAAGTGATATGACAATGTTTAGTTTTCATCCTGTTAAACACATCACAACGGGTGAAGGTGGAATGATTACAACAAATAGTAAAGAATACTATGAAAAGTTATTACAATTTAGAACTCATGGAATTACAAGAGATCCTAATAAGTTAATTGAGAACCATGGACCATGGTATTACGAAATGCAGGAGCTTGGTTTTAACTATCGTATGACTGATATTCAAGCAGCTTTAGGTGAAAACCAACTAAAAAAACTTGATTCCTTCCTCTCACGACGTAGAAAAATTGTCGAAAAATATTTACAAGAACTAAAAGGACAAGTTGGAATTGAATTACCTAAATTATCTCCTATTAAAAATTCAGCTTGGCACTTATTTGTCATTCGAGTTAAAAAGGATTTTTTAGGACTTAGTCGCCGAGAGTTTTTTGATAATTTAGTAAATCTAAATATTGGAGTAAATGTACATTATATCCCTGTACACTATCAACCTTATTATAAAAATTTAGGCTATGAAAAAGGGATTTGTCCAAATGCTGAAGCTTATTATGAAGAAATCATTACATTACCTTTATTTCCAGCTATGACTGATCAAGATGTATTGGATGTAATTAATGCGGTTAAAAAGATATTGAGTAATCTTCAGAAGTGACGAGGATATAAAATATGAAAATTGTAGCGATAATACAAGCAAGAATGACTTCAACGCGTTTACCTGGAAAGGTATTAAAAGTGGTAAATGGAGAACCACTTTTAAAACATATGTTAATCCGTCTAAAAAGAAGTAAAAAAATAGATGAAATTGTGGTCGCAACTACAATTAATGAAACAGATAATGCAATCGTTGAGCTTTGTAAAACTTTAGGTGTTAAAACTTATCGAGGATCTGAAAATGATGTACTAAGTCGATATTATGAATGTGCTGTGGAAGCAGAGGCGGACGTTGTTATAAGGATGACATCAGATTGTCCAGTAATTGATCCATTAATAGTTGATCAAATTATTGGATTTTATTTAGAACATAAGTCTGACTATGTTTCAAATAGCATTGAACGTAGTTATCCTCGGGGTATGGATACCGAAGTATTCTCTTTTCAATCATTAAAAAAGGCATACGAATTAGGTACCGATGAAATTGAAAGAGAGCACGTAACACCGTATATCTATAAAAATTCTAAACAATTTGAGATTAAAAACTATGCATATAAAGATGATGAGAGTGAATTTCGATTAACAGTAGATACAATAGAGGACTTTAAGTTAATTGAATGGGTGATAGCTTCTTTTCCAAATAATTTATATACATTAGAAGATGTACTAAATTTATTGAAAGCAAATCCAAATATGGCAAAGATAAATTTTCATATTGAACAGAAAAAATTAGGAGAGTAATAGTATGAATATTGCTTTTCGAGTAGATTCTTCGATTATTATTGGTACAGGTCATGTAATGAGATGTCTAACTTTGGCACAATCATTAAAGGATTTGGGACATGAATGTACATTTGTTTGTAGAGATTTTGAGGGAAACTTAAATCAATATATTATGAGTTTAGGCTTTAAAGTTATAGAGTTACGACATTATAAAGAGCCAATCAGAGATGACTATAGTAGCTGGCTTGGTGCATCATTTTTGCAGGATGTTGAAGAACTTCAGTATGTAATAAAGGGACTAATGGTTGACTGGTTAATTATAGATCACTATGGGATAGATATTAATTGGGAACAAAAGATAAAGCCTTTTGTTAACAAAATTTTTGTCATTGATGATTTGGCGAATCGGAAACATGAGTGTGATATTTTGTTAGATCAAAACTATGTTTCTAACATGGAATACAGATATGACGATCTTCTTTCAAAAAATTGTAAAAAACTTATTGGTCCTACTTATACATTGTTAAGAAAAGAATTTACCCAAGCAAGTAAATTAAAGTTTGTTAGGGATTCAAATCGTATCTTAGTATTCTTTGGCGGAAGTGATTCTACTAATGAAACTGAAAAAGCTATCAAAATACTTACAGGCATCGATTTTCTAAAAAATTGGGAAATTGATGTAGTTGTCAGTAACAGTAATCCTAATAAAAATAAAATTAAAGAATTATGTAATCTATATTCTGGATTAAACTATCATTGCCAAATAAACAATATGGCTGAAATGATGGCTAAAGCTTCATTTGGCATAATGGCAACGGGAAGCACTACATGGGAAAGATTTTGCATGGGACTTCCTGCAATAACGACAATTGTAGCTGAAAACCAATCAGAGATCGCAAAATCACTAAGCAAGTTAAAGATAGATAAATTCTTAAATTCTATATCTGAATTAAGTGAAGAGGTTTTAACTAAATTTATTGAAGATATAGAATCAAAGAGAGAACGAATGATAGAAATGGTAGACGGATACGGAACATTTAGGGTATCAACATATATTGCTGGGAGATTAAGAGATATCACTACCGAGGATCTACCGATGATACTAAAGTGGAGAAATCAAGATTTCATTCGTCAATATATGTACCATCATGAATTAATTGAATGGGAAAATCATGCTAATTGGTTTAAAAGGGTATCTAGCGATAAAAGTAAAATTAATAAACTATTTGAAATAAATAATCTTCCCGTCGGTGTGGTATCCATAGAAGTTTCTGAGGAATCCCGTGCTGAATGGGGATTCTATATCGGAGTTCCAAATAGCCTTAAAGGTAGTGGATTTATGCTAGGTGAACTTGCATTAGATTTGATTTTTAATTCTTTAGATATTAAGAAAATCTATGGTGAAGTAATTGAATTTAATGTAAAAAGTAAAAACTTTCATCGTAATTTGGGATTTACATTAGAAACAATAAAAAGTAACGGATATATAAGGGATAATGAAAATTACGACGTATATGTCTATAGTTTAACAAAGGAGCACTACAAACGATGAGCAAATTCTTAAATAGAAATGAACAATCTCCTTTTATTATTGCGGAAATGTCTGGTAATCATAATCAATCGTTAGAAAGAGCCTTAGAGATTGTAGATGCTGCTGCAGAGTCAGGAGTACATGCCTTAAAAATACAAACATATACTGCAGATACAATGACAATTGATATTGATACGAATGAATTTTTTATAAAGGATAAAAATAGCTTATGGGATGGTACTTCATTATATAACTTGTATAAAGAAGCTCATACTCCATGGGAATGGCATAAGCCGATTTTTGATCGCTGTAAGGAAAAAGGAATTATTGGATTTAGTACGCCATTTGATTTTTCATCAGTTGAATTTTTAGAATCACTGAATGTACCTTTTTATAAAATAGCTTCATTTGAAAATACGGACTTACCATTAATACGTAGAGTTGCACAAACTGGAAAACCAATTATCATTTCAAATGGTATGGCTACAATAGCCGAAATGGATGAAGCAATCCGAGCAATACGTGAAGAGGGGAATGATCAAATCATTCTTCTAAAATGTACTAGTACTTATCCAGCTTCTCCAAAGGATTCCAATTTATTAACTATTCCCCATATGAAACAGATGTTTAATTGCGAAGTTGGTCTATCAGATCATACATTAGGAATTGGTGTTCCAATTGCAAGTATCGCATTAGGTGCGATGGTAATAGAAAAACACTTTACACTTTCTCGCGAGGACGGAGGAGTTGACTCTGCATTTTCACTGGAACCAAAGGAAATGAAAATGTTAGTGGAAGAATCCAAGAGAGCTTGGGAGTCTTTAGGTAAAATTTCTTATGGTATAACTGAAAAAGAGAGGGCTTCATTAAAATTTAGGCGCTCCCTATACATTACAGCGGATTTAAAAGCTGGGGAGGTCTTAACAGAAAAAAATGTCCGCAGCATTCGCCCAGGTTACGGTTTACCACCTAAATTTATTAATCAAATTATTGGGAAAACAGTAAAAATGGATGTTCCAAAAGGCACACCAGTTTCATGGGATTTAGTTTAATAAACGCTTTTTTAGTAGACCCGGTATATACACTGAGTCTATTTTTTTAATTTGAAAAATATACAGAAATAAATTGTGATAATTATCTTGCTTTACTCTCCTATACAAATTTTGATTATTTCTCCGATATAAATATTAGAGAAGTTTTCATAAAAGGGAGGAAGTCAGATGAATTTAGTTTCAACATCGACTTTGGCTAAGAACGTTACAAACATCCCTGCCCAGCAACAAGGCCAAGAAGTAAAAGAAATTGTGCTGAAAGAAAATAGTAATTTTGATAGTAGTGAAAGCAAGGTTTCAAAAGAGAGATTGGAGCAAGCAATAGAACAGATGAATGATTTTTTAACTCCAACTTATACATCTGTTCAATTTAAATTACATGAAAAAACACATAATTATTATGCTGTACTCGTTGATAGTGTTACTAGTGAAGTGATTAAGGAAATTCCATCTAAGAAAATGCTAGACATGTACGCCGCTATGGAAGACTTTATAGGTATTCTTTTCGATAAAAAGATATAAAGGTGGTAAGTAAATTTGGTTAATCGAATAAATGGATTTTCAGGTATGTTAGATATCGATGGTACTGTCAAAAAATTGATGGATGCTGAACGTATGCCATTAAACAAATTAAAAGCACAAAAACAGATTATGGAGTGGCAGACTCAACAATATAGAGATATGAACTTGTTAATGGAAGATTTACGTAATTCATTAGTAACAGGTCTTGGATTACAGTCTACATTTCAATCAAAGTCAGTTGTTAGTTCAAACGAATCTGCAGTAAGTGCGACATCAAAAGGTTCTTCAGTGAATTCAGCTTCAACAATCAATTCAATAACGAATTTAGCAAATCCCGCAAGTTATGTATCAGGTAATTTAGGTGCATCTATTACATTAAATAGCAAATTATCAGATATCAATGCAGGTATCAGTAGTACGGGCTTAAAAATTACTGTAACAAATCCAGATGGTACAACAAAAGATACTGTGTCTTCTCCAATTACAATTGATGCAAATGAAACAGTAAGTAGCTTCATTACAAAAATTAACAATGCGAATTTAGGAATAAATGCTTATCTTGATGAAGGTACACATCAATTAGTTTTTACACAGAAGAATACTGGTTCAGGTGCAAAAATTGATGTTTCGGATGCTGCAACGAAGGACTTATTCACAAAGTTAAACTTTAATCCAACAACTGAATTAAGCTCAGTTGTAGGTACGGGACAAGACGCAAGCTTTACTTTAAATGGTATAACAACAACAAGAAAAACAAACACGTTTACGGTGGGAGATGTAACTTATACCTTAAAACAAACATCTGCATTCCCTATAACTATCACTTCTTCAACAGATACACAAAAGATTTTTGATTCAATTAAATCATTTGTGGATAAATATAATAATTTAATTGAAAAAGTAAATTCAAAGGTAACTGAAAAAAGATATCGTGATTATCAACCATTAACGGACGACCAACGTGAAGCAATGAAAGATGATCAGATCACAAAATGGGAAGAAAAGGCTCAAAGTGGATTAATACGAAGTGATAATATTTTAACAGGTGTATTAAATAAGATGCGTCTAGATTTATCTTCACCTGTTAGTGGGATTTCTTCAGTCTCTAAAATTTTAAGTGATATTGGAATAACCACAAGTTCAAATTATTTAGAACATGGTAAGTTAGTAATTAATGAAACAAAACTAAAAGATGCCATTAATAATGACCCAAGTGCTGTAGCAAATTTATTTGCAGCAAATGGATTAACATCGAGTGAACAAGGTTTTGCATTAAGATTAAAAGATTCTTTAAAAAATGCAATCGATAATATAGCGAAAAAAGCTGGTAAATCAACTTATGTTCAATCTATGTATACATTAGGTCGCGATATGAGTGATTTAGATAAGCGTATAAATAAGTTTGAAAATCGTCTAACACAAATTGAGGATCGTTATTATCGTCAATTTACAGCAATGGAACAGGCGATTGAACGTGCTAATGCACAAAGCTCACAATTTATGAGTTCCCTTGGCGGTTAATAATCAAATAGAGGTGAAAGTGTAAATGGCAATTTTAAATCCTTTACAAAACTATCAGCAGAATTCAGTAACAACAGCCTCCCCTGGTGAGTTGACGCTAATGCTGTATAATGGTTGCTTAAAATTTATTACATTAGGTAAACAAGCAATTGAATCTAATAACATAGAAGCAAAAAATATGAATATTCTTAAGGCGCAAAAGATTATTCATGAATTAATGGTTACTTTAGATATGGATCAGGAAATATCAAATAATCTATTACAACTTTATGATTACCTGCATCGCCAATTAGTTCAAGCAAACCTCAAAAATGATGTTGCAATTTTAGATGAAGTTGCAGGATTTGTTACAGAATTCCGTGATACATGGAAAGAAGTAATCCAAATCAATCGTCAAAAAACGTTTGCTAATGGTGGACAAGCATAATGGATGTAAACCAAACACTTTTTTCGGTTACTACACAACTTGCAGAATTAACATCAGAAGTTCCGTCACAGGAAAAACGTGATGAGGTAATTGAGCAAATCTTTTCTTTATTAGACGAGAGGGATGAACTACTTCCGAATGTGCAGCCCCCTAAAGATGAAAATGAACGACAAATAATGAAGAAGATTGTTGATTTAAATGTTCAAATTAATCGTTCGATGAATTTCATTCTAACTGATATTAAGAAAGATCTATCAGGGTTAAATGAACAAAAAAAGGTACACAATCAATATATTAACCCTTATAAATCATTAAATAATCTTTCAGCTTTTTTCGATAAAAAGGAATAAAAAACAAAGTATCCTGTGGGAACGGGATACTTTTTTGTTTTGTAGTATTTTATTTAAGAATAGAGGTAACTTAATAGTAATGAATTTACGTAAAGTGTAATAAATATTGGTATTATTTTCATGAATTTAACACAATTTTTGCCATTTATGTGATAAACTCAAATGGTTTAGTTTCATACTTATTATGTAGAGGTGTACTTATGTTATCGATATTAAAACGATACTTAATTGGTAAGCCACTTAAGACAACAGAATTAGGAGAGCAAAAGCTCTCGAATACAAAGGCATTGGCCATTTTATCGTCGGATGCTTTGTCTTCTGTTGCTTATGGACCGGAGCAAATATTAATTGTGCTAGCAACAGTTGGTGCTGTCGCATATTGGTATTCGATTCCAATCGGTATTGGCGTGCTTATTTTATTGTTAGCTTTAATTTTGTCTTATCGCCAAATTATTTTTAGCTATCCACATGGTGGAGGAGCCTATGTCGTATCTAAGCAAAATCTCGGTGTTATTCCAGGTTTAGTTGCTGGTGGTTCATTACTTGTCGATTATATTTTGACTGTAGCAGTTAGTGTATCAGCTGGAACGGATGCGATTACGTCTGCTATTCCGGCATTGCATAGTCATACTGTGTTTATAGCAGTTATTTTAGTTATCTTTATTACTATCTTGAACTTACGTGGAGTAACTGAATCCGCGTCTATCTTAGCTTATCCAGTGTATTTATTCGTGGTAGCACTTTTAATTATCATAGTCGTTGGATTATATAATGTCATTACAGGGCAAGCACCACCTGCGGATCATACAACAATTGGTGATACTGCAATTTCAGGAATTACTACGTTCTTACTGTTAAGAGCATTTTCATCAGGTTGCTCTGCACTAACAGGTGTAGAAGCAATTTCAAATGCAATTCCAAACTTCAAGGAACCTGCTGCCAAAAATGCAGCAAAAACACTTGTAATGATGGGAACAATATTAGCTATATTATTCTCAGGAATTATGTTTTTAGCTTATTACTACGGAATTAAGCCTAGTCATGAAGAAACTGTTATGTCTCAATTGGGATCAGAAATTTTTGGTCGTAATATTATTTACTACTTCATCCAAGGAACAACAGCCTTAATTCTTGTTTTAGCAGCAAATACAGGTTTCTCAGCGTTTCCATTACTTGCGTACAATTTAGCAAGTGATAAGTTTATGCCGAGAATGTATTTACTTCGTGGAGATCGTTTAGGTTATTCAAATGGAATTATCACTCTTGGTGTTGCATCGATTCTTTTAATCATCGCTTTCCAAGGGAAAACAGAGCAATTGATTCCATTATATGCAGTGGGTGTATTCGTACCGTTTACACTTTCTCAAACAGGTATGGTTTTAAAATGGCTTAGAGAAAAGCCAGCAAATTGGTTCCCTAAAATGCTAACAAATCTTGTTGGAGCACTTATTTCAGCACTAGTTTCAATTATTTTCTTAACAACTAAATTCAATCAAGTTTGGTCAATTCTTATTTTCTTACCTATCATCGTGTATCTATTCTTAAGAATTAGAAGTCATTATGAGGCAGTAGGAGATCAGCTTAGATTAAATAATGATATTCCTGAAAAAATTAAAGGGAATGTCATGATTGTACCAGTAGCTGGTATTACAAAAGTTGTGGAGCGTACGATGCAGTATGCACAAGGAATTGCAGATGAAGTTTACGCAGTATATATTTCATTTGATAAAGAAAGTGAACAACAAATGAGAGATAAGTGGGAAGCGTGGAATCCAAATGTAAAGCTAATTGTTGTTCATTCTGAATATCGAGAAATTACTAGACCATTATTAAAAGTAATCGATGAAATGGAAACAAAAGCGCATGAAAATGGATTTGAAATCACTGTTTTAATCCCACAATTTATTACAAAGAAAAACTGGCATAATGTTTTACATAATCAATCTAGTTTATTACTTCGTGCATATTTACTGCATAAACGAAGTGTAATTGTTACGACAGTACCTTATCGTTTTAAGGTGTAAAAGGCTTTTCAATTAAGGAGTTAAGGGAAATGTATGGTTGGAATTTACTTGTTTCAATCCATGCCCTTAACCCTTTTTTCTTGAATTTGGAATTTGTCGAATTGTCGGAAAAAAAGGCGACAAGCTATTTTTGACTTGTCCCACTTTTTTGATGTATAGTTGAATTGTGGAGAAGATTCACAAGTTTTCGACTGAAGGGAATGGATTTGAATGCAAGGTAAAGTAAAATGGTTTAATGCAGAAAAAGGTTTTGGATTTATCGAGCGCGAAGATGGAGACGATGTATTCGTGCATTTCTCAGCAATCAATGCTGATGGTTACAAATCTTTAGAAGAAGGCCAAGCAGTTAGCTTCGAAATCGTTGAAGGTAACCGTGGACCTCAAGCTGCTAACGTAACTAAAATCTAATATCCGTTAATAAGTAAATATTTGCTTATATAGATTCGGAACACAAAGGCTTGCTCATTTGAGTAAGCCTTTGTTTGTTTTTAACTTGAATTCCGTGTCTAGTCCCTAGATTTTATAGGACGGTTTGGAAAAGTTTCTACCATATTTACAACTTGGAAAAAAATACAGAGAATCTTTAACGAAATCTTTAAATATAATCTCTTGTAAAGATAAAAAAGTTCTGATATTGGACAAATATTCTTTGAAGGAATATATCTATCTAGTGTAGAATATAAGTATAGACAGCTTTCATTTTTGGAGCTTGATGAAGGAGGAAACCCATATGATGCTAAACATCCGAGGCGAAAATATTGAAATTACTCCAGCAATTCGTGAATACGTAGAAAAGAAATTATCACGTTTTGATCGTCATTTTAATGAGGATCTAACAGCTCGAGTAAACGCAAAGGTATTCCACGACAAGCAAAGAATTGAAGTCACTATTCCAGGTACGTATATGTTATTACGTGCAGAAGAAGAACATGCTGATCTTTATGCAGCTGTTGATCTAGTCATTGATAAGCTAGATCGTCAAATTAGAAAGCATAAAACAAAAGTAAACCGCAAACTTCGTGAAAAAGGATCTTTAAAATATATGTTTGCGACATCTTCTGAAGCTGCAGTTGCAGTTGAGGAACATGAACATGAAATTGAATTAGTTCGTACGAAGCAATTTGATTTAAAACCAATGGATGCAGAGGAAGCAGTTCTACAAATGAACATGTTAGGTCATAACTTCTTCGTATTCTTAAATGGAGAAACAAATAAAACGAACATCGTGTACTCAAGAAAAGATGGTCGTTATGGATTGATTGAAGCAAAATAATAGAATAATAGAGTGAATAGGACTAAGCAGAATTTTCTTGCTTAGTCCTTTTTTATTATGAGATTGTTTATTGTTTATATTGTTAAAATAGCATTTTTATCTAGAAGTAGTTATTTAAAAAGATGGTTTTTATAAGCATTCAAACGATTATTTAGAAGTTGATTGGAACGGAAGGTGCTCGACTCCTGTGGGAGTAGCGGGACAGGTGAGACCCCACAGACGCGAAGGCGTCGAGGAGGCTCACCGCACGCCCCACGGAAAGCGAGCATCCTGGAGTGGAAATCAAAAACTTTTTTTACAGAGTATTATTTAAGTTTCGCATCGTTTTTAGGTGAAAATGCTAGTGAAAACAGATATTTTCGAAAGAATTAAACAATTCTAATGGTACAATCTGTCCATAAGGTTGTCACTTATCTTCATTTAATGATAAAATTAGAAATAGTATCTAATTAATTAAGACATTTGTTTATGACTTTAAAATAGAGGAGCGTTACGAATGCTTGGAATGTTAAAAAAGGTGTTTGACCTTAATCAACGACAATTAAATAAAATGCAAAAGCAGGTTGATCAAGTTGTAGCATTACATGATCAGTATGCAAAATTATCAGATGATGAATTAAAAGCGAAAACAGGTGAGTTTAAAGCACGTGTACAAAATGGTGAAACGCTTGATGATATTCTAGTTGAAGCTTTTGCGGTTGTTCGTGAAGGTGCAACTCGTGTACTTGGTATGACGCCGTATCCTGTACAATTATTAGGTGGAATTTCATTACACGAAGGTAATATCTCAGAAATGAAAACTGGGGAAGGTAAAACATTAACGTCTACTTTGCCAGTTTACTTAAATGCATTAAGTGGATTAGGTGTTCACGTTGTTACAGTAAATGAATACTTAGCTAGCCGTGATGCGCGCGAAATGGGTCAATTATATGAATTTTTAGGTCTAACTGTAGGCTTAAATTTAAATAGTATGGAATCAGATGAAAAACGTGAAGCGTATGCATGTGACATTACGTATAGTACAAACAATGAATTAGGCTTTGACTACTTACGTGATAACATGGTAGTTTACGCAGAGCAACGAGTTCAACGTCCATTAAACTATGCAATTATTGACGAGGTTGACTCAATCTTAATCGATGAAGCACGTACTCCTTTAATTATTTCTGGACAAGCAAAACAATCAGCGCAAGCTTATATCGCAGCGAATGCTTTTGTTGGAATGCTTCAAAAAGATCAAGATTATACCTATGATGTAAAAACGAAATCTGTATTATTAACTGAAGAAGGTATTTCTCGTGCTGAACGTTCGTTTGGCGTTGAAAACCTATTTGATTTGAAAAATGTGAACTTAAACCATCATATTAATCAAGCTCTTCGTGCACACGTTACGATGACAAATGATGTGGATTATGTTGTTCAAGACGGTGAAATCGTAATTGTAGACCAATTTACTGGACGATTAATGAAAGGTCGTCGCTACAGTGAAGGTCTTCACCAAGCGATTGAAGCAAAAGAAGGTTTAAAAATTCAAAATGAAAGTATGACTCTTGCTACGATTACTTTCCAAAACTATTTCCGTATGTACAAAAAGTTATCTGGTATGACTGGTACTGCGAAAACAGAGGAAGAAGAATTCCGTAATATCTACAATATGAATGTACTAGTTATTCCGACAAACCGTCCGATTGCTCGTAATGACAAGGCGGATTTAGTTTATAAATCAATGGCAGGTAAATTTAATGCTGTAGCTGAAGAAATTGCAGAGCGTCACAAAGCTGGCCAACCAGTTCTTGTTGGTACTGTTGCGATTGAAACATCTGAATTAATTTCTCAGTTATTAAAACGTAAAGGGATTAAGCATGAGGTATTAAATGCAAAAAACCATGAGCGTGAAGCAGATATTATCGCATTAGCAGGTCATAAAGGTGCTGTTACAATTGCAACGAATATGGCTGGTCGTGGTACGGATATTAAATTAGGTGAAGGTGTTCGTGAACTTGGTGGATTAGCAGTAATTGGAACCGAGCGTCATGAAAGCCGTCGTATTGATAATCAGTTACGTGGACGTTCTGGTCGTCAAGGTGATCCAGGTGTTACAACTTTCTATCTTTCTATGGAAGATGAATTGATGCGCCGATTTGGCTCAGATAATTTATCAATTATGATGGACCGTTTAGGTTTAGATGATTCTCAACCAATCGAAAGTAAAATGGTTTCTCGTGCAGTAGAATCTGCACAAAAACGAGTTGAGGGTAATAACTTTGATGCTCGTAAACAATTATTACAATACGATGATGTATTACGCCAGCAACGTGAGGTAATTTATGCTCAACGTTCTGAAGTAATCGATTCAGAAGATTTACAACCAATTGTGAAGAGCATGATCGAAGGAACGATTAATCGTGTTGTTTCAGCTCATACGCCTAATGAACAACTTCAAGAAGAGTGGAACTTAGAAGGTATTGTTGATTTCGTAGAAGCTACATTACTAAATGAAGACGAAATTAGTGTAGAACAATTACGTTTAATTGAGCCGGATGAAATGGTTGAACTAATTCAAAAGGCAGTATTTGACCGTTACGAAGAAAAACAAGAACTTTTACCAGTTGAACAAATGCGTGAGTTTGAAAAAGTTGTCTTATTACGTACTGTTGATAGTAAGTGGATGGCTCATATTGATGCAATGGATCAATTGCGTGAAGGTATTCATTTACGTGCATATGCACAAATTGATCCTCTTCGCGAATATCAAATGGAAGGCTTCGCTATGTTTGAAGAAATGATAGCTTCTATTGAAGAAGAAGTTTCTCGTATTATTATGAAGGCTGAAATAGAAGCAGATGTTGAACGTGAAGCAGTTCAAGGTGAAGCAATTCATGTAGGAACTGATGAAGGTGAAGTGAAGAAAAAACCAGTTGTAAAAGGCGAAGAAATTGGCAGAAATGACGATTGTCCTTGTGGTTCAGGTAAGAAGTATAAAAACTGCCACGGTAAAGGAATCTAATAGGATAGAAACTGTATGAAAAAGGGGCAAGGGCAAGTAGTTATTAGGAAATTAGTGTAACGATTAATGGTTACACTTCCTATTACTTGTCTTTACCTGCTTTTTATTGTTCATAAAATTTTAATTGAGGTGTAAGTAATGGAATTAGTAGAAGTAAAGCAAGAATTAGAAAAGATGGCGAAACGCCTTCAAGCATTTAGGGGGTCTCTTTGACGTAGAAACTAAGCAAGCTAGATTAGATGAACTTGAAGCATTTATGTCAGAACCAACATTCTGGGATGACCAAAAGGCAGCTCAAGTCGTAATCAGTGAAGTAAGTGGTTTAAAAGAGGTCATTAATGAGTTCAATGATTTAAATGACGGCTATGAAAATCTTGAATTAACATATGAGTTAGTTAAAGAAGAGAACGATGATGAACTTTTTGAAGAATTAGTATCTGAAGTGAAAGTATTAACTGTTAAACTAAATGACTTTGAACTTCAATTATTATTAAGTGAGCCTTATGATAAAAACAATGCAATCTTAGAGCTTCACCCAGGAGCAGGTGGAACTGAGTCACAAGATTGGGGCTCGATGCTATTACGTATGTATACAAGATGGGCTGAAAAGCGTGGTTTTAAAGTGGAAACTTTAGATTACTTACCAGGTGATGAAGCTGGAATTAAAAGTGTTACTTTAGCAATCAAAGGGCACAATGCTTATGGCTATTTAAAAGCGGAAAAAGGCGTTCATCGTTTAGTACGTATTTCTCCATTTGACTCTTCTGGTCGTCGTCATACTTCATTCGTGTCGTGTGAAGTTATGCCTGAATTCAATGAAGAAATTGAAATTGAAGTTCGTACAGAAGACTTAAAGATTGATACTTACCGTGCAAGTGGAGCGGGTGGTCAGCATATTAATACAACTGATTCAGCAGTTCGTATCACTCATACACCAACGAACACAGTTGTTACATGTCAGTCTGAACGTTCACAGATCAAGAACCGTGAAGCAGCGATGAAAATGTTGAAAGCTAAGTTATATCAACGTAAGTTAGATGAACAACAAGCACAACTCGATGAGATTCGTGGTGAGCAAAAAGAAATTGGTTGGGGTAGCCAAATACGTTCATACGTCTTCCACCCATATTCAATGGTTAAAGATCATCGAACAAGTGCCGAAGTAGGTAATGTACAAGCAGTAATGGATGGTGGACTTGATCCATTTATCGATGCATACTTACGTTCTAAAATTTAATGTAAATAGATAATTCTTGTAGAAATTCTGAAATGACTAAAAAAAATTGGCTGTTAAGAATACAGGGGAAATTTGCGTTCTTAACAGCCATTTTATTGAGGTATAACTGAAGTTTTTCAAAGAGAACATCTTCTTATAGAAGATGTTCTCTTTATAATATTTTATCTTTAGGAGATAGCAACTAGCTATATTGGGGATTATTTAAATAGTATTGCAATTATAATTTTTTTACAAAAATTAAAAAGTAAATTTTCAGCCATTATGTAAGAAAGCTTTTAGTCTTTTTGATTAATAAAAATAGAGATATAGACCTTAAAAAAGGTTACAAAATTTAAAATTATCAACTAGAGAAAGTATGGGGGATTACATTGAGGAAAATTAAGTATGGTACCACTTTATATGTAGGTTGGGGTAAAACGGTTATTGATTATCTTTTTGTTTTATTAGGTTCAGCAATTATTGCCACTGCATTCAGTGTCTTATTATTACCAAATAATATCGCTTCAGGTGGCGTAAGCGGTATTTCAACAATCCTAAAAAGTACACTTGGTTTTAAACCAGCAATTGTACAATGGGCTTTTAATATCCCATTATTTATTGCAGGTGTTGTTTTATTAGGTCGTCAATTTGGCATTAAAACACTAGTTGGTACGATCTTCTTACCATTCGTTGTTCTTTTAACGGAAGATTTGAGCCCAGCTACTGATAATCCACTTTTAGCTGCGATTTTTGGAGGACTTTGTATTGGTTTAGGTCTAGGGATTGTATTCCGTGGAAAAGCATCAACAGGAGGTACTGACTTAGCAGCTCAAATTGTTCATAAATATACAGGGTTATCACTTGGTATTTGTGTAGCAGTTATCGATGGATTAATCGTTTTAACAGCGGCAATCGTGTTTGATTTAGAAAGTGGTATGTACGCATTAATCGCATTATTCGTAACGAGTAAAACAATTGACTTAGTACAAATCGGTCTTGCTAGATCAAAAATGACATTAATTATTACTTCAGAAGAAGAACTAGTTACAAATGCAATCGTGCATGAGTTAGATCGAGGTGTAACAAAATTAAGTGGGGTTGGTGGTTACACGAATGAAAACCGCCCTGTATTAATGTGTGTTCTAGACCAATCAGAATTTATAACATTACGTGATATTGTACAATCTATTGATAGAAATGCCTTTATAACAGTAGTCGATGCGACCGAAGTACTTGGAGAAGGTTTCACAAATTTGACATAAAAAGGAAAAGTTGTGACATCCTATCAGTAGTACACTAAAAGTATAAGACTTATTGGATTTATCAAAGGGGCGATTTTTGTGAAAAAGCTACTGCTTGCTTTTGTCACTGGTGGAATGCTGTTAACAGTAGCAGCTTGTGGTTCAAATAATAATGCTGGTAATAAAGACTCTGGTGAGCCTGTATCAGCTAGTGCTGGAGAAAAACTTTTCAAACAAAGCTGCTCAAGCTGTCACGGTGGGCAACTTGAAGGTGGAATTGGACCAGCATTAAAAACTGTTGGTTCAAAGTACTCTGAAAAAGATATTGAAAACATCATCCATGAGGGTAGAGGACAGATGCCTGGTGGTGTAGTTGAAGGAAATGACGCAAAAAGTGTTGCAAAATGGTTAGCATCTAAGAAATAAATAAAAAACAGACTAATTTTCTAATTACTTAGAATTGGTCTGTTTTTTTCATTTATATTACAAAAACCACTATTGTTAAAAGAGTGAATAGAAATAGGTCGAAATAAATATTGACTATTAAACAAAATGTAACATAAATTTATCAGTATTGACAATTTTAAAATGGTATAATAGAGGAGCTTAGCAGAAAAATATCGAATTATGTAGATAAGAACAGATTTGGGAATATGTTTCAGTAAGCAAAAAAACTCGTAAAATGTTAAGTTAAGTCATCATTAAAATGGATCATATCCGATTCGATATATAAATAATAAGGAACAATTACTATAAGGAGAATGTCATGATTGAATTAAAAGAAGTTTATAAGACGTATCCTAATGGTGTTCTTGCGGTAAATGGTATTAATGTAAAAATTCGCCAAGGTGAATTTGTATATGTCGTTGGACCTAGTGGAGCTGGGAAATCGACTTTCATTAAAATGATGTATCGTGAAGAAAAACCATCAAAAGGAACGATATTAATTAACGGTATTGATTTAGCACAAATGAAGGATAGCAAAGTACCTTTGTTACGTAGAAATATAGGAGTTGTATTCCAAGACTATAAATTATTACCGACTTTAACTGTATATGAAAATATTGCATTCGCACTTGAAGTTATAGAAGAAAATCCGAAAACAATAAAGAAGAGAGTTATGGAAGTACTTGATCTTGTAAAGTTAAAGCATAAAGCTCGATTCTTACCAACAGAACTATCTGGTGGTGAGCAACAACGTGTTTCGATTGCTCGTTCAATCGTAAATAAACCAAAAGTTGTTATTGCCGATGAGCCTACAGGTAACCTTGACCCTGAAACTACTTGGGAGATCATGGATATATTTAAAGAGATTAATGACCGTGGCACAACTGTTGTAATGGCTACACATAATAAGGATATAGTAAATAATTTAAAGAGACGTGTTATTGCAATTGAAGGCGGAAAAATTGTACGCGACCAAGCGAGAGGAGTGTACGGTTATGAAAGCTAGAACTGCGAGAAGACATGTTCGTGAAGGACTTCGAAATTTAAGACGTAATGGCTGGATGACATTTGCATCTGTAAGTGCTGTTGCGGTTACTTTAATGCTTGTTGGCGTATTTTTAACTGTTATTTTAAACGTTAACCATATTGGTACAACTTTAGAAAAAGATGTTGAGATACGAGTTTTAGTCGATTTAACGGCTACTAAAGAACAACAAAGAGCTTTAAAAGACGAAATCAAAAAAATTGATCATGTTACGACAGTTAAATTCTCGTCAAAAGATCAAGAATTAGATAATTTGATTAAGAGTATGGGGCAAGATGGACAAGCCTTTGAGCTGTTCGAACAAGAAAACCCATTAAATGATACGTATATTGTAAAAACAGATTCACCTGATAAAATCGCGCCAGTTGCGAAAAAAATTGAAGGTTTACATTATATTGATGAAGTTATATATGGTAAAAAACAAGTTCAAAAACTGTTCAATGCAGTTTCAGTTGGACGAAATATTGGTTTAGTGCTGATTGTAGGTCTACTGTTCACTGCAATGTTCTTAATTTCAAACACAATCAAAATTACAATTATGGCGAGAAGACGTGAAATTGAGATTATGAGATTAGTAGGTGCAACAAATAACTTTATTCGTTGGCCATTCCTTTTAGAGGGATTATTACTAGGGGTTATGGGTGCGATTCTACCAATCGCATTAATCTTAACTGGCTATAATGTTGTTTACAATATGTTAATGCCAAAATTAGCAGGAACAATGTTTACATTACTTCCATTCTCACCTTTTGTTTATCAAATTGCTGCCATTTTAATTGGAATCGGCGCTGTTATTGGTATGTGGGGTAGTGTCATGTCAATTCGAAAATTCTTACGTAAATAATATAAATGCATTGAAAAGTTTTATTGTTTTAATAGAGTAATGAAATGATGAGCTTTAGTGTCTATTTTTAACGTCTAGCTGAGTTGATTAAGGTACTAAAGCTTTTCTATATACATAAGGAGGGATCTTAGATGAAGAATAATAAAAAATCGAAAGTAATGATTATGGTGTTAAGCAGTACTTTCATCATCGGGGCCATCCCATCCGTTTCTTTTGCTGAGAGTAAGTACCAAACACAAATTGACAGTATCAAAAAGAAACGTAGTGAGGTTAAGGAAAAGACAGAAGCAACAAATGACAAGATTGATGATTTACAACAAGATCAAGCAAATGTTGTTAAAAAACTTGAACAGCTTGACGTAAAAATGAAAGAAACAAAACGCCAAGTTAACCAAACACAGGATGCAGTTAATAGTGGTAAAAAACAAATTAGTAAACTGAAGGAAGAAATAAAGTTTATTGAGAAACGCATTGAGTCACGACAAGAATTATTAAAAGATAGAATGCGTTCACTTCAAAAGTCTGGCGGAATGTTATCTTATATCGATGTTATTTTAGGTTCTAATAGCTTCGGAGATTTAGTTCAACGAATGAGTGCTGTACAAGTGATCATGGAAGCAGATGAAGACATTATCAAGCAGCAGAACTTAGATTTAAAGATCGTAAACAGTAAAAAAGATGAAATGACGGTTAAACAAGCCAAAATGGAGCGAGATTTGGCGAACTTAGAAAGCTTAAATAAACAGCTTGCAAATCAAGTAAATGAACAAAACAATTTAATGGCGTCTCTAAAAGAACAAGAAAAAGAAGCGCATGAAGACGTATTAAATTTAAAAGAGCAGGATGAGTTATTAGCTAGTCAGCAAATTGCAGTGCAAAAGGCAGCAGAAGAAGCAAAACGAAAAGCTGCCGAAGAAGCGAGGATAAAAGCTGAAAGAGAGAAAGAGAAAAATGAAAACAAACCATCAAATGGTGGTTCTGGTAATTCAGGAAACTCTGGAGGGGGAAGTACACCACCTATCTCAAGTGGAAACTTTACTAGACCAGCTGCAGGCTATATTTCTTCAGGATTTGGTAACAGATCTTTTGATGGTGGAGGTTTCCATGATGGAATTGATATAGCAGGTAGTGGAACAATTCCTGTTGTTTCAGCGGGTGATGGTGTAGTTATCAGAGCATATACTTCTTCATCATATGGTAACTGTGTGTTTATTACACATAATATCGGTGGACAAGTATGGACAACGGTTTATGCACATTTAGATAGCTTTAACGTGTCAACTGGACAAACTGTCTCAAAAGGTACAAAAATTGGTTATATGGGTGACACTGGTCATTCTTTTGGTCAGCATTTACATTTTGAACTTCATAAAGGTGAGTGGAATGCTAGCAAATCAAATGCCGTAGATCCACAAAAATATATTAATTTCTAATTATTATACTCTATGAACCTATCTCCTAAAAATTGGTGATAGGTTTTTTTGTGTTCATTTTTGTTCTCATTAATTTCTTATGCTAAAAAATAAACCAATGAAATAGATATAAATAGACAGGGTTAATAGTATGCAGAGATAAGTATTTAGTAATGCTTTTACATAGCAAAAAGGTGGTGAATTCTCCTAAATATTTCCTAGTTTATAATAATTATAGTTTAATATTGATTTTCATTCTAAATTACATTATCATATAATTAATACTAAATAATAATAATTCTAATTAAGGAGACAAAATATGACAAATAATCGCTTAACAACAAATCAAGGTGTACCAATTGGAGATAACCAAAATTCACTAACTGCAGGACAAAGAGGGCCAACACTTTTAGAAGATTATCAACTAATTGAAAAGTTAGCTCATTTTGACCGTGAGCGAGTACCTGAGCGTGTAGTTCATGCTAGAGGCGCAGGTGCACATGGTGTGTTTATTACAAAAAATAGTATGAAGAAATATACAAAAGCAAAATTCTTACAGGATGCCGGAACAGAAACGCCAGTATTTGCACGTTTCTCAACAGTAATCCATGGTTTGCATTCTCCTGAAACATTACGTGACCCACGTGGATTTGCAGTAAAATTCTATACTGAAGATGGAAATTACGATTTTGTTGGTAATAACTTACCTATATTCTTTATTCGTGATGCTATGAAATTCCCTGACATGGTTCATGCATTAAAACCAGATCCAAGAACAAATTTACAAACAGGTAATCGCTATTGGGATTTCTGGTCATTAACACCAGAAACTACAAACATGTTAGTTCATTTATTCTCTGATGAAGGGATTCCAGCAAACTACCGTCAAATGAGAGGGTCAAGTGTTCACTCATTTAAATGGGTGAATGAATATGGAAACACAGTTTATGTGAAACTTCGTTGGGTTCCTAAGCAAGGTGTTAAAAACCTTTCAATGGAAGAAGCAAGTGAAATTCAAGCGAATGATTTTAACCATGCTAGCCGTGATTTATATGATTCAATTGAAAATGGAGATTATCCAGAATGGGATTTATATGTGCAAGTCCTGAATCCAGCTGATATGGATGATTTTGATTTTGATCCATTAGATCCTACGAAGGATTGGTTTGAGGATGTGATTCCACGTCAATTAGTAGGAACGATGATTTTAAATCGTAACCCTGAAAATGTTTTTGCTGAAACAGAATCTGTTGGTTTCAATCCAGGCGTATTAGTTCCTGGTATGCTACCATCTGAGGATAAATTATTACAAGGAAGATTATTCTCTTATTCTGATACACAAAGATACCGTATCGGTGCAAATTATCAACAGTTACCAATTAACTGCCCATTTGCAAAAGTAGCGAACAATCAACGTGATGGGGCTATGCCATTTGGTCAACAAACTCATCAAATTAATTTTGAGCCAAACAGCTATTCAGATACACCTAAAGAAGATCCAGCTTATGTAGAAGTTGATCAACCATTAAATGGTGTGACAGCTCGTAAGAAAATAGAAAAAACAAATGACTTTGGGCAAGCGGGAGAAGTTTGGAATAGATATAGTAAAGAAGAACAGGATACGGTCATTAAAAACATTAGTGCAGATATTGCATCGGTTGATGAAAAGATTAAGCTTCGTGCTGTATGCAACTTCTACCGTGCGAATGTACAGTTAGGTGAAAGATTAGCAAATGAGTTAGGATTAGATTTATCTCCATATTTACAACACCTTACGACAAAATAATTAAAACCTTTTAATAAAATTTTATTAATTAGTGTTCTACTTGCAAACATAAGTGATACAGGCTTATCATATAATAGAACAGAAAAGGCATCGCACGTCTGTGTGATGCTTTTTCAATACATACACTAAATAGTAGATTGATACGTTCAAGCATGAACGGATAGGAGGTTCTATATGAATCGTAAAACATCAGCACTACTTGCCTCAGCAACATTTGTTGTTGGAATTGGAGTGGGCTCATTAGCTTTTAATAATAGTACAAGTTCAATTGTTTCAAACTTAACACAAAGCAAAGAAATAAAAGCGTCTGAGGACGAAAATATTGCAAAAATACAAAAAGCTTACGAAATTATTGCAAATCAATATGTGAAAAAAATTGATCCTGATAAATTAACTGAAGGTGCAATACAAGGAATGGTAACGACCTTAGATGATCCTTTTTCATCTTATATGGATGGAAAAACTGCGCAGCAATTCCATGAATCATTAGGTTCATCGTTTGAAGGAATTGGAGCAGAGGTATCGAAGGATGGAGAAAAACTAATCATCGTATCACCGATTAAAAATTCTCCAGCTGAGAAAGCAGGTATTAAACCAAAAGATGAAATCCTTACAGTTGATGGGAAAAGTATAAAAGGTTTATCACAATATGATGCCGTATTAAAAATACGAGGTAAAAAGGGTACGAATGTAACACTAGAGATTAAACGACCAGGTGTTGCAGAACCAATAACATTTAATATTAAACGTGATGACATTCCAATGTACACAGTTTTTGGTTCTGTTAAGAATGTTAATAACGAAAAAATTGGGTACCTTCATATTACATCTTTTAATGAAAAGACTGCAGATGAATTTAAGAAGGAATTGGATAAACTAGAATCTCAGAATATTGAAGGATTAACAATAGATGTACGTGGAAATCCTGGTGGTTATTTACAAGCTGTAGAGGGTGTTCTAGAAGAATTAGTTGTTAAAAATGAACCATATTTACAAGTAGAAAACAGAGAAGGTCAGCGTGAGAAGTATTATACGAAATTAAGCAAAGCTAAACCTTATCCTATTAACGTATTAATAGACAAAGGAAGTGCGTCAGCAGCAGAGATTTTAGCTGCAGCATTAAGTGAGGCTGGAGATTATCAACTAATTGGTGAAAAATCATTTGGTAAAGGTACAGTTCAATCGACACTTGATTTCAAAGACGGTAGTAACATTAAATTAACTCAGTTTAAATGGTTAACACCGGATGGTACTTGGATTCACAAAAAAGGAATTAAGCCAGATATTGAAATCAAACAACCTGATTATTTCTATGTAACGCCAATTGATAAATCGAAGACATTTAAATATGATGACAATAACGAAAATATTAAACAGGCTCAAATCATGTTAAAAGGATTAGGATATGATCCTGGACGTGAAGATGGATATTTTAGTAAAGATACGGAATCGGCAGTTAAAAAATATCAGAAAGCAGTTGGAATTACTGTAAATGGGAAACTTGATCAACTTACATCTGAAAAATTAGAAGCATCTTTAATTGAAAAAATACGTGATGAAAAGAATGACGTTCAATTAGAAGAAGCTTTAGAATTAATATCTGAATAAATATTGTATGAGAGAGAGGACGAAGCTTTTTCGTCCTCTTTTGACATAATTCCCGGGAAATAGCTACTTTACTACATTTCAGGCAGGAGAACGGAAGATGATTGTCGAAAAGTACACTTTAGGGGTAAGTGTGCTTTTTTATTTTGTATATTACATATTTCCCTTTGAAAAAAATGATATAAACCGATAACATAAATATATATGAATCTATCAAATCTTTTAAAAGGTGGTGAATGATATGTGGTCAAATGTAATATCAGAATTACTAGTTGGTTTTGCTAAGTTATTTTTACATCCATTTGTTTATCTATTTTTTATCGCTGCATTATTTAGCGGTTATTTACGTGTGAAAAGAGAACGAAAACATTTTTCTACACGTATTTTTAATGTTTCGTTTGAATGGAAGACATCTTTATTGTATGGCTTATTTTTAGGTGCAATATTATCAGTCGTTTCATTACTGGTTGGTATCAGTATTCCAATTGAAATGGTTATCTTGATTAGTATCATAACGATTATATGTACAATAACTTTACAATTTCGTTGGTTATCGCCCGCATATACAATTGGACTAGCACTGATTGCTATTCCTTTACTAAATAAAGGCGTATCATCACTGTCAATCTTAGAAAACGTTGTCCCAAAAGATATGAATGGCATGCTACCAGCAGTTGCAATTCTACTAAGCTTGTTGTTGTTAGCTGAAGGAGTTTTAGTACAAAGAAATGCAGTAAATCATACATCACCATTATTGGTAGAAAGTAAACGAGGTAAAAGAGTCGGTGCACATGAAGCAAACAAACTGTGGATTGTACCAGTATTTTTACTTATTCCAAATGGAACTATAGTGAGTGATTTTGCCTGGTGGCCAATTCTATCATTAGGAGATAGCGGCTATTCAATTTTATGCGTACCTTTTGGAATTGGTTTCTATCAATTAATGAAGGGAATGCTTCCAAAAGAATCGATCAAACTTGTTGGAAAACAAATTGTGACACTTTCATTATTAATTTGTATTGGCGGAATCGTAAGCTACTTTGTTGGATTTGTCGCATTTGTTACTGTAGCATTAGCAATTGTTGGGCGTGAAGCTATTTCCTATATTCATAAAAATAGAGACTTCAATACGCCATCTTACTTTACATCAAAAGCTGTTGGTCTGGTTGTATTAGGCATTTTACCAAACTCAGTTGCAGATAAAATGGATATACTTGTTGGTGAAAGCATAACAAAAGTAAATGGTCAAAGCGTTTCCACCGTTGATGAATTCTACAATGCACTTCAAATCAACCGAGCATACTGTAAGCTTGAAGTAATCGACTTCAATGCTGAAATTCGAATTACACAATGTGCAGTATACGAAGGCGATCACCATGAACTGGGCTTCATCTTCCCTGAAGAGGAAACGAAGTATAGTGGTGAGGTTGGTTAGTAGTTGTGATTTTTCATAAACTCCCGGAATTTTGTCAAAAACCTCTGGAATAATTTTCATAAACCTCCGAAATGGAAGGTAAAACAAAAAAGGAACGTATTTCATAATCGAAATAAGTTCCTTTTTTATTTATTACAAATAAAGGAAATATCTTCTTGACAGTCTAATATTAGCCTAGAACCTTAATTAACTATTTTCATGAGGAGGATTCTTGTGCGTCCACGACCATTATTTATTGAAAATCCAGAGCATGATAGATATGTTAGTCTTGTGCCAGATGGAGATATTGTAGAAATACTTAGTAAGCAACGAACTAAGACCATTACCCTCTTAAACAGCGTAACAGAGGAGTTAGCAAGGAAGGCGTACGCACCAGGGAAATGGACTTTAAAAGAAGTGGTTGGACATATGACCGACTCGGAACGTGTGATGTCGTATCGAATGCTTGCCATTGCACGGAATGAAACTGCACCACTCCCAGCAATGGATCAGGATCAATACGTTTCTGCGGCAAACTTCAACAAATTATCCTGGGAGCAGTTATTAGCTGGTTTAGACACGGTACGCTCCAGCACGTTAAGCCTAATTTCAACCATTGATGAAGCAGCGTGGGTTCGTAATGGAACTGTAATGAACAGCACAGTTTCGTTAGGTACCATTGCATATGGCATTGCCGGGCACGAGTTACACCATATGAAAGTGATTAGTGATAAATACTTATAAGTCTTTCTCTATTAATGAAAAAACCTAATTTCTTTAGAACAAATAACTGGATTTAAGAAAAATTTAAGATTTACCCCACTCGATTTTTAAATTGTTTTTCCTATCCTTAGAGTATTAATAAGGCTTGTTGGAGCAACTCGAAGAAAAACGTAGAGAGTATATATAACAGAAATGAACATTGCAAATGTGAGTTTTTATCTTCAGGGTGTTGTTGTAACAAGAATTGGAGGAGAAATATTGGGAAATAAAAAATTAACATTCATATTGTTCGTAATCTATTTTTTAGCTCTTAATTGGTTAGTCCTTTTAAAGTTACATTTTTCTTTTGATCAAATAGACAAAGTGCAAGTAATAAATTTGATTCCACTTAATAATTCTGTCTTTTCTGAAGTGTATAACAACGTAAGGATTTTTGTGCCATTTGGTATCTTTATTTGTATGTTGAAAAGTAACTGGTCAATGTTGAAAAAAGTTCTTTCAACTTTTGGTTTGACTCTATCATTTGAGATGATCCAATTTGTATTAGCAATCGGAAGAAGTGATATTACTGATATACTGGCCAATACACTTGGAGGTATAATCGGTATTGGAATATATTATTTTTTATTTTGGATTCTAAAAAACAGAACACATATATTTATAAATTTATGTGCTTTGGTGTTAACTTCTTGTGTACTATTTTTTATTATCTTTATATTTAATAGGCACATAATACTTAATTTATAATGTTAAGATTATGAGAAGATATAGTTAGTAAAAGTAGCTCTTTATTGAACGGACGTATGCGTTAGGGGGGAATTTAGTATTGAATATGCTGACTCCCTAAATTGAACTAAAGTTATAAAATTTAAACATCCTGGTCGACTCCATAGTCGACTTTTTTTATTTTGCTAGTATTTCATATTGTATAATTTTCAAATTATACTGATGAAAACGGAAAAAAGAATTTCAATTTATGTAGGGAATTTACTAACATATCTAGAAATTAATAGGTTGGACAAAAATGGGAGGGGTAACAACAATGATCGATACAAGCAATATTTTATTAGTTGGGGAACAAGATGGAGTTAAAGGAGATTTTAATACATTAAAATCAATGATGACTTACGTAAGATATACAACGCTGGAAGCTATTCAAAATATTACTGTGGAGGAACTTGACTATCTGCACTCTCCTACAGGTAACACAATTGGGATGTTGCTTACCCATATGGCGGGCGTTGAATATTGGTATCAACTTAATACCTTCGAAAATAGAGATTTAAATGAAGAGGAAGAAGAGAAATGGTTACCTGGTTTAGATTTAGATAAAGAGGCAAGAGAGAAAATTAAAGGTAATGATTTAGATTATTATATTAATCTTTTAGATACGATTCGAGAAGATACATTTGCTAAATTTAATACACTATCAGATGAATGGTTATATGAGAAGTCAAAATTTGGAAGAAATTTAGCGACAAATTACTTTAAATGGTTCCATGTTTTTGAAGATGAAATCAATCATAGAGGACAAATACGTATGATCCGTAAGTTATATGCAAATAGTTTAAAATAGTATATGTCTTAAATATAAGATTTTATTACAAAAAGGACGATTAACAGATATCACTTTGTTAATCGTCTTTTCAATTTTATCGGTTACCAGTCATTTGAATTTAGCTCATGATAAAAAACACCGAAAAAGAAAGAGTTCCTCAAAGAATATGATTCATTAAAGTTAAAATAATTAATCGCAACATTAATAATGTTAATAACGATATTAAATATTTTAAAATTAAAGTGTTTACTTTTTAAACTTACCATCATATAATCTAATCAAATGAAAGAAAGGATTTGATTATGGCTTATCCAGTTATTACAAATTGCCCTGTTTGCAGCAAGACTTTAAAAATTACAAAACTAAATTGCACTCACTGCCACACAATAATTGAAAATGAGTTTGAGCTTTCACCTTTTTCTTCCCTGTCGAAGGAACAACTTCATTTTGTAGAAGTATTCTTAATATGTCGAGGGAACATCAAAGAAGTAGAAAAAGAACTTGGGATCTCGTATCCGACGGTAAGAGGTAAACTCACTGACATTATCACATCACTCGGCTACGAAACAAAAAAGAAAAATGAAGTAGACGAGAAAAAGGTAGTTGCAATGCTGGAAAATGGAGAAATTTCTACAGAAGAAGCAATTAGATTATTAAAAGAGGAATAGGGAGGAATTTACGATGAAAGAAGAAATTGCAAAAGTATTAACAATGGTACAGGATGGAAAAATTGATGCAGAAAAGGCATCGGAACTAATTGACGTGTTAAAGGAAAAAGAAGCCGGAAGTAATCGCTCTTATAAATCATCTAATTATGCAGAAAAAATATTGAAAATCCGTGTTGAATCTGCTGAAAATGATAACGTTAAAGTCAATGTGCCAATCAAACTTGTTAAGGCATTATTAGTTGCTGGAAATAGTATCTTGGCAAGTATTCCTGAATCAGAAAAATATGTTAAGGATATTGACATAAATCTTATTATTGAAGCAATCGAAAATGAATTGGATGGTCAACTTGTTGATATTAAGACTGGAAACGGTGACATAGTTTCTGTCATTATTGAATAGGGTCTTTCTTATGCTACAACTAAAAGTGAAAACTAAAGAAGTTCGGTTCACAATCCCAGTTCCATATGCCATTTTACATTTTGGTATTTCTATTCTTTCTTCTAAAATTCTTCATAACCAAATGAATAAATGGTTAAAACAACATCAAAATGAAGAGAAGAATGATAAACAGTTCTCTCTGACCATTCCACAAATAGACAAAAAACTACTTAAATTAGTTATTAAAGAATTACAGAAACATAAAGGGCTTGTGTTAGTAGATGTCAAAGCTAATGATGGTACTGAGGTTTTAGTAAAGGTTTGATTGAGCTCATCACATAGTTCTAGACAGAAAAATATTTCTTAATTATATTCGAGGATTGATCCCTTAATTGCACGGGGCTTAATCCTTTTAAATATGTCTTTTTTTGTTTGAGAATACAAGAGTATGTACTTTGCTAGTCTCTTTAGTTTTTTTGAAATGTTATATAATCACAGATTTTGAAGATATCTGATGATATACTTTGTGTTGTAGTGTATTTGAAGAAGTTATGAAAATAAATAAAACCATCAGTGGGAGTTTTATTATACCAACTGATGGTTTTATTTTTCACTTCAAAAAGAAGCAATTACCATTCCTAATTATGGATTCATTTTGTGTTCGATTTTTTTGCTAAATTCTGTAACTCACTTTTAGGCTCCGTTGAAAATTCAACGTCTTTTCCATATCCTTGTGGATTAACACTTGGAGCTTTTTGTCCTCTTCCACTTGATTTTTTACTCATAACGTCTTCACCTCCAAAAATAGTATTTCCTATCATAAGTGATTTATGAATTTGGAAATACCAATGAATCGTACCAATTCCATAGTGTTCTGTTATCCTGACAAACGTCTTGTATTCATTCAAAAATGGCAAAAGAAAATTATTACTAAACTTAGTTATCTTTCATAAATGTTAGTGTTTTGTTATCAGTCTGCTATTGAGTGAAAAACCAAGTAGGTATACCATGACAAGAGTAAATCATTTTCATTTTAGTCTACATACGAATAATGGATTTAAGCTTTTGGAATTAGAAAAACAGGTTATGATCAGTCTTTTTACAGTCATTTGAGTTAAAACGAAAAATGGAGTAGTAGTACGAAATGGAATTTTGTCATTACAGTAAATGAATGGTTAAGTTCTAAAAAGAAAAGGGGGTATTTTAATTGATTTTTTTATTAATAATCGTTGGAACATTACTGGTATTTCTTCTTTCAAGCTTACCTGATTATGTAAGTGCAATGATTCTTTTAGGAGGCGTATTAAGTACTCTAATTGGTATATATGTTGAATTAATTATGATTGAAAAAAAGCTAAAAGCTACACTATCTTAAGATTTGTGTAGAACAATTAATAAATATAAAAAAGAGTGTAATATATGAAAATATATCCACACTCTTTTTCTGTTTTATACAATATATCTATATATAAAAGGACATTACTTGTCTTCTAGATCTAATATATAACCAAATCGAGGGACGGAAACGATACATTGACCGTATTTACCTAACTTCTTCCGCAATCTATATACAAGAGTATTAATTTCTTCACGACCAACATCTGGCTGATCTGATTCATTTGTAAAACGTTCTTGCCAAACATTTACTTTAATTTCGTTATAGCTAACCGCACTATTGGCTTTTTGATATAGTAACAAAAATAATTCTGTGTCTTTACTAGTTAGATGAATCCTAACGCCATCAATTAAAACTTCTCTTCTAACAACATTTACAGTTAAGCCATTCAATTCGTTTAAGAGCTTTTCAGTAAATAATGGCATATCTAGTGTGTCTCCGAAGTTTTTTTCAGAAGGGTTATGAAAAGTTAGTACTGCCGCCCCACTTGCAAGACTAATAATATCACCATCGCGAAGAAAAACTGGTTTGTTTTTTTCTATAAACGTATGATTGACCTGGGTTCCATGTTTACTCATAAGGTCAATTATCGTGTAATTTTCCTTATCAAACTGGATTAAGGCATGTTTTCTAGAAATATATTGGTTTGTAAAAGGAATATCGGGGATGATATTACCCCAAGTGCGTCCTATCAAAGTTTCTTTATAGGAAATAGGTATTCTATTCTTTTTCGTAGCTGTTTCTCCCTGTTTTACAGAAAGGTACACATCTTGAATAATCATGTGGTTACTCCTTTGAACACAAATCTAGTCATTAACCAAGAAGAGTATAACACACGCAACAGATTTGTAAAGAAATGATAGTATCTGATTTCTTTTGTAAGTTAATAAAATGAGCAAGATATAAATTGGAAAAGTACTATAAAATAAACAAGATTTATATAGTAGATGTGGTGACCAGTATACGATTGAATGTTGATGTAGAATTTTAACTTAACACTTTCCATAAAGATATATGTTGGTTCAGCACTTCTTAATGCAAGTAGGTTAGAGAACAATTTATAGTGATAATATTTTAAGTATTGGAAAACAATAGAATGTAGGAAAGGAGGGAATGTAAATGTCTATAAAAAAGTGGTTAAATGGAATGGTGTTTTTGTTGGCGATGATTATGGTGGTAACGACTACTGGCTCACTTAGTGTTTTCGCTGAATCTAGTCATGCAACACAGCCCCTAACAGCAAATACGATTGAGGTCCAGTTGAACGATGATTACTTCAATCCGAAAGTCATCACTATTCCGAATGGAAAAATGACAACGTTGATATTAAAAAACGTAGGTAGTAAAGAGCACACATTCACAGTGCCGAAGCTCGGCATTGATGCCGAAGTTCAGTCTGGACAAACAAAAACCGTTACCGTGCAGCCGAAAATGCCTGGTACATATGAACTTGCTTGTCGATACCATTACAATCAAGGTATGGTAGGAAATGTAATAGTCAAATAGAATGAGGGCCAAACAGGCCTGCCCTCAGACTTCGCGCCTCGATAGACAAGCGTTAATCAGTCTGAATCTTTTAGTTTTTGTAAATGTAAACAAACTGAAGGCATTGCCAATTAGGCATTGCCTATTTTTACTGCTAATACATACATATATTCAATAAGTTTATAGAGATGAGAAAGAGGGTATTTAGATCACTAGAGTGAATTAAAGATGTAACAGTAAGAATGTGAAGGGCTGCAAATTAGACAGTAAAATACTGATAGGCGGTGTAAAATTATGAAGAATACTCTCATTGTGAAAGAATACTCTAGTGAATACCAAGAACAAGTTGTGGATTTAATACTCAATATTCAACAAAACGAATATAATATCCCGATAACAAAAAGGGACCAGCCTGATTTGTTTACGATAGGGGAGTTTTATCAAAAAGGTAAAGGAAATTTTTGGGTTGCTCTAATTGACGATCAAGTTGTCGGTACAATTAGTTTTTTAGATATTGGAAATCAACAAGTTGCATTAAGAAAGATGTTTGTAGATAAGGATTACCGAGGTGCTAAATATAATACTGCAAGTCTACTATTAAATAATGCAATTAAGTGGGCTCAGAAAAAGGCAATTAAAGAAATTTATCTAGGAACGACACCACAATTTTTAGCTGCTCATAGATTTTATGAAAAAAATGGATTTACAGTAGTAGGAATGGAAGAGCTACCTGAGAATTTTCCAGTGTTACAGGTTGATAAAAAATTCTATCGCTATATAGTAGCATAAAATTTATTTTAAAATATTTTAGAAAAAAAGACTAAAAACTATTGACAATGAAATTGATAATCATTATCATTTAAAGTGTAGTAAAAATCAATACACACCCTAGTATTGATTAATAATGTAATGAAACCTAACTGGACTATTTTGTTGAAAATTCCCCATTCCCTTTAATACTTTTACACCCAAAAAAGCTTGATTAGTCCCCAAGCTTTTTTGGGCGTTTTTAGGGGGATTCTTCGAAGCGAATGAAAAGCTAAGTACATTTCTGCCAGCACTGAGCAATTATTAAATTCTCTTACCAATACAAAACAAAAATAATGAATTCATAAACTAGAGTAAAAGCTCTAGTTTTTTTGTTCTATACTGCTTGTTGGGGTGTATACAATTTAGATAGAAAGAAATGTCACTTCCATATCTGATTTAGATGTTGATTTTCAATAACAAAGATCACCAAGAAAGCGGTAGAAGCAGGTGAATGGTATGAATGATAAAGGCTTTTTATTTGTAACCTGTGTTAACAATCTAGAAGAATATCACTATTGCAGGGCACATATTGACTTATTAGAAGTCCCAGCAGGTTATGAAATCGATTTTCTGTTCATTGACAATGCAAAAAGTATGGCAGAGGGATACAATAGGGCTTTACAACATCAGTTCAAATATAAAATCTATCTCCATCAAGACACCCACATCATTAATCGATCTATATTATTTGATATTATTCATTTATTTTCAAACCACCCTAAACTTGGAATGATTGGAGTATCAGGTTGTAAACAACTTCCGGATAATGGGAAATGGTGGGAAGGCGAAGATTTGTATGGAAAGGTTATCGATATACCAGAAACATACCGACTATTATCATTTAATCAACCTGAAGGACAAGAGCCTTATATGGAAGTAGAAGCAATAGACGGTTTGTTGATGATTACTCAAAAAGATATTCCTTGGAGAGAAGATCTATTTAAAGGATTTCATTTCTACGATATTTCTCACTCGTTTGAGATGAAGCGGAATGGTTTTGAGGTTGGCGTACCTAAAATGGAAAATCCATGGTGTATCCATGATAGTGGTAGATATTTGGATGTAGAGGCTTTTGAAAAAGCACGTAAAACCTTTCTTGAGGAATACATGACAGAGAATAAGGTAGTATCAAAGGAGATTAGAATGGATAAAGACGCTTATGAAGGCTTATACGAACATAAAAACTCAGATTATTTTAAAGGTCTAAATGTTAAGCTATTCCAAAAGATATCTCCAAATAGCTCTACCATATTAGAAGTAGGTTGTTCAGAAGGAAAACTGGGAGCTTATATACAACAGCGATATAAGGCAAAAGTATATGGTATTGAGTTATTTCCAGAAGCTGCAATTCAGGCTAAGGAAAAACTCACTGATGTAATAATCGGTGATATTGAAAAAATTGACCTTCCATATCCTGAACAATTTTTTGATCATATTATTTTTGGAGATGTATTGGAGCATCTAAAAAATCCATGGGCTGTACTTGAAAAGTTGAAACCTTATTTAAAGAACGATGGTACCATCTTAGCTTGTATACCTCATATTGGACATATTGCATCATTGATAGAATTAATAGCGGGAAATTGGAATTATACGAAAAATGGAATTCTCGATCAAACTCATCTTCGCTTTTTCACTCGCAGTACGATTTTGGAATTATTTAATAGCACAGGATATGATATTAAAGAAATTGACTCGATAACCAGTACAAATCAGTATTGTGAACAGTGGATTAGCCACTTAATACCTTTACGAAAGTTGCTACTGATGGGAGATGAACCGTTCACTACGGATATTAGAACATATCAATTTATTGTAACAGCATCAATTGCAGATTAGTTATATGAGTCGCTATTGCGGCTATTTTTTTTGAGGATAAGTGTAGAATAGTTGGAATAAATCAGATTGAAAATAGGGAAAAGTTTGAGAAGGTACAAATCTATACTCTACCGAATTCATACACAAAGAGGTGAGGAAATGAAGTATTTAAAAATAGAAATGTTAATTATTCTCTTAACTACTGTCATTTTAACTGGATGTGGAAAAGTAGATACAACATATAAACCGAAAGAGCACACAGAGTTGACTAAAGAAGAAAAAGCAGCAGAAGAAAGATTAGCAATTCAAATTGCAAAAAAATATGTGAAAGAAACATATGGCGAGTTTACAAAAAATCAGCATTTTGATGCAAAAAAAGAAAAAGATGGAACATACACCGTTCATGTTTATCGTGATATGGGTAACTACAATGAGGGAATTGCGTGGCTAAATGTGAACACAAAGACAAAGAAAGTAATTGATGGAGTTCATTGATAGATTGTATCAAAACGATATGGGCTATTCACTAGTCTTTTTTAGTTACTAATGCTTTTTTAAAAACAGATATGTAAAATCAGCCCATAAGGTGAATATTACTTACTATAAAATATCAGTATTTAATAAGTAGTATTACTAGGGACTGAGTAGAAAATATTCTCGCCCCTAGTCTACTTAAAGAGTAAAACTTAGACTATGAAGTCATGGGTTTACGAAATGCTGATTTAACATAAACCATTGCACAGCCAATCGATAGGATAACGATGATTGTTAGCCCCCAATAAATATTACTGTATGCATGGGCTATTGGGATGTTCTTTTGCCAGTTTAAAGCGCTTGCTGATATAGCGACTCCGAATGCACCACTGAAAAATTGGAGAAGCTGAAACAATCCAAGTCCTGAACCAATTTGTGCTGGTAATAGTAGTCTTGACATTTCATTCGATATACTGCTCGATAAGATCGTGAAGCTAACACTCATTAGCATGTAAATACACATAATTGCAAGAAATGATGTTCCTTCAAATAGAGCGAATAATACGACTGATGCCAAAAGAAGAAACGGAATGTATCTGATGATCGAACTGTTTCCTTTTGAATCGATGATTCGTCCTACCTTTTGTGATACAAGCATAGCTAAAAATGAACCTGGAAAAATCACAAGCCCGGCTTGGATCGCGCTAAGGCTGTATTGTTTTACAAGGATTTGTGGCAATAAAAATAGCGTTGAAAAACTACAGATATATGCCGCAATACCAACTGCTCCTAAAATAAGATATTTGCGATTTAGGAATAGTGATGGAAGTACGAAAGGTTCTTTTGCTAATCGAATACGAACGATGAACAACCCAATCGCAATTAGTCCAACCACTAGCGTGATGAAGGAATGATTTGTTAAGAAAAGCAGAAGTCCTGTTGTACCAACGCCAATAAATAGTGCACCTAAAACGTCGAATGAACCTTTTTTTGGTTTCTCTTTTGGAATGAGAGTCGCAAAAAGAGGAACTAACAATATAGTGATCGAAGTTACGACAAACAAAATATGCCAGCCCATAAATTCTACAATTGCTCCTCCAACGACAGGTCCTAGACCTAACCCGAGTGATACTGAAGACAAAATCATAGCCATTGCTTTACCGCGACGCTCAATTGGAACATAGCGGGATATTAATATAAGTGACAATGCTGGGATTGAACCAGCTCCAGATGCTTGAAAAATACGGATAATCAGCAACATAATAAAGCTATTGCTAAACAAACCAATAATTGCCGCAAGACTTAGAGATAAAATTCCAATAATGAAGAGTCTTCTGATGGGAATAAAATCAGCTAGTCGGCTATATGTTATGGATGAAATTGCAAATACAATTGAATAACTAGTTACGATCCAAGAGGTTGTAGATGCTGATAATTGATATGCAGCCGCAACGTCAGGCAGAGCTAAATTGAACATCATTGTGTTCATGATAACGAGTACAATCGATATACCAAGCAGGAGTGTAACCACTCCTTCGTTCATTACACGTGTTTCTTTACCCTTTATAGAATGAATTGTAGTTTCAGATATCATTTTTTCCCCTCGCTTTAAGTTCCTAAGTTCTATATTTCGATGTTTATCGAACAATAGAAATATATCATGCGTTATGATATAATGCAATCATAAAACCCGAAAATAATTGTAAGGAGGAATATTGTGAAGATTTTATTTCACCCAGATCGCGCAGATATTCATTTATCAAACGTTCTATCTGCTTTAAGCGATCCTGTTCGTTTATTAATTGTTTCTAATGTTAACAATGCAGGTGAGCGGTCTTGTGGAGATATAGGAGTGCCTGTCGCAAAATCCACTTTTTCACATCATACTCGTACCTTAAGGGAAGCTGGAATTTTGAATGTTCGTGTACAAGGAACACAGCGTATTCTGTCTTTAAGAAAAGATGATTTGGAAAACCGTTTTCCAGGGTTACTCTCATCTATATTAGACGCATTTGAAACCTCAGAAGAGAAGAAACAATTACTAAATCCAGAACAATAACTTTATTATTCCGTATAATATAAAAAAGCCACCAAATCTGATATTAAAAGGACTGGTGGCTATTAGACGTCGATTAATATTAGTTAGATACGATAAATAACCTACCTAAACAACTCATAAGTTAGAATAGGTAAATAAGTTTTTAGGAGTGGGAAAATGACACCAGGCGGGGATTTTATGTTTACGTACTTTCCTATTTTTTTCGGAATCATATTTGTCATTATTGCATCCATAATTGTTTTTTCACTTTTAAAGGGAATTACTCAATGGAATCAAAATAACAATTCTCCAAAATTAAATGTAAAGGCAAGAGTTGTTTCAAAAAGAACAGCCGTACATGGCGGTGGAGAAAGCTCGTCATACAGTAGATATTTTGTAACGTTTGAAGTAGAAAGTGGAGATAGAATCGAACTAATGGTAAATGACTCTGACTACGGCATGCTTGTTGAAGGTGACAATGGTGAACTAGCTTTTCAGGGAACAAGATTTTTAGGATATAATAGATCTCGATAGAACAAAAAAGGGATGTATTTACTTAAATTTCTAAAAAAAAGACACTCTGAGGGTGTCTTTTTTAGAAAGGTTCTTTATAACCACAGAAGTTGATTACAACGGAAGGTGCGAGACTCCTGTGGGAGATGCGGAAAGCCTGAGACCCCGCAGGGCAAGTAAGGTAGGCATGCTAAAACCACGACGTCCTGTCGTAACGCATGCATGATTCACATCCTGTGGACCCGAGGCTCAGGTTTCGTCCCACGGAAAGCGAGCAACCTGGAGTTGTAATCAACTATCGCATACTTAAATTAACCGTAGAACACTCCAAAACTTGAAATTAATCTACTTCTTTTATTCGAACCCGCATCTCTATCAGATACTCCTCTTTTTGAATAAGAGAATGATGATTGTAAATTAATGACTCGTATATATCGCTAATAACTTGTAATTGATGGGTTTCCACATAGTCAATTAATTTTTGTAGGTTTAAAAAATAATCGTCTATTGAAACAGATTTAAATGTAATACATACGTATTTACCTTTTGGAATGACAGCAACATTTGTATCACTAGTAAGCAAAGATATCTGTTTATTCGTTAGAACAGGAGTAAATAAATATTGATAACTTACCTCATCAATATGTTTATAAGGTTGATAGGAAAAAATAACTCCATAACCATTGTTTCGAAAACCTTCTGTTGATGCAGCAAATTTCTTTAATTTACTGTATGAAGCATTTAAGATATTTTTCGGATCAATACCATAAGCTTTTGTCTGTATAATTTTTAATTCATCCTCATACAAAATAAATGCTTCACCAAGAGAAGGATATTCCATTTGCCTTTGCAATCCCTTTTTGGCATTTGCAATAATTTTTTCGATTTCTACTAGGGATTCAATTTTATCTCTTACAATATGTTCTTGTTCAGTTAAAAAAGCGAAAAAATCATCTCTCTGTAAACCTTGTACTTCCTTCATTTCTTCTAGTGGTGTACCAATATATTTTAATGATTTGATTAAATCTAGAAGGTGAAGCTGTGAGTCTTTATAGTACCGATAATTAGTGTCCGGGTCGACATATGCAGGTTTAAATAAGTTGATTTTATCGTAATAACGAAGGGCCTTAATTGAAATGTTTACCAGTTTTGAGACTTCTCCAATAGTGTAAAGCTTTTCCTTCATTGCTAACACCTCCTTAGTAAAAGAAATGCATTCTAATTTTCATTATAAATAGCTCGCTTTTTGATTACTTTAGTTGTTTGATATGCAGGTTCCTTCCATGCAAGAGTTAACCCAATACCGATAGCTAATAAGACTGTCGCAAAATAATACGGATAGTTTAAATCGATATCGAATAAAATTCCACCGATAATTGGTCCGATTATATTGCCGATACTAGTAAACATCGAGTTCATGCCACCAACAAATCCTTGTTCATTCCCTGCAACTTTTGATAAATAAGTAGTCAATGCCGGTCTCATTAAATCAAATCCTAAAAATACTGTTACCGTAACAAATAAAATCATAAAGTATGAGTTCACAAGCGTCATTAGAAACACAAGGATCGTCGAGAGAATTAGACTATATCGTATCAAACGAATTTCACCGATCCATTGTGTAAGACGATCGAATAATAAAACTTGGAAAATCGCTCCAAAAATGCCTCCACCTGCAATCATAATCGCAATATCTTTTGGTGTGAAACCAAATTTGTGATCAGCAAATAAGGAGAATAAGGATTCAAAGGCTGCTAATCCAAACTGTGAAATGAAAATAACCATAAATGAGATAAAGAAAATCGGTTCAAATATTCGTTTTAGTCCTTCTTTTTTGCCTTTTACTTCTATATTTTCAATATTTCGTTCTGGCTCTTGTACGAATATAATGGATAATATGGCTGCCAATGCTGCAAAGGCCGAAGCAAAGAAGAACGGTAATCGTGAGCTAATCTCTGCTAAAAACCCACCAACCCCAGGTCCAATAATAAATCCTGTTGAAATAGCTGCCGACATATAGCCGAGTGCTTTTGCTCGTGTCTCAACCGTTGTGACATCCGCAATAAATGCCGTTACAGCTGGCATAATGAATGCTGCACTGACACCACCAAGCATACGCGAGATAAATAATACTTCAACGGTTTTACCAATCCCAAATAAAAGTTCTGAAAAACTAAAAATAATTAACCCTATAATAATCATGCTTTTTCGTCCAAAACGGTCTACCCAGCGACCTGAAATCGGTGAGATGATTAACTGAGTGAAAGCAAATGCGGCTACCATATAGCCCACAACCGAACCAGATATATTCAACTCATTCATAATGGAAGGAGTAACCGGGACAACAAGGCCAATTCCTAAAAAGACGATAAATAAATTTGTTAATACAATCGCTAACATCATGTTTTGTTTTTTCATGTTGTTTTACTCCTTTCAAAAGCTTACAAAACATAATGTAAAGCCTCCCATAAGGGGAGAGTCAATATTTTTATTATCTTTATCTGAATAAAAATAAATAATGCTATTTGAAACTGCCTATTTGAATAGTCATATGGTAATGCAAGCAGGTTTGAAAATAGAAAGGGAAACTCTAAATGAAAGAGGCATAATATAAGTGCAAGTTCGTCTGACTTAAAGGTCATTGACGGTAAATAAACCATTTTAAAATCCTTGAAAATTCAAGGGTTTTTTAATTTGTTCCAACAGATTAGCCTTTAGTGAAATTCTAGACAATTGCGAACTGTAGGCGGAATTCATCAGTCCTGTGTAACTTATATTTAACTTTATGTATACTTTCCTTTACATCGTGCATAGAATACTATACACAAAGTAAAATTGCGTTTACAGGGGGTGTAAATAATGACTTATCAAGAAAAGAAAAGTACTGTCTTGTTAATCAGCACAATCATTATATTTGTATCTTATTGCTTGTACATGTACCCTCAGTACCCTAAAGGTGGTCTGGAGTTAAACGAAACCTTTCGCTACTGGGGTTCCTTCGTCCTGATCTTGACTTTAGTTTCTATCGCAGCGCACATCATTATCAGTATTATTTTTAATATTATCTACAGAATTACGACTAGAGAAAAGGAACCATCATTTGCAGATGAATTAGATAAATTAATAGAATTGAAAGCACACCGAAATTCATTTTTTGTATTTATTGTTGGTTTTCTTCTTGCAATGGGATCACTTATTATTTATCAGCCTTCACAGGTTATGTTTATGATTCTAATTTTTTCAGGATTTCTTTCCGATGTGACCGGTTCGATTTCGAAACTTTATCACTATAGGAGAGGCGTCTAAATGGGAAAAAAACTTGTCGGCAATCATATTCGTAAATTACGTTTCAACCATGATGAAATGACCCAGCAGCAATTAGCTGACAAGGTTGGCGTAACAAGACAAACAATAGTGGCTCTCGAAAAGGGAAATTATTCACCATCTCTAGAGCTTGCTTTTCGCATCGCTCAAGCTTTTAATTTACCGTTGGAGGAAGTATTTTTCTATGGAGACAACACTAAGTAATAAGAAAGATGATGATATGCTTTACCGTTTATAAATTGAATAAAAGGTGGAGATGAAAAATGAATTCAAATAGAAGATCGGCAGAAATAGTTGGAGTACTGTTTATACTTGCAGCAGTATCGGCGATGATTGGACTTAAATTGTATGATCCGATTCTTAAAGGCCCAGATTATTTGATCAATGGTTCTGAACACGCCAACCAAGTGATACTAGGAGCTTTAATGGAGTTAATTCTAGTCGTTTCAGCGGTTGGCACTGCCACAACAATGTTTCCCATTTTAAGGAAGTATAATGAAACAATCGCTCTTTGGCATGTCTGCTTCAGGTTTCTAGAAGCGATTATTATTACAGTAGGTGTGATCAGTGTCCTGGCATTGTTAACGCTTAGTAGGGAGTTTGTAGCAGCAGGAGTTCCAGAAATAGCGTCTTATCAAACGTCTGGAATTCTATTAAAAGCAGTACATGACTGGACATTTATGCTTGGTCCATTGTTTATGTTAGGTATAAATACGTTGATGTACAGTTATATATTTTATAAATCAAAGCTTGTACCTAGATTTATATCTAGCTTAGGCATCACAGGGGCAATTGTTGTGTTTATATATGCATTGTTAGTAATGTTTGGGGTCATTGAACAAATTTCTGTTTGGGGTGCTATTATGGCGCTGCCAGTTGCAGCTAATGAAATCATTTTAGCTGTGTGGCTAATCGTTAAAGGATTTAATGAATCTGCTCTTGCTTCTATTTCAGTAAAAAAGCAAGATGACGAGATTATACCGCACACATAATAATGCATAGGGGAATGTATTAGTCAATATCTTTAAGATTTACCAAAATATAAAACCTCTAATGTTATCATTAGAGGTTTTTATTTACGTTAATTTTTATTGTACTTACACTACCAGTTTAATCTAATCATTCCTTTGACTCTCTTCCGTATATAGCATAATCAGTTAATAATCCAAGTATTTGAAGAATTACACCAATGAGTGCTACTTGTATATTTTTATCTATGAAAGCCATCAATATACAAAACACAGTTATAGGAAATAAGATTACTTTTATATAATGCTTAAATTTATTTTGCTCCATCATATCACCAACATGTCCGTTTTTATTTTTATGCTCTTTATATTTAGCTTTTTTGAAACGACTTATTCATGGGCCAAGAAAGATGATTAGAAGATTTATTATTTCATAGGAAAATTAAGCTAGATATATTTTGCAATCTCATTTAGTTCACGCTGAGTTATGACGGGATCAATGCTGATAAATGGGAAATTTTCAATGTCCAAAGAAAAATCAGAAATAACGAAATCAATTGCTAGCTCTTTCAAATCTTGTTTAGTAATTTTTAGTTTATTGTAACTAACAAAAGTAATTTTATTACCAAAATACTTTTCTAATTTTGACATATTATAACGCCTTACACCGGGACCTTCACTATTTAAAAAAAGAACTCGTTTTTTCATTTTTGAATAGTTGACAGTAGCTTGGATATTTAATGTAGCTCTTGCTGTGGCAATATTATGGCTAGATGGAAGAGAAAAATTATTTGTAAAACACTCAAATGCAGCATCAACTTTTTTGTACAATTCTGGATAATTTTTTTGCGCATATTTAATAATCTTATCGAATCTACGAATGTCTTTAGGTATATTTCTTTGCGGGAAATATTTCTTTAATGAGTATATTTTATATTGCTGATGGAAAGTATATACAAAACTTTTATCTTCCATTAAATGAATGCCTGTATGTCTTTCTAATAAATCTAGTAAGACAAAAAGTTCATTATAATAACTGTTTGCTTTATTTTTAAATAAAGTATAAATTGTATCCTCGTCTTGTTGGTCAGGGCTAAAATATGGGATGTGAGAAATATATATTGCGAAGGATAACCGGTCAGAGGAAGAAAAAATTAATCTATCGTTTTTTTCAATTTGATCAAGTATTTCATTTGCAATGTAATAGAATACAGATTCTTTTATTTTGTTCTCAAGCATTTTTGAAAGGTTTAGTTCAACTTCAAAATGAATGCGACTGATTAAAGTACCAATAAAGTATATATATTTTTTCATAGAGGTAGGGTATAAAAATATATGATATTTTTCTGTTGCTTCTGTTACAACTTTCTCTATATATGAATATGAATAAGCTTCTAATGGCCAATCGTCTGAATTTGAATAGAGTTCATACGTAACATCAGTACATAATCTTCTTTTATCCTCTTCTAATCCGTTAATTTGTAGTGGTGCACGTTTTAAAGTTAAATCATAATACTTTAATAATTCTTCGACCAGATCTAGTACTTTGTATACCGTGCTGTATTGTTGTGTAAGAAATTCTTTACCTAGTTCACTAATGACAGTTACATTTCTTAATAGAATATGTAGAATAGCTTGATAGGTATAAGAATTCTTAACAAATAAAGTATAGATGTCTTCATTTGATGAGATTTTTGGCTTGTGAAGATAAACACCTTTCCCCTTAATCGTCTCAATCTGCCAATTCTCTGGGAAGATAGAATTGATAAATTGTATATCAGTACGTATGGTTTTTTGAGTGCAAGCTAAAGAACAAGCAATATCTTCAATTTTAAACCACGTATCCTCTTCAGATAAAATATCAATTATTTTTATTCTACGAAAACTAACCTTATCCATAATATGATTACTTTCCTTTCCAAGTGGACCAAAAGTTGCTTTTTTTATCAATTATTTAGTTCTGTTTTTTATTTGTCATTACGTGTAGTAATTCCGTAAGGTTCGGTTAGTACCCTACCTGAAATCTGCGTGTGCAAATCCCTTAAAAATAAATAAATTAAGAAACTAAATCTATTAGAAATTATTTTAATTCAACTAAGTAGGCTAATAAACACGTTTTTTTACTTTTGACTTAGGTAAAAAAGAGAAAACGGTACTAGAATCTAAACTAATACAGTTAAAAAATGATCTTTAATATAGTAATGAAATCAAAAATTAGTTTAATAAATCAAAATCATAACTTTTTTCAGGGTAAAAATAGGTTTTTTTTCAAAAAAATTATCATTTTTTATCTTTTTATAAGTTAAAAAAAGACGTGGTAATATAGTCTGAACTATTTTATATTTTACTTGTGATCTAACTCATAAATAGCTAGTTTGGAATGAAAGTTTGTTACGAATTTCACAACAGTCTTCAATCTTTTTGAATTAGAATTTGCTAGGGAAGGGCAATGAGACGCATTTTTGAAAGAAATTTTTGTGAATAAATACACAAACGTGCATCACGAGGAATACGAAGCGAGTACATGGCATATCGAATGATAAAAAATATGAGGTATTAGAGGTATGGAATATAAGGAGTGATTACAGTAGTACCACTATAAATGTGATATGTTTCACAAAATACATAAACAAAGGAGATGGAAAAGTGATTCGTAATGTAAGTACAAAGTTTAAGCTTGGCCTAATTATCCTCATTTTTATTTTATCGATGGTTTTTCTACAAGTAAACACATTTAAAAAAATGGCAGATATGAAAGAAAACTCTGGTGAATTGTATAAGGATAGATTAATTCCGACTGTAGTGTTTTCTGAATATCGGTTAAATAATGAAATAGTAATTGCAGACATGTGGCGACTATTTACACATACTGATTTTTCAACTAGTAACCAACTAAGAAACAATATAGATACAACCATGAAAAAAAATAAGCAACTATTGAATAACTATAAATCAACCAAAATGTCAACTAAAGAAGCGAAGATCATTAAAGATATTGAGAAAACAATGCCATTATTTGAAAGTAGTATTCAAAAATCTGTTGAACTTGGAACACAAAACAAAAATGAAGAAGCCATTCATTTATACAATAACGAAATAATTAAATATGTTCATCAACTGACTACACTTTATGATCAATTAGACCAAGTAAATTCTAATATTTCTAAAGACTTGTATGAAGATAATGAAAAGCTTGCTAGCAGTTCGGTAAATCAATCTCTAATGCTCTTCTGTATTGTTACATTCATTTGTATAGGACTAGGAACTTATATTTCTAGACTCATAACAAAACCAATTAATCAGTTACTGGTGTCTTTACGAGCAACTCAAAACGGAGATCTTACACAGAAAGTAGATTATGAATCAAAAGATGAACTAGGTAAATTAACGAGTGCTTACAATGAAACAATGACTAATTTGTGTGAGCTCATTAGTCAAGTCCAAGAGATATCTGATCAAGTGGCTGCTTATTCAAGTGAGCTTTCTGCTAGTGCTGAGCAAACAAGCGAAGCTAGCGAGCATATTGCAACAAACACAGTTGAAGTTGCAAGTGGTTCAGAAGATCAAGTAAGAACAGTTATGGAAACGAATGAAACTGTACGTAGTATGGTCACACAAGCACAAATAATTGGGAGCAATTCGATAAAAGTTAATGAGACTGCAAAAGAAGCAGAGCAACTTTCGATTGATGGAGTTCAGGTTGTTCTAGTGGCCGTAGCGCAAATGGAAGAAATTCATAACACAATAAGTAGTCTGAATAATGCGATTAATATACTAGGAGAACGTTCAGGGGAGATTGGTGAAATTGTCCAAGTAATAACTAGAATAGCAGATCAAACCAATCTACTAGCATTAAATGCTGCAATTGAAGCGGCTCGTGTAGGAGAGCATGGAAAAGGGTTCGCAGTAGTTGCTGCAGAAGTTCGAGGGTTAGCTGAGGAATCGGCGGTCTCTGCTAATAATATCTCTAAATTGATTGTTGGCATTCAAAAAGAGGTTAACAATGCGATAGCTGTCATGGAAATGACGAATAAGCAAGTTGAAGTTGGTTCTAGCAATGTAAGTAATGCAGGTATTTCATTTGGAAAAATTCAAGGTTCGATAAATGAAGTTTCAATTCAAATTCATGAAGTATCCTCGGCTGTTCAACAAATGGTTGCAGGCACAGAACAATTAGGGGAATCAATTGAGGATATCAGTTCAATTGCACAAAATACAGCTTCACAAACTCAGAATATTTCAGCTGCTACAGAAGAGCAACTAGCAACGATGCAGGAAATCTCAGCTTCATCAACTGCGCTGGCTGATATGGCAGAAGATTTACAAAAAAGAACTAGCGTATTTAATGTTTAGTAAAACCGTATGTCTGGAAATATAGGCTTAGAGGTGGGGTTGTAAATATGACAGTAGTAAAAAATGAAAGTAGAAATTCGAATGTAATTCATATGAGAATGGATACCAAGCATTCAGAGGATTCATTATTCAGTATCATCAATAATGTAGAAGAACAAATGATAGAAATAAAGATTAATAAAATAAAAAATGAACTTTTAGTAAATGAACAAAAGCTTATAAATAATCTACGTAAGTTTAACTTCATGATTATGAATGAGAATGATTTGAGTATGAATGATTTAGCTATGAAAGTTAATTATAAAGCAGAAGATATTGATGAGGCTTTAAATGGTAGTGGGGGCAAGAATCAGAGAATCATTTTATATGAGATTTGTATTTATCTAATTAATCTAATGAATAGAAAATTTGAATGATATCACAAAAGGAGAGACAGTTATGCTAGCAACTAAGTTGGACTTCATTAAAGGAAAAAATAATACTGTTATATTTGTGGAAAGTTTATTATTTCTTTCAGGAATTTGTAGAATTCTAGAATATCATCATATAGAGGTTGAAAGAATTCCGATTTTTGATGAGGTGTTTCAAACAAATGACATAAATTCTATATTTATTTGTGAAGTAGCTAGTAAAGATATGGAAACAAAAGCTAAATCAATCTTGAAAAATGATAGCTCTACTAAAGTGATTGTCATAAAAGATAAACTCAAGGTAAATGAAATTGAAGCATTAATCGACCTAGGAGTAAAGGGATGTTTGCTATCTGACTTAGATGAAGTTTATTTAGTGACGACTGTAAAACAAGTTCATCTAGGAAATTTATTTATTGATTACCGTTTTACGAATGAAATTTTAAGTGAATATAAATCGTATAAAAGAATTCACAAACAAAGACAACCAGTTGATTTTGAATCAATTCATACCGTATTAACAAAAAGAGAATATGAAATATTAACTCTTTTAGCTAAAGGTTGCTCAAACTCCCAAATATCCGAAAGATTATACATTTCAGAGAAAACAGTTAAAAATCATGTTTCTAATATATTAGCAAAGATGCAAGTTCAAGATCGCTTAAATGCTGTAATTAAAGGATTAAGACATAATTGGATAACAATTGATGCTTGTTAGGTAAGTGTTCTCAAAATTTGTAGTTAAGACGGAAAAATAAAATGGGAAGAAGTCAGTTATGAAGAAAAAAACAACACTACATAATCAAATTGTTAAAGTCGGAGATTATATAAGTTTTGATGCAAAAATCCATATAAACAATATCAAGTCAAAGATTGTAAAAGCTAAAGTACTCATGGTTTATGAGAATTGTGTACTCGTAGACGTTCGCAAATTAAAAATATTCGATGAAGATTTTACAGTTGTAAATCATAAAAACTACACGATTTTAATATGAAAAAATAGATGGTTTCATTGAGTCTATTCTTTTCATCTAATCTACACTAGTTGTTTCATGAATGTAAGAAACAATTGAAATTCCAAAAAAGGAGTTAGCAAGTGATAACAAAAGTAGTAAAAGATCATATTTATCAACATAATACGGTAATACTTGTAGAGAATTCATTAATTGTCCTTGGGGTTTATAGAATTTTAGATTGCTATAACTTAAAAATAGAGATGATAGAATATGAAAATTTATTGGATATTCAATATCAAAACACTATATTGATAACAAAGGTTTCAAAAAAATCGATGCTACGTAAAGCAAAGTTACTATTATCAAAGGATGCATCCACTAGAATTATCACAATCAGTAACAAGGTAGAAATAAATGAGATTGAGAAGCTAGTAGATTTAGGTGTGAGGGGAATATTATCGAATAAAATGGAAGAGGATGAACTTGTTCAAGCTTTTCAGCAAGTTTTATTAGGGTATATATTCATAGAAAACCGGTATTTAAAATTATTAATACAAGATTATCGTAGATTAAAGATAGATTCACTTCAAAATAAACCGATAAAAGCAATAAATTTAAAGGAATTATTAACGAATAAAGAATATGAGGTTATAAATCTAGTTGCAGAAGGTTATTCATGTAAACAAATAGCTGATAAGCTGGCCATTTCAGAAAGATCAACTAGATTTCAAATTTCTAATATCATAAAGAAGCTGGAAGTAAAAGATAAATTAAATGCTGTTATAAAGTTTTTAAAGCTTAAGTGGGGAAAAATGTAAAGCTTTAATTTACTTGTATTGTCCTATAAGATTCATATTTACTTTTACAACGTAATGGAGGTAGTATCTTTGAAAGTAATTGGGATTGAGAAAAGAGTGGATTCAGTAGGAAGAATTGTTATTCCAAAAGAAATCAGAAGATTATTAAATATCGAATTCGGTGACATGATGGAAGTATTAATAGATTCAGGTAATATTATTGTTAGAAAAGGTGTTGATACGAAATGTCTGATTACTGGTGATAACACAGGTAATATGATTAAACTAGCAGACGGGAAAATTGTTGTCAGCACTGAAGGAGCTAAAATCTTAAGGGCTGAAATAACGAAAGAAATCAAAATAGCAAAAGTTAAACAGAATACTAGCAAGGAGACAAATAAATGAGAGTAATGGTGCAATACAGGTCATCGGTTAAAGTTGCAGGGAAAATAATAATGAATAGTACTGATACTTTTGCAGCAGTTGAAGTTGAAAACATCCAAAACGAAGAAGAGCTTACAAAAAGAGTACAAATAGCTTTAGCAAAATTTATTAATCGACAAACTGAAGAATTTAAAATCATTGGATATACAAAACTATAAAAGTGAAAAGGTAATGGATGTAATCTTTACATACAATGCACAAAACTCCACTACTTAATCACCATAAGTCTGATCAAATGGTAATCAAAAGTACTAAAAACTAATTGATATAAAGCAAAACAACTTCGATATGCTGGATTGCTATGTTAGGAGTTTTCAGATGAACGAATTACTATTCAATATACATTTTTTTTATACAATTATTATATTCATATTGTGTTTTATCATTGTTAACAAACAAAGTTCGTGAGTTTCATAGAGATTGTTTTGTTGTAATGCCAACACTGATTTATGAAAAATCGTATATACAAAAGCTTGAGCAATATTTAATATTCTAAAATGGTATTATAACCAAAAATAAAAACGAGTAGCTATTTTGTAACGGGTTCACCTTTGGGAGAGAAAAATAGAAATTAAATTGATTAATGACAGCCAATTAACAAGAAAATGGTCTGTCTTTTTTATTGTCAAATCAAGGTTTTCGTTAAATAAGAACTAAAAATAGCAGTAAATTAACATATTAATTAACATTGGACAATAACCATTGTCTATGCTGATTTATGTGCTATTTTAATGATAAATAGACTGTTGAAAACTATGCTATTTTAAATAAAAAACTCTGTTAATATTAATTGTTGATTTTAGCAAATGCATTTAGAGTATGAAAAGAGAAACGTAAGTTAGAGAGTGATTGGAATGGAAGGTACGAAGACTCCTATGGGAGATGCGGGAAACTTGAGACCCCGGAGGCTTGCCGAGGAGGCTCAAGTCACGCCCCATGGAAAGCGAAGTACCTGGAATGGAAATCAACAGTCTTTTTTACAGAGCCGAATATAAAAAAGAGAATAGACTGTAAAATCAATTCTCTCTCAGTGTTATTTATGGTGTTAATTTGTTGCGAAATACATAGCAATTCATACTGTAAAAAATTGTTTTCTCTCTAGAAGAGAACCCGTTACTATTATTGCTACCTGTTTTTAAATTGAAATTTTTTTGCCTATAAACAAATTCTAATCAGTAATCTTCAATCCCATCAAGCTCGCAAGCTGAATTGCTTGATATGATGAAACTTTACAGCCATTTAAACTTTCAATCGAAACAGTTAGTGCACTAAATGTAGAAGTACTAATATCTATCCCCTTTAGTGATGTTTGTTCAAAATTAGCTTCATCAAGATTACAGTTAATAAAATCAATTTTTTTAAATTTACAATCGTAAAAATCCGTATTTTTTAATGAAGAAGCTTGAAAAATTACCTTCTCTAACTTTGAATCTCCAAGTAATGCCAAATTTAAGACAGACTGATCAAATTGTACGTTACCAAAGCTAGAATCCATAAAATTTACACCTAATAATTTACAATTCGTAAAAATGACTCTGTGAATGGAAGACTTACTCATATTACAATTTGAAAAATCACAGTCTTCAAAATGCACATCAATTATATCGATATTTCTAAAATCAGTATTATTGAACCTACAATTTCTAATCACCATTTTTGATAATCTTGCTCTCTCAACAACTTCATTTTCAAAAACAGAATCGTTTATTTCGCACATCTCTAATTCAGGATCCTCTTCATAAAAAATATCGGTAAAATTTCTTAATTGTAATTCTCTTGGGATATTTGGTGTATCAATTTTCATCATTATTCCTCACTTATATAAATTGGATTTTTGTCATTAAACCTCTAGATTATTTACTTTAACTATAAAGAATTTTAGGTTTAAAAAAAGTCTTATAATTTTTAAAAATTTGTGTACAAAACAACTTACTAACGGACAATTCAATAAAAATAAGCCGCATTTGCGGCTTTACTAAATACCCAATTTAGGGAATCTCCTATTTAGAATCACTTGTTTTCGCTTTCCTTTTCATGAATAACTGTTCTCCAATTTAAATCTCCACGCTCTAAACCATGTATTAAAATTTCTGCAGTTCCCATATTCGTCGCCAAAGGTATAGAATAAACATCGCATAAGCGAAGTAACGCTAAAATGTCAGGTTCATGGGGTTGCGGTGTAAGAGGATCTCTAAAGAAAATAACGATATCCATTAAATTTTTTGCGATTAAAGCTCCTATTTCTTGATCTCCACCTAGTGGACCTGATTTAAAACGATGTAACTGTAATTTTGTCTGTTCCATAATTCTTGTACCAGTTGTACCAGTAGAAAATAGTTCATGTTTAGACAAAATAGATTCATACGCTTTAGCAAAATTCACTAAGTCAGCTTTCTTACCATCATGTGCAATAAATGCAATTTTCAATAGAAACAGTCCTTTCAAAAGTTATGAATAACATAACTACTATAATTTGATGAAAACGGATCTTAACTAATTATAATATTATGTTCAAAAAAAGACTCATCCAAAAATAGAATATATAATTTTATTTGTATTTAACACATGATTAGTTGATGTTAGTAGAGCTACATTCTATGCAAAAATTCTGGAACAGTAGTAAACAAGGAATGATAAGCATCGCTATAGTATAATATTCAATAATTAAAACACCATTTTTAAAAACCATAAATGAGGATACGTAAAAAATGAAATATTACCCTTTTCTAAAAGTGCTAAGTACTCTAAGGGGTAGTATTAAGCAAAGGAAGATGAAGAATGTTTCCTATTCTAGAAACGGATCGTTTAGTATTGAGAGAACTAAAAGAAGATGATGCAATTGACATATTAAGCTGTTTTTCAAATAAAGAGGTATTGCGTTATTATGGGCAAACACCATTAACAAGCATAGATCAAGTTCAACAAATCATTCGAAATTTTTCAATGAATTTCAATGAAAAACGAGGGATTAAATGGGGTATAGAATTGAAAGGGAAGGAAGGTATTGTCGGAACAATTGGATTTCAAGAGTGGTCACAAGAGCACAAGAGAGCGGATTTAAGCTATGCCCTTTTCCCTGATAATTGGGGTAATGGTTACGCGTCAGAGGCAGTATGCAAAGTGGTTTCTTATGGGTTTGAAGAGCTAGCTATAAAGCGAATTGGTGCAGTTGTTTTTACTGAAAATAAAGCTTCAATTAAATTGTTGACTAAACTGGGCTTTCAAAAAGAAGGGTTATTGAGAAATTATCTATACCAAAATGGTGTGCCATTTGATGCGTATATATATTCTTTATTAAAGTAAAAAGAAAGTCACTGATACCAGGGACTTTCATAATAGACATGATTATAGTTTTACGCCATTTGAAGAAATGACTACGTAACAGAGGAATATTTTGAAGAAGCTAATATTACTACGCAAGTACCGGTAGTTTATATTATCGAATCTATTGCACGCCAAATTTACAGACTTAACCAATAGGTTGGATACAAAAGTTCGTTCTTTTTCTTTTATATTTTGGTGAATGTCTACATGTTAACTCTTTTATTTATGGAAATAATAGGTAATTATCAGTACGTTGTAGAAATAAGTAAAGATGAATAACACCATAAAGGAGAATATGAATGAGTAAATTCGGATTGTTTGGCAAGTTTACAGTAAAAGAGGATGAACGTGAATCTTTAGTAAATATTTTATTGGGAGCAGCTGAATCTATGGAGAATTTGGATGAATGTGAAATGTATCATGTAAGCATTTGCGAGAATGAGCCAAATTCAGTATTTGTATACGAAGTATGGAGCAGCGAGAATGCTCATCGAGAGTCGTTAACTCTTGAGTCTACACAATTATTAATCAAACAAGCGAAACCAATTATTACCGGAATGGAAAGAATTGCTACTCTCAAGCCAGAAGGTGGGAAGGGAATTTCATCTTAAGTTTAAATTGGAACGTCATTAAGAATTCATATAAAGTTTTGATAAAAATAAACCTACCTAAAATTCGTTTCTAAGGTAGGTTTTTTATATTTAGGTGAAATTGCCTTAATTAACTTAACCACCATAATTCAACAGGGTTTAACTCATATAAACTATTTTCACGATACATATATTGACACATAATTAGTTCACGTCGAAGTGTAGCATAGTCATCATGGAATTGTTTCAAATATTCATTAATCTCTTTTTCTTGATAAACTCTTCCAAATTCTAATCCTTTTATCATATGAGCAAGTACTACTAGTTTTTTCTTCCTTTGTGCAGGATAAATCTTTAATTTTCCATCTTTTGTGAAGAAATTATTGATAATGGCTGTACGCTCTTCTTCAGTAACTGACATTTCCATGGTTGAATTCCCTCCTGTACCGATAGTTATAATTGATTTTGCACTCATTTCCAATATTTTTAAATTAATAGAAAAATAGATTGTGTTCTTATCTCTGCGTTCCTTAATTAAACCAACTTCTCGAAGCTTCGAAATATGATGTGTAATCGTCGGGGGTTTTAAACCCAACTTTCCGGCAATCTCTTGACCACTCAATTGACCTTGCTGAAGCAAAGCGATTATACGAACACGGTTAAGATCCCCAAGTGCTTTATGAAAATCAACAATCTTGTTTAGCTGCATTATTTATCAACTACTTTCATTGGTATCTAATTAGATATTAATCTAATTAGATTAAATTTGCAAGTTAAAAAAGGAAAAATGTGGTATTTATTGAATACATATCATGAAAAGTAAATTGTATTGTGAAGTATTTGATGTGGTTGGGCGGTATTTTTGAATGGGATTTTATATTTTATCATTGGACTATGTTTAAAAATAAATCATGTTATTCAACAGAAAAAATAATCTATCAATTTAATCAGAATGAGCAATAATCTTATTTTCAGAAATTTTAGAAATATGTTATTCTTAAATTGATAGAATTTAAATTATAGAAAATTTGGAAGATAGAATTTACATAATAGGTTTCTTAACAAGCTCTTCCGTTCTTTCTGTATATCTACGGTGCTATTCTAAAGGAGAGGAGGCACTCTTTATGGAATCGTTAGAGGATATGTCATTTTTAGATGAGAAAAGACTAAGTAAGCATGTAGACTTGCATGAAGTATTAATGAATATGGTTAAAGGGTGTTATTACCTAAACGCAAAAATGGAATTTGTTTTTATTAACAAAGCTGCGGAGGCAATGATTGAGAAGCCAAAAGAAGAGCTAATTGGTGCTTGCATGTGGGATGTATTACCGAATTATATCGGAACTGATGTTTATAAATATTACAATAAAGCCTATGATGAACAGGAAATACAGACATTTGAAATCATTACTGAGTATTCTAAAAGAGCTGTAGAAATCAGAGTTATTCCTGATAAAAATGGGATTTTATCTATATTTACGGATGTAACAGAGAAGAAAAAGTATGAAGAAGAGCAAATGTATATTGAGAAAATTAGAATTATTGGTGAGATGGCAGCGGGTGTCGCTCATGAAGTACGGAACCCACTTACAATTGTAAAAGGCTTTTTGCAAGTGATTTCAGAGAATGATGATTTAAGTGACTATAAGGATATTTTCGCGTTAATGATCGACGAGATGAACCGTGTAAATAACATCATTTCGGAATTTCTTGATATAGCTAAAGTTAAGCCTAATAAAATTGAGTTTAATGATTTAAATGGAATCATAAGAACTTTAATTCCTTTGCTTGAAACGAGAGCATTAAAAGAAAATAAGTTCATACAATTAGAATTATCTAGTATTCCAACTATAAAAATTGATCAAAACGAAATTCGCCAGCTACTTTTGAATATGGTAAGCAATTCTTTAGATGCAATGAAGCCACATGACTCGGTAGTAATAAAAACGTATCATGAAGATGGTGCGGTTATTTTATCAATAATAGATAGCGGAATAGGGATTCCTCCCGAAATAAATGATCGAATTTCTACTCCGTTTGTCACTTCAAAGGAAAATGGAACGGGTCTAGGATTGGCAATCTGTTATGCAATCGCAAAAAGAAATAATGCTACGATTGACTTTGTATCAAGCTCAGATGGAACGACGTTTAATATTAGATTTTCATTGAAATGATTATTGTATAATAGTAAATGAGAAGATCTGTTAAAACAGGTCTTTTTTTGTTTGTCTTTAAAAGGGTGTAAAACATATTTGACATGTAAAATCTATTTTATTACTATATAAGTGTAAAACATATTTTACATATTTTACTAAAAAGGTGAAGTCATCATGATGAATAGAATAAAAGAATATCGAGAAAAATTAGAGATTTCACAAGGGAAATTAGCAGATTTGTGTCATGTAAGTAGACAAACGATTAATGCAATCGAGAATAATAAATATGATCCAAGTTTACTACTGGCATTTAATATAGCTAAAAACTTAGGCATTACAGTAGATGATTTATTTTGTTTTGAGGGGAAGAGTGATTAATGAGGACTCGAGGGATTACAGCAGTATTATCTGGTATTGCTTCAATAATTGTAGTGGGGTTTACTATTTATAAAATTTGGATTGGAAAAGAAGTTGGGTTTAATGAAGTTAGTTCAATATGCGGTTTATTAATATTGTTTTTAACTGCAATTACTTGGGGATCGAAAGAAGAGAAGGATGGTATTTTACAAGAGGAAGAATTGGGGCAAAGAATCATAGAGAAAAGCTCAAAAATTAGTTATTTCCTAATAATGATATTTGTGTTTCTAGCGGCAGTGATTGATAAATTAGTTTCAGGTTCTATTAATATAATGCTCCTATTATTATTAGTATTATCAATGATTACATTACCATTTGTAGAATTTCTAGTTGCCAAAAAATATCAATAAAATCACATTGAAGTAGTTATCTGACTAAATGTTTTTAATGTTTATCGACAAAAACATGTACTTGCTCCCGAATAATATTTTTATGAATTTATTTTCTAGTCATTGACTTTTTTTTTATCACATATTAGTATTAGGACAATTAAATTTTAACTTAGCGTTGACGAAGAGTAGTAACAATTACGGAAACTAAAGAGAGCTGATGGTTGGTGAGAATCAGTGTGAAAGTAATTGCGAATGGACTTCCGAGCTTCCAAACCGAACCGTTCGTTTAGTAGTAGGCTTTGGCGAGTAGCCTCCTCGTTATAAGAGGCGAGTATTCAGCAAAATTGGATACTGACAAAGCGAGCTGTTTATCAGCTAATGAAGGTGGCACCACGGGTCTCTCGTCCTTTTTAAGACGGGGGGCCTTTTTGTCTTTATTTTTAAAATCATATTGGTAAATCGCTGAGTAAGAAGAGTAAATATTGGTGAAAGTCACAGAGAGTTAGACATTGGTGAGAGTCTGACACAGGAACCTATATCGAATGGGCTTACGAGAGGCATCTTGAAATTGATAGTAGGGATGCACGGACTTCCACCGTTATAAGGATAGGATATCGGAGACTTAGTAACATCATTTGATTCATATCATGTGATGTGAAAAGATTTCCCGTATCTGAAAGTGGGATTAGACGTTTTCTAATCCAATCGAGGTGGTACCGCGGTATAAAATAATCGTCCTCTATATGTACAGTTTTCTGTGCGTATAGGGGACTTTTTTTATTTATTTGGTTCGATCAGAGCCAACTATAAACAAGTAAATTTTAGGAGGTTAAAGTGATATGTCATCAATACAAAACAAAGTAGAAATCTTATTTGAAACATTGCAAGGAGATACATTCACACCAATATCTCTTTTTAACAAATTATCTGGAACAAAGAAGTTTTTATTCGAAAGCTCATTTAAGCACCAGGATGCTGGCAGATATTCATTTATTGGTCGCAGTCCAGTGTTTGAGTTAATTGGGACGAATCAACAAGGAGAAGTTTTATATAGAAATGGACATAGAGAAGAGTTCAAAGGGAATCCATTTTTAAAATTAAAGGAGTTAATACCTCAACAAAAAGAGATTGATAATTACCAAATGCCATTCATAGGGGGAGGCATTGGATATGTTGGTTATGATATCGTTCGACAGTTTGAGGAAATTGGAAAAAGTTTAGAAGATACGATTGGAATGCCGGATATTCATCTCATGTTTTTTGAAGTTGTGATTGTTTTTGATCATTTAGAGCAACAAATATCAATTGTCGGGATCAAACTTTCGAATGAAACAACTACTGAAATGCTTGAAAGGGAAATTCAAGATCTTAAACAAGAAATATTGAATGAAAAGATTGAGAAGAAGCAAATGCCTTTCACATTTTCAACTTTCAACCCCGAAGTAACGAAGCAGCGATATATGACAAAGGTAGAGAAGGCAAAGAGCTATATTCAGTCAGGAGATATATTTCAAGTCGTTTTATCCCAGAGAATGAAGGCAAGTTTTGAAGGGAACCCGTTTGATTATTACCGTAAGTTACGAATTCAAAACCCTTCTCCTTATATGTACTTTATCGATTTTGGAACAAGCGTAGTGGCAGGTACATCTCCAGAAAGCTTAATCAAAGTGAGAGGTAGTCAAGTGATCACAAACCCGATTGCTGGTACGAAGCGTAGAGGGCAGACCCTCGAACAAGATGAAACGATTGAGAAAAATTTGATTCAAGATGAAAAGGAATTAGCTGAACATAAAATGCTCGTTGATTTAGGGAGAAATGATCTAGGCAAAGTTTGTGAATTCGGTTCGGTAAAATTAGAAAAATTTATGGACATTGAAAAATACAAGTATGTCATGCATTTAGTATCTGAGGTTAGTGGGAATTTAAAAGAACCATATACAGCACTTGATGCTTTTATATCATGTTTGCCAGCTGGAACTGTTTCTGGTGCACCGAAAATTAGGGCAATGGAAATCATTAATGAATTAGAAGAATCAAAAAGAGGCGTTTACTCTGGAGCTGTTGGTTATATTTCAGCAAATGGACATCTGGATTTTGCTTTGGCGATTCGAACGATCATATTTAAAAACGATAAAGCCTTTATTCAAGCAGGTGCGGGTATTGTTTACGACAGTTCACCTGAACAAGAGTATGAGGAAACGATTCATAAGATGAAAGCTTTTTTGGAGGGAAATCATGATATTACTAATTGATCATTATGACTCATTTACGTACAATCTTTATCAATTTCTAGGAGAACTCGGAGAAGAAGTATATGTAGCTCGTTATGACAAAATCAGCATAGAGGAGATCGAACAGTTAAAGCCAAAAGCAATCGTACTTTCACCGGGACCAGGTAAACCAGAAGAAAAATACGAGACGCTTGATTTGATAAAAAGGTTTTATGACTCAATTCCAATGCTTGGGATTTGTTTAGGCCATCAAGCAATTGGCTATGTTTTTGGTGCCACTATTCAAAAAGCAATGACTATTAAACATGGGAAAACATCAAACATTACACACCATGGAAGTAGTTTATTTGCATACTTACAACAGCCTTTGGAGGTCATGAGATACCATTCCCTGGTGATTAAAAAGGAGAGTTTACCATATTACTTTGAAACATTAGCAACATCAATGGATGATCAAGAAATTATGGCAATCAAGCATAGAAGATATCCGATTTATGGCATGCAGTTTCACCCCGAGTCGATCGGTACAAAGCAAGGTAAGCAGTTATTACAAAATTTTTTAAATGAGATTAAGGAGGAGTTTAGACATGAAAGAGTATCTTCAAAGATTAGCAAATAAAGAATCCTTTTCGGCGGAGGAAATGCAATTAGCAGTTGGACAAATGCTTTTGGATGAAGAGATATCTGATAGTGAGATTGCTGCATTTTTAATTGCTTTAAAAACAAAGGGAGAAACAGTTGATGAAATAGCAGGACTTGTAAATGCAATTAGGAGCAATACGATTGGGTTTTCTCGAAAGTTTCAGAATGTCATTGATAATTGTGGAACAGGTGGAGATCGTTCACTTAGCTTTAACGTAAGTACGACATCGGCATTCGTCATTGCCGGCTCCGGATTAACAGTAGCTAAGCACGGCAACAGAAGTATGTCTAGTAAAACAGGAAGTGCGGATGTTTTAGAAGAGCTTGGCGTTCACTTATCCATTCCATCTCATTATGCAGAAGAATTATTAGAAAAGATTGGGATTGCTTTTTTATTCGCACCACATGTTCACCCGAAGCTAAAAAAAGTGATGAAGGTAAGACGAGAGTTGCAAATTCCAACGATTTTTAATTTAATCGGACCTTTAACAAATCCGATTGAGTTAGAAACGCAATTATTGGGTATTTATCGACGTGATTATTTAGAAATGTTTGCTGAAGTATTAAAAAAACTTGGACGAAAAAGGGCAATTGTAATAAATGGTGCAGGTCATCTTGATGAAGCTTCTCTTGAAGGAAAAAATCACTTAGTCCTATTGGAAAATGGAAATCTGAAAAAAATGACGCTACATCCCGAAGAAGTTGGCCTAAGCTGCTATCCTAATGCATCAATTATCGGAGGAGATTCGAAAGTGAATGCAGACATCCTTTTAGGCGTTTTAAAGGGAGAAAAGGGAGCATTTCGTGACACGGTCTTATTAAATGCAGGACTTGCAATCTATACATCGGGTACGGTGCAAAATATTTCAGATGGCATCAAAAAAGCGCAAGAGAGTATAGACTCTGGAGCTGCTTATGAAAAATTATGTCTGTTAGTAGAACAAACGACACAACTCAAAAAAGGGGTGATTTAAATGGGAACTATTTTGGAGCGAATTCTTGATGAAAAACGGAAAGAAGTAAAAAAATTGAAAGAGTTGAAAAGAAAAGAATTAATGAAAGAAACAACATATTCACTCATCCAACAGCTTGAACAAGCAAACACCTTATCAGTTATTGCTGAGTTTAAGAGAGCTTCACCTTCTAAGGGGGATATAAATATTCACTTAAACCCAGCAGAGCAAGCCAAAAATTATTCAGATAATGGAGCAGCCGCAATTTCGGTTTTAACAGATGCTACCTTTTTTAAAGGGTCATTTCATGATTTAAGACTTGTTAGAGAAGCGGTAGACATTCCAATTTTATGTAAGGATTTTATCATTGATCAAGTTCAAATAGATTTAGCAAAAGAAAATGGAGCAAATATTATTCTATTAATCGCAGCTGCCTTAACTTCTTCTGAACTATGTGCGTTATATCAATATGCGATACATCAAAACCTGGAAGTGTTAATGGAAGTCCATAATGAAGCTGATTTAGAAAAAGCATTTGAAGTCGGTCCTAAGTTAATTGGAATCAATAATCGAGACTTAAAAACATTTGAAGTTGATTTAAAAGTAACTGAAAGATTGTCACCATCTATTCAAGCATTTGGAAGCTATGTCATAAGTGAAAGTGGGATATTTACGAATAAGGATGCGAAAAGGGTCAGTGCTGCAGGTGCAAGAGGTGTACTTGTAGGAGAAGCTTTAATGAGAAGTGAAGACTTGACTACTAGTATGAAAGATTTAATGGTTCCTAAATTGAAGGGGGCAATACAGTGAATGTGAAAATCTGTGGGATTACAGATTGTAAAACAGCGCAATTCGCTATAGAGGCTGGAGCTGATGCAATCGGCTTTGTTTTTGCTGAGAGTAAACGTCAAATTAGTGTATCTAAAGCTAAGGAAATCATTCGAACACTCCCAAAACATATTCTCAAAATAGGTGTCTTTGTAAATGAAACAAAGGAGAATGTAGAATCGATTTTTGAAGAAGTTGGGTTGACTCATTTACAACTTCACGGAGATGAATCTCCTGCGTTTTGCCAAGCAATACGCTATCCAGTTATAAAGGCTATTCGAATAGAATCTGAATCAGATATTGATCAAATCGCTGAATATCATTGTGATTATATTTTAGTAGATAGCCCTCTTGGACCGTATAGAGGCGGGAATGGGACAACATTTGATTGGAATCTACTTATTCATAAAAATATTGAAAGAAACTTGATTTTAGCTGGTGGGTTGACGATTGATAATGTTTTATTTGCAAGTGAAATCGTGAAACCAGTGATGGTTGATGTAAGCAGCGGAGTAGAAACAGATGGCAAGAAGGATGAAAAGAAAATAGAAGCTTTTATTACAACAGTAAAAAGAGGAGGAATTTGATATGAAAAGTTATGTAATGCCTGATTTGAAGGGGCACTTCGGAATGTATGGTGGAAAATATATACCTGAAACACTTGTTCAAGCCGTTACTGAGTTAGAGGAAGCATATACAAACGTAAAGAATGATCCGAGTTTTTTTAATGAAGTAGAAAAACTATTAAAAGATTATGTAGGGCGGGAAACACCGCTTTATTATGCAGAGAATTTAACAAAGTATGCAAATGGAGCTCAAATTTATTTAAAACGAGAAGATTTAAATCATACTGGTGCTCACAAAATTAATAATACAATCGGTCAAGCACTACTTGCAGTCAAAATGGGAAAAAGAAAAATAGTAGCAGAAACTGGAGCGGGGCAGCATGGAGTAGCGACTGCAACAGTCTGTGCCCTGCTTAATCTTGATTGTGTTATATTCATGGGTGCTGAAGATGTTAAAAGACAAGAGCTTAATGTTTTCAGAATGGAGCTTCTTGGTGCAAAGGTTGTAAGTGTTGAATCTGGAAGTGCAACCTTAAAGGATGCTGTCAATGAAGCACTACGTTATTGGGTTGCAAATGTGGATGATACCCACTATTTACTTGGTTCTGTTATGGGACCTCATCCATTTCCAATGATGGTTCGTGATTTTCAAAGTGTAATTGGGAAAGAGACAAGGAAGCAGTTTTTTGCTAGAAACAATAGACTACCGGATGCAGTTGTAGCTTGCATTGGCGGAGGGAGTAATGCTATCGGAATGTTCCATCCATTTATTGAAGATCATACTGTGCAACTTTTTGGTGTTGAAGCGGCAGGTCATGGTGTTAATACTGACAAACAAGCAGCTTCACTAACAAAAGGAGTTCCTGGTGTTTTACATGGAGCGTTAATGTATCTTCTTCAAGATGAGCACGGACAAATACAAGAAGCACATTCTATTTCAGCTGGACTAGATTATCCGGGTGTTGGTCCAGAGCATTGCTACTTAAAGGATATAGGCAGAGTTCAATATGAATCAATTACTGACAAAGAAGCTTTGGACGCGTTTCAACTGCTTGCAAAATTAGAAGGTATTATACCTGCATTAGAAAGTGCTCATGCTGTTGCATTTGCGATAAAACAAGCTGCAAGTATGAGGGAAGATGAAAGTTTAGTTATTTGTCTGTCTGGTAGAGGCGATAAAGATGTTCATACTGTTCGTGAATTTTTAAAGGGGGAAGCTTAAAATGAACCGAATTGAACAACAATTTTCAGAGCGACTACTAAATAGAGAAAAGCTTTTTGTTCCATATATAATGGCAGGTGATGGTGGATTAGAAGTGCTTGGAGAGCGACTTGCTCTACTTGAAGAGTTTGGTGCATCTGCAATTGAAATTGGTATTCCATTTTCGGATCCTGTTGCTGATGGACCAACGATACAAAAAGCAGGAATCCGTGCTTTACAAGCTGGAACAACATTACGAGATGTTCTAGATGAATTGAATGAAATTCGCTCAAAGATTTCAATCCCGATCATTATTATGACTTATATGAATCCAATTATGGCCTATGGAATAAAAAAGTTTGTCTCAAATTGTAAAAAAGCAGGAATAGATGGTTGTATTATACCCGATTTACCGATTGAGGAAGAAGGGATGATTGTCAATCAACTAGAGTTAGCTGGAATTGAGCTAATTCGATTAGTGACAATGACTACTCCAAAAGACAGAATCCAAAAAATTGCGCAAAAAGGCAGAGGTTTTCTTTATACTGTTACAGTAAAAGGAATAACTGGAGTTCGAAATGAATTTAATGGAGATCTGGCTACATTTTTAAAAAGTGTAAAAGAATTAAGTAGTATACCCGTACTCGCTGGTTTTGGTGTCTCTACTTCTGAACAAGTGAAAGAATTAAGTCGAGATTGTGATGGTGTAGTTGTTGGGAGTAAAATTGTAGAATTATTGAATGAGGAGAAAGTTTCTGAGGTTAAACATTTGATTCAATCTATAAAAAAGAACGAAATAATGAAGTAATAGTGACAGAGGATCTTCTAAGTAGAAGATCCTTTTATTATTTTGTCTGTTACTTTTAGGACATATGTCCTTCCCAAGTTATATGTAGATATCTTTTAATAATAGAGAAAATAAAATTAGGGAGAGAACATAAATGAAAGGGAGCTTATTTGCTTTTTTAGGTGGTGCTTTTATAACGATACAGGGTGTAGCCAATGCTCATATTAGTCAGGATATAGGAACTTGGCAAACAGCAACGATTACGCAATTTTCTGGGTTTATATTAGCATTTATTATTTTATTATTTGTGAAAGACGGAAAATGGCAAATGCTAAGAAAAGTAAAGCCATTATATTTGACTAGTGGCGCATTGGGTGCAATCATTATTTTCAGTAATGTTACATCTATTCATAAGATCGGTGTAACAATTTCGATTTCAGCTTTATTAATTGCTCAGCTATGTATGACTTATTTAGTAGATCTTACTGGTTGGTTCAATGTCGTAAAGCAGAAAAAGCGACCATTACAATTTATAGGCATTACAATGATGATAGCTGGAGTGGTGATCTTAGGCTATTAAGATAAATAAAAAACGTAAACGTGTGGAGCTGAACAACATTATGAAGGAATTGAAGGATCAAGAGCTGTTAAGCTATTATTTAAAAAATCATAAGATTGAATCAATTTTTAATGACAAGTTAATGCCACACTTAATATTGTATAGCTTTGATCAAGGAGAGCTTATTTGTTCTCAAGGTGATTCTCCACATTATTTATACTTCCTTGTTAAAGGGAAACTGAAGATTTATACGACTTCAATTGAAGGAAGAACATTAATTCTTTCTTTTAAGAAGCCGGTGGAAGTAATTGGTGATATTGAGTACGTTCGTGGTACAGATTTTCTCAATACAGTGGAGGCAGTTTCTTCAGTTCACATGATTGGCGTTCATCATCAATGGCTAAAAAAATATGGAAAAGATTTTCCGCCATTACTACAGTTTTTACTAGAAATTATTACAGAAAAATTTTATATAAAATCAAATTCTTTGAGTTTTAATTTAATGCATCCTGTTGAAGTCCGATTAGCTAGTTATTTATTATCGGTATCCTTTGATGAATCGAATTCACTTTTGGAAGATCAATTGAGTTCAGCAACATTAAAAGATGTAGCAAATTTAATTGGAACGAGTTATCGACATATGAATCGCGTTATCCAACAGTTTTGTATGGATGGTTTAGTGGAGCGTAAGGATGGTTTTATTCTTATAAAGGATCGAGAGGGACTAGTCTCGCTTTCAGGTCACAGCATTTATGAATAGTAATGAAGATAAACGAAATTAGGAGTGTTGTCACAATGGTAATTGGATTATTTTTGGCGGTCCTTGCAGGTTCGTTAGTTGGCCTTCAAAATATTTTTAACAGTAAAGTAAACGAACGAGCTGGGTCTCAGACAACAACAACACTCGTTTTAGGAATGGGATTTTTAGCATCTTTAGTTATAGGTCTTTTTATTGAAGGAACGAGTTTATTTCATTTTCAGAATATGAAACCTTGGTATTGGTTTAGTGGATTTATTGGTGTCGGTGTTGTTACTTGTTTAGTGCAAGGGGTTAAATATCTTGGGCCAACGTATGCAATATCAATCGCCTTAGCCTCTCAATTGCTCTTTGCAGTCTTATTTGACTCTTTCGGGATGTTTGGACTTGAAAAAGTTCCTTTTACCTTGAAGGAATGTATTGGCGTACTAATTATTATGTCTGGTATGATTTTATTTAAACTGAGCGGTGAGAGTGAAAAACAAGAATCGCAGGCTGCTTAAAATATGATGCAATGAATCTATTATCATATCAATAAGTGATACGATTAAACGGGGAGATAATTATGAATAAATACACAACTTTATTATTTGATGTAGATGATACTTTATTAGATTTTGGAGCAGCGGAGAAAGTAGCTTTGCGTTTACTTTTTGAAGAGCATCAATTAAATTTGACACCAGAGATTGAGTCTCATTATAGAGTCATTAATCAAGGCCTTTGGAAGCAATTTGAAGATGGAATTATCGAACGTTCTGAAGTATTAAATACACGGTTTTCGACTTTATTAAAAGAGTATGGACACATTGTTGATGGAGCATTACTAGAAAAAAGTTATCGACAATATTTAGAAGAAGGAAAACAACTTGTAGATGGTGCTTTTGAATTAGTAGAAAATCTACAAAATCATTACGATTTATACATCGTGACGAATGGAGATTCTCTGACTCAATATAAACGATTAAGTGCGTCTGGTTTACAGCCGATCTTTAAAGATATTTTTGTATCTGAGGACACTGGTTTCCAAAAACCTATGAAGGAATATTTTGATTATGTTTTTGAGAGAATACCTAATTTTAATGTGAATACAGGGTTAATAATAGGGGATTCTTTAAACGCTGATATTAAAGGTGGACACCAAGCGGGATTAGATACTTGCTGGTTTAATCCTCTTAGAAAGCAAAATGATACTAATCTAATTCCAACCTATGAAATACAAAATCTTGATGAACTTTATCAAATATTAAATGTAAATAAAAGATTATTAGTTTAATTGAGATCGATATAGTGGAAAGTAAGCGAAAAGTCCTAGATTTTTCGCTTTTTTTTATAGATATTTAGAAAAATTTTACATTTAACACAGTTGACATTGATAATCATTTTCAACTATTATAGTAACTGAGTTTTTAATGATAATAATTATCATTTTCATTTGAAATAATCTATGATTAGGGGATGATTAGAAATGCTTGATGTTCAGAACAAAAATACAACAATTGATCATACTTTATTTGATCAGGAGGAGCTAAATACACTTGCGTATATTAAAAGTGAAAAACCTGATTTATTGAATAGTTATCTTTCAAATATAAAAGTTGGACGAAGAGGTATTTTTCAACGTCTTCTACAAGCCTTTATTCGTGAGAAGCTCATTGAAGAAGATAGAGTTGTAAGACTAGATGGAAATGAATCAAATATATGCATTAATCTTCCTAGCGGAAAAACAGTAAAATTTGCTGTGAGTAAACATCATTCTTTAGAAAGGTTTGATGTTTTAGGTGATCCAATTGTTATTCATCAAGAACAAACAAACATACTAACCCATCCTGTTGCATTTATAGATTTACTAAAGCAAGAAGGATTGTTAGACGTAGCAGAAGTAGAACAATATGAACGCTTTAAGCTTGAAATACAAAATGGTGTAGCAAATTTAACGTTAGCATTGACGGGTGCATCGATTAGAAATATTGATTTAATGAAAGAAGCTGAAAACGCTAATTGTCAAACCTCGTTAGAATGGGTACTGAAGCAGAAGAAAGAAAGTAAATATTTTAGTCCACTAGCTTTTTATGAACAATGTGTAGTCGAAGGTCATCCTTTGCATCCAGGCGCTAAAACTAAATTTGGTTTACAGGTTGCAGATGTTATTCAATACTCACCTGAGTGGGGGGCAACCCCTGAGGTTGCTTTAGTAGCAGTACAAAAGGAAAGCTGTCATATATCATCTATTGATCATCAATCAGTAACGAGACGTTTATACGAGGAGTATGAAGGCTTACAACTAGCTGTTTTTAATACTTTACATAAAAAAGGATTAAATCCTGAACGATATGAGTTAATACCAGTACATCCGTGGCAGTTTAAAAATACTTTAAACGTATTATACAAAGAAGAAATGCAATTGGAAAAGATAATACCAATTGAAAATTATAGAATTTCAACACAATCCTTGGTTTCCTTCCGTTCATTAGCACCAATCCAAAGGTTAGGAGAAGGAAAGCATCATATAAAAACTGCGGTGAATGTACAAACAACAAGTGCAATCCGTACGGTATCGCCTAACTCTGTTGTAAATGGACCGATTCTTTCGAACATACTTGATGCTATACAAAAAAAAGAAAGTGAGTTTGACGGAAATTTCGTTGTTCTAAAAGAACAAGCAGGTGTATTTTTTCAACCAGACAGAAAAGGATTATCTGATGAAGAATTAGGAACACACCAGGCTAATTTAGCCTCAATTTTAAGAGAGAATCCTGAAAGTTATGTTCGTCATGAGGATGAAATTCCTATGGCAGCAGCTTCATTAATAGCAGAATCACCGATTAGTGGAAAGCCAATCGTTATTGAATTAATTGAAGAATTCGCGAAAAAACATAATGGAATGGATCGTATAGAAGCTACTAATCTATTTATTGAAAAATATGCACAAGTAGCTCTACCCGGATTTTTAACATTAATGGTTAGATATGGAATTAGTTTGGAAGGTCATATGCAAAATAGTGTATCTGTTTTCCGAAACGGAGAACTTGTGCGTATGTTAATTAGAGATTTTGGTGGCATTCGAATATTACCTGCAAGATTATGGAGACAGGGATATGAAGCAGATTTTTATCCGAACTCATCTATTGTCACAAACCAGGAAAGTCAATTACGTAGTATTATTTCGTATTCTGTTATGCAAAATCATTTTGCGGAATTAATCACATGCATTGTACGTGCTTTAGATATTGAAGAAGAGCAACTTTGGAAAGTAGTCATAAAAGTTAGTAGAGCTATTTTTAAAGAATTGAAAAAGGACGCTACAATCAAAGACCAAGCGGCTGCAGATGAAGAAGCATTTTTCCAACCAATGATTAACTTAAAAGCTTTAGCTACAATGAGACTTCGAGGAGATATCTCTGCCTATTCATTTATGAAGGTTCAAAATCCAATGAGTGATAATTGGAAAGGGGCGAATCAATTATGAATACAAGATTAACTCAAGTTCTTGATGATGATGATTTGGAAACAGCCTTCAAAACCATTCGAGAAGGTCATTTATTAAAAGACGAATTGAAGATAAAAACATTCTTAGAAGAACATAATCCTAATTTGATTTCTTACTTCATGAACTCAATTGAAAAAGGAAGAACAGGGATATTAAAGCGACTTGTCGGTTCAATGTTAAGAGAAAATATTTTTGAACTTACTTCTAAATCTCATGATTTATATGTGATTGATACGATTTATGCATTAAATGTATCTGCGATTGATGAGTATTGGCAAGCAGTTCTTCAAAAGCTACAATCGTTCGGTTTAGATATCGGAAGAACATATAAAATTTATCCACTGCACCAAAATGAATGCATTGTAATTCCTATCAGCAAAACCTATGCTTTTAATCGAATTGATGTTGATGGCGCTATTTTACACGTGTCAAAAAGTAATGTTAATGTAATCAATCATTCGGTGGAGTTTTTGGAGTTAATCCGACGACATAAAGTAGCTTATCAAGAAGGAATTATATTCGCTTGGGAGCAATTAGCAGATGAATTGGTAAATGGCAGCGCCAACTTGGCATTGTCCTACGCATACTGGGAGCTAAAGAAGAAAGAACTACAAAGTGATGTAAAAAAGTTAGGCGTGTTTAATGCGATTGATTGGGTAATAAAAAAGAAAAAACAAGTGAGTCAATTTGATTCAAGCTTGTTTTTCGAGCAATTAACGATAGAAGGTCATAATCTTCACCCGGGTACGAAAACAAAGATTGGCATGGAGCCTGATGATGTTTTTCGATTTTCTCCAGAATTCGATGGTGTTGCACAAATCCATTTTGTAGCGATTAAAAAAGAGTATGCTGAATGGTGTGTAGTAAATGAAAATGAAGTGGATGCGAATGCTCTTCTATTCCAATCTTACCCCGACTTAGAAAGAGTGGTAAAAAAGCAATTTAGAGACATAAATCTTTTAATTGAAAATTATGTAATTGTGCCAGTACACCAATGGCAACTTGAAAATGCCATACCTGGTATTTATGAAGAGGAAATAGCAGAGAAAGTGGTCGTACCGATCGATGATTATACTGTTTCAAGTGGCTCAACTTCATCATTTAGAACATTAGTGCCTCTTGAAAATAGAGATGTGGATTCATTTGCAATAAAAGTAGCAGTAAATAGTCAGATGACCTCTACAGTACGTACCATATCTGCAAATACAACCAATAATTCAACAGTCTTTACTAGACTCATCCGAACCATAATGAATATGGAGAATGGGTTACGTAAAACTTTTATTCCTGTATGTGAGGTGGCTGGCTATAATTTTAAAATAAATGAAGATAACCAGCATAAGAATAGAAACCTTTCAGCGGTTCTTCGAGAAAATATTGAATCGTTTATAGAAGAGAATGAAGTTGCAATTGTCGGTAGCTCACTATTTTCTGAGTCACCTATTTCGGAAAAGATGATATTTGCTGAATTAATTGAGAAGTTTTCAAAAGAAACGAATGAAACATCTGTCAGAAGTGCTGTGACTCAGTTTATCAAGGAATACGCTTCACTTATCATTCCGGGTGCTCTAACACTTCTTGTTAAATATGGAATTGGTTTAGAAGGACATTTACAAAATAGTGTGATGGTATTTAAAGATGGTCGACCTGTTCGTTTGCTTTTCCGAGATTGGGGTGGTGTTCGAATACATAAGGAAAGGCTTGAAAAACATCAATTTCATGCTGATTTTTATCCTGGATCAGTGACAGTAACGAGTCAGTTAAATGAAGTGCATAATAAACTATTTTATACAGTTTTCCAAAATCATTTTGGTGAGTTAATTCTTCAAGCCTGTAAAACTTATGGATTAAGTGAAAGAGAGTTATGGAATGAAATTCACTTATTATGTCGTAAAGTGTTTGAAGAGCTTGAAGCTGATGTTTTGTATGCTGAAAATGTCATTATTGATCGAGATGCTTTATATAAAGCGAAAGTAGAACACAAGGCACTTGCGAAAATGCGTTTAGATCCGGATATGAAAGGGTATTCGTATGCAATTGTCCCAAATCCACTTCATGATTTTAAGTGAAAGGTAAAGTAAGTTATATGGCACAAGTTGAAGTTCAAGATATAAAGAAAACACCGCGCTTTGCGTTTCAATCTAAGTCATTCACAATATTCATGACTGGCAGTTTCATTTCTAGGGTAGGCGATTGGATGGATTTAGTTGCACTAAATTGGGCAGTCCTCCAGTTTACAAATTCGCCTATTCATTTAGGTATTATTAATGCTTGTCGCTTAGTTCCTACATTTTTACTAAGTGTACCAGCTGGAATATTGGCTGATAGGATGGACCGAAGAAAAGTATTGATTTGGCTGCAAATCGGCATGATGTTATTAACATTTATACTCGGATTTCTCATTAAGGAGGAACCAGCATTTTGGTTATTTGCCTTCATTGTGACTTTAAGGGCCATGCTTGCAGCTATGGATCCACCAGTCCGTAATGCTTTTATTCCAAATCTTGTCCCTCAATCTTCGATGGCAAGTGCAATCGCAATTAATACGATGATCATTAATCTATCACGTATGATTGGGCCAGCAATTGCAGGATTATTAATTGGAATGACTGATATTGCCAATATATTTTATATCAATGCTTGGGGGACGTTTAGTGTATTAATCTCTTTATCTCTTATTCGCAAAAACTTTCAACCATTAAAAAGGAAAGCAGAAGGAGAGAAAATTACCTTATTAGAGGCAGTAACATTTGTTAGAGAAAAACCGTCAGTGCAGTCATTACTCATACTTGCGATTGTCCCAATGATATTTGGATTCCCTTATACAACAATGACGCCATTATTTGCTAGAGAGCTTCTACACTTAGGACCTGAAGGGTTTGGAATGTTACTATCGATTTCATCAGTCGGAGCAATTGCAGGCACGACATGGTTATCTATCGGTAAAGAAATCAATGAACCAGGTAAATGGTTAATCTATTCAATCATTAGTTTTGGCTGCTCTTTACTTTTATTTATTGGAACAACAAATCTAATGATTGCCAGTATCGCGATGTTTTTAGTTGGATTAACTAGTCAAACTTATCGTACATTAAGCCGCATTACGTTACAGAAGCAAGTACCAGATCATCTTCGTGGCAGAATATTAAGTATCGCTTTAATGGACAGAGGCTTTATTCCTTTAGGAGCGTTATTAATTGGAGCAATAGCAACGAGTTTAGGAACTCACTTGGCAGGTAATGTAATGGGATTAGGTTGTATTATAACGACATTAATGATTGTGATGAAAAGAAAACAAATCATGAAAATATAATTCGATGGAGGTTTTAGAAAGTTGATTGAAAATATTGTGCAAACTTATCGAATGAAACAAGAGAAACCACTTTGTGCTTATATATATGACTTATCAAAATTACGTAGTCACGTAGAAGCACTTTTGACAACTCTTCCAGCAAGCTGTCAGTTATTCTACGCAATTAAAGCCAACTCTGATGAAACGCTGCTTAAAACGTTAGCTCCACATGTAAGTGGGTTTGAAGTTGCTTCTTTAGGGGAAATTGAAAAAGTTAGGTCAGTCGATCAGCATATTCCGATTTTGTTCGGTGGTCCTGGAAAAACTTATGAAGAAATTGACATGGCAATCCATCACGGTGTGACTTTATTACATGTGGAGAGTTTCCATGAACTAAATGTAGTGAACCATATTGCCAAAAAAAGAGAAATTAATGTATCGATTTTATTTCGTGTGAATCTTCGCCGGTCTGTACCGAATGCCAAGTTAAAAATGGCTGGTGTTCCAACTCAATTTGGTATTGATGAAAAAGAGATACCAAAGGCAATATCACTAGTGAAATCAATGCCAAATATAAAACTATGCGGTTTTCATTTTCATGCCATGTCTAATAATATTGATGCGATGGCACATGCTTATTTTGTAGACCATTGCTTTGCATTATCTAGAGCTTGGGAAAGTGAGTTTAATCTAGATATTTCCTACCTGAATGTAGGAGGTGGAATCGGTATTAACTATCTAGAATTACATGACCAGTTTAACTGGGAAGAATTTATGATTGTTTTACATAAAATCATAGAAAAAAACAAAGATAAAAACTGGCAAATTTTATTTGAATGTGGACGTTATATTACCTCATCATGTGGATATTATGCGACTGAGGTTTTAGATATTAAACAAAATCATGAACAATATTTTTGTGTACTCCGTGGTGGAAGTCACCATTTAAGACTTCCAGCTGCTTGGAAACAAAATCATCCTTTTACAATTGTTCCAGTAGAAAATTGGTCATACTCATTTGAGCGTCCTGAACTAATGAATGCGAACATTACAGTAGCAGGTGAGTTATGTACTCCTAATGATGTACTTGCAAGAGATGTAAATATAACTAGATTAAGAGTAGGTGATATTCTCTTATTTAGCTATGCAGGGGCATACGGTTGGTCTATTTCTCATCATGATTTTCTCAGCCATCCACATCCAGAGCGGTTTTATATTGATTCTGGCTTACTATTAACAAGCGAACAACTCCTTGTGAAAAATGGATAAGCTAAGACCAAATTTGACCAACAAATGATCTTCAAACTAAATGTAAATCATTCAAGATGAATAAATTAGTCTAACTACTTGAATTTAGTAATAGTATTAATTAATATGTAAGAGAAATACAATTTGATATTTTGAATAGTACTAGGGGTGCCGTAAATGGTCGGCTGAGATTAAGACACAATTGTCTTTGACCCTTTAACCTGATCTGGATAATGCCAGCGTAGGAAAGTGAGCGATTAAATGCATATTTATATGCATTTACAACATTGATTTGTTCGAGCACAAGTCCCTATGGGGATTTGTGCTTTTTTTGTTCTCTAAATCAATCCACAACTTCTATCTGTAGATCAAAAAAGTCTATTCACTAAATGGGAGGAAAAAAATTGAAAAAAGTATTAACAATTGCGGGTTCTGACTCAAGTGGTGGGGCTGGAATTCAAGCGGATTTGAAAACATTTTCAGCTCATGGTGTTTTTGGCATGAGTGTGATTACCGCAGTGACGGCTCAAAATACACAAGGTGTATTTGCAGTTCAAGATATAACACCAAAAATGATAGCAAGTCAGCTAGATGCAATCTTTACTGATATTGAAGTTGATTCAGTAAAGATTGGGATGGTATCACAAATTGATACGATTAAAATCATTGCTGAAAAACTAAGACAGTATAAGCCAAAGCACATTGTCGTTGATCCAGTTATGGTTTCGAAAAGCGGTTATGATTTGTTAAGCCCAGATGCGAAAGAAGCGTTAATTCAAGAATTGATTCCATTAGCAACTGTCATAACACCTAATCTACCTGAGGCAGAAGTAATTACAGGTAAAAGCATTTCAACTATTCAAGAGATGGAAGAGGCTGCAATTTTGATTCATACATTAGGTGCTAAAGCTGTTCTTGTAAAAGGTGGTCATTTAGAAAACGATGCGACAGATGTTAGCTATGATGGGGATGAATTTACTTATTATAAGAGTACTAGAATAGCTACCAATAATACACATGGTACAGGGTGTACTTTATCATCAAGCATAGCTTCTAATCTGGCAAATGAATTTCAATTAAACGAAGCAATTAGTAGGGCAAAAGAATACATAACATTAGCAATTCAACATTCATTCTCCATCGGGAAGGGCGTAGGTCCCGTACATCATTTTTATTCAATGTATCAAAAGGCGGGTATTTTGCATGTCTAAACAAACTGGCAATTTAACAAGATGGAACTTCGCAACACTTTGGTTTGGTGCCGCAGTTTCAATCGCTGAAATTATGACTGGTGCGCTCATTGCACCTTTAGGTTTTACAAAAGGATTGACTGCTATTCTAATCGGACATTTACTTGGTACGCTACTTCTTGTGTTAGGTGGCGTTATCGGTTCAAGAGAGCGTTTAACGGCAATGGAATCTACTAAAATATCATTTGGAAGATATGGCAGTTATTTATTTTCTATATTAAATGTGTTGCAACTAGTGGGCTGGACGGCAGTTATGATTGTTACAGGAGCTAGATCTATTAATGTAGTAACTAGATCTGATTTTCATTTTAATCAGCCTTGGGTATGGTGTCTTATTGTTGGCTTATTGATTTGTATTTGGTTATATTTTGGTCAAAATGCTTGGAAGAAGTTAAATAGTGTAGCAGTAGCGCTATTATTTTTACTAACGATTGTTTTGTGCTTTGTTATTTTCAAGCATAGTGAATTCCTTTTTAAACCTGGTACTTCTGAGATGTCTTTTGGTGCTGCAGTAGAACTATCCGTTATCATGCCATTATCATGGCTTCCATTAATAAGTGACTATACTCGTTTTGCTAAGTCAACTCGTGAAGGTGCAATTGGAAGTTTCGTTGGTTATATGGTTGGTAGTTCATGGATGTATGCAATCGGACTAGGGGCTGCTCTAGCATTTAATGAATATGATCCAGTGGCAGTTCTAATGAGTGCAAATCTTGGATTATTTGCAGTTGGAATCGTTGTGTTAGCAACAGTTACGACTACTTTTATGGATGCATATTCTGGTGGTATTTCATTGACAACTGTATTTCCCAAATTAAATGGAAAGCATGTCGCAATTGTATTGACGATTATAGGAACAATACTTGCAATGGTATTTCCGATTGAAAAATATGAAGGATTTTTATATTTAATTGGTTCTTTTTTTGCACCTTTGTATGCAATTTTGTTAACGGATTATTTTATTTTAAAGCGTACAAAAATTAGAAAAACCTTAATGTTAGATTGGGTTGCTATGCTTATTTGGGTAGTTGGGATATTTATCTATCGACAGTTTGTACAATTTGATAGTTTTCTAGGAGCAACTATTCCTAGTATGGTAGTCATTGGTTTGATTTATATTGTCGTTCAATTTGTTATAAATAAATTTACTAATCAGCATGTAGGGGGAAATAAACATGTCAGTTCTTAATGAAATCAGTCAGTTAATTGGAGATGTAAAGGGTAAAAAACCATTAGTACATCATATTACAAACTATGTAACGGTTAATGATTGTGCAAATATGGTTCTTGCGATTGGTGGTTCGCCAGTCATGGCAGATGATTTAGCAGAAGTTGAGGAAATGTTAGCTTTTGCATCAGCACTAGTCATCAATATTGGTACGTTGAACGAAAGAACAATTCAATCAATGATCACGGCAGGAAAAAAAGCAAACCAACTTGGAATCCCAGTTATTTTGGATCCAGTTGGTGTAGGAGCTACTACACTCCGAACGGAGACAACGGCTATTTTATTAAAAGAAGTTCGATTCGCGGTCATACGTGGAAATATGTCTGAAATAAAAATAATCGCAGGAATAAATGTACAGATTAAAGGCGTTGATTCAGTTGCGAATGAAGAAAATGGCGTTGAAATTGCTAGAGCTTTAGCAGTGAAATTAGGTACGGTTGTAGCCATTACTGGAGCCGTTGACATTGTGGCATCATTAGATAAACTTTGTAAAATTTCAAATGGTGATAAAATGCTTGCAGATGTAACAGGAACAGGATGCATGAGTACATCTTTAATTGGAACATTCGCTGGTGTAACAAAAGATTATTTTCTTGCTGCAATTACCGGCATTACGATTATGGGGTTAAGTGGTGAGTTGGCAAAGGAACGTTTAACAAAGGACCAAGCAATTGGAACATTTAAAGTAAACTTATTTGATGAAATCTCCAAAATGTCAGCAGAAACATTGCTAAAAGGAGGTAAAATTGAATGAGTGTATTAAGAAATAAAGTTGACTATAAGCTGTATCTAGTGACAGACCGAGATGTATTAGGGGGAAGGGATTTAATCCAGTCAGTTGAGGATGCAATTAAAGGTGGAACAACGATTGTTCAGCTAAGAGAAAAAAACTGCAGTAGCTTAGACTTTTATGAACTTGCGCTAAAGGTAAAAGAAGTAACATTAAAATATGGTGTTCCACTCGTTATCAATGATCGATTAGATATTGCACTTGCAATAAAAGCAGAAGGTTTACATATTGGTCAAGAGGATTTACCACTCACGGTAGCAAGGGAAATCGTCGGAAAAGATATGATTATTGGAGTGTCTGCAACGACATTAGAAGAAGCGCTTCTTGCACAAGAACAAGGTGCTGATTATGTTGGGATTGGCTCTATTTATCCAACAAGTACAAAATTAGATGCAAAGTCTGTATCACTAGAACAATTACACGTAATCCGTGAAGCAATCTCGATTCCAATTGTTGGGATTGGTGGAATTAATGAAGAAAATGTAACTGAACTGATGAAAACGAAAATAGACGGTGTTGCCATTGTATCTGCTATTTTAGGGAAAGAAGATATTAAAGGAGCAGCAGAAACATTCATCATTAAAATGAATGATTAATTGTAAAACTATCTTATCTATATGGTAAGGTAGTTTTTTTATTGGTGAAATCGATATGATCCAATCATGAATAAGTTTTTCTTATTGTACCTCATAATAAAACGCTATTTTTAAACAAGTCTTTCAAATTGTAAAATGAAAGTAAAGGTTATAAATGAGGTGAATAGCGTGAAGGCGGTTGTTGTAACTAAGTTCGGTAAACCAGAAGTATTAAAGTATGTTGATTTAGATATCCCTACATTTAACTCAAAGCAAGTGTTAATTAAAGTAGAAAAAGCCAGTGTTAATTTTGCAGATATAAAATCAAGATACGGAAAAAAAGGGCAAGGCACATTTCCATTTATCCCAGGATTGGATGCTGCTGGTGTCATTATTGCTGTTGGAAAGGAAGTAACGCAATTTAAAGTCGGAGAGAGAGTAGCGGCATTTCCAGTTGGTGGCTCATATGCTGAATACGTAGTAGCAAATGAAAATTTAACATTTCATATACCAAAAAGAGTCGGATTTGATATAGCTGCGTCATGTCTAACTGTATCTTTTCTTTCATATAAATTATTAGCCGATGTAGCTGTAATTGAAAAAGGAGAAACAGTCCTAATCCATTCTGCAGCTGGAGGAGTAGGGACTACAGCTATACAGATTGCTAAGATTTTAGGTGCAGGTAAAATCATTGGCACGGTTGGAAACGAAAAGAAGGCTGAAGTTGCACAAGCTGCTGGTGCTGATGATGTTATTTGTTATGAAAAGGAAGACTTTGCTCAAAAAGTAAATGAATTAACAGACGGTAAAGGAGCAAATATTGTACTAGATTCAATAGCTGGTAGAATATCTGAGCAAAGTTTACAATGTTTAGCACCATATGGTCGGCTCGTTCATTTTGGAAACTCAAGTGGGGAAGTAGGACATTTTAATACAGAACAGTTGCATTCAAGTTGTCGATCTATTTTAGGATTTAGTTTAGGTACAACAAGAAAAGAACGCCCTGAGTTATTGAAGGAAACGGCTAAACAAATATTCAACTTTATTGAAAATGGCCAGTTAACGATTAAAATAGGTCATCAATTTTCATTAGAAGAAGCCGTGAGTGCTCATAGATTACTAGAGAGTCGACAAAGTATTGGTAAGATTTTATTAAATGTAAGGGATAAATGAACAAGGATTCATTATGGCGGTAGATATAAATAGAGGGACTGATGAGACTTGATATATGTCACCGAACAAGCTGTTCAAGTGACCAATTTATTCCTAAACATGGACAAAATAAAAGGAATGTCTATATTACTAACTTCATATATATATTAAGTAAACACTACTTAAGGTAGTGTTTTTGTATTTGGAATGAAATATCGGCATTCAATACCTTGTACTAACCACTTGTCTTAATTTGTCGAAATTATAAGAATTTTGCACAAAGGAAATTGGTATAATATATCGAATATTATCAATTGTAAGACTATATTATTTTTTAATATAGATATAAACTGACTCCACTGAGAAAACCGACAGTTGGAGGCATTCTTACGTTTTTTAAAACGTACCTTACTATTAAAAGGAGAGTGACTAGCACATGGATTTTTTATTATCTAAAGAACAGCAATTGATTCAAGAAATGGTACGAAGCTTTGCAGAGAAGGAAATTGAGCCTTTTGCAGAAGAAAATGACCGCGATAGTAGATTCCCAATTGAAACATTCCAAAAAATGGGTGAATTAGGTTTGTTAGGTATTCCTTTTCCTGAAGAATACGGTGGAAGCGGAAGCGATACAATTAGTTATGCAATAGCTGTAGAAGAAATAGGACGTGCATGTGGTGGAACTGGTTTAAGTTTTGCTGCCACAATTTCACTTGGCGCATCTCCAATTTATTATTTTGGTACGGAAGAACAAAAGCAAAAGTACTTGGTTCCAATGGCACAAGGAAAAACGCTTGGCGCATTCGGCTTAACAGAACCTAATGCTGGTTCTGATGCTGGGGGAACACAAACAAGAGCAGTATTAGATGGAGACGAGTACGTGATTACAGGTGAGAAATGCTGGATTACGAATGCTCAATATTCAAATACAATTATTGTTACAGCTTATACTTCAATAGATGAAAGAGGAAAGAAAAATATTTGTGCATTTATTGTACCTACCGATTCAGAAGGATTAACGATTACAGATCCTTATGACAAGATGGGTGTAAGGGCATCAAATACGACTCAAATTGTTTTAAATGAAGTACGAGTACCGAAAGAAAATATTCTAGGTAATCCGGATAAAGGGTTTGGCCAGTTTTTATATACATTAGATGGTGGAAGAATTTCAATCGCAGCTCTTGCTGTAGGTATTGCACAAAAGGCTTTTGATAAGGCATTAGCTTACTCAAAAGAACGTAAACAATTTAACCAGCCTCTTTCTAGCTTCCAAGCAATTCAATTTAAGCTAGCAGATATGGCAATGGGAATTGAACTAGCTCGAAATATGGTACACAAAGCTGCATGGTTAAAGGATAATGGAAAACCTTTTACAAAAGAAGCGGCGTTTGCTAAGTTATACGCTTCTGAAATCGCTTCCAAAATTGCGAATGAGTCATTACAAATTCATGGCGGTTACGGATACATGAAGGAATATGGTATTGAACGTTTAGTACGTGATGCTAAGTTACTTGAAATTGGTGAAGGAACTTCTGAAATTCAACGTATCGTTATTGCAAGACAATTAGGATGCCGATAAGGAGCGAGAATATGATCAAAATACTGATTGCAAACCGCGGGGAAATCGCATGCAGAATTATCCAAACATGTAAAAAACTGCGTTATCAAACTGTTGCTATCTACTCAGAGGCTGATAAGGAAAGTTTGCATGTTAAGTTAAGTGATGAGGCTTTCCCTCTTAAAGGAAACCATACAAAAGATACGTATTTAAATAGCGATTATATTATTCAGTTGGCTAAAGAAAACAACGTAACTGCAATTCATCCAGGTTACGGTTTCCTATCAGAAAATAGTGATTTTGCTAAAAAATGTGCAGAAGCTGGAATTTTATTTGTAGGTCCTAAGCCTGAACATTTAGAAATGATGGGTGAAAAAATTAGAGCTAGACAGCTCATGGAGCAATTAAATATTCCTGTTATCAAAGGGAACTCTCACCCAATTCAATCTGTAGAAGAAGCAAAAGAAATTGCATTCGATATTGGTTATCCTGTCATGTTAAAAGCCTCCAGTGGTGGTGGTGGGATTGGTATGAAATTAATCGAGAATCAAGAGCAACTAGAAAAGGAATTTGCTGCAACTCAAACAAGAGCACTTCAATTCTTTGCAAATGATGATGTATTTATTGAAAAAGCAATCTTAAAACCAAGACATATTGAAGCACAAATTGCAGCAGATACACTTGGCAATATAGTGTTCCTGTTTGAAAGAGACTGCTCAATTCAAAGAAGAAACCAAAAGGTTGTTGAAGAGGCACCATCACCATTTCTTTCATCACATGGACGCAAAAAATTAGAAGAGTATGCACTTACAATTGCTAAAAAAATGAAATATATAAATGTAGGTACGATTGAATTTCTAGTAGATGAGAACGAAAATATCTATTTCTTAGAAATGAATACTAGATTACAAGTAGAACACGGCGTTACTGAAGGGATTACAGGAATTGATTTAGTTGAATGGCAATTCCGCATTACATTTGGTGAAATTCTTCCAATTCGTCCACATCATGTAGAGATGAATGGACACTCGATTGAGGTAAGGGTTTATGCGGAGGATCCTAAAACGTTTTTCCCATCTCCTGGAACTGTTCAACATTGTAGTTTTCCAGAGGTAGAAGGTGTGAGGGTTGATACACATCTTTACGATGGTTGGGTTGTATCGCCATTTTATGATCCACTTTTAGCGAAAGTAATTGTGACTTCAAAAACTAGAAAAGACGCAGTGCATCAACTTCAGTCGTATTTATCAAATGTACGTATTGAAGGAATTAAAACGAATGTGCCATTTTTAATTGATATTCTTTCTACGAAGTCATTCCAAGAAGGCGATTATGCGACTAATTTTATTAGTGAATATCAAAAAGTAAAGTGAGGTTTATATAATGGAAAATTTAACGGCAATGATGGCAGGTAGCGTATGGAAATTACTAGTAGCAGTAGGAGACGAAATCAATAGTGACGGCGAATATGTCATCTTAGAATCTATGAAAATGGAAATTCCACATGCTGCACCATATAAATGCAAGGTTGTAAATGTATTTGTGCAAGAAGGCGATTTTGTGAATGAAGGCGACTCATTAATCCAAGTTGAAAAGCTAGGTTAGGAGTAAACAAATGAAACTACCTCAATCAGTTATTTTAAGGGAAGTTGGACCACGTGATGGGTTACAAAATGAGAAGCAGTTTGTTCCAACAGAAAAGAAGCTTGAATGGATCGATTTATTAGTAGAAAGTGGTTTATCTTATATTGAAGTTTCATCATTTGTTAGGCCAGACTGGATCCCACAACTTAGTGACTCTGTTGATCTATTCACAAAACTTAACAAAAAAGATGGGGTTACTTATGCAGCGCTTGTCCCAAATAAAAGAGGACTAATCAGTGCATTTGAAGCTGATGCAGATGAAATTAACTTTTTCGTTTCTGCCAGTGAAACACATAATTTGAAAAATAAAAATGCTAGTATTGAGCAGTCAATGAGTGAAATTCGTTCGATGATTACTGAATGTAAACAGCATAAAAAATCTACAAGAGCATATATATCAACAGTATTTGGTTGTCCTTATGAAGGCAATATCAATACTGTTCAAGTTATTAAAATGGCTAATCAATTAGTTGACTATGGTGTAGATGAAATTTCTTTTGGAGACACGATTGGCATTGCTACACCATATCAAGTAAATGAATTTTTAGAGGATTTATTAAAAGAAATATCTGTTGATCAGATTGCAATGCACTTTCACGATACATACGGTCGTGCGATGGCAAATCTATATACTTCATTGTTATTTGGAATTGAACGATTCGATTCGTCAACTGGAGGGTTAGGTGGCTGTCCATATGCACCGGGAGCAAGTGGAAATGTAGCAACTGAAGATATTGTTTCATTACTTCATCGATTAGGTATTTCAACTGGTGTTGATGAAAAGAAACTTCACCATGCGACAAATTATATTTCTGAGACGATGAACTTGACGCCAGTTAGTAAATTATTTTCCGTATGGAATGGTTCAAAGGAGAGTATTTAAATGGAATCCTGTTTACTTGTAAATGATATTGGACATGTAAGAGTATTTACGCTTAACCGAACGAAACAAGCAAATTCCTTATCTCGCGAGTTATTAGATGCTCTTCATGATGAAATGGACAAATTATCAAAAGCATCAGATATTCGTGCAGTATTATTTACAGGTAGTGGTTCTTCTTACTTTTGCAGTGGAGCTGATTTAAAGGAAAGAAGAGGCATGACTGAAAGTGAAGCTAGGGAAACCGTTGCTATGATTGGATCCCTATTCTTTAAAATTGAAAAGCTTCCAATGCCAGCAATCGCAGCTATTAATGGCGTTGCATTAGGCGGAGGCTTGGAACTTGCTTTAGCTTGTGATATTCGCCTTGCTCATAAAGATGCAATAGTAGGCTTACCAGAAACATCCTTAGCGATTATTCCTGGAGCTGGTGGAACACAAAGACTACCACGCTTGGTTGGAATTGGAAAAGCTAAGGAATTAATCTATACAGGTAAACGATTAAATGCACAAGAAGCTGAGCAAATTGGAATTTTAGAACATGTTGTTGAATTAGATGAATTACAAAATAAAGCATTAGAAATTTGTGAAGCAATTGCAAGTAAGGGACCTCTTGCAATACGCGCAGCAAAAAAAGCGATTCAATCTGGCTTCGATCTACCATTAGATTTAGGTTTAAGATTAGAAACATACGAGTACGAAAGATTACTACATACTGAGGACCGTATGGAAGGCTTAAATGCGTTTCAAGAAAAACGTAAACCACAATACAAAGGAGAGTAACTCACATGTCAAACGAAGCAACATATCAAGCTCGAAAAGACCAAATACTTTCTGGTGGGAAAGAAAAGTATCATGAGAGCAATGCTAAAATTGGAAAGCTTTTTGCTAGAGAGAGAATTAATCAGCTAGTAGATAAAGATAGTTTCGTAGAAGATGGTTTGTTTGCCAATTGCGTAAATGATGAGTTTCCAGCAGACGGAATTATTACAGGAATCGGAAAGATTAATGGTCGTACAGTTTGTGTAATGGCAAATGATTCTACTGTAAAAGCAGGATCTTGGGGTGAAAAAACAGTAGAGAAAATTATTCGTATCCAAGAAACTTGCAAAAAAATGCTATGCCCATTAATCTACCTTGTAGATTCAGCTGGCGCACGTATTACTGACCAAGTATTTATGTTCCCAGGAAGACGAGGCGCAGGACGAATATTCCATAATCAAATTAAGCTGTCTGGCCAAGTACCTCAAGTTTGTTTATTATTTGGCCCATCAGCTGCTGGTGGTGCGTATATACCTGCATTTTGTGATGCTGTATTCATGGTTGAAGGCAACTCATCTATGTATTTAGGATCACCTCGTATGGCTGAAATGGTTATCGGTGAAAAAGTAACGCTTGAAGAAATGGGCGGAGCTAGAATGCACTGTTCAGTTTCAGGATGTGGGGATGTTTTATGTGAGTCAGAAGAAGATGCAATTCGACAAGTAAAAGAGTATTTATCATTTTTACCTGCCAACTTTAAACAAGCGTCACCTGTTGTAGAAGCTAAGAACCCAGTAGTAAAAGAAAAATCATTAGCTGAAATGATTCCAGGTAATCAAAACGTACCATTTTCTATTTATGAGTTTATCGATCGAGTAGTAGATGAAGATTCATTCTTTGAAATCAAAAAATTATTCGCACCTGAATTAGTAACTGGTTTTGCTAGAATTGATGGACGAAGTGTTGGAATTGTAGCAAATCAACCTAAGGTTAAAGGTGGGGTATTATTCCCTGATTCAGCGGATAAAGCAGCTAAATTTATCAATTTATGTGATGCTTACCATATTCCTTTATTATTCTTAATGGATGTACCAGGATTTATGATTGGCACAAAAGTAGAACGTGCAGGAATTATCCGACACGGTGCGAAAATGTTATACAGCATGAGTAACGCAACAGTGCCAAAAATTTCGGTAATTGTTCGTAAAGCATATGGTGCCGGTTTATACGCAATGGCTGGTCCTGCATTTGAAACTGACTGCGTTATTGCATTTCCATCTGCTCAAATTGCAGTAATGGGTCCTGAAGCTGCAGTAAACGCAGTATACGCTAATAAAATTGCAAGCTTACCAAAAGAAGAACAAGCTGCATTCATTCAAGAAAAGCGTAAAGAGTATTCAGAGGATATTGATATTTACCGTTTAGCATCAGAATTAGTTGTTGATGTTGTCATTCAACCAGAAGAGCTTCGATCTGAACTAATTAAACGATTTGAGTACTACTCGGAATCATACGAAACGCCAAGCACGAAAAAGCATGGTGTATATCCGGTATAATTAAAGATAACAGTCCTTGATAAAGGGCTGTTTTTTTATGAATAGATTGGGGAGTGCTGTACGTGCATCAGTTATCAGTAGCAGGGTAACATAAAACAAAATATTGTTTGAAAGTGACAATATCGTCATGTTAGTTCATGTTAAATCGATGGTTATCTAAATCAATTCAGATTATATTTAACATGAATAGGAGGTCATCAATATGAAAACTGTAATCCGAACAAAGAATTTATCTAAAAACTACGGAAAAACAACCGTTTTAAAAAATATTGATTTGATAGTTAATTTAGGAGAGTTTACAGCAATAATGGGTCCATCTGGATCAGGTAAGTCTACATTAATGAATGTTTTATCTACAATCGATCAATTCACTGGCGGAGAAGTATGGTTAGAAGAACAATCCTTATTAGATTTAAATAAAAAGGCGTTGAGAAAATTTAGGCAAGAACATATGGGATTTATTTTTCAGGATTATAACTTACTAGATACATTAAATGTAAAAGAAAATATTTTATTACCCCTTTCTCTAAGGAATGTATCATCAAAAGAAATGGAAGAGCGTTTAAGTCCAATCATTAAGGCTTTAAATATTGAAGATATTCTTCATAAATATCCAAATGAAATTTCAGGGGGGCAAAAGCAACGAGCTGCTTCTGCTCGCGCAATCATAACAAATCCAGCTATTGTTTTTGCAGATGAGCCAACGGGAGCACTTGATTCACGTTCGGCAACACAATTATTGGAACAACTTGTGAACCTAAATGAGATATTTCAAACTACGATATTAATGGTTTCACATGACCCATATGCTGCAAGTTATTGTAAACGTGTCATTTTTTTAAGAGACGGAAAGATTGTCAATGAGCTTTATAAAGGAGATCAGGATCAAAAAACATTTTATGATCGCATTTTAGATACTCAAAGCTTGATGGGAGGTAATTAATCATGAGCCTTCTCGAGCTAACGAGACGTAATATAAAGCGCAATTTTCGTTTATATACAATTTACCTAGTTTCAATGATTATCGGTGTTATTATTCAATTTACATTCTCGGCTTTAATGTATAACGAAGATATTATTAATGCACTTAAGAATAAGGAAAATTTCCAAATGGGTGTGATGATCGCGACAGTTGTCATATTCCTATTTATCATTTTCTTTATTTTATATGCTAATTCCTTTTTTATGAAACAAAGAAAAAAAGAGTTTGGAATGTATCTATTATTTGGAATGAGTGAAACACAAATTACATTAATGATATTCTATGAAAATCTAATGATCGGTGGTTTTTCTTTAGTAAGTGGCATGTTAATAGGAGGACTACTTTCAAAGTTCTTTGGTATGTTACTAATGAACTTAATGAATTATACGAACGTCATTTCTTTGAATTTTCCAATTGAAGCGATTGGTTCTACTGTATTACTATTCTTTTTACTTGCCGTTATTATCAGTTTTCAAAGTTTCTTTATGATTAGAAGAGTCCAATTAATTGAACTTTTTCATGCTCATACAAAAATGGAAAAGGTGTTTAAATCATCACCATTTTTAGCACTACTATCAATCTTGTTATTAGGGATTTCAATTTTTTGTATTAGTAGTGGTAGAGAGTCGGTTTTATGGCAGGAGCACGCAAAAATAGGGTTAATTACAGTAACAATTGGCATATTAGGTGGAACTTATTTATTCTTCCGTCAGTTTACTGGATGGTTACTTCAATATATTAGTAGTAGAAAAAATTATCGAGAAGGTAACACAGTACTTTGGGCGTCATCGTTAAAGTTTCAAATAAGAAGTAATACGTTAAACTTAACGTTTATAACTTTATTTAGTGCCATTTTAATCATATTAATTGGATTTGTAACGATTAATTACAAGGTACAATTTGAGGCAGTTGACAGGAACCTACCGAACAATATTGCTTACCAATCTATTAATAAAGAAACAAATGAGAAAATTGAAAGTCTGATTATAAAATCAAATCATAAAATTGAAGATCACGAAACAATTGAGGGGTTAGTATCTAAAGCAAATTCTGACCGTAAATTAGCATTTGAGGAGCCTTCATATTTCTCAAAAGAAGTTTTTCTTTTTAACGAAACTACCTACAATCAAATCGTTTCAAAACGAGGCGATGACCAAAAAGTTAAACTAAAGGGAACAGAAGCTGTCTCGCTTTCTCAAGGAACTGACTTTGGAGTAGTATATGAGCGAAATAAGCGACCTAAGTTTAGTATCAAAACGAATCAAGAAAAGACCTTCAGTTTGGTAGAAAAGAAGGATTATGCCCTAATTGGATGGGCAACAAGTCCACATGGATCAATGGACAAAAAACCATCAGTTCTAGTTATTTCAGATGTAGCATACTCAGAGTTAAAGGACCATGCAACCAAACAACAGTATGAGATTTATACAATTAAAAATGCCAAAAATGCTGAATCACTTTCAAAACAAATTTACTCAGTAGTTGCAAAAACACCAAATGCCTATTACTCATCCTTTGCTGATGTATATTCAAAACAAATTGAAAGCTCTTCACTAATGCTTTTTTCAGCATGCTTCCTTGCAATCATAGCCCTGTTTGCGCTAGCCAGTGTTATTTACTTTAAACAATTACGTGAAGCAACTGAAGAGCAAAAACAATATGCCATACTACGTAAAATAGGAGTAAATAATAAAGTTTTGAAAAAAGTAATTCGTAAACAATTACTATTCGTTTTCATGCCCCCTTTAGTATTAGGCATCATTCATAGCTGGCTGATTCTAAAATACTACATGCTAGACTCTGTTCAAGACTTTCCAGAACTAACAAGTGTAATTTTAGGAGTCCTACTAGTCTATACCTTGATTTACTGTTTATTATATTTATCATCTACAAGTATTTACTATAAAATAGTGAACCAAAGACGTTAAGAATCACAAAAACAATGACAATGCATGTGTGGAATCAGCTTAAGTGTATAAGGATAAATAATAAGAGGACTAAATCGCATTGGATTTGGTCCTCATATTATTTATCGTTAATTATTTAGTTAAAAAACTAGCTACATGAGAGTTTTACACTTTCAGAACCATTCTTACTGTTTTTAGGATGTGACCATCAAAGTCTTCTTCAAATGTTTATATATTTTTTTCTTACTTTTATATTTTATAGGTATCTATGACACTGAATTGGTCAGAGAGGGTGGTTAAACTAAAAACATAAAAAGTAGATCTTTAATTTATAAATATTGTATTTTATAATGGCAGTAATTTTAAGATAGTACTTAGAGTCATCCTCTCATTAAACAATAAGATTGCAACGGAAGGTGCTCGACTCCTGTGGGAGAAGCGGGACAGGTGAGACCCCACAGGCGCGAAAGCGCCGAGGAGGCTCAGCGCACGCCCCACGGAAAGCGAGCATCCTGCAGTGGAAATCAACACATACTTTTTTATAATTATAAAGTGGTGTCCTTAAGTCAATCAGACCTTAGTACGCCACCATTACCAATTTTAATATTCATGTTATTTATTAGTTTAATTGTGATTTTTTCGTTTACTAATATGTATTTTCCTTTATCGTCGATAAATAAGGATCATTATTTTTAGGAAAATGAATCACGAATTTCGTAAAAACATTTTCTTCAGACGTACAAGTAATATAATGCCCGAGTTTATTTGATAACTCCTGTGCTAAGTAAAGTCCCATACCAGTTGATTTTGTATAAATACGTCCATTTTTACCTGTAAACCCACGATTAAAAATGCGAGGGAGATCTTGCTGATCAATACCAATACCTGTATCCTGTATAATTAAACGTTTTTCTTTCACCGTATCTTCAGTAGAAATTGAGATTTCTCCATGACTATTAGTATATTTTAAACTGTTGCTAATCAATTGATTTAAAATAAACTGTAGCCATTTGGAATCACTTTGTACAACCGTAGAATGTAATGATAAGTGCAAGCGGATTTTTTTAGCAATAAACGCTTTTGAGTTGTTCTTCACAACTTCTTTTACAATCCGTTCCACATTACAATTTACGATTTCATAATCTTGATGAAAGTTTTCTAGTTTTGCATAATAAAGGGCTTGGTCTACATAATGCTCGATTTTAGTTATTTCTTCCCCTAAGCTTTTCTCATCAAATTCAGTTTGCTGCATTAAACTTAATACTGAAATAGGCGTTTTGATTTCATGAAACCACGATACAATAAAATCATGATACTCTTTCTGTTTATACTGAATTTCATTTATTGTTCGAATTTGATTTTTTTTTAATTCCTCTAAATGCTGTTGATAAAAGAAACCTTCAAATGATAAGTTCTCGTGATCTTCTTCATCGATTCGACGAACAATATGAATGTTTTTCTGAAAACGATAAAGTAAAAAACCAGCTAAAATAAGTAAATTTAATGTAGTTGCATATATGAATGTTTGCCATTTTAAAGAGATTGTCGGGTCTGTATAAAATAAAGCACCTAATACAATGTTATTAATAATGAACATATAAAGATAAGATTTCTCGAACTTTAAAAATAGCCAAAACTGCTTCATATTAGATAACCTAGCCCTTTACGTGTAATGATAAATTCTTCAAGACCAAGTCCAGCTATTTTTCTTCTTAAACGATTTACATTTACAGTCAAAGTGTTATCATCCACAAATTGTTCATCATTCCACAAAGCTTGCATTAAATTCTCGCGCGATACGATTTTACCAATGTTTCTCATTAAAATTTGCATAATAATAAATTCATTTCGAGATAACTCAATTGAATTATTATGATATTCAATTGATGAGTTATTTAAATGAAACTTTAAGTCACGATGAATTAATTGCGTATTAGTTTCATCCTGATATGTATAATTTCTTCTTAGTAATGCACTTACTTTTGCGACTAAAACACCTAAATCAAATGGTTTCTGAACGAAATCATCTCCACCCATATTAATAGCCATTATGACATCCATATTTTGATTTCTTGATGAAAGAAATATAATGGGAACCTTAGAAACCGTCCGAATTTGTTGACACCAATAAAAGCCATCCAAAGACGGTAGATTAATATCTAATAATACTAAATGAGGTTGAGCTTTCTCAAACTCAGTAAGTACTTGATCAAACTGATTGATTTCAATTACTTCAAACTGCCATTTCTGTAAAGTTTCAGAGACTATTTTTCTAATTTTCTCATCATCTTCTACAATCATGATTTTGAACATTTTTACCTCCATTTTGAAAAGAATATTCAGTATTTACTCGTCATGAAAAGACTATCATACGAAAAGGGAATCTACAATAAACGCAAAAACAAAGAAGTAGGCCAAATTAAAATGAGAACATTAGTTCTTTTTGCGAGTTGATTTATGGTATAATTTACTAATAATATAAGGAGGGATTTTTATGAACCAAATCGATTTAATTGTACTAAATTTTGAAGAAATTAGACGTAGAAGTTTGAAAGTTTGGCAAGCAATTCCTACTAATATGTTAAATTGGAAGCCAGATGAAAAAGCTTTAACTTGTGCGGAAATGGTTCGGCATGTACTTGAAAGTGAATATATTTATCTTCAAATCTTACAAAATAGAAAAAGTATATCAAATCCTGAAAATCCATACGACTTAATTGAATTTACGAATGTACAAGATGATTTAGATAGAGCAGTACCTCTTCGAAATGAATTTATTAACTATCTTAAATCAATAGAAGTTTCTGAACTAGAGAGTGTAAAAATAGATCGTTCAGACGTAGGATATATCCGTACACTAGGAGATATGTTACTACGAGTGGCTTATCATGAATCTGTTCATACTGGCCAATTATTGGACTACATGCGAACAATGAATATTGAACGACCGAATATTTGGGATTAATAGATATAGAGAATATTGAAGAAAAGAAAATAGGACATGTTTTTGAGGCATTCCAGAAATGGGGTGCTTTTCTTTTTTTAACAAATAGTTAAACAAACGTTTGATTCATTCTCTTAATCATCTAAATCTTAGAACTATTTATACTAGAAACAGTATTTGGAGCTTATAATGATATTAAAACATTAAAAGTTTCTTAATCAATTGAATTATTTTGATGTTAAGTAGCGTATTTATTTTGCACTACAAAACAGGGGGCAAACAATGAATAAAATCGATCAAAAACTAAAAGAGTGGCGGTCTCATGAGTTAATAGATGACGAGACTGTAAGCAGAATCCTAACCTATGAAAATCATAGGAATAAAAGTGAGAAGCAGTCCTTTTTAACGAATATCGTACCCTTTCTTATTGCTTTACTAGTTGCTTTTTCAATACTAGCGCTCGTTGGAAGCAACTGGAATAATTACGATCAAACTGTAAGATTAGTCATTATTTTTGTTACATTAATCATTTTTCATTCAGCGGCGTTTATCAGTTATCAAAAAGGTAAAGAGCTTTTCGGAAATTGTTTGAATTTCATAAATGTAATTGGATATGCGTGTGCCTTCGTTTTAATTGTACAAATGTATCAATTTTCTAGCGATAGCCCAATTTTTCTTATAACTTGGACTTTATTAGCCTTTCTATATTATTACTTTTTAAAGCACGACATGTTTTATTATTTATTCTTAGGAATTGGATTATTTAGTTTAAACTATAGTGCTGATAATGGAACGTCTTATGTATATCTCTTACAGCTACCATTATTACTTTGTTCAATTTATTTCCTTATGAAAATGAAAACTCGCTGGAATGCGAGCTTCAACTATACTTTTTTAGGCTATACTATCATCGTGTTTTTTGAAACAATTTCTGATCGTCAGTATATTATACCAATTATCACGGTAATATTTGTTTTGTGGCTACTTAATGAACTTGAAGTGATTGATTATGTATTACTACCTTTCATTTCTCCATTTATTTGGATTGCTACATTTATCATTACGATCATGGGAGTAACTTATGATGTAATCCATGAAATTCAAAAAGAATTAGCCTTTCCAGTTTTCAATATTCTAATGCTATTGTGCATTTTATTAGCCATCTATACAGTTTATAGAAAATGGAAAAATAATGAGGAAATTAAAAATTATCTCTGGATTTATCTATTCATTTTCCTATTACCAATTTTGGGTATTCAAGATGAATTAGCTAATATGATTGTTGGTGTTTTAATATTATTCGCTTATTCTTGTATTCGCTTATTCTTTGGTGTTTCACATGAAGAAAAAAGAAGTATGATCATTGGCTTTATTACTTTTATTATTCTTGTAATTGGTATTTACACAGGTTTATCTGTTACTTTCATAGGTAAATCAATCGTATTCATTATTCTTGCAGTTATACTCTATATCGTCTTTTTACAATCGAAAAAAGCAAGAGGTGATGAACATGCAAAATAAAATGAAACTAATATTATTGTCACTTATTCAGTTGATTTTGCTACTTTCATTACTTGGAAGCATTATGTACTTTAAACAAACTGCTGAGACTTTTAAGATTGAGGCAGAAAGCTTAGATCCTATCGAGCCATTATTTGGTCACTATGCGGCACTATCATATAAATTCGATGAAATTAAAGATAAGGATTGGAAAGGTAAAGCGAAACCAAAAGAAGGGCAGAAGGTTTATATTGTGTTCAAAAAGAGTGAAAAGGGGCTCTACGTTTTTGATTTTGTAACAGATCAACGCCCTGAAAAATTAAAATATATTAGTGCCAAAATATCATATCTCTACGATACATATGATAATGGCGAAAAAGTAATGAATATCAACCATAATCTTGATCGATTTTATATTCCAGAACATCAAATGGATGAGTATAATCAATCAGGTCAAGATTATATTGTAACAATTAAACAAAAAAAGGACCGTGCAGTTGTTCAATCAGTTAAGGTCTCAAACTAACAAGAAAACCACTCATTTGAGTGGTTTATCTTTTTCATAGGGAGATGTATAGGGAAATAACTAAACAAACGTTTCATTAAGAAGATGAATATATTGAAAAAGAACCCATTAAAAGGGTTCTTTTTTTAATTAAGCTGAAATATTACTTTCAACTTTTAATAAATTAGCTTTCTCAAGACGCTTTCTTACAATAACGCCAATTGTAGCAGCTAAGTATGCTTTAACAAGTCCTAAAATGATAAACGGGTAAAATCCACCTGTTAGTGCTGCTTTCCAACCTAAATCCAAAGAGATTTTTAACCAAATTGTTCCAAATATTAATGTAACTAGCATTCCAATCGTATTTGCTATGAATACTTGTAAGACTGTGAATCTAGTTTTTTCTATATAGTAAGCAATGATTAATACAGTTGGTATAAATCCAATTAAATAGCCACCAGTAGGCCCTATAAGTGCACTAAATCCAGCTGAAAACTCAGCGTATACAGGTACTCCAATCGCACCAATTGCTAAATAGATAAGTACTGATATCGTTCCGTATTTTCTGCCTAAAATTGTTGCAGCAAGTCCGATTGCTAGTGTTTGACCTGTAATCGGTACAGGAGAAAAAGGTAAAGGAATAGATATTTGTGCAAGTATACCAATAATCGATGCAAATAAAGCTGAAGTAATAAGCATTTTCAATCTTTCTGGATGCATTTTAAATCCCCCATTCTTAATGTTAACTTATTTATATTTTTAGTTAACATATGATAAGTTAATTATATTTTATAAGCAAAAATTGTCAATAACTAAATACGACATAAAAAAAGAAAACCACCAACATGGTTTTCTCTTCTTTCTATTCAAAAGAATGACGAGTTACAATTTTATATCCAAATAAATTGCGACAAGTAAAAAAATAATATACATAAATAATTTTAAATAGTTTACCAATCAAGTATCCTCCATCAAAATCGCATAATTAGGCATGTGAATATTGATCATCAGTTGATACTATCTCATTTAGAAGCATTACGTAATGAAGAAATATAATTGTGTTAAATCGTATGACAAATTGTTTAAAAGTATGTTTCAAGAACTAGCTATGACTAACTTTATGTTAAGCTCCAATAATGTTCTATCTGTACTCTTTTTAAATTTGGATGTTAGTGTGATGCCATTTTTCTATCTTTGAACTTCTGAAAAATAGCTCACTGATCCATTTGTATATCATATTACGCTTGTTTCATTTTTGATTGTACTATCTGATTTTTTATCTAAGTTTAAGTGAATAAAATATACAAAAAAGCTACATTCGATAAATAAAAAGGAAAATTTTAACATTTTTAAAGGATTTTTAATAATTTAATAGAAAAAGAAGTATGATGGATTTTTTTATTTTGAAATACTTTTAAGCAGCTATTAATAAGGAGGACAACATGGGAAGAGCGATTGTACAAATTAAAGGTTTATCCAAAGAAATCAAAAATAAGAAAATTGTTTCTGATTTAAGTTTTGATATTTATGAAGGAGAAGTTTTTGGGTTTTTAGGTCCAAATGGTGCTGGGAAGACAACGACTATTAGGATGATGGTTGGTCTAATGAGTATTACTGAAGGTGATGTAATCATCAACGGAAACAGCATAAAAACGGACTTTGAAAAAGCTGTTGCGAATATTGGTGCGATCGTTGAAAATCCAGAGTTATATAAATTTCTAAGCGGATACGATAATTTAATGCAATATGCACGAATGGTAAAAGGAATCACGAAAGAGAAAATTGATGAGGTTGTCGAGCTTGTAGGGTTAACAAGTGCGATTCGCAGTAAAGTAAAAACTTATTCACTCGGTATGAGGCAACGACTGGGACTAGCACAATGCTTATTGCACGATCCAAAAGTACTTATTTTGGATGAGCCAACAAATGGACTTGACCCAGCTGGTATTCGTGAGATGAGGGATTATTTACAAAAATTAACACGAGAAAAAGGAATGGCTGTTATTGTATCTAGTCATCTTTTATCTGAGATGGAAATGATGTGTGATCGAATTGGCATTATTCAAAAAGGTGAGCTCGTCGGTGTGCAAACGGTAAATGAACTGATTAATGAAGAATCTCAAACATATATTGTTGAAGTTAGTGATATAAGTTCTGCTCAAAAAATACTGTCTGTATATAGTGTTGATGTGAGTAAAGGTGATTTGTATGTTCAAGCATCTAGGGAAGACGTGCCTGATATGATAGAAAAATTAGTTCATGCAGGTGTAAAAATTTATGGAATTAAGGTGAATTCAAAAACATTAGAAGACCGTTTCCTTGAAATAACGAATGTGTAATTCAACGGTGTAAGATAGTGAAAATAAATACAAATACATACTTTGAGTATTTCTAAGAGAAGGGAATATGACTATGATAAAATTGATACAAAATGAATGGATAAAAATTATAAAAAGACCGGGAACACTTGTCATGATTGCTCTTGTTATTATTTTAGTAGGAGTGATAGGAGGTTTTACAAAATATTCAGAAGGTAAATCTCAACAAGTAACTGATGATAAATGGAAACAAGTATTACAACAAGAAACGGATTCAATGAAAAAAGATTTAAAAGAAGTCGGTAAAAACGATCCAAATAGAAAATTTATTGAAAAAAACATAGCAGTAAATGAATATAGAATAAAACATGATATAACTCCGAATGAGGAGAGAAATGTTTGGACATTTATTGATAGCACATCAGACGTGATTGTACTAGTGGGTTTATTCACAATTATTATTGCTGCAAATATTGTAGCAAGTGAATTTAACTGGGGAACGATTAAATTGTTACTAATTAGACCTTATTCTAGAAGTAAAATTATTTTAGCGAAATATTTAACTAGTACTCTGTTTGGTCTTGTATTTTTAGCGGTTTTATTTTGTGCATCTCTAGTAATAGGTTTAATACTTTTTGGCCCAGCTGATGGGAATCCATCTTACTTAGCATATGTAGATGGGCATGTTGAAGAGCAAAGTCGTTTACTATATTCTGCAAAGCTATATTTACTAAGTTTCATTGACACATTTATGCTTGCTACGATGGCATTTATGGTCTCTACAATCTTTAGAAACAATACGATTGCCATCGGTTTATCAATCTTCTTATTATTTATGGGAAATATAATTACTACGTTGATTGCGGCAAAATATGAATGGGCAAAATACATACTTTTTGCAAACACAAATCTAATGCAATATATGGATGGAGCACCTTTAGTTGAAGGAATGACGATGGCTTTCTCGAGCATTGTATTAATATGTTATTTGATTGTTTTCCTATTCCTAGCTTTTTACGTATTTTCAAAACGAGATGTAACTGCATAAGTTTTTAAAAGAGCACAATCTATTAAGATTGTGCTTTTTCTATTGACTTTGTGCTGTATGGATAAAGATAAAGATAGAATTTTATTTAGCAAGAATATCGTGAGTAATTATATCGAAATAATTAAATTTGATAAGGAGTTTAGTGGAGTGGAAATGTTAGCATTCTACTGAATAGATAAGTTGTTGAGAGACTGCAGTAAAGTATGTTCTTAGGTGAATTACTCTAGCACCATGTGAATTGACTGTCTTTTTGGAGAAAACGATTCGATGTATTGTTTACTTTAGTATAAAAAATAATTTGTTCGGTTAAAAAAATGTTTTAATGTCCTATTCTAAATAGATAAGTCCTGTAAAATATATTAGTATAACTTTATTTTGGGATAAAAAATTGTTGACATTTGGTTCGTTTAGGAATAAAGTTGTTATTAATCAAATGACGAAAAGCAATGATAGGAACTCGAGTAGTGGTGTTTTCCCTGTAACAGAGAGCTGATGGTGGTGTGAATCAGTACAAAAAACAACATGAATTACAATCCTTGAGCATCTTCCTCGAAGCAATAAAGTGAGGGGAAGACGGTGAAGAGCCGTTATGAAATGAAGATATTAGTATAGTAATTTACATACTAATAATTTAGGGTGGTACCGCGAATTTAACCATTTCGTCCCTACTGTGTAGACAGTAGGGACTTTTTTTATTTTTAAGTAAAAATAAATTGAATAGTGTAAAGCAATGAAAGGAACAAAGTAGTGATGTTTTCCCTGTGACAGAGAGCTGATGGTTGGTGCAAATCAGTACAAAAAACAACATGAATTACAGTCCCGGAGCATCTTCTTCGAAACGAAATAGTGAGGGGAAGACGGTGAAGAGCCGTTATGAAATGAAGATATTAGTATTGTTATATTTGAGTACTAATAACTAGGGTGGTACCGCGACTAGAATGTTCGTCCCTACTGTGTAAACAGTAGGGACTTTTTTTTTGAGGGCCTTAGCGATAAAGACAGTTTTTTTAAAAATGTCGGTCTTGGGCGAGGCGGTTCCACTTTTCGTGATGTCTAGTTCCACCGCCTAGTCCCTCGAGGTCATAAGCCAAAGCCCAGCAAAGGTTAAAGAGCAACCTTCACTGATCTTTGTCTTATGCTTGTCGGTCCTGAGCGAGGCGGTTCCACTTTTCT
>NZ_JBVFKR010000013.1:0-85730 GCF_055484705.1 Gottfriedia sp. ABJ_BB2_2
GATGTCTAGTTCCACCGCCTAGTCCCTCGAGGTCATAAGCCAAAGCCCAGCAAAGGTTAAAGAGCAACCTTCACTGATCTTTGTCTTATGCTTGTCGGTCCTGAGCGAGGCGGTTCCACTTTTCTATTTTGAAAGGAGTGATGTTTTTGATTGATGAGTATGACTATTTATACAGAATAAAAAAAGATTTTAGGGAAAGAAGGAGTAATTTGGAAAAAGTAGAAATGGTTTAATGATGAACACTTGCTTAGAAATGCTCGAAAAAAGCTTTAGCAAGAATAGATGGAACGGGTATTTTTAAGAAAGTAAGGTAATAGATTATTATGTGAAAAACAAAAAAAAGGGGAACTGAGAAATGAAAGAAGCAGCTTTTGAGACAAAAATAATACCACCTCATTTAAAACAATATTTGTCGGAGCAAAATTATGATCTGTACACACCGATTGATCATGCTGTGTGGCGTTATGTTATGCGACAAAATCATCATGCTTTAAAAGATAAAGCGCACGCTGCATTTGTTGATGGATTAAAACAATCTGGTATTGAAACGGAAAAAATTCCAAATGTTGCTGAAATGAACGAGTGCCTTTCTAAAATTGGATGGGGTGCTGGAATTGTAAATGGATTAATTCCTGGTGCAGCTTTTTTTGAATTATTGGCAAATGGAATTTTACCAATCGCAACAGAAATTAGACAAATAACAAACATCGAATATACACCGGCTCCAGATATAATACATGAAGCAGCAGGGCATGCGCCGATTTTATTTGACCCAGTTTTTAGAGAATATGTACAAAAAATTGGTTCAATTGGTGCAAAAGCTTTTGCTACTAAGGAGAAGCAAGAATTATTTGAGGCTGTAAGAAACTTAACGATTGTAATGGAAGACCCAAAATCTACTGCCGAAGAAAAAGCAGCGGCTCAAAGATTAGTTGAGGAAAAACAAAACGCAATAGTAGGCATTTCAGAAGCAGAAAAAATTTCACGCGTATTCTGGAGAACAGTTGAATATGGTCTAATAGGAGACGTTGATCAACCAAAAATTTACGGTGCAGGTTTATTGTCATCGGTTGGTGAAAGTACACATTGCTTTACAGATGCTGTAGAGAGATTACCTTTCTCTGTAGAGGCTGCTACATTGCATCCAAAAAATATAACTGAAATGCAATCACAGTTATTTGTATGTAAAAGCTTTGAAGAGCTAATGGAGGGTGCTGAAGAATTAGCAAATACCATGGCATTCCGAGTTGGTGGTACTGAAAGTTTAGATAAGGCACTTAAATCGAAAAGTGTTGCGACATTTGAATTAAATTCTGGCTTAAGTGTGACAGGAATTGTTCACGCAATTTTAAAAGATGAAACTGGTGAAGCAATTTATGTTAATACAACGGGAGAGACAGCATTATCAGTTAATCATCAACAATTAGAAGGTCACGGTAAGGATTACCATGCAAAAGGATTTGGCACACCGATCGGACTTCTAAAAGGGAATATAGAATTAGAAGAATGTGATAATGACATGCTTAAAAATTTAGGTATTGTTGTAGGAAACTATGTTGATTTAGAATTCTTAAGCAATGTAAGCGCTTCTGGTAGAGTTGTCAATATCATCAAAAATAATCATAAAGTCGCTTTAATTTCATTTGAGGATTGCACAGTTACTTATGAAGGTAAGGAATTGTTTAAGAAGGAATGGGGCACATTTGATATGGCTGTTGGTTCTAAAGTGATATCAGCTTACCCTGGTGCAGCTGATCCGGCTACTTACTTTAAGGATTCACTAAAAGAGGTTGAAGTTGTTGAGGGAACGCCTGCACCTTTAACTGAAATAGAAAAACTATACCAACAAGTTAGAGTGATTAGAGAGAAGAACACATTCTGTGATGATTGTATTAATAAGCTTATTGAAACGTATGATGAACTAAATCGTTCACATAAAGAAGATTGGTTATTACGTTTGGAATTACTTGAATTATCAATTGTAAATCCGAAATTAAACCATTTAGTATTACCTCTTAAAAAGGATTTAGAAGAATTAAGTAAGATTGATTCACTTAAAAATCTAATTACAAATGGTTTGAAATTAATTTAATTGGCTATTATGAGAAGCATTACTTCAACTAGAGGTAATGCTTTTCATTTTTAAATCTTCTGATATGCTAAAGATGTAAAAATAATTTATTGTGATAGAACGATGAATGAAGAGGTGGATTAAATGGGTTTTGAAATAAATGGCATCGATCATATTCAAATTACTTCACCAAAGGGAGGAGAAGATAGAGCAAGAGAATTTTACGGCGAAATTCTTGGTATGAAGGAAATACCGAAGCCGGAAAACTTACAAAGCAGAGGTGGCTGTTGGTTTATTTGTGGTCATCAAGAAATTCATATTAGTATCCAAGAAGATCATACTCCTCCTAAAAAAGCTCATCCTGGATTAATCGTAACAAATATTGAAGCGTTAAGAGAAAGATTCGTTTCACTAAAGATGGTAATAAAAGAAGAACCTCCTATAGAAGGTCGTACAAGATTTTTTGTGAATGATCCATTCGGAAATCGAATTGAGTTCTTAGAATATCATTAAGAATGGATTGTGTTTTAAAGAAAAACCACTGATCACTCGTATTCAGTGGTTTTTCATTTGTACTAAATATGGATTTTTTGAAATGGTTGGACTAGTTTTATACCTTCAATGCATAAAGTTTTTACTTTACTATCATCATAGTGCATTGCATATACTTTTTCTTTATCCTCAATGTTTAGTCCACCAAAATCTCGAACACTTGCATGTACTGGAATTGGAAATGGATAGAAATGAATATCATAAAAGACCTTCTTCACTTTTGGAAGTAAACCTTGTAATAATTGATGGTTATATATGCTGTCAGCTGAGTAGAAAAATTCGTCTTCAATAAATAGTCCGAAAACAGGCATGTTTGGAACATGTTGACTTTGAATTAAGTTAAATAGTACACCATCGATTTGAAAGGCGTCAGTTACAGTATAGATATTAAAATAATCCTCTAAATTTTTTTCACCGTCATTTGTGAATTTTAATCCATTTTTTACACTTTCCCATAAACCGTCAATCAATGTTTCATGTATGTATAAATTAATCTTTTTCACATTCTTATCTTTTTGTTCTAATGGAGAGATGAATTTTCTAAAGTATGCTAATTTTTCGAGACCGTTAATATGATCTCCATGCAAGTGAGTGATATATAGGTTATCAATATCACTATATGATAATCCCATTTTATCTATACGAAAGTAGTTCGAGTCTGGAATATCGATTAATAAATTTGTCTGATTAAATGTAAGAAGCGCACTATTATGTCCTAATAATTTACTAAATGCATCTCCACAACCAATAAACGTAATATCCATGTTTAACACTCTTTTCAATGGTTTTTGAGTATTATAACATAATCAATAAAGCTGTAAAAAAATAGCATATTATCATTTTTACAACTAGATGTTAAAGAAATGCTTTTAATAGAATATATTTAATAAAGTAATTGTCAAATTCAGGATGATTGATATGATGGAGTTAACAATATAAAGGCAGGTGTAACATGGTAAAAAGTTTAGAAATACCAAAAGAATTGTTAAACTACAAGGATCTAATAGAGTCGACAGTTAAAGAATCAGTTGTCATTCAGACAGATGTAAGAAAGACGAGTTTAATAGAAAGTAAGTTTTGTGGCGATCCGTATTTTCCTAAAAAAATGGAATATCCAAAGGATGAAAATGGGGAACCGATGAAGCTCCTTGCACAAATAAATTTTTCAGAGATACCTCAAATGAATGAGTTCCCAGCCTCAGGGTTGTTACAAATATACATATCAGCTGATGATGACGTTTATGGTATGGATTTCGATGAACCTACTAAGCAGAATAACTTTAAACTAATTTACCACGAGCAATTAAATGAAACAGATTTAATTGAAGATTTCTCATTTGTAACGGAGGATAGAGAAATAGAGTTTCCTATTGGAAAAGAAGCAGGAATGATATTTAATTTAGTGGTTCAACCCGTATCAGCTTTTTCAGTTGATTTTGATAGTATTGAAGAAAATATCCCACTTGATCAAAACATAGAGCATGCAAATTGTAATGATTTACATGATTTATATATTGAAACATTTGCTGGAGAAGGTCATCGAATTGGTGGCTATCCATACTTTACACAAGCTGATCCTAGAGAAAAAGAAGAGCATCCTATATTACTTTTACAAATTGATTCGGATGATTCAATTGATTGTATGTTTGGTGACGTTGGAGTTGCAAACTTCTTTATTTCAAGAGAAGATTTATTAAATAGAAATTTTAAGAATGTCCTATACAACTGGGATTGTTGCTAATTGTGACTGAATAAAAAGAGCATTACTTCTTTAGCAGGAAGTAGTGCTCTTTTTATTGAAGTTAATAGAGTCTAAAGAAAGGCACTCTTTATACAAACTATGGAGGTTTATGATGAAAATTGTAGAGTTTAAGGATTCTTATATAGATGATGCAGCAAATTTATTGGCCACTCGACATCAAAATGAGCGGAAAGTAAATAAAGAATTGCCTGTTATGTTTGAAGAAATAGCGTATGCAAAGAAAGCGATTGAATCATTGGTTACAAAAGATTGGATTGGCGTAGCAGCAATAAAAGACGAACAGCTAGTTGGTTATATCATTGGTTCGATACAAACCGATAAAAATCGTGAACGACATACATGGATTCAGTATGCGGGAGTAGCAATAGCTCCAGACGAAAATGATGAATTATATCGTGAGTTGTACGCTGTATTTGCAAGTGAGATGGTCAATCATGGTTCCTTCCATCACTATGTGATGGTACCAAGCGGTGATGATAAAATGTTAAATGCTTGGTTTCGTTTAGGTTTTGCATATGAACAAGTCCACGGAATTCGTGACATTTCAAAGGGGATAGAGCCAAATCGTATTCACCCTGATCTTCAAATCCGTTTAGCAACGAAAGATGATGAAAAAGATATTAGAGCATTGGCGACGATGATAATGGAGCATCAAGCTAAGTCTCCAGTATTCGCACCTGGTTTTATAGAAGAAAGAGCAGATTACCAAGATGGGTACGCTGAATTAATAGATGATGAAACAGTTACATTTTGGTTAGCGATTCACGAAAATAAAGTTGTTGGTTTTCAAGTATATATGCCATCAGAAGCATCAGATGAAAATATGCTTATACCAGATTCATGTGTAAGTTTGGTGGTCGGTGCGACAGTTGAGTCTGCTAGAGGCATGGGAGTAGGAACAGCGTTATTACAAAATGGTCTTACTCATGCAATGGAGTCAGGTTATACAAGTTGCGAGACTGACTGGAGAATGACTAATCTAGAATCTTCAAGATTTTGGTCGAAAAATGGATTTAAACCTTTAGTCCATCGATTAGTTCGTCATATTGATTCTAGGGTGTTATGGGCAAAGGGAAGATAGTATAGCTTTTTACTTTGGAAAGGCAGCTTTTATTGTATTATATTAATAGAAAGAAAATTTACATAATAATGAAGATTATCAGTTTGAGGGGGATATAATCATGAAATTAGTAGGGAATAATGTTTATTTAAGAATGCTAGAAGTTGAAGATGCAGAAGAGCTTTTAAATTTTGAAGTGAAAAATAGAGCGTTCTTCAAACCCTTTACGTATATAAAAGATGAGAGTTTTTATACAGTAGAATTTCAACAGGAACGCATTAAATCGAATAAAGAAAAAAGTGATAAAGATCTTTACTATTTTTTCGGTATCTACTTAAAAGAAACTGAAGAATTGATTGGAAATACAATGTTAGCTGAAATTCTAAGAGGGGATTTACAAAGCTGTTTTGTTGGATATTCTTTAGATGAGCAACAAAACGGTAAAGGTTATACGACTGAAGCAGTTAAGCTTGTAGTAGAATATGCCTTCACTGAATTAAAGCTTCACCGTATTGAGGCTGGTGTTATGCCACATAATATAGGATCTATTAGAGTATTAGAAAAATCTGGTTTCCATAAAGAAGGAATTGCCAAGAAAAACGTGAGAATTAATGGGAAATGGGAAGATCACCAAATGCTTGCTATTATCAATGAAAATGAATAATTAAAGTCTAAAATATCTGGAGGAGTTAAGATGGATATCATTAGTTACCCTAATCTTTCGAATAGACCGTACAGCTTACAAGTTGAACGTGAAATGGAAATGTCAATAGACGTACTATATCACGCCTGGACAGAAGGTTTTGGAAGTTGGTTTGCAGCACCGGATTCTGTCATTATGGAAGCAAAAGTGAACTCTGTCTTTTTCTTTGAAACTGAATTTAATGAGATGCGTCATCCACACTATGGTCGTTTCTTAAAACTTGAGCAAAATCGACTGGTTGAAATTACGTGGATCACAGCTGGAACGAAAGCTGAAACAGTTGTTACAGTAGAATTCGTTTCAAAAGATCATGGTCCAATGATTAAATTAACTCATGCAGGTTTCAGTGATGAATTATCAAGAGATCAGCATGAAGAAGCGTGGCCATATGTACTAGAACAACTTGATAAACGTATGAAGGAAACAATAAAGTAATGAGAAAAAAATCTTTTCTTTTAGAACTACAAGTATTAAAAGAAATTGCTGAAATATTAAACGAGGGTACTGACTTACACAGTACCCTTGATTGTGCATTAGCAAAACTAATCCAAATTACAGGCTTAGAAACTGGATGGATATTTTTAATAGATAAAAATGGTAACTATGATTTAGTTGCTTCTTTTGAGTTACCACCAGCGTTAACAAATGATGAGGTCAAGCCGATGTGTTGTGGCGATTGCTGGTGCGTGAGTAAATATGTACAAGGAAGACTCAATAAAGCTTCGAATATAATGGAATGTAAAAGATTAGAAGAATCAGTGATTCATAATTGGGGTGACACAAATGGCGTGACTCACCATGCGACTGTACCACTTCAAGCCGGAGAGGAATCATTTGGATTATTGAATGTAGCAGCATCAAATAAATTACAATTTGATCAAGAAGAGTTAGACCTCTTAGGAGCAGTAGCATTACAAATCGGAACAGCAATAAAAAGAATTCAACTAACTGAAAAAGTGAAGGAGATTCAAGTAATTGAAGAAAGAAATCGATTAGCTAAAGACTTACATGATTCAGTTAGTCAATTGCTCTTTTCAATCAACGTTACAGCTAAAGCTGGGGGCAATGTATCAGATAACCAAAATGTAAAAGAGACATTCCACCATATTCAACAAATTGCACAAGAAGCGCAGGCAGAAATGAAAGCTTTAATTTGGCAGCTTCGACCACAAGGAATAGAAAATGGAATTGTTAGTGCTTTAATTAACTATGGTGAAATGCTAGGTTTAAAAATACATAGCAAAGTCAAAGGAATCAATGTTCTTCCTTCCAAAATAGAGGAGACATTATGGCGTGTAGGCCAAGAGGCATTTAATAATTGTCGAAAACATTCTGGTCAAACGGACATTTATTTGCAGCTATCAAGTAATGGTAAAAACATTAACATGGTGATTGAGGATAAAGGTGCTGGTTTTGTGTGTCCAGAAAATATAAGTATTCCTACATTAGGGTTAAAAAGTATGCGTGAAAGAGTGGAAGCGATACAAGGATCTTTTATCGTGGAAAGTGAACTTAATAAAGGAACAAAAATAATAACAAATATTCCTTTTTAAAGAGGGAGAAATAATAATGACAATAAAATTAGTAATTGCTGACGATCATCACGTTGTCAGAAGAGGACTAATCTTTTTTTTAAATACCCAACAGGATATCGAGGTCATTGGTGAAGCATCAAACGGGGAAGAGGCTTTACAATTAATAAAAGAATTGCATCCGGACATTGTGATTATGGATTTATCTATGCCAAAACTAAATGGAATTGAAGCAACAGAACAAATTAAAAATGAAGGGCTGCCTGTTAAAGTAATGATTTTAACAAGTTTTTATGATCAAGATCATATTTTACCGGCAATCGAGGCAGGAGCGGCTGGCTATTATGTAAAAGATAGTGACCCAGATGAGCTTGTAACAGCCATACGTAAAATTTATGATGGGGAAAAACAGTTTCATTCAAAAATTACTACACAGTTGGTCTCGGCATTAACGAATAAAAGTGAATCGAAATCTGAGGAGACGATTCATGACAAACTAACTAAACGTGAAATGGATGTTTTAAAGGAAATTACACGAGGTAAGAGTAACAAAGAAATTGCTTCTTCATTATTTATTACTGAGAAAACTGCGAAAACACATGTATCAAATATATTAGCAAAGTTACAACTTCAAGATCGTACCCAGCTCGCGCTTTATGCGATTCGAAATGGAATATCAGAATAATACGGTCATGTAAGTTTTATTCTGGTAGCTTTCGATATTTTTCGATTATGTTATTGAGTCTATAAACAATAAACTGGTAGAAAGGAAGATTGGATGCGAATTCTTGTTTTAGGTGCTGGAGGAGTAGGTGGCTACTTTGGCGGTCGTTTAGTAGAAAAAGGAGAAGATGTTACTTTTTTAGTTCGAGCGAATCGAAAAAAACAGTTAGAGGAAAAAGGACTAGTGATCCGTAGTGTCCACGGTGACATGGTATTACAATCTAAGTTCATCTCAGCGAGCGAGAATGCCGGAACGTTCGATTTAGTACTTTTCTCAACCAAATCCTATCATTTACATGATGCCATTAAAGATGTAAAGCCGTTTATAGGAGATCATACAGTCATTTTACCACTACTAAATGGTATCTCACATTTAACAACTTTAAAAGAAGCGTTTGGAGAAAGTAACATAATAGGTGGTTTATGCTTTATTGAAACGACCTTAAATCAAGACGGAGAAGTAGTTCAGACAAGTAAAGCAGCAAGACTTGTATATGGTGAATTATTAAATAAAGACACGGAACGCATCCGTAAAATAACGGAAGCATTTAGTGGTACGAAAGCTGATTTTGTATGTAGCGAACAAATAGAGCGAGACATGTGGCATAAATTTTTGTTTATTACCGTCATGTCTGGTGTAACTTCGCTTATGCGTGCACCAATTGGGCCAATTAGAGAAAGTGAAGGCGGAAGGACGTTAATTCGTCAATTATTCGAAGAGTGTGCTAACATTATGCATGCCCTTAATGCTCCAATTCAGGAGAATATTGTTAATGAGCATATGAAATCAATTGATGCTTTAGGGTATGATATGAAATCATCAATGCAGAGAGATATGGAAAAAGGTTTTTCTATAGAAGGCGATCATTTGCAAGGATACTTGCTCGAGCTTGCGAAAATGAAACATCTTTCAGCCCCATTGCTTGAAGTAATTTATCAAAATCTTAAAGTATATGAAAAAATGCATGTGGAAAATCATTTCAACCTACAACTTTAGTTGTAGGTTTTTTATTTTGTTAATACATCAAAACGTGTAATAAAGTTCTACCAATCGACTGACGATTACATTCTATTTATTGACTATACTAAAAGTACAGATCAAAGAGGAGTGGAACATATGAATATTGTCATCATTAATGGTAGTCCTAGAAAAGAAGGACGTACTGGAAAATTGTCAGCTATTATTTCAAAAAAATATAATATCAAGACGATTGATTTAAGTGATTTAACTTTACCTGTTTATAACGGACAAGAAGATCAAAATGAATTGGATAATATTAAAAGGTTACGGGCTGAATTGGAAAATGCAGATGCAATGATTGTCGCGACACCAGAATATCATGGCGGTATGAGTGGGGCATTAAAAAATGCATTGGATTTCTTAGGTAGTAAGCATTTTAAAGATAAGCCTGTAGCTTTAATGGCTGTTGCTGGTGGTGGGAAGGGAGGAATTAATGCGCTTAATAATATGCGAATTGTCCTTCGAGCACTATATGCAAATGTCTTATCTAAACAATTAGTCATTGATCCAACTGACTTTATCCAAGGTGGCGTTGCTTTGGCGGAAGAACCTTCTTACTTAGTAAATGGTTTAATTCAAGAATTAAAGCTCTATACTCAATTAACTAAAAAGTTAAACGAAGAGTGGAGTGCATCAAACTATTAAGAAAGGAGTCCGAGGTAAAATGAAAAATTGGGTCCAATTCAGAATCGCAAGACCAACAGATCAGTTAGAAGAAATTAAAAAGTTTTACGGGGAAGGACTAGGATTAAAGCGTGTAGCTGGATTTGAAAATCATGACGGTTATGATGGAGTTATGTATGGCTTACCTGATGTAGAGAATCACTTAGAATTTACTCAATATATTGGCGGAAGTCCATGTCCAGCACCAACAAAAGATAATCTACTTGTATTCTATATACCTAATAAAAATGAAATAGAAGAGTTAAAAAATAGATTACAAATAATGGGATATGACGAAGTTGAACCGGAAAACCCTTACTGGCTAGGTAAAAGTATTACAGTAGAGGACCCAGATGGTTGGAGAGTCGTATTTATGAATACTGAAGGATTGAAGTAGCTTTTAAAAATAGAAGTAAACCTTTCAGGTGTACTTAAAATGAAAATAAACAAAAAAACCCCTCAAACTGAACACAGTTAGAGGGGGAGCTACTAGAACAGCCAAGTGCTATGACAAGGTAAGAAACTGAACACCTATAAAGCAGTACTCTTGGGTTTTAAAAAAATGTAATATGTAATTGTTAATCGTTAGAAGTTTAATCGCTACACTTTAGTCTTTACGATTTAAACGCTAAAATTTAACGTTTTCTTTCTCTTATCATAGAGTCTCAGGAATGTAGATTTACATCTACTCAATTAGATACGGAAATAACCCGTTCCGTTCGGGCAGTTTTTTAAGTCATTTCGTAATAGTAGCAATTCAGAACTGATTAGTCTAAATGAACTTCAATTTCAGTTTTGGCATTTGTTTCAGATAAGATAAAGTCAACTTCTGTTGAAAACTGATCATATTTATCTTGGTATTTCTGAATGACATTACGTAATCCTATCGGATCAACTACTTTTGCTGCATGTTTTGCATTATATAAATCAATTAAATCCTTCGTATCTTCATTTTTAGTCTTGCCGTCTTTCCCAAATTGGCTTTCTAGTAAATTATCTAAACGCTCCTGAACTGAAATGTTTTCTAATTCGACTTTATTCGTTACTTTTGAAAACTGTTGAGATAATACTCTAAGTAAAACTGCTTCATGATTTATACTATTTCTTCGTTCAATAGCTTCAGCTAATGTCATACTTTCACCAGCAATCTCCACCACTGTAACTGCATTTGCTTTTACAAGAGCAGCTTTAATTTTTTTTCTATTATCAATTAATTTAAGTGCACTTTCATACTGACCTTTTGCATATGTATTAAATTCATCTTTTTGCTGGAAACCTTTAATTCCTTTATTTCCAATTTCATACGCAATGTATTGGCTTTCATTGATCGTTTTTTCTATACGTTTATCTAACATTTTTAACTCAGCTAAAGCTCGTGTTAATGTCATTTTCATTGTTGTAACACTCTCCAAAATAAAGACTTGTTTTAAAAGTATATTAATAGATTACAATAAAAGTCAAATAATTCACTAAATACTTTTAACTTGAGGTTTAAACAGACTAATATTTAGTAATTGAAACTACTTCATCAACGAAGTAGTTTTTTTATTAAATATCATTGAATAACCTTCATAAAATAAGTTAATATATAATAAAACTTATAAAAAGAAGGTATTAAACAATGGATACTTACGATTTGAAAATCATTGATCTATTAATGGGGAATTCAAGAATAAAATGGGCTGATATGGCTACTGAGATCGGGTTGTCTGCACCTGCTACTGCAGAAAGGGTAAATCGACTGGTAGAACAAGGTGTAATAAAAAGTTATGGTGTATTAGTTGATGCTGAAAAGGTCGGGAGTGAGCTGACTGCTTTTGTTGCAGTTTCACTTGAACGCCCAGAAAATAGGGCGCCTTTTTTAGAGCTTATTAATCAGTTAGTAGAAGTACAGGAATGTCACCACATCGCGGGAGAGGACGATTATTTACTTAAAATAAGAAGTAAAAATACAAAAGATTTAGATCGAGTGATTAGTCATGAAATAAAGGGGCTTAAAGGAGTCGTTAGAACAAAAACAACAATAGTAATGGATACAACGAAAGAAACGTTTAGAATCCCATTACAAAATCATAAATTTTCAATAGAGTAGGGAGGGTTAGTATGGAATTGGGGATTTTTTTTAAAGGCTTGGTAATTGGTTTATCAATTGCTGCCCCTGTTGGTCCAATTGGTGTGTTATGTATCCGTAGAACATTAGCACATGGCAGAGTCGTAGGTTTAGTTTCTGGATTAGGGGCGGCAACGGCGGATGGAATTTATGGGTTAATTGCAGGGTTTGGTTTAACTGTTATTACGAATTTTTTAATTGGACAACATTTTTGGATTCAACTAATTGGTGGTATTTTTCTCTGTTATTTAGGTGTAAAAACACTTATGTCAAAAGTAAGCTATTCTCAATCTGAAACCAAAAAGAAAAATATGTGGAATGCCTTTTTATCCGTTTTGTTTTTGACACTAACAAATCCAATGACCATTTTATCATTCATCGGAATTTTTGCAGGTTTGGGAATCTCTAATGCAGGCAGTAACTTGTTATCTTCAGTAATTTTAGTAATTGGAGTATTTTGTGGGTCTACTTTATGGTGGATTATTTTAAGTAGTGGAGTAGGGTTATTTAGGAAAAAGATTACAAATAAATCGTTAACAGTTATCAACCGTTTATCAGGATTCATCATCCTTATTTTTGGTGGAATTGCTTTATATGAGTTAATTAAATAAAGTTTCTACAATTAAGATAAGCGTCTAAATAAAAGTCAAGCTTGCGAGGAAGTTTTTAAGTAGGGTCAACAAAATAGCAGGATTCTTATTATACTATTAGGTATCTTAGCGTTTATAGAATTTAAAAAAAGGAGCCAAGGGCTCCTTTCAAATAAAACATTACATAATAATAATTGACAATCATTTTTGATGTAACTATAATGATTACATCGGGAGGTTGAATCCTATGAAAATCAGCAGTCGTTTTACTGTCGCTGTTCATATTTTATCTTTAGTTACGATTGAGAATAGTACGCTTTGTACCTCTGAGTGGATTGCGGAAAGTGTTAATACGAACCCAGTCGTAATCAGAAGAGTGATGGGAAAACTTAAAAATGCTGGATTAATTCAAGTTCGTCGAGGAACAGGAGGAGCTTCACTTCTAAAGCCTTTAAGAGACATTTCTCTTCTAGATGTTTATCATGCAGTAGAAGTAGTAGAAGAGGGAGAACTTTTTCAGTTTCATGAAAATCCGAATCCAAATTGTCCTGTCGGGGCTAATATTCAAGCTGTACTCGAATTGATTTTAAACCGAGCTCAAGAAGCGATGGAACGTATTTTGGATGAGGTCACGATGGAAGAATTAGTGACAGTATTAACTAAAAAAATTGGATAAACAGTATTCAATTTTTTTTGATAATGTTGTAACTTGGTTTGTTACATCTTAGTTACTTTATTTTTTTATCACAGTTGTAACTATTATTGTTACAACTTGAAAATATCTTTAAACAATATACTTTAGGAGGAATGTAAGATGAAAATTGGCATTATTGGAGCTACAGGTAAAGCGGGGAAACTAATAGCAAAGGAAGCAATGGAAAGAGGGCATGCTGTAACAGCGATTGTAAGAGATGCTTCTAAATTAACTGATAAAATTGATTCGGTATTAGAAAAAGAGATTTTTGACTTACAAGCAAAAGACCTTAAGGAATTTGACGTTATAGTAAATGCTTATGGTGCACCAATTGGACAAGAGCACCTTCATATAGAAGCAGGGAATGTGTTAATTGAAGGAATCAAAGGAACAACTGAAACTAGATTAGTCGTTGTAGGTGGAGCGGGAAGTTTATATGTAGATGAGCAAAAAACAATTCGTTTAATTGATACGCCTGAATTCCCTAAAGAGTATTTTGCAACTGCATCCAACCAAGCAAAAAATCTTGAGGACTTACAAAAATCTAATATTAATTGGACATTTATTAGCCCGGCAGCACATTTCGATCCAACCGGGAAAAGAACAGGTACTTATCAATTAGGAAAAGATAATTTTATAGTTAATGCAAAAGGTAATAGTTATGTGAGCTACGCAGATTATGCAATTGCTGTATTAGACGAAATCGAAAAACCTAAGCATGTTAACCAACGATTTACAATTGTTTCTGAGGCTGAATAATGAAAAAAGAGGTTCTTCTATTGAAGAGTCCCTCAGTTTGTAGAAAAAGTACAAAAACTAAGAGATTCAGACTGATTGAAAACGCTTGTCTTTCGAGGCGCAAAGCCGGATGAGGAGCGGAGTTACCTTTAACGGTAATGAGCACCGCAAGTAAGCGAAGCAACGAAGAAAGCGAGCGTTTGTCAACAGTCTGAGAGATTCTTATTTTGAAGAATCTCTTTTTCATTTCAATTAATACTTTTCTTTTTGTAAACATAAAAATACATACTTAATGGCCACCAAATCACTGCGAAGATTGGATAAACAGCCCATACTGTATTTGGAGATGAGACGATATTCACAGTAATAAAGAATACACTGATTAATAAACTTGCAGTGAATGAAAAGAATACGAATGATCTTCGTTTTGCATGATAAATCGCTAAGGGCCACCAAATGACAGCAAATGCAGGATAGATTGCCCAAGGATAATCTGGGGAACCGAAAAAATTAAAACTAGAATAATAGATAATTGTTGTTAAGCTACCGATGATTGCAACACGTAATGAACCAGATTTTGCTCCGAGGTGCATTAAGATTGGCCACCAAATAATTGGATAAGCTGCATAGAAAAACCATAAATAATCTGGTGAATGAATTAAGTTTTCAGTAAAAAGGAATGCAATTAGAACTAGACTACAAAATAAGGAAAGCTGTTTTGCAGATTTTTTAAATACGAAATATAAACTAATAGGCCATAATAACAGGAAAAAGCAAGGATATATAAACCAAAGTGTATTAGGTGAGGTAATATAATTTACGATCATAAAAAATATCATACTCATAATACAACCAGCTGTGGCGAATCCAACATAATTTTTCATCATTTACACCTCACTTATTTCGTTGCCAATAAAAATACATTGAAAGTGGCCACCAAAGTAGACCGAAAGTAGGATAAACAAACCAAATTGTATTTGGTGTATAGTAAAAATTAATAAATAGGAAAAGTGCAATTAAGAGTCCACTACCGCAAAGTGAATAAGCTAAGTTTAGTTTTGCTAATTTACTCTTTTTTTGATCCGGATTTTTAACGCCTAGCTCTTTTTTTAGTTCATCTATATCTCCAAATTCTACAATTGCTTTATTGATTGCATCTTCTTCTTCCTTACCACTGTCTATTAAATAGATTACTTTTTCTTCTAAGTTTTGAATAATCTCTTGTTTTACTAATTCTGATTCTTGTGTTCTAGGAATTTCTTTAAATAATTCTTCAATATGATTTTTAATTTTTTTCATCACAAGTCCTCCATAAATAAATCAATAATTTCTTTTACTTCATGCCATTCTTTTGTTAATTCATTTAAATATGCTTTACCTAATGATGTAATTTTGTAATACTTTCGTTTTCCACCGTGAGTAATGTCACCGAAATAAGCCTCGACGAGTTCTTTTTTCTCTAATCGTTGAAAAACAGCGTAAAGAGTAGCTTCTTTAATCTGAAATCGATTATTCGTACGTAAACCGATTTCTTGAGAAATTTCATAACCATAACGGTCCTTCTCAAAAATAAGCCTCAATATAATTGAGTCCAAATGACCACGTATGATATCACTTCTAACCATAATTCACCTTCTAAAACATATTATTCTATCTGATAGAGTAATACTAACAACAATTACTCTATCTGTCAAAGTAATTTCTTGAAAAAAATTCGTCATATTTTTTATTTCTGTTTTGTCACAAATTCCTCGAGCTATTCGTCTAAGTTAATGAGATAAGAGGAAAGGGTGAAGAAATATGTATTCAGAAAATAGTAATACAGCCAATACAGCCATGAAATGGGATGTAGTCATATTAGGTGGAGGAATAGCTGGATTAACGGCGTCTATTTATTTAGCACAGGAAGGGAAAAAAATATTATTACTAGAAAAAGGAGCAAATTTAGGTGGAAGGGGCGTCACGAGTAAATTAGGAAAAGCACATGTAAATCTAGGTCCACATGCACTTTATACAGATACGCTTGAAGTATTTAATGAAGTTGGAATCAATATTACAGGTAAATCACCAAAATTAAGCGGTGCATTTGTGTTTGGAAAAGATAATGAGAAAATGAACGTAGTAGATATAGTGAATTTATTTCTTGGTAGCAATTTAAAGTGGAGAGAGAAAATGGAATTTATCCGTTTCTATCGTCATATTCGTAAAATGGAGTTAGACTCTTTAAATAGGCTTAGTTTAGAGCAGTATCTATCTGAAACGATATCAAGTAACAAGGTGAGAAACTTAATTTATGCATTTGTTCGGTTATCCACATACGCGAATAACCCTGAATTAATTAGTGCTCGTGTAGCAATTGGTCAATTAAGAGGTGCAAGTGTATTGTATGTGAATGATGGTTGGCAAACAATTGTTAATAAACTGGTTAGTAGGGCGAAAGAAGTGGGAGTCACAATCCAAAAGAATGCAGTTGTGAGTAAAATTTCAGGTGAATATCCTGGATTCACAGTTTCGTTAAAAGATGATCAAATGATAAAAACACTTAGTGTAGTATCCACAATTAATCCACATGAGTTAATAAAGCTTGTAGGTGAGAAGGCTTCGGAATCTTTTCAGAAAAAGGTGGATCAAATCATTCCGGTCCGGGCAGCATGTTTAGATCTGGTCATGTCGGGACTTCCAAATCCTAAAACGAATTTTGCATTAGGTGTAGATAGACCGTGGTATTTTTCAAATCATTCAACAGTAGCAAAGCTTTCAGATGATCCTGGTCAAATTGTTGTGCATGTGATGAAATATTTGGATTCATTGATTGAAAATGATGCGCAAAATGATGAATATGAACTAGAAGGTTTTCTGGATCTAATCCAACCTGGGTGGAGAGATTTTGTGGTGTCGCGTCGCTTTCTCCCTAAAATGGTCGTTTCTAATGCAATAAAAAAACCATTAGAAAGCGGAAATATAATAAAATCAGATGAAATAGGGATAGAGGGCCTGTATATTGCAGGAGATTGGGTAGGAGAAAAAGAAATTCTTTTGAGTGCGTCATTAATTAGTGCTAAAAATGCTACGAAATTACTAGATAAGAAATTAGCATTTCAACATTTATAGAACAGAAGGGAAGAGGCTTCATGGATATAGATATACTATATTCTGAATATAAACCACTTTTATTTTCAATTGGTTATCATATGTTGGGCTCTATCGAGGACTCTGAGGATTTAGTACAGGATACCTTTGTTGCCGTTCACAAACTGAGTAAAACTTCAGACGAAGAACCGAATAATATAAAAGCTTTTTTATGTAAAGTAATGACAAATAGATGTTTGGACTTATTAAAATCTTCAAGAAAGAAAAGAGAAGTTTATATAGGCCCTTGGTTACCTGAACCAATTCTTCAATGGAAATATGAAGGCATACAAGAAGATCCAGCGGAAAAAGTCATTTTAGATGAAACAATTTCCTATGCACTATTAGTACTACTGGAACAACTAAATCCTGTTGAAAGAGCAGTGTTTCTTCTGCGAGAGGTCTTTGAATTTGATTATAAAAATATTGCAGATATTTTAAGTAAGTCAGAAATGAATTGCCGAAAAATCTTTAGTAGAGTAAAAGAAAAAATTCAAGCTGATCATCAAACTTCGAATGCAAATATTGGAGAAGATTCGTTATTGGCAAAACGTTTTATCGAGGCTGTTGGAACTGGAAATATAGAAGTTTTGATCGCACTGTTAACAGATGACATTGTTCTTATATCTGATGGTGGTGGCAAAGTCAAAGCAGCTATGCGTCCTCTATCTACCAAGAAGCATGTTATCGCATTCTTAACAGGTTTAGCGAAGAAGGAAGCAGACTCTTATGAAGTCAAACTTGTCATGGTAAATGGCCAAATTGGAGTACTAGTTGATGGCAAAGAACCAACAATTATTTGCTTTGAAAGAGTAGGAGATTGCTATAAGAGTATTTACCTAATTAGAAACCCGGATAAAGTAAGAGTAAAGTAACTAATTCGAACAAATAGATTACTTATATAATGATTTTCTTACTATTTAATAAAGTCTTACAATAGTTATTTAAAACCATAAGCCGCTATAGCGGCTTTTTTTGTTGGAAAAGGCGTGGACAAAACTATGAAGAATGTATTGGACACAATTTGAATATAGTTTAATTAATTCTCAAAATTTACAAGAATTGAGTTTCTAATTTTAATAGGTTTTTTTATTAGGAGGTCAAGGATGATTGTATTTAATCAGGTGAATAAGTTTTACGGAGATTTTCAAGTCCTAAAAGATATTAATCTAACAATCAACAAAGGTGAGGTAGTTGTCATCATTGGTCCTTCCGGGTCTGGGAAGAGTACATTATTACGATGCATCAATCATCTGGAAACCATCTCAGAAGGAACACTCACCGTAAATGGAATTTCAGTAGGGGATAAAAAAACAGATATCAATAAGCTTAGGCGAAATATTGGTATGGTTTTTCAGCACTTTTATTTATATCCCCATAAAACTGTTCTTGAAAATATTACGCTAGCTCCAATGAAAGTTTTGGGTCAATCCGAAAAAGAAGCTAAGGAAACAGCAAGTCGTTATCTCAATAAGGTAGGTATTTTAGAAAAGGCTGAATCTTATCCTTCCCAGCTATCTGGAGGCCAACAACAACGTGTTGCAATTGCACGCGGACTTGCCATGAAACCAGATATCATGCTGTTTGATGAACCAACTTCGGCACTTGATCCCGAAATGATTGGTGAGGTCCTTGATGTGATGAAAACCCTCGCTAGAGAAGGCATGACGATGGTGGTAGTAACCCATGAAATGGGCTTTGCCAAAGAGGTTGCTGACCGCATTGTGTTTATTGATGAAGGACGAATATTGGAAGAAGCAACTCCGGCTGAATTTTATGCGAATCCACGTGAAGAACGGGCCCGCTTATTTCTCAGCCGTATATTAAATCATTAATAGGAGGAAAAGGACATGTTTAAAACAAAAAATTTCATGAAAATTGCGTTAGTATCAGTTATGGCGGCCAGTTTCCTTGCTGGTTGCGGCGGGGACAAGGACTCTAAAGGAAACAGCAAGGATGTATTTGCCCAAATTAAAGAAGATAAAAAAATCGTGTTTGGTGTAAAGCATGACACTCGTTTGTTTGGGTTGAAAAATCCATCAACAGGTGATGTAGAAGGGTTTGATATCGACCTTTCAAAAGCATTAACAGAAGAAATGTTTGGCGATGATGTTAAGCCAGAGTACATAGAGGTTACTTCTAAAACGAGGGTTGGCCTTTTAAATAATGGTAAGGTTGATGCAGTAGTTGCAACAATGACAATCAATGAAGAACGTAAAAAAGAAGTAGATTTTACTGATGTCTATTTTGATGCAGGGCAATCATTGCTTGTGAAAAAAGGAAGCAAAGTTAAAAGTATTGAAGACTTAAAAAAAGGAACGAAGGTGCTTGCTGTTAAAGGATCAACATCTGCAATCAATATTCGCGAGAAGGCCCCTGAAACAACAGTACTTGAATTCGAAAACTATGCCGAAGCCTTTACAGCCTTAAAGTCTGGGAAGGGTGATGCTCTCACGACTGATGACTCAATTCTTTATGGTATGGCAGAAGAAGATCCTTCCTTTGAATTAGTAGGTGGAACATTCACTGAAGAGCCTTATGGAATAGCTGTTAAAAAAGGCAATAAAGAGCTTGTTGAAGAGTTAAATAAAGCATTAAAAAGCTTGAAGGACTCAGGAAAGTACGATGAAATAAAGGATAAGTGGATTAAAAACTAATTATTACTATCGGGATTCTCGTCAGGATGTGCAGCAGTTCGAGGTCAAGCTTACGGACCTGCTCATCCTGATTAATTAGGAGGAGATCGTTTGCTTGATTTCTCGATACTAACGAATTATACTGATTTATTTTTAGAAGGTTTAAAGATAACCATCATTGCTAGTTTAATTGCATTAATATGTAGTTTTATTTTAGGCACACTTATTGCTGTAATGAGAATTGCCCCATTTAAGCTACTTAATTGGGTCGGCACGGCATATGTAGAATTTATTCGTAATATACCTGTACTGGTTATCGTGTTTTTTACTTTCTTAGTTGGGGATTTTGGAGGGATGATGGCAGGAACAATTGGATTGACCATCTACACAGCAGCATTTATTGCTGAGGCCATTCGTGCTGGAATTTTGTCTGTTCCAAAAGGGCAAATGGAAGCTGCCCGATCAACCGGACTGACGTACGGTCAGGCAATGAGAATGATTATTCTACCACAGGCGATTAAAATCGTGATCCCACCCCTAGGTAATCAATTTATCAATTTAGTTAAAAATTCTTCATTATTAGCAGTTGTAGCAGGCGGAGATTTAATGTATCAAGGTGATCTCATATCTGCAATGACATATGCTACCTTTGATACCTATATTTTTGTTGGGTTATTTTATTTAATGATAACGATTCCTTTAAGTTTAGGCGTTAACTTTTTAGAAAAACGCATGGCTAGAAGTAATTAAGGAGGTGCATAGATGGATTTTTTTGCGCCGTTCATAGAAGTATATACAGCTGACCATTTAAGATTTCTTCTTGAAGGATTTTGGGTTACGCTAAAGGTTGCTGCAATTTCAATTGTACTTAGTTTCATTATCGGCGGTATTGTAGGTACTCTTCGATATGCGAAAATTCCGGTTGTATCTCAATTGCTGGCCATGATTGTCGAGACCATTCGTAATCTTCCTTTATTACTAATTATATTTTTTACTTATTTTGCACTTCCTGAAATCGGAATCGAAATGGAAATCACAGCTGCAGCAATTGCAGCATTGACGGTTTTTGAATCAGCTATGATTTCAGAAATCATTCGCAGTGGCTTAAACTCAATCGAAAAAGGACAGATTGAAGCCAGCCGTGCTTCGGGACTAAATTATATTCAGACATTACGTTATATCATAATGCCCCAAGCGCTAAGAAGAATGGTACCGCCTATTGTGAGTCAGTTTATCTCATTACTGAAAGATACATCACTTGCTGTCGTGATTGCGTTACCTGATGTACTACATAACGGTCAAATTATATATGCTCAAAAAGGATCATATGTAGTGCCAGTATTGATTATGGTGTCGTTAATGTATTTCATCGTTAACTATGCATTGTCAATGATAGCGAGAAGATTAGAATTAAAACAGATATAAAAAATTCAACTTATATAACCCTATAGAGTAGACACATATAAAGGTCTATTTTATAGGGTACTTTTATGGATAGTACAACAAAGCTCGGTTCAACCTACCATTTAAATAGTTTGGCCACGAATAGTTAGGCTGTAATAAAAAGTACAATTACTGAGAAAGCATATGATCTAAGTAGGCCTTTATAGCTTCAATATCTCCAGATATATTTTCTTCTCTTAATTCATCTTTTCTCAATTTATCTAGTGATTTCTCAAGTATATTTTGTGCTTCGGATTGTGGTATTACCACTACACCGTCAGCATCACCAACTATGATATCCCCAGGACTAACCGATGTGCCACCACAAGAAATTGGTATATTAATTTCACCAACTCCAGCTTTTCCACTAGCCGCAACAGTTGTTCCTCTAGAGAATACTGGAAAGTTTAATTTTTTAATTCCAATGATATCACGAATAACACCATCTACAACGATTGTACTAACGCCAAGTGTCTGGGCCATGCCAACTACAAAGTCACCTGCGATTGCTCGGTATTGATCACCTTTAGCATCGATTACGATTACATCTCCAGCCTTGGCTTCTCTTATAGCTCTCAATACAGCTAAATTATCACCTACTGGAATCTGAACTGTTAAAGCTCTACCAACAAACTTATGCTCTTCTTTTAAAGGTTTAATTGCTGGATGCATATTATTTAATCCATTCATTACATCTGAAATACAGGTTGTAGGGATATGATTAAATTGTTTAATAATAGATTTCATATGATTCTCCTTATATAGGTTTCTTGATAGAATTATATAAATTTATGGTTTAGATGAGTAATACATATAAGTTATTGAATGTCATAAAAAAATATTATTGGGTTATAGATCAACCTCATTATTTGTTCGTAAAAAAGCAACAACAAACTTACATGAGCAAGTATAGAAGGTTTGAAAATATAATAATGTTTAATAAAAAAATTGGTCACTCATTTTGAAAAAGAGTAACCAATTTTTATATTATGTTTATAGAGGTAATTCAAATTGTTTGGAATATAGTTGTTCATATACCCCGCCATTTGTTAATAACTCATCGTGGGTTCCTTGTTCAGCAATACCTTCATCCGTTAAAACGATAATCCGTCCTGCATTACGAATAGTGGAGAGTCGATGGGCGATCACAATCGTGGTACGTCCTTTTGCTAGTGATTCTAGTGACTCCTTAATAAAGTTTTCACTCTCGTTATCAAGTGCACTTGTTGCCTCATCTAAAATGAGAACTGGTGGGTTTTTTAAGAATACGCGTGCAATACTTAGTCGTTGTTTTTGACCTCCAGAAAGTTTAACGCCTCGTTGTCCTATCTCAGAGTGGTAGCCATTTGGCAAGCTCATAATAAAGTCATGTGCATAAGCATGTTTTGCTGCAGTTATAATTTCTGCTTCACTGGCAGCTGGATTTCCATAACGGATATTTTCTAACACTGTGCCAGCAAATAAATAAACATCTTGCTGAACAATACCGATTGCTTTTCTTAATGACAGCAGGTCAATATCACGAATATTGATACCATCTAAAAGTAAATCGCCGTCAGTTGCATCGTAAAAACGAGGAATTAGTGAGCATAATGTTGTTTTTCCTGCCCCAGATGCCCCTACTAATGCAATGTATTCACCAGGCTGAACATGAAGTGAAATATTTACTAATACATTGTCCAAATCATCCTCATACTGGAAAGAAACTTTCTTGAACTCAATTTCTCCTTGCACTTCCCCTAAAATCACCGGATTTGGACTGTTTTCAATCTCAGGCTTTAGATTCATGATTTCCATAAATCGTTGGAAACCAGTAATACCTTCTTGAAACTGTGTACTCATATGAGTTAGGCGCTGAATGGGTTCAATCATAAAGTTGATATACAGTAAAAACGTAATCAAGTCTGCTAAATCTAACTCGTTATTGACGATTTTGGCACTACCGAAGATGATCACTGTAATGGTAATTAGTTGGAGTAATGTTTCAACTCCATTGTAAAAGTAGGCTTCTGCCTTGTAAGTTTCCTTTCGACTATCGAGGAAACGATTATTCTCTCTATTAAACTTGTTGATCTCTACATTTTCATTGGCAAATGATTTTACGACACGGATTCCTGATAGACTATCTTCTACCTGAGAGTTTACATCCCCAATTCGTTCTTTGTTTCTTCTTAATGCCCGATTTAAAACCTTATTAAAATACAATGTAAAGGCTCCTAAGAAAGGCAAAAAGCAGAATACTGCAATGGTTAAAGGTGCGTTAATAAAAAACAAAATGACAAATGCCCCAATAAAGCGGACGAGATATTTGACGTAGTCTTCTGGTCCATGGTGGTACAACTCGGAAAGAAGCAGCAGATCATTCGTTATTCTAGACATGAGCTGGCCAGTCTTTTCTTTATCGTAAAAGCTAAAAGAAAGCTTTTGCATATGAGTAAATAACTCACTGCGCATATCACGTTCCATTCGTGCGCCGACTTCATGACCTTTGTAATCCACAAAGAAATTACCTAGATTCTGAATCGTGACTAGGACAAGCATTAGCCCTCCAATCCAGTAAACGTCACTTAGTGCACTGGAAATGTCACCAACCAAAACATCTTTTGTAATATATCGAACGAGCAGTGGAAAAATCAAAGTCAACGTAGATACGAAAAAGGCACAGACTAATATGGAAAGATACAAACTTAAGTACGGTTTATAATATGAGAAAAATTTTTTAAATGGAAAATGCATAAAATACCCCTTTATTGTGTTTTTTACATTAACACATATATGGGGGCACACCGTTTACAGTTTAGGAAAGTGTTCCACCCTTATATGTTTGTACGGTTTGTCTCACAATATTTCTCATGTTATTTCCTCCTTTTTCATTATTACTCTCATTTTATACACATTACCAAAAAGAGAGAACTGTAAATCATCAGTCAATGTAAGGACTGTATTGTACAATTAGACGAATAATATTTCTGCGCTTCCAAAAAATGATATAGAACCTTAGAAAAGGAGCGTAATAGAATGTTTTTTAAAGATAAAAATACAGAGATTGAATCAGAAGAAGAATATCCACCTAATATTTTTGAATTTTTACCGCCCATAGGTACGATATTAGGGAAAGCTACCGAAGAAGAAATAGAAAAATCAATAAAATTCGAAGCGAAGCATTATTCTTTTATGAGACTTATGGAAATGAATGTAACAATTAACTCTTACAAAGAACTGTTAGACGATTTTTATGAATTTGAATATCAATCATTAAACTTTTGGACAAATGTTGCCAAAAGAATAGATGTACCAACTGAATGGGTTATTCGAATTGACCAAGCAAACGGAGATATATATTCGATGCAAGAATTCCCTTTTGAAAAAATTGAAGAAGATTAAAAAACAAACCCTGTTTCTTATCTAAGATCAGGGTTTGTTTTTTATATTATTAAGTAGCTTTTCTATGAAGAAACTCTAGTTATCGTATAAAAAGTAGAGGGAAAGTTTGTTGAACCTAGAATTGTATACATTATAAAATAATTTAAATGGAAAGATGAATTTGAAATAATGTTGTTCCTAGGGAGTATGAAATGATTAATAAAATGAAGAAATGGGCTAAGAAAATAAAGCAGCAAATATTCGTTCTTTACTTTGCGTGTAAAGATGAAAGAGTACCAGTGTATGCGAAAATATTTACTGCTTGTGTGGTTGCGTATGCATTCAGTCCGATAGATTTAATTCCGGATTTTATTCCTATTCTTGGTTACTTAGACGATGTAATTCTTATTCCAATAGGGATTATACTTGCAGTAAAGATGATACCGAAGAATGTGCTGGTGGAATGTGAAGCGAAGGCATCGGAAATGATGCAAAAAGGTAAGCCAAAGAATTGGTTTGTCGGTGCAGTCATCGTATTGATTTGGATTTTACTTGTCATTTGGGCCGTTTTTAAAATGTATCATTTATTTATCTAGTGCTTTTCTTTTGATAAGAAAAGCAGTCGATTCGTTAAGAAAATGTAAGGAAAATAATAGTCAACGATAGAAATGTAAATATTTAAAAAATGTAGGGGGACATGATGAAACCGATATTAAATCAAGTTGGGACCATTTTTATTCCTGTCAAAAATATTGAGGGAGCAAGTAATTGGTATTGTGAACTATTAGGGTTACCAAAAGAGGGAGAGATATTATATGGTCATTTATATATCCTTCCAATGAATGGTACAGGAATTGTATTAGACAGTAAGATTTTTTCAGAGGAAAATGTAATAAAAACACCACTTTTTCACTTTAATACGGACAACATTGAAAGTGCATATGAGTATATGAAAAGTATGAATGTACATTTAACAACTGCCATTGAGAATAACCATTATTTTAATTTTAAAGATCCTGATGGAAATCATTTAATGGTTTGTAAGTGTTAAATTTGATATGTTTGCTTGGAACATGTTAAATTAAAAAATCGATTCAAAAATAAAACACTTGGACGTAGTCAAATATCCAAGTGTTTTCGTGTCTATCATCACTTTTCATCATTTGTTTGATTTGTTTTTTCTTTAGATAAAAACCAACCACCTAAAGCAATTAAAAGCATTACTGACCAAAAAATTGTATTCCATATTGGTCCCTCTACAAAATCATGAGAAAGTATGTGTACTGCAGGGTGTGCTAGAGTATGCATAACTAATTTAACCCCAACCCAGCCAACTAATAACATTGCGGCTGTTTCAAGTTTAGGTCGTTTCGTTAATATCTTAACAAAAAAGCCGGCTGCAAATCGAATAACAATTAAGCCTGCAATTGCACCAATAATAATGACGATAAATTTAGCTCCATCCATACCACCAATTTCACCCATTTGAGTATCAGGCAAATCAATAACAAGTGCAACTGCTGCTAAAATAGAATCGATTGCGAATGCGATATCTGCTAATGAAATTTGAGCAATTGTCATTCTATAGCTTTTTCCTTTTTGGTCTTTTCCATCATCATGTTTTTTGAATAAATGTTTTAAAGCAATAAAGATTAAATAAGCTGCTCCGATTGCTTGAACTTGCCAAACGTGAAATAGAAACGAAATAATAAAGATAGCACCGATTCTAAATATAAACGCTAAAAGCAACCCGATATTAATGGCCTTTTTTTGCTGCTCTTCAGGAAGATGCTTAGCCATTACTGCTAAAACTAAAGCATTATCTGCAGATAACAATCCTTCTAACAGGATTAATATTAGTAAAACCCAACCATACTCCAATAATAAAGACAGTTCCATATGTTCCTCCTAACCATTTGAACTTTTTATTTAAATGTACAATTATTTATTACTCCTTCCCCAATATAATCCCATAATAAATCTTTCCTTATCCAACTTTAGTTTTCAGAAGCAATTTTTATTTATAGAAACTCGGGGACTCAGAAAATAATGAGTTTGATTCGAGGCAGTTCTTTTGTTGGTGAGGCGTTGTTGAGTAAAAAGAAGATAAAAACTCCTATAATAAATTATATTCAATTTAAATTAATTATTATTCTATAATTTAGTTTGAATAAGTCATGTTTTCGTTTCCATCGTCATTATAAGTTGTATTGAAAGACATCTCAATGACGCACTTACCGTTGTAATCAACTTTTGTTTAAAAGTTAAAATCCAATAGGTTACAATCTTTTAGATAAGACCTCTTTCAAAAGAAATGAAAATATGCTCTTGAACATTTACTTTTTATTGAAAAAAGCTTTATAGTGATACTATATTAGTCGGAATCATAGGAGAGTTTATGGAAAATCAAGAGTATTTATTAAATCAATTAAAAGAAATTGAAAAGTGGGAAAAAGATCAAAAGAATTTATTTTTTTGGGAGAAAATAGGTAGAATTCCATTTATGATTTTAGATAAGATTACACCAAAATTTATTCACGATAAAATCGGTAATATCTTAGATGAGCTTTCTAAATATGTAAATGCTGGTGGACAATATTTAGTTAGCGTACCGTCTACACTTACTAAAATGAGTAAAGAGCTTTCCTTGGAAGGATTATCGGAATTAGAAAATGTGAACATGTTATCCATTGAACAGATGGATAAAGCGGCGAGTGCATTCGTTTTAAGTCGGAAGCAATTTGCAAAAGTACAAGGAGCGACTACGGGTTTTGGTGGAATCTTCACACTTGCAATTGATGTCCCGATTTTATTAGGGCTCACTTTAAAAACACTTCAAGAAATTGCAATTTCATATGGATATGATCCGAATGATCAGGAAGAGAGAATTTTCATTATTAAATGTCTTCAATTTACATCCTCTGATATTGTTGGAAAGAGAGCAATATTAGAAGAATTAACAAATGTCGAAGGGAAAAAGGCTTTTTCTCAAATTGAGGGATGGAGAGAAGTGTTTTTTACTTATCGTGATAATATGGGATGGAAGAAGCTATTTCAAATGGTTCCAATTGCTGGTTTAGTATTTGGAGCATATGTAAATAAGCAGGCAATAGAAGATGTTGGTGAAGTAGGAAGAATGTTATATAAAAAGAGAAAAATTATGGAAAGAATGAAAGACATAAAAAGATGAATCCAAACTAGGATTCATCTTTTTTATCTTTAATCAAACGTTTGTTTAGTTTTTAAATTTTGTAGGGAATTGCTTGATAATGCCTTCTGAAAGTACATCAGACAATTTATAAATGTGATTAATACCATGATCGAAAGCTCTCACATTTGCTTCCCAATCCATTTTTAGTCTTGTAATTAATTCTTCAGTGACCATTTTTAAATGAGTATACAATAAATCCTTTAATACTTTATTATTCCAATTCGGATTTGCTTTACTTAAAAAATTAGCAATATCGTCTGCATTTTTAAACCATTCAGCATTTAAGCTATTTAATGTATTCATATCATTTTTCTTTCCAGCTTCAACGATTTTACCTGCTATTAATATATGATCAGTTAGTAACTTTGCAAGCTGATCTCCTGCTGCAACTCCATAATAAGGTTTAATTGCATTGCCGATATCTTTTTGATTTTGTAATAATCTTGCTAATACTTTATCTTGATCCGGTGATCCGGAAACGGCACTAGTGATGTATTTACTTGTCCAAATAACATGATCTGCCCAAAGTTTACGCATATCTTCTTTAAGCTGAACAGCTGACTTGCTCATACATTTTGTTTGAACGCGAGAATCAGTTTCTGCGTAAGATTTTAACGGTGTTAGTATTAATGAAAAACATAAAAACATAGCTGCCATTTTTAAGAACTGTTTTTTCACTTTGTTCTCTCCTTTTAAATAAAATTCTATAAAGCTCAAATATTATTTTGGATTTTTTTAGTAATTTCATTCATAATTAAAATTATATAAATTTTCTTAATAATCGAACGGAATTTTATTGGGAGTACACATGAATGGAAAAGAAGCCGAAAAGAATTCATATTATAGGTGCGGTTGGTAGTGGAAAGACAACTTTAGCAAAAAATATATCAAAAATACTATCAATTCCTCATCACGAATTGGATAACATAGTTTGGAAAAGGACAAGTAATGGAGATGTAAGAAATAGTATGGACGATCGTGATGCTATTTTTCAGAATATCATTGGTCAAGATGATTGGGTTGTTGAAGGGGTACATTATGAATGGGTAAAAAAGAGTTTTGAACGAGCAGATATGATTTTACTTTTAGATGTTGCTAAAAAGAAAAGGAAATATAGAATTCTCAAACGATTTATCTTACAAAAATTAAATATAGAGAAAGCGAATTATAAGCCGACATTAAAGATGTTAGGTAAAATGTTTAAGTGGAACCATAATTTTGAACTCATGTATAAACCAGATATTTTACAGATACTTAAGCAGTATAATCATAAGGTGTATTTAATAAAAGACAATAAAGACATAGAGAAACTATTTCACAAATAAACAAAAGATGAACGCAAAAAAAAGCAAAAAGAGGTTTTCTTTTTGCTTTTTTAACTGAATTGCCGTAAGTGTGTCAACTAGTCTCTAAAAACCGAAATTTTCGATTCCTTCAATATTTTGGGTAGCTGTTCCAGTGAGCTCTGCTTCAAACAAATCTATAATTTGTAAAAATCTTTCAGCTTCTCTAAACACATGGTCTGCTAAAAGTGGATGTATAATACTCTTTATTTTACATGCTTCGATTAAATCACGAGCGGATTTTTTAAAGTCTCTAAGAGACTTTACAGAGACACGATTTTCATCAAGTAATTTATCGATTAGTGGAACAGTTTCAGATTGGGGCTGCATTGCTTCTAAATCGACTGCTTGGAATAGCAATTGATCAAAATCATGGCTAAAATCTCGTGCTTGTTCAACTAGTTTTCTTTCTGAAGGATCTAAAAGATGTCCTATAAATTTTGCATGATCAGCCATAATTCTAAGGAAGAATACGTTCTCCCTAATAATGGCTGCCGGCTGAGGTTTTAGTTTACCTTCATTTAATTCCTTTAAACGATTTGCGAAGTATGCAGCTTCTCTACTTGTGTGGTCTACTAGCAGAGGGAAATTATTACCCGATATTTTGCACTGAATAATTAGCCCCAGTATTTTTCGCTTAAAGGCCCATATCATTGATGCTGAATTATGAACTTCTATATTAAATTGTTGTATTTGTTTTGGATCTGATTGAATGGTAAAATTTTGAGCCTTTGTTTCAATTGCCTCAAATAATTTATAAAATTGATCGGCTTCATGTATGAGTTCGGTATCATCACAATTAAATCCAAGCTTAAGAAATAATGAGTGCTCTTTCATAATTCTTGACCAAAAAAGAATTTCATCTAATGAACGAGAAACAAAAAGGTTGGACATGACTTCACCCCAATTAATTATTTACACCCTACATTTATAGTTATTTTAATTAGGACCTGAACATTACAAATCATAATAATAAAAAAAACAATCATACTAAATTCATAAAACATTTTACTTGATTTATTATCAGTTTAATATTAAACTGATATCAAGATCGATCTTAGAGGTGGTAAATATGCAAGAGAATCATGAATTTTCTTCAAATAAATCCAAAAATTTAGCTATATTATTATGGTTTCGATTAGCACGGTTTTATCTTAAAAACGTTAGAGAATCTAATCAACACTTAAAAAAATGGGACTTAACGACTGCTCAATTTGATGTCATCGTACATGTTGGCAGAAATAAGAGAATTACACAGCAAGAATTAGCAGATAAATTAGTTGTAACAAAGGGAAATGTAACTCATTTGTTGAAAAAGATGGAAGAGATGAACTGGATTCAAAGAGAAGTTGAATGGAAGAATAAATATCTTTCTTTAACTGAACTTGGTGAAAAAATGTATGAAGAAATCGTTCCGACGCAAGAACAATTTCAACAAAACCAATTCAGTAAACTTACCGAAGATGAACAAAAACAATTACTTAACTTATTAAGAAAACTAAATAAATGATAACAATGTAGAAAGGGAGAGGGAAAATGGAAAAAATGAAAGGTATACACCATATAACTGCTATTGTTGGCGATCCACAAGAAAACATGGATTTCTATGCAGGGATTTTAGGATTACGTTTTGTAAAGAAAACAATTAACTTTGATGATCCGGGAACATATCATTTTTACTTTGGAAACGAAGATGCAGATCCAGGAACGATTATGACGTTTTTTCCCTGGGCAAACGCATATAAAGGTAAAGTAGGAAGCGGTCAAGTAGGGATTACTACATTTTTGATTCCAACAAATTCATTAGATTTTTGGGAAAATCGCTTAAAAGCTTTTCAAATTGAAACGAAAAAAACAACAAGATTTGGTGAAACTTTTCTACAGTTCGAGGATGTTCACGGATTACATTTAGAGCTAGTTGAAAGAGAAACAGGTGCAGTGAATACATGGGAATTTAACGGTGTAACAAAAGATGTAGCAATCAAAGGTTTTGGCGGAGTTGTTTTATATTCCGGTGCTCCACATAAAACAGCGGAGTTATTAGAAGATGTGATGGAATTAGAAAGCTTAGGCCAAGAAGGAAATTACTTGCGTTTTATAGCAAGTGGCGAAATCGGTAATATCATAGATATCGAGCTTGCCCCTGTTGGAAGAGGTGTGATGGGTGTTGGGACAGTACACCATATCGCTTGGCGTGCAAGTAATGATGAAGAACACGTAAATTGGCAGCATAAGATTCATGATCATCATTATGGCGTAACTGAAATTAAAGATAGAAATTATTTTCATGCAATTTATTTCCGTGAGCATGGCGGACTATTATTCGAAATAGCAACTGATCCTCCAGGCTTTATGATTGATGAACCGAAAGAAAGCTTAGGTGAAAAACTAATGCTTCCTAAATGGCAGGAAGTGAACCGTGAAGGCATCGAAAATCATTTGCAACCAGTCAAAATCAGAGAAGTGAAAGGAGAAAATTAAATGAAACATATATATATTAAAGGGACGAATCCAAGTAAACCAACTTTCCTATTACTACATGGAACTGGAGGAAATGAACATGACCTGCTTCCAATTGCTGGTATGATTGATGATGAAGCTTCTATTCTATCAGTTAGAGGAAATGTTAGTGAAAATGGTATGCCAAGATTTTTTAAACGATTAGCTGAAGGGGTATTTGACGAGGAGGATTTAGTATTCCGTACAAAAGAGTTAAAAGAATTTATCGATCACGCTTCAACTGAATATGATTTTAATCCGAACCATGTCATTGCGATTGGTTACTCAAATGGAGCTAATATTGCTGGTAGCTTACTATTCCATTATGAGGACGTATTAAAAGGTGCTATGTTGTTACACCCGATGGTACCAATTAGAAATTTAGATTTACCACAAATGAAGAATGTTTCAGTCTTTATTGGTGCAGGAAAAAATGACCCAATCTGTCTACCTCAAGAAACTGAAGAGTTAGCTTCTTTATTACAGGGTGCAGGTGCTATAGTAGAAACACATTGGGAAAATAATGGTCATAGCTTAACAAGAACTGAAATCGAAAAAGCAACAGAATGGTATGAAAAAAACTTTTAAGAGGTGGACTCATGAAATCTTTTTCTCCAACGGATTTGAGTGAACGTGATAATTACAAGTTTTTAATTGGTGGAATTGTTCCAAGACCGATTGCTTTTGTCACAACAGAATCAAGTGAAGGGATCTTAAATGGTGCACCTTTCAGTTATTTTAACATCATAACGGCTAATCCACCTATGATATCTATTTCTGTACAACGACAGGAAGGGAAACAGAAGGATACAGCAAGAAATGCCATAGAAAAAAACGAATTTGTTGTTCATATTGTCGATGAATTAAATGTTGAAGCAATCAATAAAACAGCTGCCGCATTACCTCCTAATGAAAGTGAAATTCAATTAGCTGGGTTAACGCCAGTTGATAGTGTAAAAGTATCAGTGCCAGGTGTCAAAGAAGCAAAAATTCGCTTAGAATGCAAACTAGAACAAGCAATTCCTTTAGGCACGAACAATGAAGGCTGTGATTTATTAATTGGCAAAATTGTACATTATCATATCGATGAAGCTATTTACGAAAATGGACGGATTGATCCAAATGGTTTAAAAGCGGTCAGTCGTTTAGCTGGAGATTATTATGCTAAGATTGGTGAAATTTTTACAATTGAACGACCAAAGTAACGTTAGAACATGAAACCTTATCTCATTAGATAGGGTTTTATTTTTGTGTAAAAAATAATACATTTAACACTGTGTTCATTGATCTTGCGTTAGCAATCTATGTTAAGTAGTACAAAGTTAATGTAGCCCAAAAAAAATGTAAAAAAAAATGAACGATTTGCAGAAGCTAAACGTATAACCTATGTAATCAATTTAAATATGAATCATCTATTGCTTTGAGGAAGGAGGAAGGAATGGATTCTTTCGAAGAATTAGAAGTCATTAAACTCGCCCAAGAAGGTAATCAAGAAGCATTTGCAGAGCTGTTTCAAGCAAACTATTCCTTTTTATATAAATATGTATTAAAAATGACACTTAATCCACAAACCGCTGAGGACCTCGTGCAGGATACGATGCTAAAGGGTTTCGATCATATTCAAAAGTATAACGCTCAGTCTAAGTTCTCAACCTGGTTAATTACAATTGCCACGAGACTATATTTAGATCAGCAAAGAAGAAAAAAGCGCGAGTGGTTTTGGCAAAAAACTGAAACTGAGCATTTATCCCGTTCATTAAAATGGCAGCTTTCCTATAAAGGTTTTGAATGGGGTGATGTAATGGAAGGATTTAATAAATTGAAATCTGAAGTACGTACTGCAATTTTATTAAAGCACTACTACGGATACACAAATGAAGAAATCTCTAAAATGATGAACATCCGCGAAGGTACGGTTAAATCAAGAATTCATAATGGTATGAAGGAATTAAGAAAGGAGCTAATGCAGGATGAATAAAAAAACAGATGAACTATTATCGTCAATGAAGCAAATTGATGAATTAACAGAAGTTGATATCCCATCGTTAAATTCCATTTCGCAAAAAATTACTATGCACCAGCAACAAAAACGGTCGTCTTATATGAAGGAGTTAATTTTGTTTATATGTGTAGCTTGCAGTCTTTTTATCGGAGCAATCCTTCTTTCACTTCAAACACCGATGAATTTAATATTCATACAAGTGCTTGGGTTTATAGCCATCCCATTAATTTTTATGAGAGATAAAAAGAAAATCGAAAGCGAGTGGTAGTCAGTGGAATGGACAGTTGAAAATATCATTATATTGGTTTTAGTTTTTATTATTTTAATATCACAAAGCATCATATTGTTTACAAATGCTAAAAAAAGAAATCGTTCTTCTTGGCTTTGGGGACTTGTTGGAATGATTCAGTTTCCTTTTCCTAGTATTTTCTTCTACTTTTTAGTTGTTAGAAAGGATCGGAAAGCAAATAGAAAATAAAAATGAAATGGAAGGAAAGAGAGGGGCTAAACATGGAGAGTAGGCCAAGGTTAAATACACAAAGAACTCCTTTGCAAAATTGGATTAATATTATCTCAGTTTTCATTATTGGGGGATCGGCAATTTATTTACTAGTTAATTATGCGAAATTACCAGATCAAATCCCGATACACTTTAACTATATTGGAGAAGTAGATTATCGGGGACCGAAAGAAAGCATCTTCATACTTTTAGGAATTAGTATTTTAATTTATGTACTGAATACAAGAACTCAACGAATACCACATAAGTTTAATTATATTGTAGAAATTACGAAAGAAAATGCAGAAAAACAATATCAAATGGCTGTAAGAATGATGTCAATAATGAATTTAGAGATTATGATCATCATTGCGTATATCAATTGGGTAATTGTTGAAAATATAAAATTGAATTCATATTTCATGATATTATTTTTAATCATTTTGTTCAGCACGTTCATCATATATTTGGTGAATTCAAGAAAATATCGATAGATACGATCAATAGTATACCAACCTTATTTGGAAGATTTCTTAATAAGGTTGGTAATTTTTTTGAAATTTGTGTTTGACAGTCTAGTGTATTAACTGTATAGTACACGTATAAGGTGTATGAACCAAGTAGTACACACACTAAAAAACAGTAAGATGAATATAGGAGGTGGACTGATGGAGTTTATTGTGAATAATAGAGAGCCAGTATATTTACAGGTAGTTAGGCATTTTAAACAACAAATTGCAAAAAGACTACTAGAAGCTGGCCAAGAAATACCATCAAGAAGAGAACTCGCTGTTCAATTTAATATAAATCCAAATACTGTACAAAAAGCGTACAAGGAAATGGAGGAACAAGGATTGATAACGACTGAAAAAAATTACCCAAGTAAAATAACGACAGATGTTGACATATTAAAGGGAATACGAAATGAGTTAATTATGGAAGCAGTTAATGAGTTTATCGATTCTATTAAAGTTATTAATGTCCCAGTTGAGGAATTACTTGAAATGGTTAAGAAAAATTATGAATTGAAGCAGACTAATCATGAGGAAGGAGAGTCTAAATGATAAAAGTAAGTAATGTATCTAAAAAATTCGGACGAAAACATGTTCTAAGAAATATCAATTTTACAGCTAATAAAGGCGAAATAACATGTTTAATTGGAATAAATGGAGTAGGTAAGTCTACAACGATGAAAGCAATTATGGGCTTAACACCAATTGATCAAGGTGAAATTCTAATAGATGAAAAAAAGATTCATCATTCGATGTATGAAAATATTACATTTATCCCTGATACTTTAACGATGCTACCAAGTTTTACAGTTGGCGAAGCAATCCAATTCATGCAGGACTTTTACGTAAATTGGAATCAAGAACGTGCAAAAGAATTACTTGGATTTTTCCGATTAAATTTAGATGAAAAATTAGGTGAGTTATCAAAAGGGAATGCAGCAAAAGCAAATTTATTATTTGGTCTTGGGTTAGACGTAGATTATGTTCTAATGGATGAACCATTCTCAGGTATTGATATGTTTAGTAGAGAGCAAATTGCCAAAGTATTCACGAGTCATTTAATAGAAGATCGTGGTGTTATTATTACAACTCATGAAATTAATGATATTGAACACTTATTAGATAAAGTCATCTTATTGGATAATGGAGAAATCTTAAAAGAATTTTATACAGAAGAATTACGATCGGAAGAAGGAAAGTCAGTGATTGACGTAATGAGAGAGGTGTATCAATCATGAATCGATTTATCAAATTAGTAAATTTTGAAATAAACCGTTTTATCAAATTATTTATTGGATTACTAGTTTTAACTGCAATTTCACAGTTTGTTAGTATTTTCATTTCAAAATCAGATTACTTAAATCAAGCAGAACATGCAAAATATGCTAGTTCAAGCAAAGCGTTAGAAGAATTTATTTCTTCATATGGCACTATTAGTTTTCATCATGTGACAAATAACATTTTCTTCGTAGCACCTATAGCGATTTGTGTGGCGTTAATGCTCCTTTATATTTTTATGATTTGGTATAGAGATTATTTTGGTAAAAACACATTTATTTATCGACTATTTATGGTACCAACGTCAAGAATGACAATCTATTTTGCAAAAGCAAGCACAATTCTAATCATGATATTAAGCTTAATAGCTTACCAATTTATTTTACTTCCAATTGAAATAACTGTATTTGAAAATAGTGTCCCTAGTGAATTATTAAGTAAGGTTAGTACAGTAGATTTAATCCTAAATAATATGTTGTTTACAACAGTATTACCTAGTAACTTTATTCAATTTTTACTATCGTATGGTGTCGGTTTAGTATTAATATTTGCGATTTTCACAGTAATTTTATTAGAGCGTAGCTTTAGATGGAAAGGCATTGTGTTAGGAATTTTATATGCGGCATTCATAGTGATTGTTCTTATATCACCTATCCTAATCAACGAGCTAATTTTAATGCCTAATAATGGCTTTTCACTTTATCCAAAAGAAGTATTTTATATTGAGTTAGGTTTAATCGGTTTGATCACAGCAATTTCAATCATGTTAAGTAAATACTTACTACAGAATAAAGTTTCGGTGTAAGGGGGAGTAAAAATGAAACGATATCGAAATCTGGCTGTTATTGCAGCCGTAACAACAATCAGCCTTGGCGTGTTTTATACAAAGGTTGCAACATCAGAAAGTAATCGTCCTGTTTTCTATATTAGTACAGAACAAGGGGAAACGAGCGCTGCAAACAATTTAGAGCTTCAAGGTAACCTATATGAAAATAATGTTAATGAAACTGTAACCATTACAACAAAAGGTAATGAATACAAAAATAATAACTCAATATTTGATGAAATTAATCGCAAAACATTTAGTCTAGATAAACTAAATAATTTACAAAATGAAGAGAAAAATTTTATGCGCGGGAAAATCAATGAGTCTAATTTCTATTTAGATAAAGATTATGCTTGGTATGCAGATGTAAGAGGAAAGAATTTAAACTTTGAGGCGAGAAATAATGGTTACAAATTATATATAGATGGTTTAGATCTGCAAAGTAAGGACCGCTTTAAGTTTAAAGTAGATATTCCTAATGAAGAGGAGTATTCATATATAGGGATAGAAGATGTTCAATTAGTCGGTAAAGAATTAGTGGTCACTACATTTCAAAACAAGAACTATGGTGAAAATGAACGTTACATTTATCGAATTAGCATAAATAAAAAACAAGTGATTGATAATAAACAGATTACGAAAGACAAAGATGAAGGAGCTACTATTCATACAGAATATAATAACCCATCTGAAATAGATACAACAAAACCAAAAAAGTATTATGTTTATAAACAAATAAAAATGAAAGACATTCATCAAGATAACGGAGAAGTCATAAGTGAAGAACTTCAGAATGCAATGCACATAATGAATTTAGAAACAGGTAAGGAAGAGAAGCTTAATTTAACTAAAGAACAGTTGGAAATGAGCAAGCAAAGTGAATTATTTCAAAGTGATAATATGCTTTACTTTATCAACCATAATGATCCAAACGTAACAGTGATTAAATATAGCTTAGAACGCAAAAAAATTGAAGGTGAGCCGACTGTTATTTCAAAAGAAAGTGGAGTCTCTTTTTCTGGTAATAAAATAATCGATGGCAAGTTGTATACGATTACGAATAGAGAAATTGGCGATCAGACAACAAATGATGATCGTTCAATATTTATCATTGATTTAACTACAGGAAAAACAATCTATGAAGGTGCAATTAAAGTTAAAAATACACAAGAAAATAAAGAGCAGCTTCTAAAAAAGCTAGACTTATATGAATTTAAACTGCGCTAGTAGACTAACCTAGTTCCGTAATGGACTAGGTTAGTTTTTTTTATTTGCTTTCATAACAAAAGTAGCATATAAATAAAAGTAATGAAGGAATGTACGTTCTAGTTTAAAAGGTTTGTAGTTTACATTTCAGGGACAATCATGATTGTTATTAGAAAATATAAAGTACGTTTGTTCTGTTTTTGATTGATTTTTGAAAAAATGTGGTAAAATAGAAGGATAGGTTTGTTTTGGAAATGGAGGCGGGGACGATGGAACAGCAAAATTTTGAAGTAGTTTCTAATTATACACCTCAAGGCGATCAGCCAAATGCAATTAAAGAGCTTGTAGATGGTGTTAGAAATGGGAAAAAGCATCAAGTGCTACTTGGCGCAACAGGAACGGGGAAAACATTTACGATTTCAAATGTTATTAAAGAAATTGGAAAGCCAACATTAGTGTTTGCCCATAATAAAACACTTGCGGGTCAATTATATAGTGAATTAAAAGAATTTTTTCCAAATAATGCTGTTGAATATTTTGTTAGTTACTATGATTACTTTCAACCGGAAGCGTATGTACCTCAAACGGATACCTACATTGAAAAAGATTCAAGTATAAATGATGAAATTGATAAACTACGTCACTCAGCCACATCTTCATTATTTGAACGGAATGATGTCATTATTGTAGCCAGTGTTTCTTGTATTTACGGTTTAGGTTCTCCAGAGGAATACCGTGAGTTAGTCTGTTCTCTTCGTACTGGCATGGAAATCAGTAGAGATGATCTATTGCATAAATTAGTAGATATTCAATATGCGAGAAATGATATTGATTTCTCTCGTGGTACATTTCGAGTTCGTGGTGACGTTGTGGAAATATTCCCAGCTTCAAGAGACGAACATTGTATTCGCGTGGAGTTTTTTGGAGATGAAATTGAGAGAATTAGAGAAGTGGATGCACTGACTGGTGAGATATTAGGTGATCGTGATCATGTAGCAATTTTTCCTGCATCTCACTTCGTAACGCGTGAAGAAAAAATGAAGATTGCTATTAAAAATATTGAAGCTGAATTAGAAGAGCGCTTAAAAGTAATGAGGGATAACGGAAAACTACTAGAAGCGCAAAGATTAGAGCAAAGAACAAGATACGATTTAGAAATGATGAGTGAAATGGGCTTCTGTTCTGGAATCGAAAACTATTCACGTCATTTAACATTAAGACCTCCAGGCTCAACACCATATACTTTATTAGATTACTTCCCAGAGGATTTCTTAATGGTTATAGATGAGTCACATGTAACTGTACCTCAAATTAGAGGGATGTTTAATGGAGACCAAGCGCGAAAGCAAGTCTTAGTTGACCATGGATTCCGTCTTCCGTCTGCACTCGATAATCGTCCGCTAAGATTCCAAGAGTTTGAAGATAAGGTTCAGCAAACAATTTATGTTACGGCAACGCCAGGTCCATATGAGCTGGATTTATGCCCTGAGAAAGTAGAACAAATTATTCGTCCTACTGGCCTATTAGATCCGACAATTGATGTTCGACCAATCGAAGGTCAGATTGACGATTTAATAGAAGAAGTAAACCAACGAATTGCAAAAAATGAAAGAGTACTGATTACAACTCTTACGAAAAAAATGAGTGAAGATTTAACTGATTATCTGAAAGAAATCGGGATAAAGGTAAACTATTTACATTCAGAAATCAAAACATTGGAGCGAATTGAGATTATTCGCGACCTTCGATTAGGTAAATATGATGTATTAATCGGGATCAACTTACTACGAGAAGGTATTGATATTCCTGAGGTTTCTCTAGTTGTGATTTTAGATGCAGATAAAGAAGGATTCCTTCGTTCTGAACGATCGTTAATACAGACAATTGGTCGTGCTGCGAGGAACTCAAATGGTCATGTTATTATGTATGCAGATAAGATGACAAATTCGATGAATATTGCGATCGAAGAAACAAAACGTCGACGTGAAATTCAAGAAGAATACAATAAAAAACATGGTATTACACCGAAAACAATCATTAAACAAGTACGCGATGTCATTCGAGCAACTTCTGTCGCAGAGGATGAAGAAGTTTATGAAAATGGTATTCAAGCTAAGTATTCGAAAATGAACAAAAAAGAACGTCATCTATTCATTCAATCTATAGAAATGGAAATGAAAGATGCTGCAAAGGCGCTTGATTTCGAAAGAGCAACTGAGCTACGTGACTTAATACTAGAGTTAAAGGCTGAGAGGTGAGGAACTTGAAGAGTATGAATGAAATTATTATTAAAGGGGCTCGGGCACACAATCTTAAAAACATTGATGTGACGATACCTCGTAATCAACTTGTTGTTGTAACTGGTTTATCTGGATCGGGAAAATCCTCACTAGCTTTTGACACAATTTACGCAGAAGGACAACGTAGATATGTAGAATCATTATCTGCGTATGCTCGTCAATTTTTAGGTCAAATGGATAAACCGGATGTAGACTCGATTGAGGGTCTGTCTCCGGCCATTTCGATTGATCAAAAGACGACAAGTAGAAATCCTCGTTCAACTGTTGGTACTGTAACGGAGATCTATGATTATTTACGTCTTTTATATGCTCGAATTGGTACACCAATCTGTCCAACGCATGGAATCGAAATTACATCTCAAACAGTAGAACAAATGGTTGATCGTGTGATGGAATACCCAGAGCGTACAAAAATACAAGTGCTTTCTCCAGTTATTTCTGGTCGTAAAGGTACACACGTAAAAGTTTTTGAAGAAATTAAAAAAGAAGGCTTTGTTCGAGTACGTGTAGATGGAGAACTTTATGATGTATCGGATGAAATCGAATTAGAAAAAAATAAGAAGCATTCAATTGAAGTTGTAATTGACCGTATCGTGATTAAAGATGGTGTAGCTTCTCGACTTGCTGATTCTCTTGAAACAGCATTAAAACTAGGTGAAGGCCGAGTTATTATTGATGTTATAGGAGAAGAAGAGCTTCTTTTTAGTGAACATCATGCTTGTCCACATTGTGGTTTTTCAATTGGAGAGCTTGAGCCAAGAATGTTCTCATTCAATAGCCCGTTTGGGGCATGTCATTCATGTGATGGTTTAGGTACAAAACTGGAAGTTGATTTAAGTTTAGTGATTCCAAATGAAGAACTAACTTTAAAAGAAAATGCGATCGCACCTTGGGAATCAATCAGCTCAATGTATTATCCACAACTTCTTGAAAGTGTATGTAATCATTATGGAATTAATATGGATATACCATATAAAGATATACCGAAACACCAAAGAGACAAAATCCTTTATGGTAGTGACGGAGAACAAATCTATTTCAAATATGATAACGAACAAGGTCATGTTCGTGAAGCGATGATTGAATTTGAAGGTGTTATTTCAAATGTAGAAAGACGTTACAAAGAAACAACATCTGATTATATTCGTGAGCAAATGGAAAAATACATGGGTGTGCAAAGCTGTCCAACATGTAAAGGACATCGATTAAGAAAAGAAGCACTTGCAGTATTTATCGGTGAGTTACATGTAGGTGAAGTAACAAAGATGTCTGTTAAAGAAGCATTTGATTTCTTTGATACGCTTAACTTAACGCCAAAACAAGAACAAATTGCAAACTTAATCCTTAGAGAAATTAAGGAGAGATTAGGATTTCTTGTAAATGTAGGGTTAGACTACTTAACATTAAATCGAGCAGCTGGTACATTATCCGGTGGCGAAGCACAACGAATTCGATTAGCAACGCAAATTGGTTCAAGATTAACAGGTGTTCTTTATATTTTAGATGAGCCGTCAATTGGATTACATCAACGAGATAATGATCGTTTAATTTCTACGCTATTAAATATGCGCGATATTGGAAATACACTGATTGTTGTTGAACATGATGAAGATACAATGTTAGCTGCAGATTATTTAATCGATGTTGGACCTGGCGCTGGTGTTCATGGTGGTCAAATTATTTCTCAAGGTACGCCAAAAGAAGTAATGGAAGATAAAAACTCATTAACTGGTAAATATTTATCAGGTGAAAAGTTTATTCCTGTACCTCTTGAACGTAGAAAAGGTGACGGTCGTGAAATTAAAATCGTCGGGGCTAAAGAAAACAATTTAAAAAATGTTTCAACTTCATTCCCATTGGGCACATTTGTTGCAGTAACTGGAGTGTCAGGCTCCGGGAAAAGTACTTTAATTAATGAAATATTATATAAATCACTAGCTCAAAAATTAAATGGTTCAAAGGTACGTCCGGGAGAACATAAAGAAATTAAAGGGATTGAGCAATTAGAAAAAGTCATTGATATTGATCAATCACCTATTGGTCGTACTCCTCGTTCGAACCCAGCAACTTATACTGGCGTATTTGATGATATTCGCGACGTATATGCGACTACAAATGAGTCGAAAGTTAGAGGATATAAAAAAGGCCGATTTAGTTTTAACGTAAAAGGTGGAAGATGTGAAGCTTGTCGCGGAGATGGAATTATTAAAATTGAAATGCACTTCCTACCTGATGTTTACGTACCTTGTGAAGTATGTCATGGGAAACGCTACAACCGAGAAACATTGGAAGTGAAATATAAAGATAAATCTGTATCAGAAGTATTAGATATGACAGTTGAAGATGCAGTTGTATTTTTCGAGAATATCCCAAAGATTAAACGAAAACTCCAAACATTGAATGATGTAGGCTTAGGATATATTACACTTGGACAACCAGCGACAACGTTATCAGGAGGAGAAGCGCAACGTGTAAAACTCGCTTCTGAACTTCATAAGCGTACCAATGGTAAAACATTGTATATTTTAGATGAACCTACAACAGGCTTGCATGTTGATGATATTTCACGACTGTTAGTTGTTCTACAAAGATTAGTAGAAAATGGGGACACTGTTCTTGTGATTGAACATAACCTTGATGTCATAAAAGCAGCTGATCATCTGATTGACTTAGGACCCGAAGGTGGAGATAAAGGTGGAACAATTGTTGCAACTGGAACACCAGAGGAACTTTGCAAAGTAGAAGCATCTCATACTGGTAAATATTTAAAAGCAGTTCTTGATCGAGATAAAAGCCGAATGGAACAAAGAATGGCATTGATGGAATCGTAAAAGATACTTCTTAAACAAAGAGAGGGAACTAAATCCTTCTCTTTGTTTTTGTATGTTTAAAGAAGCATTTCTCTGATAAAAAGAGTTCAAAAAGGATTCGTTATGGTAGTTTTCGTTTTTTGGACATTCTTTTTGTTTGTTTTGGCATAGAATAAATTATAAAGTATTTATTATAATAATTTTTATATAAATAGAGGCTTGATTGTTAGAGAGGAGATTACTGTGAGAAAATTATATCGATCTTCTAAAGACTCAATGCTTGCAGGTGTTTGCGGTGGTTTGGGTCAATATTTTAATTTTGATAGTACATTAATACGATTATTGTTTGTATTATTATTTTTTATTGGATTTGGTGCTATATTTTTTGTTTACTTAGTTTGGATTTTTATTGTTCCAAAAGAAGGCGAAGTGTAAATTTTATGAGATGGTTATTTTCGTTAGCAATTAATAGTTTAGTTTTTATTGTAGTAGCTGGTTTTCTTCAACCAGATTTTTATGTTGCAAATATTCCTACAGCAGTTGTTGCTGCACTAGTTTTATCTATATTAAATACAATTATCAGACCAATATTAATTTTTATAACTCTACCTGTAACGATTTTTACACTTGGATTATTCCTGTTTATTATTAATGCGATTACATTAGAAATGACAGATTATATCCTTGGGGATGCAATCAGAGTAAATGGATTTGGTACGGCTATTTTAGCTTCAATTTTGATTAGTACATTTAGTATGTTAATACAATATTTTGTATTCGATCCAAAAAACAAAAAAACAACTGAACGTAAATAATGAAAAAAGCTCCCTTTAGGGGAGTTTTTTTATTGAAACTTGTTTCTCAATGATATGTAGTTGTATTTTTCATTCTTTTTGAGTATAGCGTGCGGTAATAGGAGTAAAGGGATAAAGAAACTTTGAAAGATAATCGAATTTTCTTGAAAAAATAAGTTTAGCCATTTCTCGACATTTTCCCACCAACTTTAAAAATGGTACAATATGAAAAGATAAATTTATTTTGAAATGGAACAAGCGAAATGAATAATATAGGAGGCTCATTCATGGGTAAGTTACGTACGAAGGATTTAGTTGAGCATTTTAAATTAGATGTAATTAGTGGGAGCGCAGGATTAAAAAGGTCCATTAATACGACAGATTTATCTAGACCTGGAATTGAAGTTGCGGGTTTTTTTACATACTACCCATCTGATCGTGTGCAGTTATTAGGGATGACAGAGTTAACGTTTTATGAAAGTTTAACAGATGAGCAAAAAGAAGACCGATTAAAAAAACTTTGTGCTGAAGATACACCTTGTATTATCGTGTCTCGTGGTCTTGAAATTCCTACCGAGTTAATTGAAGCAGGTGAAGAGACAGGGGTTCCAATCTTACGCTCTGGTAGTAAAACGACTAAATTATATAGTAGACTGACTAGTTATTTAGAAGCTAAACTAGCGCCTACAACAGCATTACACGGTGTATTAGTTGATATTTATGGCGTAGGTGTATTAATTACTGGTAAAAGTGGTGTTGGTAAAAGTGAAACTGCACTAGAATTAGTAAAACGGGGTCATCGGTTAGTTGCAGATGATTCAGTGGAAATTCGTCAAACTGACGAAGAGACGTTGATTGGTTCTTCACCAGAATTAATTGAACATTTATTAGAAATTCGTGGATTAGGTATCATCAATGTAATGACTCTTTTTGGAGCGGGTTCAGTCCGTACTTATAAACGAATAACGTTAAATATTGATTTAGAAATATGGGATTCACAAAAAGTATATGACAGAGTTGGCTTAGATGATGAAAGACTAAGGATTTTAGATACCGACATTTCAAAAATTACTTTACCTGTTCGTCCTGGACGAAACTTAGCCGTTATTATTGAAGTGGCAGCAATGAATTTTAGATTGAAAAATATGGGTGTTAATGCAGCTCAACAATTTGCTGATCGCTTAGAAAAAGTTATAAAGGGCGGAAATAATTCAAACTCAGATGATCTAAATGATTTAATATAAAAATGAAGTGGGGAAAAATTAGATGGAATCAAATATACAACCATTAGATAAGGTGTTTTTAGAACTTGGCCCTCTTTCTATTAAGTGGTATGGGGTTTTAATTGGAGTAGGTGTCTTATTAGGATTATGGTTAGCAATCCGTGAAGGGAAACGCCGCGGGATTCATGAAGAAACTTTTATGGATATTGTATTAATTGCAGTTCCATCGGCAATTTTAGGGGCAAGAATTTATTATGTATTATTTGAATTCGATTATTATTCAAAGCATTTAAATGAAATTCCACAAATATGGAATGGTGGCTTGGCAATACATGGTGGATTAATTGGTGCATTTATTGCCAGTTATATTTTTGCTAAGAAAAAAGGTTTATCATTTTGGAAATTAGCTGATATTGCAGCACCTAGCATTCTTGTTGGACAAATGCTTGGACGCTGGGGTAATTTTATGAATCAAGAGGCTCACGGTGGAGAGGTTACTCGTTCATTTTTAGAGGGTCTACATTTACCAACTTGGATTATTAACCAAATGTATATTAATGGTACTTACTATCACCCAACATTCTTATATGAATCATTGTGGAGCTTGTTAGGGATTATCCTATTATTGTCTTTACGAAAAGTAAATCTTAGACGTGGTGAAATGTTCTTAACTTATTTAATTTGGTATTCAGTTGGTCGATACTTTATAGAGGGTCTACGTACAGATAGTTTAATGTTAACAGAGACAATTAGAATGGCTCAGTTTATTTCTATATTAATTATTGTGGTTGCGATCATTGTTCTTGTTTATCGTAGGGTTAAAGGATTATCAAATGATCGTTATTTAGATGCATAATCAATTATATTAACAGGTGAGGGGGGATTCGTTTTGGAAACATTGAAAAATGGGTTACGAGTAGGGTTGTTGACATCATGGAAGATGGGGAAAATCATCTTTCCAATTTCATTCATTTTAACGATTGTGAAAGAGACGAGTCTCATGGACTGGTTTGTAAACCTTCTTGAACCACTAATGAGTTTTATAGGTTTAAAAGGTGATGCAGCAATCGTTTTAGTGTTAGGTAATGTTCTAAATTTATATGCCGCGATCGGCGCGATGCTTCCAATGGATTTAACAATGAAGGAAGCATTAATTTTGGCAGTCATGCTAAGCTTCTCACATAATTTATTCATAGAAACTAGTGTAGCAACCGCAGTTGGAATACGTGCATCCTTTGTTGTATTTGTGAGGGTCAGTTTCGCAATTATTTCTGCTTTATGCTTGCATTTCTTTTGGCCAGGTGGAACTGAAATTGTTCATAAGGGTATAGCAGTAGCAGAGGCAACAAACATTAGTGGTATGGAGTTAATCAAAACTGCGATTATTGCATCGGCTATTGGCATATATAAGTTAGTTATTATCGTTATTCCTTTGATGGTCGTGATCCAATTTGCAAAAGAATTAGGATGGATGAACTACATTACAAAATTCTTATCACCTTTTACAAAATTACTAGGTGTGGAATCTAAGGCTGGAGTTACATTAGCGGCAGGTTTATTTTTCGGATTAGCTTTTGGTGCCGGTGTTATGATTCAGGCCGTAAAAGAAGATGGCGTTTCAAAGAAGGATTTATATCTAGTCTTCTTATTTTTAGTTGCATGTCATGCGGTAATTGAAGATACTTTAATCTTTATCCCTTTAGGCATTCCAGTATGGTATTTATTTGCTATAAGATTCTTAGTAGCATTAATTGTTACATGTTTTGTAGCGAGAATTATAGGTAAGATTAGTAAAAAATCCGAAACTAGCCTAAATGCGGAAATGAAATAGGACAGTTAGAGAGGAAAATCTAATGAAGATTACAACATTATTATTTGACTTAGATGGTACATTGATTAATACAAACGAGCTCATTATTGCGTCCTTCATGCATACTTTAGAGAAATTTTATCCTGGTAAATATAAACGTGAGCATGTTATTCCGTTTATGGGACCAACATTAACAGAATCTTTTTCAACAGTTGATGCAAATCGAGTAAATGAACTAATTACAGAATATCGTCGCTTTAATGTTGAAATGCACGATGAGTTTGTAGAAGAATATGAGACTGTTTATGAAACGATTGAAACATTACATGAAAAAGGTTATAAGATTGGTATTGTGACGACGAAGGCAAGAAATGTTGTAGAAATGGGCTTGAGCTTTAGTCGTTTGAAACAATTCTTTGATGTTGTCGTTACAATCGATGATGTACAAAATGCGAAACCTCATCCAGAGCCAATTCAATTAGCATTGGAAAAGTTAGAAGCATCACCAGAAGAAACCATTATGGTAGGCGACAATTACCATGACATAGAAGGTGGCAAAAATGCCGGAACGAAAACAGCTGGCGTTGAATGGTCACTTAAAGGAAAAGAATTTTTAGAATCGTATCATCCTGATTATATGCTAGAAAAAATGAGCGATATCTTAACAATATTAGGAATTGAAGAAAAGTGAGAAATACGAAAAGATATCATATAGAGGGAAAAAATTCTCTTTGGCAGCTATATAAGACAGTATCGTTTTGGAAAACTTTTCGAAATGTAATCGTAATTGAAGTTGCTCGATATATTCCATTTTTTAGCTTGAAAAACTGGATGTATAGACGACTAATTGGTATGGAAATTGGGAATTACACTGCTTTTGCTTTTAAAGTTACTCCAGACTTAATGTTTCCAGAGCTAATTTCAGTAGGCAATAATACAATCATTGGTTATAATACTACGATCTTAGCACATGAATATTTAATAAATGAATATCGTTTAGGAGAAGTAATTATTGGAGATAATGTGTTAGTTGGCGCAAATACTACGATTCTACCTGGTGTAGTAATTGGCGATGGAGCGAAAATTTCTGCAGCAACCTTAGTCAATAAAGATGTACCTGCTGGAGCATTTGTTGGCGGAAATCCGATGACAATCATTTCGTTACCCGAAGCTATTAGTAGTATTAGTAATTAAGGTAATATTTTGTAAAATAAAAAAAGTGGTTCCATTTATCATTGTTTTATGTAAAATAAATTGTTGGACTACTTTTGAATTATTTAAAAGTGGAAATTGTTCGTCGTATACAAATTCTTATAATTTGGACGACGACTATTTCCTCTTTTTGTATGATATACTGTGATAAGCTGGAAAAACTGGAGGATCGAATGTCTGAAAAATTGGGGAATCAAACAAATCAATTTCATAATGTCGTTTCGTTCTCGTTACCGAAAGATTATTTCTACGAAAAAGGTATGAAAGCTTATAATAGTAACGATACTGACCAAGCGATTTATTATTTAAAGAAAGCTGCTGAAAACGAAGAAAATCAAACTGTACTAGTCGATATTTCTCGTAAGCTTTTAACATTGCACCAATACCAAACGTCAATTACAATTTTAGAATATATATTAGATAAATTTCCTGCAAATGAAGATGTGTATTATTTATTAGCATTTGCTTTTTTTGAGTTGGGATTATTTCAAAAAGCTAATCTTTACGCACAAAAGTATTTAGAAATAGGTACTGATGAAGACCAGTTAGATGAACTGGAAGATTATTTAGACATTATCCATAGTGAAGAAGATGATGATCTAAGTATTAATGATGATTTACTCGTACTTCAAGAAAGAGTTACAAGTTATTTGGCTAACCATGATTGGAAATCTGCCAAAACGACTTTGTTGAACATAGTGGATAAATACCAAGAATTTTGGCCAGCATACAATAACTTGGCACTAGTTGAGCTCCATTTAGGGAATCACGATGAAGCTGAGAGAGTACTTCATTATGTATTAGAACAAAATCCTGGGAACCTTTCAGCACTTATTCATTTAACAATGTTGAAAAGAATCGTAAATCAACAAGAGGTTGCTCAAGACTACTTGATGAGTTTATCTAATGTTGTGCCAATTTCCGAGGAACATCGTCATAAACTTGGGGTACTGTTTTATCAATTCCAACAATTTGAGCAAGCTTTTAAGTTATTTCACTTGCTTTATATGGATAGACCGAATCGTGAAGTGCAATTTTATTATATGTATAGTGATGCAGCATACAGATCAGGTCGAGTTGAACTTGCGGAACGCATCTGGAATTTAGAAATGTCAGAGGCATTTGATGACCATGAAGAATTGGCTCCGTGGGTTGATAAAAAACATTCAACGAACGAAATAGAAAAACTAATGTCAGAAACAGAGTATCAAGCAAAATACTCTAATTCGAATAGTGAGCGTTGGGGGTTAATCTATTTCATGAAGGAATATTATTACGATCAAAAATTTAGTTCAATCCTTCAAGATTTAGAACCGTTAGATCATATCGGTATCGATGAACAAATAGAGCAGGTAATGTTAAATAATATGTGCTATATGGAACCACATCCATCATTAAAGGTTGTTATAAATGGTGCGAAAAAAATTCAAACTTATTGGGAAGATGACTATGTACTTCTACGTAATCAGCTTCAATTATGGTTTTTCTCGATTTGTGAATTAACACTTAAGTATAAAGAATTACCGGTAAATGAAACTGTATTATTAGCAGCTACACATTATCTTGTAGAAAATGAAGAAAAACGTGTATCACAAAAGAAAATTGCAGCAAACTATAATATCTCTACTTATTTATTAAATAAAGGCATTAACGCCATTCGAAGCTTGTTTTAATACCAAATGGTGTTAGGCAAGCTTTCTTTATTTTACTTGAGCATATGATTTGTCGTTTTCTGTTATTTAGTATTAGGATAGTGTTAGTTAATGATCTAGGTAAATGCGTTATTCAAGTACAAGGAGTGGAAAAGTAATGGAAGAAAAAATTTATGACGTTATCATCATTGGTGCAGGTCCAGCAGGGATGACTGCTGCAGTTTACACATCTCGTGCAAATCTATCTACTTTAATGATGGAGCGTGGAGTACCAGGTGGCCAAATGGCTAATACGGAAGAAATTGAAAATTATCCTGGATTTGATAGTATTTTAGGACCGGATTTATCAAACAAAATGTTTGATCATGCGAAAAAATTTGGTGCTGAATATGCTTATGGTGATATTAAAGAAATCGTTGATGGTAAAGAATATAAAACTGTCATTGCTGGTAAAAAAGAGTATAAAGCGCGTGCGATTATTATTACAACAGGTGCAGAGTATAAGAAGATTGGTGTTCCTGGTGAGCAAGAGCTTGGCGGTCGCGGTGTATCTTACTGTGCTGTTTGTGATGGCGCGTTCTTTAGAGATAAAGAATTAGTAGTAATTGGTGGAGGAGATTCAGCGGTTGAAGAAGGCGTTTATTTAACTCGTTTTGCTTCAAAAGTGACAATTGTACATCGTCGTGATGAACTACGTGCACAAAAAATCCTTCAAGATCGTGCGTTTGCAAATGAAAAAATTTCATTCATTTGGAATACAACATTAAAGCAAATCAACGGAACAGATGGGAAAGTTAGTGGTGTTACATTAGTAAATACACAAAACGGAGAAGAGTCTGACTTTAAAACAGACGGTGTATTTATCTATATTGGAATGCTACCACTTACAAAACCATTTGCTAACTTAGGTATTACGAATGAAAATGGTTATATTGAAACAAATGATGTAATGGAAACAAAAGTTCCTGGAATTTTTGCTGCTGGTGATGTACGTGAAAAAACATTACGCCAAGTTGTAACAGCTACTGGTGACGGAAGTATTGCAGCTCAAGCGGTCCAACATTATGTTGAAGAGTTAAAAGAAGAATTAACGAAAACAAAATAATTCCAACGAACTACTTACAATTTTTACTGAATGGTAGAATCGTTAAAATGTAAATGGAATTGTAATATTCTGAAATTTATATGTAATTAGGGTGTAACTTTCTTGCAATATAAATACTGTATTATAGATACCAACCAGAGAGCCCCCTAATATATATGGAACATGGATATGCGCTTGTCCATGTTCCCTTTTTTTTGTTAACAAAAATATTGCTTAATATAAATCCTAGATTGAAACCTTTCATTATGTTTCAACTAGGATTTTCGTTTGCTATTTTTCCTTTCTGTATTTCAAGTGAACATTCAGTGTTACGAGTTGTTGTTGTAGTTGTTTAAAGGTATAATATAGATTGGGCAGTTGCAACTAACTGTAAGAAGATTGTAAGTGAGGTATAGAAAATGCAAAGAGTTACACATTGTGTTTTGTTAAAAGAAAATAACATCCTCCTGTTACAAAAGCCTAGAAGAAACTGGTGGGTTGCTCCTGGCGGAAAGATGGAGCCAGGTGAAAATATTCGAGAAGCAGTTGTTCGCGAATATCGAGAGGAAACCGGTGTCTATTTAAAGAACCCAAAATTAAAAGGTGTTTTTACAATTATTATAGAAGAAAATGCAAAAGTAGTTAATGAATGGATGATGTTTTCATTTTTAGCTACAGAATTTGATGGTGAAAACCAAGATGAATGTGAAGAAGGAATTCTTCGTTGGCATTCAATCGATGATGTGAAGAACCTTCAAATGGCTGAAGGTGATTACCATATTATAGATTATCTTTTAAAAGGTACTGAGATTCTACACGGTACATTTGTATATACACCAGATTTTGAACTATTACGATATAGATTAAATCCAAGTTAATAAATAAATCTTAGAAAGGGTGGAGTTAGAATGGCTACAAGATCTCATGTAAACATGGTCATTATTACGGGAATGTCAGGTGCTGGTAAAACAGTCGTTGTGCAAGCATTAGAAGATATAGGATATTTCTGCGTTGATAATCTTCCGCCAGCATTACTTCCTAAGTTTGTAGAATTATTGAAGGATCCAGATCATCATACAACAGATAAAGTTGCGCTTGTAATGGATCTTCGTGGAAGAGAATTTTTTGATCAGTTAGGTAGTTCATTAGATCAGTTAATGACAACTCCTTCAATCATCCCACAAATATTGTTTCTAGATGCTACAGATTCTGCATTGGTTACACGATATAAAGAAACTCGCCGTTCGCATCCATTATCACCAACTGGATCTCCATTAAAAGGAATTGAGATGGAACGATCATTATTGGCTCAAGTAAAGGGTCGAGCGCAGTTAATATATGATACATCAGATTTAAAACCTAAAGCTTTAAGAGAAAAGATTATTAAGCAATTCCGTCAGAACGAACAAGAGGGTTTTTCAGTGAATATTGAGTCATTTGGATTTAAATATGGCATTCCAATTGATGCAGATTTAGTATTCGACGTTCGATTCTTACCAAATCCTTTTTACATTGAATCGATGAGACCTTTGACTGGCCTTGATAAAGAGGTTTCCTCTTATGTACTGAAATTTAATGAGACAACTGAATTTATGTTGAAATTAATTGATTTAGTTAGTTTCATGTTACCTCAATATAAAAGAGAAGGTAAAAGACAATTAATCATCGCGATTGGATGTACAGGCGGACAACATCGATCAGTTACACTAGCAGAGTACTTAGCCAACTACTTTAAAGACCAATATGATACGAACGTTAGCCATCGTGATGTTGAGAAAAGGAGCCACAAATAATGCCGAGCGAACAATCAAAAATCGTCATTATTGGAGGCGGCACGGGCTTATCGGTTTTAGTACGTGGTTTAAAAAAACATCCGGTAGATATAACTGCAATTGTAACAGTAGCTGATGATGGAGGAAGTTCAGGACGTTTACGAGATGAACTAAAAATTCCACCTCCTGGAGATGTTCGAAATGTATTGGCAGCGTTGTCAGACGTGGAACCAATGCTAGAAGAATTATTTCAACATCGTTTTACAACAACAGGAGATTTATCAGGACATTCACTTGGGAATTTAATGTTAAGTGCAATGACAGATATTACAGGAGATTTTTATCGAGCAATCATTGAGATGAGAAAAGTATTAAATGTAAGAGGAAAGGTAATTCCGGCTGCTAATCAGAGCGTTGTTTTAAAAGCAGAGCTTGAAGATGGGACAATTGTTTCAGGTGAGTCGAAAATTCCTTATTCTGGTAAGAAGATTGAAAAAGTCTTTTTATCTCCAAGTAATGTAGAACCGATAAAAGAGGCTATTGTTGAAATAGAGAAGGCTGATTTAATTGTGATAGGGCCTGGTAGTTTATATACAAGTATTCTACCTAATTTATTAGTAACAGACATTGGTAAGGCTGTTATTTCTGCTAAAGCAAAAAAGGTATATGTTTGTAATGTAATGACGCAGGCTGGTGAAACATTACATTATAGTGCAAGCGATCATGTAAAAGCTTTAAATGACCACATGGATTCAAGCTTTATTGACACTATTATCGTTAATGAAGGAAAAATCCCAAATAATATTTTAAAACGATATAACGAAGAATTATCACAACAAGTATTGTTTGATTTAGATCAATTAAATGAATTAAAACTTGAAGTTGTTACGAAACCAATCATTAAATATGATGATAATGTCATTAGGCATGATACTGTAAAATTGGCTGAAATCTTATGTGATTTAATTCCAACTAAAATTAAAGTTAAAAAAGGTAAAAAGGTAAAATGAAATAAATTTTTAAAAAGTGTTAAAAGGAGGGGGTGATTCAAATGTCCTTTGCATCCGAGACAAAGAAAGAATTAACAACAATTGAAATTAAGGATTGCTGCTCTAAATCCGAATTATCTTCATTAATTCGAATGAATGGTTCATTATCATTTGCAAATCGCCAATTTATTGTAGATGTTGTTACTGAAAACGCTGCGATTGCTAGAAGAATATATGTATTAATAAAACGTGTTTACGATGTGGACGTTGAATTACTCGTTCGTAAAAAGATGCGTTTAAAAAAGAATAATGTATACATTGTTCGCATTAAAGAAGAAGCAAAGCACATTTTAAATGACCTATATATTACAGGTGAAGGGTTTACATTTACGAATGAAATTGCAAAAGAATTAATTGAAAAGAAATGTTGTAAACGCTCATATTTAAGAGGGGCATTTTTAGCTGGAGGATCGGTAAATAATCCGGAGACATCTTCTTATCACTTAGAAATTTTTTCATTATACAAAGAACATACAGAAGCCATTTGTCGTTTAATGAACGAATTTGGTTTGAATGCGAAGACTTTAGAACGTCGAAAAGGCTATATTACTTATTTAAAAGAAGCAGAAAAGATTACTGAGTTTTTAAATATTGTTGGTGCACACTCGGCTTTATTACGATTTGAAGATATCCGAATTGTGAGAGATATGAGAAACAGTGTTAATCGTCTAGTAAATTGTGAAACTGCGAACTTAAATAAAACAATTAGTGCGGCATTCCGCCAAATTGAAAATATTAGATATATTCAAAGCTCAGTTGGTTTAGATATTTTACCTCCTAAATTACGTGAAATTGCAGAACTACGTGTAGAGTATGAGGATGTAACCTTAAAAGAATTAGGTGAAATGGTATCGAGCGGATCAATTAGTAAATCAGGAATTAATCATCGACTAAGAAAAATTGATGAAATTGCTGATAAACTTCGAGCTGGTGAACCGATAAAAATAAAATAATAAAAATAGGGAGGGACGTACTTTGTTAGAAAAAAGAGGGAAAGTATTATTAGAAACTGGCATACAAGCTCGTCCAGCAGCACAATTTGTACAAATTGCAACAAGATTTCGTTCGGAGGTATTGTTAGCATATAAAGGTAAACAAGTTAACGTAAAAAGCATTATGGGCGTAATGAGTCTTGCTGTACCATTTGGCGAAGAAGTAGTCATCACTGTAACTGGCGACGACGAGGTCGAAGCAATGCAAGAAATGCTTAAGTTTATCGGAGAAGAAATATAATGTAGAAGGACATTCATTTTTAATGGAATGTCCTTTTTAGGTTTTATAGACCCATAGGAAAAATGTAAAAACCTCTTTGTTAATAGCTTACGATTGTGAAAATAGGCATGTATTTGGATTGAATCTGAAGGATAAAATTTTTTCTTGTAGAAGAATTTAAATGTAGCCAATTCAATTCAATGATTTACAAATAATTCCTAAAGAAAAGGAGGGTTTATCAATATGTATGAACCAAAAACGAAAGAAACGAATAATAGTGTTATCGAGTTTATTGAAGATATTGAAAATCCTAAAAAACGTGAGGATGCATATAAATTATTAGATCTATTTACTGAAGTAACAGGTTATGAAGCAAAGATGTGGGGACCAAGTATTATTGGTTTTGGTGCATATCATTATAAATATAAAACTGGCCACGAAGGTGATTCACCATTAGTTGCCTTTTCTCCACGTAAAGCGAAGGTTAGCTTATATTTAGCACCTGATGATCCATATCGAGAGTCTTTATTAAAGAATTTAGGTAAACATACAACTGGGAAATCATGTGTGTACATAAACAAATTAGCTGATGTTGATGTAAATGTCTTGAGGTCTTTAATTGAGAATACAGTAAAGTTTATGAAGCAAAGCTATCCCGATCATAAGTAATTCCTTTTAGTAAGTGTATTGAAAACTCTTTTGTCTATGATGCAATGAATGTGAAGAAGGAGTGTTGAAATGAGTGAGATAAGCGTAATCGAAACCTACAAAAACGCCCTTCAAAATTATTCGTTAGAACAACTAAGGTATATACCGGCAGATGGGGTATGGTCCATTTGTCAAATGTACGACCATTTAATTTTAGTTGCTTTTGAATACCTTGAAAATGTGGAAGCATGTGCGATTACTAAGGAAGAGCAAATACTCGAAAAAACAGAGTTTGGAGAGAACTTGTTTAAGAACGGTGGATTTCCTCCTATTAAAATTAAGTTGCCAGATGAATTAAATGCTCCACCAAATAATTCGGATTGTAATGAAGTCCTTATGAGTCGGCTAGAACAGGTAGAGAAAAAGATGCGATATTGGCATTTGAAAGTAAATCAAATTAATCCGAATTACAAGGTTAAACATGGTGGATTCGGCTGGCTCAATGCTAGGGAATGGTATGATTTGGTCGACATGCACTTCCGCCATCATCTACGTCAGAAGTCAGATTTAGAAGATATAGTGGCATTTTTGAGAAACTAAATAAAAATCCCCCAAACTTTCCATTGGAGGATTCTTTTTTAAAGATTGTTATTTTGTTGTTTAATTTCTTCGCCAGCTAATATGATATTTGCCGTTTCAATGGTTCGATGTTCATTTACGGACTCACCTGGTTCAAGATTGTTTAAATCCGCAGTGATCTTTAGTTGCTCCTCAAGATGAAGGGGCTTCTTTTTTTTGTCCATTCTGTTTAGACCTCCAAAATTAAATAGAAATGTTATAGACAATTCTCTAACGTTAGTCTTAACGAAATTTCGAGCTTCATTCAAGTTTTATAGAACAAGTGGGAAGGGACGCGAGGAAACAGAATAAAAAATAAAAAAACTAGCCGAAAAAATCGACTAGTTTCTATACTTATTACTTAATTGTAGCAGTGCTAGAAATTACTTTATCAATTAAACCGTACTCTAACGCACGTTCAGATGTCATGAAGTTATCACGTTCTGTGTCACGCTCGATTGTTTCTAAAGGTTGACCAGTACGCTCTGCAAGAATTCCGTTTAACTTATCACGTAAGAATAAGATACGTTTTGCAGCAATTTCAATTTCTGTTGCTTGACCTTGAGCACCACCTAATGGTTGGTGAATCATTACTTCCGCATTTGGAAGAGCAAATCTTTTGCCTTTTTCACCGGCAGCCAATAAGAATGCACCCATTGAAGCAGCCATACCAATACAGATAGTTGATACTTGAGGCTTAATAAAATTCATTGTGTCATAAATAGCCATACCAGCTGTAATACTTCCACCAGGACTATTTATGTAAAGTGAAATATCTTTGTCTGGATCTTCAGCAGCTAAGAATAAAAGCTGAGAGACAATCGAGTTAGCTACGTTATCATCTATTGCACTACCTAACATGATGATACGATCTTTTAATAGACGAGAGTAAATATCATACGCACGCTCACCACGACTTGTTTGTTCAATAACTGTAGGAATTAAATTCATTTTTTCTCCTCCTTCTTAGAAACAAAAGATTGATTAATTCAATAATACCTTTAAGGTCAGAAAAGGTCAAATAAAAGAGATGCTACATTCAGTGTATTCTTTCGACTAAAAAATATTAATGACTTTAAAAAATATTCATTAAGTAATACTTCAACATCATTAACGACTTTTCCTATTTTTAAACGAAAGATTATGTAGTTTTTCTTATGATTAATTTATATTCTAAAGATTCGATAACTTGAGGTGTTTTTTCTAGTTTTTCATAGATACATTTAAACGCATTTTCTGCCTGTTGCTTAATTGGATTATGTATTGTAGTAATATCTAAAACTCTAGACATTAAGTGATTATCAAAACCGACGACAGCTAAATCAAGGGGTATATTCATTCCTTTTCGTTTCGCTTCTGAAACAATTCCAGCTGCTACGAAATCATTAGCGCAAATGATGGCATCAGGTCTATCTGTTAATTTACATAACTGTTTTAAAACTTCTTCACCATCAGTTGAAGAATATACTTCAGTAAAGTTATATTCTTTCTTAATTGGAATTTTATGAATTTCTAATAGATCATTGTAGGCCTGAATTCTTCTAATTGTATTTAATCCATTCATTCTTCCAAAGGCATTTCCAATTTTTCGATACCCCTTTTGAATTAAATATTCTAACGCCATGAAATAACCAATATATTGGTCTAAATAAACAGAAGGGACAAAGTCTGAATCAACTCTTTCTAACGCAACAATTGGCCCATATTTACAATAGCGTTCAATGTCAGGCCATTCGGAAGCCCTAACAGTAATAACAAGAGCATCTATCTCTTTTCGTCGTAAAGCCTCTAATGCTTCTATTTCACCTGTTTTTTCGTAATTTGTAGAATAGGTAATTGTTTTATAACCATGTTCGTTTGCAATGGAAATAAAACTATTGATGTACGGTAAGCCAATTTCATTAATCTCAGGGGTGATGATACCGATTAAAAAGTTTCTGCCTCTTTTTAATTTAACAGCATTTAAATTCGGAACGTAATCAAATTGCTCAATAACGTTCAAAACTCTTTTTTTCGTCATTTCGTTCACGTGTGGATGGTTGTTTAGTACACGAGAAACAGTGCTTGGTGATACGTTTGCTATTTTTGCAATTTCTTTTATATTCAACATACGTTTTATCTCCTAGCATGAATTACTTCTATTATTACTACATTATCATAAAAGTGGTTACGACTCTTGTTTGAAAATTTGAAATTTATCTTTAAAAAGGATTGACCTGAAATGCATTTCAGAAATTATGATATCGGTGTAAGTAGAATATAAAAATAAGAAACTAGTAGGAGGACATTAAGTATGCGTACTAATCAAACGAGCTTCCCAGAGGGTTTTCTTTGGGGTGGAGCAACTGCAGCTAATCAACTAGAGGGAGCATTTAATGAAGGAGGAAAGGGTTTATCAATTTTTGATATGGTTGTTTTTGTACCAAAAGAAGAACGAGATCAAACTGGTCATTCGATGGATATAACAAGTGAACAACAATTAGAAGAGGTAATAGCAGGAAAGGCAGGGGACAATTTCCCAAAACGTCGTGGAATTGATTTCTACCATCGATATAAAGAAGATATTGCACTATTTGCAGAAATGGGTTTCAAAACATATCGAATGTCTATTTCTTGGCCACGTATTTTTCCGCAGGGAGATGAATTGGAACCAAATGAAGAAGGTCTTAAATTTTATGACAAAGTATTCGATGAGTTATTGAAATATGGTATTGAACCATTGGTTACATTATCTCACTATGAAATGCCTCTGTATTTAGTACAAAATTATAATGGGTGGGCAGATCGAAGAGTAGTAGATTATTTTGTTCATTATGCTGAAACAGTTTTTAATCGGTATAAAGATAAAGTGAAATTTTGGCTAACGTTTAATGAAATCAATATATCAACACTTAGTCCATACATAGGCAGTGGAATCATCATTGATCGTGTTGAAAATAAGGAGCAAACAATTTATCAAGCATTACACCATCAATTTGTAGCAAGTGCAAGAGCGGTTAAGGCATGTCATGAAATAATTCCAGACGGACAAATTGGTTGTATGTTAGCACGAATGGAGACTTATCCTGAAACATGCAATCCAGATGATGTGTTAGAAGCTCTTAATGAAGACCAAATGAATCTATTCTTTACTGATGTACAAGTACGAGGTTATTATCCAAGTTTTATGAAACGTTATTTTGATGAGAATGATATTACGATTGATATGTTACCAGGAGATGAAGAAATTTTATTACAACATACAGTGGATTTCTTATCATTTAGTTATTACATGACAATGGTTTCAAGTGGGGCACCTGGAAAAATAAAGGAAAGAGGTAACTTCTTTAGTGGAATTAAAAATCCTTATTTAAAAGCATCAGATTGGGGGTGGCAAATTGATCCAAAAGGATTACGTATATCATTAAAGAAAATGTATGATCGTTATCAAGTACCTTTATTTATTGTAGAAAATGGACTTGGAGCATACGATACCGTAGAAGATGATGGGTCAATTAATGACTATTATCGTATAGAGTATTTACGGGCGCATATTGAGGAAATAAAAGAAGCAATTAACGATGGAGTAGACGTAATTGGATATACCAGTTGGGGATGTATCGACCTGATTAGTGCAGGTACTTCTGAAATGTCTAAACGTTACGGTTTCATTTATGTTGACCAAGATGATGAAGGCAACGGAACATTAGAAAGACGTAAGAAAAAGAGCTTTGATTGGTACAAAAAAGTAATTGCAACAAATGGTGAAGATTTAGCATAATTCGATAGGAATTTGGCGTAAAAAATAAATTTATCAGAAAATACAAATTTTTATATTGAAAGCGTTGACGAAGCTTATTTAATATGGTAATTTTGGTTTAAATAAATCTTATTTATTAGGGTTGTTACTGTTCGGCAGGCAAAACCTAAATTATCTAAAGTTTAGGATTTTCATTCCTTTACGATGGTAATTTAGGTTTTTTTCATTTTCTAATGTGAGGAGGGGCGACATGGAAATTGCGAAGGTATTTAATAATAATGTAATTAGTGTGATCAATGAAAAAAATCAAGAATTAGTTATTATGGGTCGCGGAATTGCTTTTCAAAAGAAAAGAGGAGACCTAGTAAAAGAAGAAAATATTGAGAAGATATTTACTTTAGAAAACAAAGACGTTTCAGAGAGATTTAAAAAATTATTATACGAAGTTCCAATGGAATATATGAAAGTATCAGAGGAAATTATTCAATTCGCAAAAATGACAATTGGTAAAAAGTTAAATGAAAGTATTTATGTTTCATTAACTGATCATATTTACTTTGCAATTGACCGGAACAAACGTGGTTTGCATATAAAAAATGGATTGCTTTGGGAAACAAAAAGAATTTACAAAGATGAATTTGCGATAGGAAAAGAAGCATTAAAAATGATTGAAAAAAATCTTGATGTGGCTCTTCCTGAAGATGAAGCTGCTTTTATTGCCCTTCACATAGTAAATGCCGAATTAAATGAAGAAATGCCCAATATCATCAATATAACAAAAGTAACCCAAGAAATTTTAAACATTGTAAAATATCATTTTAAAATTGATTTTGATGAAGAATCACTATATTACTATCGATTTATCATTCATTTGAAATTCTTTGCACAGAGATTATTTCATGGCACTGTTATGAATAGCGATGATGATTTCTTATATGATTTAGTTAATAGTAAGTATACTGAATCATTTAAATGTGCAGAAAAAATTAAACAGTATATAAAATCAGAGTATAAAAATGATTTAACAAATGAAGAAATGCTGTATTTAACAATTCATATTGAAAGAGTAGCACGTCATCAATAATTTTTTCTTCACCAAAAAAGAAAGCGATTTCTTTTAAACTTAACATATAGAATAAACGATAATAGGATTGTTACTGATTATGCAGGCAAAACCTAAATTACTAAAAATATGAGACCACTGTCTTGTATTTCTAGTAGTTTAGGTTTTTCTTTTTCTTAAAAATTAAGTAAAGAAGGTAGGGGAAGTTAGTGAAATACAACCAATTAGCAAGCGACATTATTGAAAAAGTTGGTGGGAAATCGAATATTAGTAGTGTCACACACTGTATTACAAGATTACGATTCCAATTGAAAGATGATGGTATTGCAAAAACAGATGAGATCAAACGATTAAATGGTGTCATCACCGTTATGCAAAGCGGTGGGCAATATCAAGTAGTAATTGGAAATCACGTATCAGATGTATATAACGCAGTACTTGAAGTTGGTAACTTTCAATCTAGCAACAATGAAGAAAAGAGTAACGATAAAAAAGGAAATCTTTTTAATAAGTTCATAGATATTATTTCAGGTGTATTTAGTCCAGTCCTAGGTGTTTTAGCAGCGACAGGAATGATTAAAGGTTTTGCTGCACTCTTCCTTGCTTTAGGTTGGATTACTCAGGAATCAGGCACATATCAAATACTGAATGCGGCCGGAGATTGTTTATTCTATTTCTTCCCAATTTTCCTTGGGTATACAGCAATGAAAAAGTTTGGTGGAAATACGTTTATTGGGATGGCAATTGGTGCAGCTCTCGTTTATCCTGCTTTAACTGGATTAAGTACAGGAAAGCCTTTATATACACTTTTCGCAGGTACAATTTTTGAATCACCAATTCATATTACGTTTTTAGGAATCCCAGTTATTTTAATGAGTTATTCTTCTTCGGTTATACCGATCATCGTAGCTGCATACTTTGCAGTAAAAGTAGAAAAGTTTTTTAAAAATGTTATTCCTGATGTAGTCAAAACATTTTTAGTACCATTTTGTACTGTGTTAGTAATCGTGCCGATAACTTTTATTGTAATTGGGCCAGTATCGACTTGGGCAGGTAGTTTATTAGGCGCAGCAACATTATGGGTTTACAATTTAAGTCCAGTTGTAACAGGAGTATTATTAGGCGGATTCTGGCAAGTGTTTGTTATTTTCGGTCTTCATTGGGGGCTTGTTCCTATTGCGATTAATAATATGACAACATCAGGAGCAGATCCTATTTTAGCAATGGTATTTGCTGCTTCATTTGCTCAAATCGGTGCGGTTTTAGCAGTTTGGATTAAAACGAAAAACAAAAATATTAAATCATTAAGTATTCCAGCGTTTATCTCAGGAGTTTTTGGTGTAACTGAGCCTGCAATCTATGGTGTGACTTTGCCGTTGAAAAAACCATTTATCATGAGCTGTATTGCGGCTGGAATAGGTGGTGGAATTTTAGGGGTAGCAGGCACTCACGGTTATTTATTGGGTGGACTAGGTATCTTTGGTATCCCAAACTTTATTAGTCCAAAAGATGGTATTTCAGCAGGTTTTTGGGGAGCAATCATTTCAATCGTTGTATCATTCGTTATTGGTTTTATCTTAACGTATTTATTTAGCTTTAAAGATGTAAAAGACTTTGATGAAAAAGAAGAAGCAACAACAAATAAAACGGTCCAATCTAACTTAAACAGACAGCAAGAAGTTTTTAGCCCAATTACAGGGAAAATTGTAGAACTAAAAGATGTTACCGACCCTGTATTTAGTAAAGGGGTGATGGGAAAAGGTATTGCCATCGATCCAACTGAAGGAAAAGTTGTTTCTCCAATTAACGGTACAGTTTCAACTATTTTTAAAACAAAACACGCTATTGGATTAATTGATGAGAATGGAGCGGAAGTGTTAATTCACGTAGGCTTAGACACAGTTCAATTAGATGGTAAATATTTTACTGCCCATATTGAAGCTGGGGATAAAGTAAGTGTTGGTGATTTATTATTAGAGTTTGATATAGAAAAAATTAAATTAGCAGGTTTTCAAACAATTACTCCTGTTATTCTAACAAATTCAGCAAATTATTTAGATGTATTTGGTACGGATAAAAAAACTGTATTTGCGAAAGAACGACTAATAACAATTATTGGATAAACCAGAACGGAGGATCAACGAATGGTTACTAAGAAATTAAACAGCTTTCCAGAGAACTTTCTTTGGGGAGGTGCAATAGCTGCAAATCAAGCTGAAGGTGCATATTTAGAGGGTGGAAAAGGGTTAACTACAGTAGATTTACTACCTACAGGGAAGGATCGCTTCTCACTAATGTTAGGAAATGTAGATTCATTGGCGTTAAAAGATGGCGTTTATTATCCATCGCATGAAGCAATTGATTTCTATCATCGATTTAAAGAGGATATTGCATTATTTGCAGAAATGGGATTTAAATGTTTACGTCTTTCGATTGCATGGGCAAGAATTTTTCCAAACGGGGATGATTTAACTCCAAATGAAGAGGGATTACAATTTTATGATAATGTCTTTGATGAACTATTAAAATATAATATTGAACCCGTCGTTACGACTTGTCATTTCGATGTGCCGATCAATCTAGTTGAAAAGTACGGTAGCTGGAAAAATAGAAAAATGATTGAGTTCTATGAGAAATATTCAAGAACAATCTTCGAAAGATATAAAGATAAGGTAAAGTACTGGATGACCTTTAATGAAATTAATATGTTATTACATGCACCTTTTATTGGTGCTGGAATTATTATCAAAGAAGGTGAGGATAAAAAGCAGATTCTTTACCAAGCGGCTCATCACCAGTTAGTTGCAAGTGCATTAGCAGTTAAGGCTTGCCATGAGATTATTCCAAATGGTCAGATTGGTTGTATGTTAGCTGCTGGAGCAACGTATCCTTATACTTGCCATCCAAATGACATATGGGAAGCAATCGATAAAGATCGTGAATCATATTTCTTCATAGATGTACAATCAAGGGGCGAATATCCAGGCTATGCTAAGAGGTACTTTAAAGAAAATAACCTACAGATTAGAATGGAACAAGATGATGAAGAAATCTTAAAAAATCATACAGTTGATTATATCGGGTTTAGTTATTATGCTAGTCGATGTGCTAGTACTGACCCAGAAATTCTAGGACAATTAACAGAAGGTAATATATTTGCTTCAATAAAAAATCCATATTTAAATGAATCTGAGTGGGGATGGCAAATTGACCCTAAAGGTTTACGCGTCACGTGTAATCAACTACATGACCGATACCAAAAACCGTTATTTATAGTAGAAAATGGACTAGGAGCAAATGACATCTTAAATGAGGATGGTACAATAAATGATGACTATCGAATTGAATATTTAAAATCACACTTCCTCGAAATGGCAGAAGCAATAGAAGATGGAGTAGACATTATTGGCTATACAAGCTGGGGACCGATTGACCTAGTTAGTGCGGGAACTGGAGAAATGAAAAAACGATACGGATATATTTACGTAGACAAAGACAATAAAGGTAATGGAACACTAAATAGAATCAAGAAAAAAAGCTTCTATTGGTATCAGGATATCATTCAATCAAACGGTAAAAATTTATAGGTTAATAAATCCATAAAAAGTAGGTGCAAACGATCTCTAATCAATGCACCTACTTTTTATCCGATAAACAAAAGATTCGAAGCTAAAAAGCTTAAACCGTTGCGGTTAGAAACATCAAACGATATAATTAATCTAAAGGTATTGCTCAGTCGGATAAAGCACGTTCGAATAATCTTCGAAGCCAAATCTGCAAGGCACCAGTCGAGCCGCAACTTGCATAACCTTACTGAGACTGGGGTGACGGTTTAAAAAACAAGATATTTTTATAAAAATATGCGTTCGTAGCTCAGGGGATAGAGCACGGATGAATCAACTTCATCTATACAACTTCAAGCGTATCAGTCGAGCCGCAACTTGCGTAACCTTACTGAGACTGGGGTGACGGTTTAAAATTTGAGTAATTCTACATTATAATATGCGTTCGTAGCTCAGGGGATAGAGCAACGGTTTCCGGTACCGTGTGTCGCAGGTTCGATTCCTGTCGAGCGCGCTAATTTTATGAAAGCCACGTGGAATAGACATCTTGGTTGATTATTTGACTGAGATCACTAACACGTGGTTTTTTATTAGGGCTTATTTTCAGTTAGAAAGTCTAGACCAAAAAGCACCACCCATAGCGAAAAAAGGCACTACATCAAATAAAATACAATACTGATCTAAAAAACTTTTATAATGAATCTTTCACGTTATGTGTATTTATTAAATCGAATGTTTGAACGTTCGGATATCAACAAGAAATGAAAAAGTCTAGTTTGGATAAAACTAAGTTATGAGTAATGATAAATAGAATTATGAGGTGTATAAATGAGTAAAGCTAAAGGCAAGGGCGGAACAGGAAGAGGTACAGATAAAAAAGGTTGGAATCGTTGGCAAGCAAAAGCTAAGAAAAAAGCGAGTGCGAAACCTTATGTAAGTAAAGGTACTAAGAATAAGGGAACATCGAATTAAACAAGTAATGCATAATGAGTAATTTATTAAGAGACTGTAATTTAAGGTCTTCAAAATTTTGCATCTTATGTCATCGATATAGATAGTATGGATAATTTACCAATCATGATTTTATTGCTTTCTGCATTTTATCATGTTATAGTTTTACTTGCGATGAGCTAATTTGAGTAAGTCGAGAGATATGCGTAAGCTAAACGCGCGAATGTGGTCGCCCGGTCTCTCGCCTCAAACGCATCAAGACGTCTGCTGCGGCAGGCGTCTTTCTTTTTGTTTCCTTATTTGTGTATAATAGTAAATATTACGATTGAAGGGAATGTTTGTGTGTTAACAATTAAAGAATACACTGTAGAAGAAATCAAAGATCCATTTGGAATTATTGAAGGCGACAGATATGAGTTTATTCTATTCATTGATGTGCCTGAGGATGATGAATTATACAATGAAAAAGGTATATACATAAAAGCGTTATTTGGTGTAAACGGCGAAGAATCAAAAGTAATTAAGTATGATTTATTTGAAGTTGAAACAAATAATTACTTAGACTTTGATTTAGAAGAAGATGAAGAAGTAGAATTAAAAGAATTTTGTAAAACACATATTACTGTCGAAGATTAATTCATTTATGATGATTGTGTCATTCGGAACACACATAGTAGTCGAAAAATGGAAAATGATACGAAAATATAACACACTAAGTGAATTATATTAACACAGTATTTGGTGTTTTACACACTGATGATACACTAGCTGAATCCAAAAATATATTTCGTTTTTAAAACCTTGATTTTTCAAGGTTTTTTTATTTGTTCAAATTTAATAATAAGATTTTTTAGAAAATTGGCACAGTAATTGCAATATTAAAATTGATGAATTGCTTGTTTTTGTAACGAATCAAATCTTTTGTATTTATATGTAAAAATGTAAGCGTTACAAAAATTAGTAAATTTAAGTTTGGAGGTGGAGAATGAATATCTTATTGGTATGTTCTGCAGGGATGTCTACTAGTTTGCTTGTTACGAAAATGGAACAAGCAGCACAGGCAAAAGGAATTCAAGCGAAGATTTGGGCAGTTGCAGGTGATGCAGCAAAGGAAAATTTAGAAAAAGCAGATGTACTACTACTTGGACCACAGGTTCGTTATCTTGCATCAGAAATGAAGAAGCTAGCTGAACCTAAGGGAATACCAGTGGATGTTATTAATCCGGTTCATTATGGTCTAATGAACGGAGAAGCAGTATTGGAAATGGCATTAAATTTGAAGAAATAACGGGGCATTTAAAAAATTAAAGAGAAAAGAAGGTGTACTGAAAGATGATGCGTTTTGCTGAAAAGTATATTATGCCGGCAGCGGCGAAGTTCGGAAACCAACGTCATTTATTAGCAATTCGTGATGCGTTAATTGGTATGATCGCAATCACGATGATTGGAGCGTTTGCAACTCTAATCAATAACTTAGGCGGAGCTATTAAAGGCTACGACAATATGATGGAAGCAATTTTTGGAGCAAACTGGAAAACACTAGGTGGAGACATTTGGTGGGGAACATTTGCATTCATGACAGTATTTGCTGTTGTTGGTATTGCCCATAAGCTAGCTCGTTCTTATGGAGACGAAGGTTTTGAAGCAATGTTAGTTGCATTGGCATCTTACTTCGTATTAGTTCCTCAATCTTTAGCTGCTGTATCGGTTACGCTTGAAGGTGGAGAAACAGCAACTGGTGGTGCTTGGGGATTCATTAGCTGGAATTCATTAAATACTACAGCACTATTTACTGGTATCATTGTAGCGATTGTTGCGACTGAGATTTTTGTTAGATTAGCAAAAGTAAAACAATTAGTAATTAAATTACCGGATGGTGTTCCGCCAGCAGTTTCAAAAGCATTCGCAAAACTATTACCAGGTATGTTAACAATTTTCATCGTAGCTTTAGTTGGATTATTATTTAGATTATATATTTCTGACGGTGTATTCTTTAACGACTGGTTAAATTCAGTACTTGTAAAACCTTTAACAAATGCTGCAGATTCATTAGGTTTCGCAGTAGCAATAGCATTCTTTGTTCACTTCTTCTGGGCATTAGGATTACATGGTCCAAACATTTTAGGTGGAATTACAACTCCATTATTAACAGCATTAGGTAACCAAAATATCGATTTATACGCAAAAAATGTAACAGACTTAGATAAATATGCAGTATTAGCTGGCCCATTCTTAGATGCATTCGTTTATATGGGTGGATCTGGTACGACAATTGGTTTACTAATCGCGATGTTTATTGTTAACCGTAGACGTAATAAACAAATGATCGCATTAGGTACTCCACCATCATTATTTAATATTAATGAACCAATCATTTTCGGTTTACCAATTGTATTAAATCCAGTTTGGTTAATTCCATTCATTTTAACGCCAATTTTATTAACAATTATTTCTTATTTAGCAGTTGCTTCACATTTAGTATACCCAGTTGTATCAACGATTCCTTGGGTTACTCCTCCAATTATTGGTGGTTATTTAGCAACAGGTGGTCATGTATCAGGTGCTGTATTAGCAGCAGTAAACGTAGTTATTTCAATCATCGTTTATTTACCGTTCGTTTTTGTAGCTGAGCGTATGGAAGTTAAAAAAGCAACAGAAACTTCTAATAATAACACTTTAAATCTTTAATAGATGTGAAGGGAAGAGTGCAAATGACTACTGACACGAATATAGAACAAATTGCATTCCAACTAATATTACATGCTGGAAACGCTAAAAGTTTATTAATGGAAGCAATGTACATTGCACGAGAAGAAAAATTTAGTGAGGCGCGAGAAAAGGTAACTGAAGCAAATGCCGAATTAAGAAAAGCTCATCATTCACAAACGACTTTAATTCAAAGTGAGGCGAATGGAGAGAAATATCCTATTAATATTTTACTTGTACATGCACAGGATCATTTAATGAACTGTTTAACAACCAGAGATTTAGTTGAAGAAATTATTTTTCTACATGAAAAAACTTCACATCTATAAATAAATGAAGGTGGTATAGCATTGGGCTATACCACCTTTCTTATGTGAAAGTGTATAATTTAGTAAATAAAACTTTTAACAATAAAACACTATTTTTTTTAGTGTGTTCATTAACCAACACACTGCTTATTGAACCAACACACTAAAGATATATCTGTGAAATATCACGATAGATTGATAACACACTAATATTATGGCTAATATGATTTACATGATCAATGAATATATTTTGAATGATCAACTACTGATATAATAGGCTTTTATTAATATTTTCAAATAATAATTATTACTTTTTAAAAAATTGGCATGGTAATTGCAATATAAAAGAGTGTAAACACAACTTAATTAGTTTGTAGTCTGTTTATTGTTTTAGATGAATAATTTTTTTCTAACTTGTAAGCGCTACAAACAGTATCTCATTTAGGAGGAATCGAAATGAATATTTTATTAGCTTGTTCAGCTGGTATGTCTACTAGTTTACTAGTAACAAAAATGGAAAATGCCGCAAAAGAAAAAGGTATTGAAGCAAAAATTTGGGCTGTGTCAGGAGATGCTGCGAAGGAAAATTTAGATAAAGCAGATGTTCTTTTATTGGGTCCTCAAGTACGTTACTTAGCATCGGAAATGAAGAAAATTGCTGAACCAAAAGGAATTCCTGTTGATGTTATTAATCCAGTACATTATGGATTAATGAACGGAGAAGCTGTATTGGAGTTAGCTCTTAGTCTTAAAAAGTAATTGAATTGAATTATTAATTTGAAAATAAAGGAGCTCTATGACAATGATGAATTTTATAGAAAAGTATATCATGCCAACTGCTGGTAAAATTGGTAGCCAACGTCATTTATTAGCGATCCGTGATGCGTTAATCGGAATGATTGCAATTACAATGGTCGGTTCGTTTGCAGTATTAATCAACAACTTAGGTGGTGCTATTAAAGGCTACGATAAAATGATGGAAGCGGTTTTCGGGCTAAACTGGAAAACCTTAGGTGGAGACATTTGGTGGGGTACATTTGCATTCATGACTGTATTTGCAGTAGTGGGGATCGCAAATAAACTTGCCCGTTCATACGGAGATGAAGGTTTCGAGGCAATGTTAGTAGCACTGGCTTCATACTTTGTATTAGTACCACAATCTTTAAGTGCAGTAACTGTAACGCTTGAAAATGGTGAAACAGCAACTGGTGGTGTATGGGGTCTAGTAAACTCTACTTATACTAATTCAACTGCATTATTTACAGGTATTATTGTAGCGATTATAGCAACTGAAATATTTGTTCGTTTATCTAAAGTAAAACAATTAGTTATTAAATTACCCGATGGTGTTCCACCAGCAGTATCTAAAGCGTTTGCAAAATTGATTCCAGGTATGTTAACAATTTTCATTATAGCTTTAGTAGGATTATTATTTAGATTGTATCTATCAGATGGGGTATACTTCAACGATTGGTTAAACTCTGTACTTGTTAAACCATTAACGAATGCAGCGGATTCTTTACCTTTCGCAATTGGGATCGCGTTCTTCATTCACTTCTTCTGGGTGTTAGGATTGCATGGTCCAAACATTTTAGGTGGAATTACAACGCCACTATTTACAGCATTAGGAAATGAAAACATCGACTTAGCTGCAAAAGGTGTACAAGATTGGGATAAGTACAATGTTATGGCAGGACCATTCTTTGATGCATTCGTATTTTTAGGTGGATCTGGAGCGACACTGGGATTAATTATCTCAATGATATTAGTGAATAGAAAACGTAATAAACAAATGATTGCACTTGGTGGTGCGCCTGGTATTTTCCAAATTAATGAACCGGTGCTTTTCGGTTTGCCAATCGTATTAAATCCAATGTGGTTTATTCCATTTATCGGAACGCCGATTGTATTAACAATCACTTCATATTTATCGATTTCATGGGGATTAGTACATCCTGTTACAACAAACATTCCTTGGGTTACACCAGCAATTTTTGGTGGTTGGTTATCAACAGGTGGTCACATTTCAGGTGCCATCTTAGCAGCGGTAAACTTAGCAATCTCAATTTTAATTTATATTCCTTTTGTTATAATGCAAGAGCGAATTGACATCAGAAAAATTAAAGAGGCAGCAAATAATCAAAGTGCTTCTATGTAATAGTTTGAGGGGGATACAAAATGAGTACTATAGTGAATGTTGAGCAAACAGCGTTTCAATTAATCTTACATTCTGGTAATGCAAAAAGTTCATTAATGGAAGCAATGCAAGCTGCTCGTGAAGGGAATTTAGATGAAGCGCACCGTAAGATTGATGAAGCAAAGGTAGAATTAAACCATGCACATCATGCTCAAACTTCGCTGATTCAGGGTGAAGCTCGCGGAGAAAAAGTAGAATTAAATATTCTATTGATTCATGCACAAGATCACTTAATGAATACTTTAACAATGAGAGATTTAGTAACTGAGATTATTCATTTACATGAAAAAATTAACAAATAAAAAATAGAATAATAATGAAGGAGAAAAGTAGTTAACCAAATTTGATTTAGCTACTTTTCTTTTATAGAACTTGTATAGAAAACTAGGTATGAAAGCATGCAAAATAGAGTGTAAGGAGTGGGGAGAATGAGTAACGGTATTAAAATTGTAACAATCGGTGGCGGTTCTAGTTATACTCCTGAGTTAGTCGAGGGGTTTATTAAGCGATATGACGAACTGCCTGTAAGAGAATTATGGTTAGTTGATATTGAAGCTGGAAAAGAAAAGCTTGAAATTGTTGGTAATTTGGCAAAACGTATGGTTGCAAAAGCTGGCGTACCAATGGAAATTCACTTAACTCTTGATCGCCGTGAAGCATTAAAAGACGCTGATTTTGTAACTACTCAATTCCGTGTTGGTTTACTTGAGGCACGTATGAAAGACGAAAGGATTCCTCTAAAATATGGAGTAATCGGTCAAGAAACTAACGGTCCAGGTGGATTATTTAAAGCCCTTCGTACAATCCCTGTTATTTTAGATGTCGTAAAAGATATGGAAGAACTTTGTCCAAATGCATGGTTAGTAAACTTTACAAATCCAACTGGTATTTTAACAGAAGCTATTTTACGATATACGAATTTCCGTAAAGTAGTTGGTTTATGTAATGTTCCGATTCATATTCATATGAATATTGCAAAAGGATTAGGGGTTGAGCCTGAACGTGTTCATATTGATTTCATGGGCTTAAATCACATGGTTTATGGAACAAAAGTATTATTAGATGGTGAAGATGTTACAAGCAGAGTAATTAGTGAATTTGCTCGTCCGACAGAAAGTATGACGATGCAAAATATTAAAGCGATGGATTGGAATCCTGACTTTATTGAAGCGTTAGGTGCAATCCCTTGTCCTTACCACCGTTACTACTATCAATCAAAAGTAATGCTGGAAGAAGAATTGGAAGCAGCGAAAAAAGACGGAACGCGTGCAGAAGTCGTTAAAAAATTAGAAGATGATTTATTTGAGCTTTATAAAGATCCAAATTTAAATATTAAACCACCTCAATTAGAAAAACGTGGTGGAGCTTACTATAGCGATGCTGCTTGTCGTTTAATCTCATCTTTATATAACAATAAGTGTGATATTCAGCCAGTTAATACAATGAATAATGGTGCAATTGCTTCTATTCCTGATGATTGCGCGGTTGAAGTAAGTGCAGTCATAACGAAAGAAGGTCCAAAACCATTAACAATGGGTGATTTACCAGTCGCTGCTCGCGGATTAGTTCAGCAAATTAAATCGTTTGAACGAGTTGCAGCAGAAGCAGGCGTAACAGGTGATTACAAAACAGCATTACTTGCAATGTGTATAAATCCACTAGTTGGTTCTGATAACTTAGCAAAACAAATTTTAGATGAGATGTTAGAAGCGCATAAAGAACATTTACCACAGTTCTTTAAAAATGAAACAGTAGCAGCTAATTAATTTGTAACACGATGTTAGCAAAAAAGGATGTAGCTCGTCTAATAGAGTATCATCCTTTTTTTATCCTACGTACTGTAAAGGAGCAATCTAATGACGAAAATAATTGTTAATGCAGATGATTATGGTTATTCAAAGGGTGTTAACCTAGGTATAATTGAGGCTCATTTAAATGGAATTGTAAATTCAGCAACTATGATGATGAATATGTATGCAGTAGAGCATGGTGTTGAATTAGCTAAAAAATATCCAACATTAGGACTTGGCGTTCATTTAGTTCTAACTGCCGGAAAGCCTTTACTTGAGGGGTTAGAAGCAATAGTAGATCAAAATGGGGTTTTCCTCAAACAAACTTATTGGTACGGTAATCCAACTGAGGCAAGCGTTGATGAAGTTGAACAAGAATGGGATGCCCAAATTCAAAGGTTCTTGTCTTTTGGACTAACACCTACGCATCTTGATAGCCATCACCATGTACACATGATTCCTGTTCTCCAACCAGTTATTGCTAAATTGTCTCAAAAGTATGATTTACCTGTTCGAATCTCAGAAGACCATGCTATTGATGGCATCAAACCTTTTACAGATCAATTATTAACTGACTTTTATGGAAGTGACATACCATTTGATTACTTTGAAACCATTACTGAACGAATAAAAAATGGAGTAGGGTCAGTCGAGGTTATGGTGCATCCAGCTTTAGTAGATAATCACTTGAAAAATGGTACTTCCTATTGTTTTGAAAGGTTAACTGAGTTAGATATTTTAACGACTGCAAAGCTTCCAAGAGAGCTTGAATTAGTAAAATATTAAAGATAGACTTTATCAAAGTGTATGATATCTTAAACTGGCCGAAAATAAAAAGCCACTTTTCTCTATTTTATATAGAAGAAAGTGGCTTTTTTTTAGTTTGTTATAGGCTCTTCATTGCGGGAATAAAATTCTAGTAAATAACATATTTCATCATCAGGAATGATGATATCGCATGCTTCTTCAATTTGTTGAAGTATTTTTTTCATTTTTAGATAAAGCATGTAGTGAGTATTGATTTTATCTTCTTTGTTTTTAAATGGAGTTAGTGGCTCTTCATTTTGAATGCGATTGATCATACAACTCATATGAAGAACGATTCCCATTAAATCCTCATTTTTAAAGAAACGACCTGTTTGTACTTGGATATCATTTAATGAACGTCGGATGACACTAATAACGTTTTTAGCGTTGTTTAATGAAATTGTATCTTGTAAGGTTTCGGCCATTTTTAAATATGTTTCCTCATAAGTGATTAGTTCTTGTATCCTTTTTGTTGCTTTCATATTTAGGACATCCTGTAGGTGGAATGTATTATAAGGAACATGAATGTCAAAATTGGAGACTATGCAAACAATATTCCGTTCTTTTGATATATCATTTAACATTTTCTGTAATTCTTCCTTATTTAAAAGGCTAATTGGCACAATTTCTATCATCTCTTTATCATAGAACAAGTTATTACTTAGTATATTTTTAATGGCGATAGCACTTCCCTGACCAGTCAGACATGCAGTTAGAATAACAGAGCGGTAAAATTCAGTTGTTTTTTTCTTACTTGAATGTGCATTAATAAAGAAAGTAGTAAGATTACGAACATCTTGATAAAGTTCATCTAAACTATAACCAAGAGTAGCTTTTCTAGATGCTTCGATTACATGTGCTGTACTTACCATTTGAATGACACGAACTGGGATGGAACATTCTGCTTCAATAATGTCACCGATATATGCCAAAGAACCCATATCAATGCATAGTAAAATGCCATTTAATTTGCCTAACGATTTTATATACTCTTTGACCCTGTTTAAAAAATCTTGAGGTGGTTCGCTTAATGGCATATCGATTCCAATGACTTCATCATTTTCCAATAACTCATTTGTAACTGATGCCATTTCTTTGGCGATTCCATTACCATGAGCTAGAACGATTACTTTAACATTCGAATTTTGTTCTTTGAAATCTTCATTTCCATAAACGAAAAACATTGTAATAAAAGCGACTTCATCAAATGGGATAGAGACATTTGTATAATCTTCAATCATTTTTACACATTCAATTGAAATTGAAAATTCATTTTTATATTGATCACGAATTTGCGTTATATTTGGATGGTAAATCTTCTTGTTTGACTGAATACGTTGTAAGAGAGTTTGAATGTGCAAACTGAATGCCACAAGAATTTTCTCACTAAACTTCTTATTTAATTTTTCTTCAGCCAGTTTTAATACTTTTTCAGTTAATGTAACAATTTCAGGCTGCATGATTTTTTGAATGTTTTCTTTACTTGAGAGTTTACGATTGATTGAAGTTAAGTAGTGTGTAAAATAACTTTCAATATCGTTCTCCATTAGTAAAGATAGTTCATCTTGTGCGACTCCTCGCTGTTTCAATTCTTCATATTTCGTATCAATACGGTCATAGATTGTATCAGTATCATCCATTTGCGGATTACTAATCATGCCTTTTGTTGGTGAAAATTCAAAATGCTCGTTTAAAAGAGTGATTGAATGCTTCACTTTTTTCTCTATAAACAATCCTTCCTTCACATACCAATTTAAATCAGTACTGTAAATTCGGATTTTATCGTTTTGATTTGTAATAAAGTCTGCATATGCTTTCGCACACGCCAATTGAATATCTGCTTTTAATTGTCCGATATTGTTTTGACAAGGATAGAAAAGAAACGAACGAATCGTATTTGCACTGACAACAATTTCTTTACCAAGACGAAGACTTTCTTCTGAGAAAAATCTTTTTATCAATGTGAATCTTTCTTCATAAGTTCGATCACGTAAAGCTGGTAATTTAATAACCATCGGAATTCGACGAGTAAAAGTAGATAATAAAGTTGAGCTCGGATCTTCTGTTGTAGCAGAAATAATGAGTACGTTTGATGTACGTTCGTTCTCAGTCTCTCCTAGTCGTCTATACAACTTGTAGTCGATGAATGTAAATAACATTTCTTGGCCTTCAGGTGTAAGACGATGAATCTCATCTAAAAATAAAATTCCATTATTCGCCTTTTCAAGTAAACCCTTTTGTTCTGTTGCTCCCGTGTATGCACCTTTTCTTACCCCGAAAAGTTGACCTAATAAAAGCTGAGGATTATTTGCATAATCAGCACAGTTAAATATAATGAAAGGGGAATCTTTACTTAATATATTTGAGCGAATAGCAAACTCGTGCATTTTAGCTGCAAATGCAGATTTACCTACTCCTGTTTCACCTAGTATCAAAGTGTGCATTCCATTCGGAGGATAGAGTATAGCTGATCTTGCTTTTTCAATTGCAGGTCTTAAACTAATGTTCTCATCATAAAAGTATTCGTACTTATATTCAGAGGAAGATTTTTCTCCTGGAACAGTAGCCTGTTGATTTACTTTTGAGTTCACATTCGATTGAAGCTTAAATAAGACAGGTCTAGAATTTGTTTTGTCTAATAAGCCTTCTTTTACTAATTTATTTAAATCACTGCTAACGTTTGCACGATCTAAATTTAGCATTGTTGCAATTTCATTTGCAGTATAGCCTTGTGCATTACTTTGTTGGACAAAAACTTCATAAATTTGGTTTTTTCTATTCATATTAGCCCACCTGTAATTTGAAGTTGTATACTTTTACTATACAGGAAATAGTAAACGTTTTCACTATATTTTAATTTTGAAACAATTCGTCAAGTACTATGAAAAAGTTTAATATCGAGTAAAATAGTCTTAAGGGAGTGAAGTAGTATGGAAATGAATTTAATGCAAAAACAATCATTAAAACTAGCTATGACCCAAGAACTGCGACAAGCCATTACAATGCTTCAGTATAATGCCCAAGAGCTAACTGATTTTTTATTTGAGCAATCATTAGAAAATCCATTAATTGAAGTTGAAACTCCTTATAGCGATTATTCATCAAGAAAAGTCAGTAAGCAAACTACTACTCACGATCATGGTATGGAATTGTATACACGTAAGACAGAAAGCTTGCAGGAAGAACTAATAAGTCAACTGAATGAGTTGAAATTAGATCATGATGAATATCGGATTATAAAATATTTAATATATAACATAGATAAGAACGGATTTTTAATGGAAACCGATGAAGAGCTTGTAAGTGAACTAGGGATTTCGTATTCACAATTACAGATAGGTATCGAAATACTACAAAAATTTGAACCAGCTGGTGTAGGTGCTAGATCTGTAAAAGAGTGTTTATCCATTCAATTAAACAGACTTGATCGTGACACAACAATTGCCAAACAAATTATGAACGAACACTTTGAAATGTTCGTCAATAAAAATTGGAAAGAGATAGCGAAAAAGTTGAAGATGAGTTTAGGGGAACTACAAAAAGAAATTGATTTAATATTATCATTACAACCTAGACCTGGTTTGAACTATTATCAAGACCAAGTGAATTATGTAGCGCCTGATTTATCTGTTGAAAAAATAGGTGAAGAATTTGTTGTATTAATTAATGATAAAATCATGCCAAGGCTAAAAGTATTAAATGAATACTCTTCAATTTTAAGTGGTCAACATGAAAAAGAAGTATCTGCTTATTTAAAGGATAAAAATTCTCAAGTAAACTGGTTAATGAAAAGTCTTGAAGAACGAAAATCAACAATGCTATCAGTAATGAATTGTATCCTTCATAAACAGTTAGCGTTCTTTGACAAAGGACCAGCACATTTAAAATCACTAACTTTGAAAGAAATTGCTGAAGAGCTATCACTACATGAATCAACAATCAGTCGTACTTGCAAAAATAAGTATGTACAAACACCATTTGGATTGTTTGAAATGAAACAATTTTTCCATCAAGGCGTAAGTGCTGATGGCGAAGAGCTTGCTTCTACGAGTATTCAGGTGTTTATTAAACAGCTAGTTGATGAAGAAAATAAAGAAAAGCCATTATCAGATCAGAAGTTAGTAGAACTACTATCACAAAAGCACGGCGTTGAGATTTCTAGACGAACTGTTGCTAAATATAGAGATATATTGAGGATACCTGGATCTTCAAAACGAAAGCGCTTTAGTTAAAAGGAGAACAATTGCATGACAATCAAGTTAACATTTTTCACAAAAGAAAATTGCGGCTTATGTAATGAAGCAAAAGAAATCATTGAATCGCTTCGATTAGAACATAAAATAGAAGTAACTGAAATTGATATCTATTCATATGATGAATTATTAGAGAAATATCAGTTGATGATTCCTGTCATTCAAATCAACGGCGAAACCATTGCTTATGGGAAAATTCATAAAAACGACATATTAAATGCCATTAAATAGGTGCTTATCTATTGAAAGAAATAGGTAACCCTGTTACAATGTAAATGTAGCAGGGTTATTTCATTTCTGGAGTATATCTTGTATCAAAAAACATCGTTGTAAAACGTTGTAATTTTTTTATAACAAGTGGGACATAATACGTCATAGTGGGACTTATTTCGTCCATCAGAAATACTCTGCGAAAGAGGAGATGAAAATGAACCATATTTTGAAGCTACAACACAAATTGTTACCCGATTTAATTCCGGTTATCCAAAAAAGATTCTTGATCCTACAATACATTCGAATTATGCAACCGATTGGTCGTAGAAATTTGTCAGTTAGCGTGGGAATAACAGAAAGAGTACTTAGATCAGAAGTTTCTCTTTTAAAGGAGCAGAGATTAATTAATGTTGCTTCCTCAGGAATGACATTAACGGATGAAGGACTAAGCCTACTTCTGGATTTAGAACAACCAATGCGTGAACTATTTGGCTTGAAAAACATCGAAGACCAATTGAAGGATATGTTTAACCTGAAAGAAGTTATCGTCGTTTCGGGCGATAGTGATGAGTTGGCTTGGGTTAAAAAAGAGATGGGCCGTGCAACCGTTGGCTGTATAAACCAAAGGATAGAAACAAATAATATTGTTGCTGTTACTGGTGGTTCCACTTTAGCTGCCGTAGCTGAAATGATGAATGCAGACTCGAAAGAACTTAATCCTTTATTCGTACCAGCTAGAGGTGGTTTAGGGGAAGAAGTACGAAACCAAGCAAATACAATTTGTGCAAAAATGGCCGAAATGGCAAAAGGTAATTATCGTTTATTACATTTACCAGATGAATTAAGTGAGGATGCATATCTCACAATGATGGAAGAACCGAGAGTAAAAGAGGTTCTAAATTTAATTCGTTCTTCGTCAATGGTGATTCATGGTATCGGTGAAGCATTTACAATGGCAAAACGAAGGCAATCATCTTCTGAACAATTAGAAACATTGATTGAATCTGAGGCCGTTGGAGAAGCATTTGGGTATTATTTTAATGAAAATGGCGAAGATGTCTATAAGGTGCGAACAATTGGTTTGCAGCTTGATGAATTAAAAAATATACCGTATGTGTTGGCGGTGGCTGGAGGATCTTCAAAGGCGAAATCAATTGCTTCTTTCTTAAAGAAAGGGCATGTAAACATTCTCGTAACAGATGAAGGCGCAGCAAGAGAGTTAATTAAAGGAAACCCTTTAACTATATAAAAAATTAGATTCTACCTACTAAAAGGAGGAAATTATAATGGCAACTAAAATTGGTATTAATGGATTTGGACGTATTGGACGTATGGTTTTCCGTGCAGCTTTAAAAAACCCTAATGTAGAGGTTGTTGCAATTAACGACTTAACAGATGCTCAAACATTAGCACACTTATTAAAATATGATTCAGTACACGGTGGAGTTGACGCTGAAGTAACAGTAAATGGTGATTCTATCGTTGTTAACGGTAGCGAAATCAAAGTTATTGCTGAGCGTGACCCAGCAGTTTTACCTTGGAGCGATTACGGAGTAGAAGTAGTAGTTGAGTCTACTGGTCGTTTCACAGATAAAAAAGACGCTGAAAAACATTTAGGTGGATCAGTTAAAAAAGTAATTATCTCTGCACCAGCTTCAAACGAAGATATCACAATCGTTATGGGTGTAAACGAAGATAAGTATGATGCGGCTAGCCACAACGTACTTTCAAATGCTTCATGTACAACTAACTGTTTAGCTCCTTTCGCTAAAGTATTAGACGAAAGATTTGGTATCAAACGTGGTATGATGACAACTGTTCACTCTTACACAAATGACCAACAAATCTTAGATTTACCACACAAAGATTTACGTCGTGCACGTGCTGCTGCTATGAGCATGATCCCTACAACAACTGGTGCTGCTAAAGCTGTTTCATTAGTATTACCACAATTAAAAGGTAAATTAAACGGTGGAGCTGTTCGTGTTCCAACTGCTAACGTATCATTAGTTGACCTTGTTGTAGAATTAAATGCTGAAGTTACAGCTGAAGAAGTAAATGCTGCATTCAAAGCTGCTGCTGAAGGCGAATTAAAAGGTATCTTAGGATACTCAGAAGAGCCATTAGTATCAATCGATTATAACGGATGTTCTAACTCTTCAACAATCGATGCATTATCTACAATGACTATGGAAGGTAACATGGTTAAAATCCTTTCTTGGTACGATAACGAAACTGGTTACTCTACACGTGTAGTTGACTTAGTAGATTACATCGCTTCTAAAGGCCTATAATTTCAATAGAAAAATAAATACGAGGGCGAGGACATTCCTCCCCTCTTTTATATGAAATAAATCTTCTTTAGGTCAATCACCCAACAAAAATGTAAAAATTACTCAAGAAATTAATTCCAATTAATATACATAATCTGTTAAAATTGCGGTGACAATATCACAGAATAGAAGGCTATTTGTAGAAATATGAATAGTTTCGTCAGTTCTGAGAAGAAAATTTTCAATATCTAATTGGCTTTTTTACAATTCAATGGATAGTGGAATGAATATGAAAAATGTACTGGAGGCACCTACAATGAACAAAAAGTCTTTACGTGACATTGATGTAAAGGGCAAACGCGTATTTTGCCGTGTAGATTTTAACGTACCAATGGCAAATGGTGAAGTAACAGATGAGACACGTATTCGTGCTGCACTTCCTACTATTCAATATTTAGTAGAAAACGGAGCAAAAGTAATTTTAGCTTCTCATTTAGGACGTCCAAAAGGACAAGTAAATGAAGAATTACGCTTAAATGCTGTTGCAAAACGTTTAAGTGAAAAATTGGGTAAAGAAGTTCTTAAATCTGATGAAGCTTACGGAACGAAAGTTCAAGAAGAAATCAGCAAAATGAACGAAGGCGATGTTTTATTATTAGAAAACGTTCGTTTCTACCCAGGTGAAGAGAAGAATGATGAAGTTCTATCTAAAGAATTTGCTGCTCTTGCTGATGTATATGTAAATGATGCATTTGGTGCTGCTCACCGTGCACATGCTACAACAGCTGGAATCGCTAAACATATCCCTGCAGTAGCTGGTTTCCTTATGGAAAAAGAAATCAATGTATTAGGTAAAGCACTTTCTAACCCAGAACGTCCTTTCACAGCAATCATTGGTGGAGCAAAAGTTCGAGATAAAATAGGTGTAATTGAGAACTTATTAGAAAAAGTTGACCACTTAATTATTGGTGGTGGCCTTGCTTACACATTCCTTAAAGCAAAAGGATTTGAAATTGGTAAATCTCTTTTAGAAGAAGATAAAATTGACTTAGCGAATGAATTTATGCAAAAAGCCGAAGCAAAAGGCGTGAAATTCCATATGCCAATTGATGTAGTAATTGCTGATAAATTCGGTGAAGATGCAAATACAAAAGTTGTAGATATCGATCAAATTCCTGCTGATTGGGAAGCTCTTGATATTGGGCCAAAAACAACAGCTCTTTATGCTGACGTGATCAAAAACTCTAAGTTAGTTATTTGGAATGGACCAATGGGCGTATTTGAAATCGATAAATTTGCTCAAGGAACAATAGGTGTTGCTCAAGCATTAGCAGATTCTGACGCTTACTCTATTATTGGTGGCGGAGATTCAGCTGCAGCTGCAGAAAAATTTGGATTAGCAGAACAAATGAGCCATATTTCTACTGGTGGCGGTGCTTCATTAGAGTTTATGGAAGGTAAAGAACTTCCTGGCGTAGCACTTTTAAATGATAAGTAAGATACCAAGAATAAATAGTTAAAGAATATACAGTAGGATAAAAATGTCTTACTAACCGTAAGGATGGTGTTTCACATGCGTAAACCGATTATCGCAGGTAACTGGAAAATGAACAAAACGCTTAGCGAAGCAATGTCATTCGTTGAGGAAGTAAAAAATAGTGTACCAGCATCTGATAAGGTAGATGCAGCTGTTTGTGCGTCTGCACTATTTCTAGCACCAATGGTAGAAGCAGTAAAAGGAACTGATTTAAAAATTGGTTCACAAAATGTAAGTGACAAAGATAGCGGTGCATATACAGGAGAAATCAGCCCAGTTGCACTTAAAGACTTGAACGTAACTTATGCTATCATTGGACATTCAGAGCGCCGTGAATACTACAGCGAGACAGATGAATTCATTAATAGCAAAACGAAAAAAGCATTTGAACATGGTTTAACACCAATTCTTTGCTGTGGTGAAACGCTAGAGGAACGTGAAGGTGGTAAATTTGAGGAAGTTATTCGCACTCAATTAACTGCTGACCTAGCTGGCCTTACTGAAGATCAAGTAAAAAACTTAGTCATTGCATATGAACCAATTTGGGCGATTGGTACTGGTAAATCTGCTACTGAAAAAGATGCTCAAGAATCATGTAAGTTTGTTCGTGATGTTGTTGCTAGTCTTTACAATGAACCAGTTGCAGAAGCTGTACGAGTTCAATATGGTGGAAGTGTAAAACCAGAAAATATTAAAGAATATATGGCTCAACCAGATATAGACGGTGCTTTAATTGGTGGTGCAAGTCTAGAACCAGCTTCTTTCCTTGCTTTATTGGAGGCTGTTAAGTAATGAGTAAAAAGCCAGTAGCTCTAATCATCCTTGATGGATTTGGTTTGCGTGAAGAAACATTTGGTAATGCAGTTGCGCAAGCAAAAAAACCAAATTATGATAGATATTGGAATCAGTACCCACATGCACAATTAACTGCATCAGGCGAAGCAGTTGGTCTTCCAGAAGGACAAATGGGTAATTCTGAAGTTGGACATTTAAATATTGGAGCAGGACGTATCGTTTATCAAAGCTTGACGCGTGTAAATAAAGCAATACGTGAAGGTGAATTTGAAAAAAATGACACTTTTATTGATGCAATGAAGAGCGCGAAAGAAAAAGGTAAAGGACTTCATATTTTTGGTTTATTGTCTGACGGAGGTATACATAGTCACATTAACCACATGTTTGCTTTATTAAAATTAGCTGCTGAAGAAGGTTTAGAAAAAGTATATGTTCATGCTTTTCTTGATGGAAGAGATGTTGGACCGACTACAGCTAAAAAATATATAGATCTAACAGAAGCAAAATTTAAAGAAATTGGTGTAGGTGAATTTGCAACAATTTCAGGTCGTTACTACTCTATGGACCGTGATAAACGTTGGGATCGTGTAGAAAAATGCTATCGTGCAATGGTATATGGTGAAGGTCCTACTTATTCAAATCCATATGAATTAATTGAAGATTCATATGCAAATGGGATCCATGATGAGTTCGTTTTACCTTCTGTTATCGTAAAAGAAGATGGTAAACCTGTTGCAACTGTTGAAGATGATGATTCTATTATCTTCTATAATTTCCGACCAGACCGTGCAATTCAAATTTCTAATGTGTTCACAAATGAAGATTTCCGTGATTTTGATCGTGGAACAGAGTTTCCAAAGAATGTTCATTTTGTGTGCTTAACACATTTTAGTGAAACGGTTCAAGGTTATGTTGCATTTAAACCAACTAACTTAGATAATACTTTAGGTGAAGTACTAGCTCAAAATAACTTAACACAATTACGAATTGCTGAAACTGAAAAGTATCCACATGTTACATTTTTCTTCAGTGGCGGTCGTGAAGCGCAGTTCCCAGGTGAAGAGCGTATTTTAATCAATTCACCTAAGGTTGCGACTTACGATTTAAAACCTGAAATGAGTGCTTATGAAGTAAAAGATGCACTTTTAAAAGAGATTGCTGCTGATAAGCATGATGTAATTATCTTAAACTTCGCAAATCCAGATATGGTTGGTCATTCAGGGAAACTTGAGCCAACAATCAAAGCGATTGAAGCTGTGGATGAATGCTTAGGAGAAGTAGTAGATGCAATTATTGCTAAAGGTGGAAAAGCGATCATCACTGCAGACCATGGTAATGCTGATGAAGAAATTACACCAGAAGGTCAACCAATGACAGCTCATACTACAAACCCAGTTCCTGTAATAGTGACTGAAGAAGGTATTACTTTACGTGAAGATGGAATTTTAGGAGACTTAGCTCCTACTGTTCTAGATTTATTAAAAGTAGCACAACCAAACGAAATGACTGGTAAATCACTTATTAATAAGTGAACAGCAGTTAATATAAAAGTTTTACAATAAGCGTATAGCGCATTTAAAGGAGAGATTTTATTATGTCAATGATTATTGATGTTTACGCTCGCGAAGTATTAGATTCTCGTGGTAATCCTACTGTTGAAGTAGAAGTTTACACTGAAGATGGTGGCTTTGGCCGTGCATTAGTTCCAAGTGGAGCTTCAACTGGTGAATACGAAGCAGTTGAATTACGTGATGGAGACAAATCACGTTACCTTGGTAAAGGTGTAGAAAAAGCAGTATCAAACGTAAATGATATTTTAGCAGAAGAAATCGTAGGATACGAAGTAACTGAACAAACTGCAATTGACTTACGTATGATTGAATTAGATGGTACAGAAAATAAAGGTAAATTAGGTGCAAATGCAATTCTTGGTGTATCTATGGCAGTAGCTCGTGCAGCAGCTGACGAGTTAGGATTACCATTATACCAATACCTTGGTGGATTCAACGCTAAACAATTACCAGTACCAATGATGAACATCATTAATGGTGGATCTCATGCTGATAACAACGTAGACTTCCAAGAATTTATGGTATTACCTGTTGGAGCTAGCAGCTTTAAAGAAGCAATCCGTATGGGTACTGAAATCTTCCACAACTTAAAAGCTGTATTAAGTTCTAAAGGCTTAAACACTGCTGTAGGTGATGAAGGTGGATTTGCTCCTAACCTTGGTTCAAATCGTGAAGCATTAGAAGTAATTATGCAAGCAATCGAAAAAGCTGGTTACAAAGCTGGAGAAGAAGTATTCTTAGGTATGGACGTTGCCTCTTCTGAGTTCTACAACAAAGAAACTGGTAAATATGATCTTGCAGGTGAAGGCCGTACTGGCGTATCTTCAGCTGAAATGGTTGATTTCTATGAGCAACTTTGCAACGACTTCCCAATTCTTTCAATCGAAGATGGCTTAGATGAAAATGACTGGGATGGACATAAATTATTAACTGACCGTCTAGGTAAAAAAGTACAATTAGTAGGTGACGATTTATTCGTTACAAACACTAAAAAGCTTTCTGAAGGTATTGAAAAAGGTATCTCTAACTCAATCCTTATCAAAGTTAACCAAATCGGTACATTAACTGAAACATTCGAAGCAATCGAAATGGCTAAACGTGCTGGTTACACAGCTGTAGTTTCTCACCGTTCTGGTGAAACAGAAGATAGCACAATTGCTGATATCGCAGTTGCTACAAATGCTGGTCAAATCAAAACTGGTTCTGCATCTCGTACAGACCGTATCGCTAAATACAACCAATTATTACGTATTGAAGACGAGCTAGGAGAAAGCGCAGTTTACCAAGGTTTAAAATCTTTCTACAACTTACGTAAATAATTATTATAAATAACATCATAGACACAACAATATAAAAATGTATGTTAAGCAAAACAAAACATAATCCATTATAGACACTAAAAAGAGAAGGCCCCTTACCTTCTCTTTTTTTGTGTTTATATTTAATTTCAACAGCTTTTTTTCTAATCCTTGTCTTATGCTTGTCGGGGCAGGGCGAGTTGCCTCCAATTTTCTTATTGTCTAGTTCTAGCGCCTAGCCCCTCGAGGTCATAAGCCAATGCCAATAAAAGTTAAAAAGCAACTTTTCTAGTCCTTGTCTTATGCTTGTCGGGGC
>NZ_JBVFKR010000014.1:0-82076 GCF_055484705.1 Gottfriedia sp. ABJ_BB2_2
CCGTTAGAACATAACGATTTATATTTTCCATATTAGAAATATTACCATTCAATTCTGTAAAAGATTGAATAGTATTTTTTTCATCAAAGTATAAAAATTGATCATCCTCAATATCTAGAGGTTCCTGGTGTATTAGAAACATATTTTTTCTCCTATTCCATTTAAAAATGAATTTACTCTTCAACTAAATCGCCAGTTAGTTACATAAGCAAGTATTACAATTATTTATATACGTTTTACTAATTCAGGATCTAACGCTACATAATGTGGTCCCGAACAGTCTTCTTCTTTAATACCAATCTCATGATTATTAGTGCAAACAATATTATGTCCATAAACCCCACTCAAACCACAACATCCAATTAATCTATCAGGATTTATGTGAGGTTTTGAATTAATTGAATCTTTGATATTAATAATAAAGAAGTCTTTTAAGTTAAGTTCTGAGACCACACCACCAATAGGAGTAAAGTCAAGTATGTAAAAACCTTTACGTATATACTCCTGGTCACCGTTACTAGATAATAATTTGATATTCTTCAATTCCTCTACATTATTAGAAAGCTCTATTTTACAAGTTTTACAAATCAGTTTCATCGTGATGTACACTCCCAAAGTTCTATCTACTAATTTTATTGTGATAATAATTATCTCACTTCTCTTCAAATCTATTGTGATAATTATATTATTTTCATATTAAACTAAACTCCCATTTATCAAATTAATAAGGCTACCGAAGTAGCCTTTTTTGTTAAACTATTGCGCCAGTTAGTTGTACAAGAACTAGCCTATTTTCACAATAAATCTTATGTGAATCTAGTTTAGATATATAAGCTTATGAGTAATCTTAAAATAAAAACGCCTTAGAAGGTTAGTATAAACCTTCTAGGCGTTTATCAAATTAATTCACTTCTCAAGCATCATATATATTTTTTAATAGCGGGTTTAATTTTAAATTTGCTTTTTTTACTGATAACTTAAATAAATAAGAAAATAAATATACCATATCCAAGTAACGAACCTGTAAAATTAAAAATGAGATCATTAATATCAACAATTCTCAAAGTGTAACCATTTAATAGTCCGATAATCCCTTGCAAAGACTCAAGTATGATCCCTAAAAATAATCCTGCTATGGCTATTTTTTTTAATGTACTTTTTGTAATAAAAGGAAGTCCAAAACCAAATGGTATTGTCATCAAAACATTTAGCAAAGAAGTCCAAAAATCCTCCTTTGTAAGGTTTATAAGAGGAACTAGATTCAGATTTCTCGATAAATGTATTCCAATCAAATTCCTGTAAGTTTCAGATACATAGATTGGAAATTGAGTATAATTTAAAACATAACATAAATAGATAGACATAATCGAGAAAAAGAATAAATACACCAAATCTTTTTTGAATTTTACCCTTAAAACAAATAATATTATTAATACTAAAATGATAGATCCATACAATATCCATCCACTGAAAAATAACGCCTTTTCCATTTTAAAGAATCTCCTCCAAATCAAACCGTACAAGATGCTATATATTTGAACCTTCTCTTCATGCTTTAGTTGAATAATGAATTTATTTTAGCTCTTTTAACAGTTTAATAATTTCTTCATTTTGCTTTGAAACTTTTCGCAATGCATCTGAAAAATACCATATTAAATAACAAGCTATTGCAATTAAAAAAAGTATAGGTATTAGCAATTTTAAATTCCCCCAAGCATTTTTAGAATTCCAATTCACTTCACTTCCACATTTTACCATAAGGTTCAAGAGAGTTTTTAAATTTACATCTAAATAATTTAATTTTTCAATAATTTTAATTCGACTAAACTGCTCATTACTACAATTAAAAAAAGCTGCAAATTAGCAGCTCTTGATCTTCAACTAACGCGCCAGTTAGTTGCATAAGTAATACTTGTATTAAGTATTATTTTTGTTTTTTTAGTTTAATTGTTTCATTATGATTTAACCATTTCACCTCTAAGGTAATTTCATCTGGGGCATTACTGATACGGTCAAATATTTCTGTATTAAACTCGGTAGCAGTATGGTAATTACCAATTCCTTTCAAAGCTAATGGATAACTACTTTTTTTAGAATCATCACCTATCGTTAATACATATTCGATCTTACCTATTTTTGGGGATGTTTGTTCATCAACTGCAGTATTGCGATCCGTTATATATTGGATATACAAAGAATAGAAATTAGATGATTTTACTTTTGATAATGTATATGTCCCAAACCAGTGTTCGCCTTCACCGAAATAAAATATTTGGGTTTTCGGATTATTCTCTTTTTCAGTCTCAACTTTACTTTTTGTTACGGGAGAATCCTCTATAGAACAGCTAACAGTTACAATCAAACATAGAGTCATAACGCAAAAAGTAATTAATCTTTTCATCTACATTCCCCCTTAATTCCTTAAGTAATGTTTAATTACTTATTCGATTCTTATTTAAAAATCCTAGTTCTTAATGTAAACACTCAGTTAGCAAAATATAAAAAGATCGACAAAACCGTCGATACTGTTTATCTAACTAAGGCGCCAATTAGTTAAATAACAATCTAATACATAAATACCTAAATTACGTTGGGATATCTTTGAAAAAATTCCCTCTAAATTTTTTTATTTAATAATGAAAAATAATGATTTTACCTTCTTCAATCCTAATAAATAATAATTGTTCAAGTGATTCAAAATTAAATGATATACCTTCAGTTGAACGTTCAGGAAAATCCACTTGAAACCCTTTAGAATAATTTGCGAAAAAAAATCTCTTAATATATTCATACTCTTTTAGTATTTCAAAAATTGTATCACTTAGATGCTGGTCTTCTATTTCTACAATTTTCTTTCTTCCCTTGGAGAGGCATTTATGTTTAATTAATCCTTTAATAGGATATATCAAACTATCTTCTATTAATAGTTTCATTCCTTTGATAAAAGGCAGGCATGTGTCCATAGAAATTTCATCATCAAAACTATACTCATCTATTTTATTTGGGTACTCTTTTATATTGATTCCAGTTGAAAATTCAAGATATGGATTATCTTCTAATTGTTCTGGATTGTACGTGATTTTCTTAAACACAATGCTTCCTCCTAATTTTTTAAAAAAGCTACTTGTCTATTAATTCTATTAAATTTTAACACCTAAATTAAAAGATGTTAATCATTTAAAAGAACTTTAACATCGACAGTTCTTATGAAACGAACCTACTATATAGTGAAAAAGAGGATAATCGATTTATGATCATCCCCTTTTTGTTATTAAACTAAAGCATACGTTAGTTGAATAAGTAAAATTAATTTATATTCTTATTGTAGCCACCTCTATTAGGTAACTCATTTTCAAAATCACATGAAGCGACAACTAAATATCCTTCTCCCCAAAGAAATTCCATCATCTTTCCGACAATTAATTTATATTCTTCTTTTCTATAATAATCTGAAAGATCCATATCTAAAAAGTATCGATAATAAAGAAAACCATCAATGGGAGTTTTTGAGTTTTCCTCTTCAAACTCCTTATTTTTTCTAACGTCAATAGTGAATAAATCTCCCTTTATCGAAAAATATTTATCATATTCTAAAGATAGGAAATTAGAGATATTCTCTGTTAATTTATCAATTGATAAATTGGTATTTATGAAAATTTTACAATATAAATCCTCCAAACATATTCACCTCATTATCTAACTTCTTATTTAACTAATGCGCCAGTTAGTGCAATAAAAAAATGCCGAAGCAGTCGAACATTATACAACTAATGAAAAACACCCATTTTGGATTGGCTTGTTACTCGATAATTAAATGTGCTACATTCAATACGTTTTTGCAATCACTGATAAAGCGTTGTTCATTTTGTACATATAGAGCATAACTCGTTAATTTCGTTTGAATTAATACTCTGTCGCTTGTTCTTGTAGGAAAACCCATTGTACGTTCCGCTTTAGGTGCATATTCTTTCGGAATTTTGATTGAAACGATTTCCTCTTTTTTTATTACCTGTTTATCAGAAGCATAATTAATGATAATTTCGGTTTCAGTGATATTCACTTTTAAAAATAGATAATTGAATAAGAAAAGTATACCTACTATTAAAATTGACATTCCAATAGTAATCCACATAAAGATTTCCTCCTGCTTACATCGTATTTATATATCCATATTTTACCATGCATTGTGATAAGAATATTTAATAATTTTTTTATAAACAAATACGATTGCCGAAGCAGCATATCGTTGTTCGACTAACGCTCACCGTTAGTTGTATAAGATCATAAACATTTTATAAATCTTTATCAATAGCATAGTCTAGAATTGATTGGTATACGCTATGCCACTCATGGTAGTAAGCTTTGATTTCATTTGGATTAATTAATTTCCTTTGGGCTGATTCGTGTTTACCTTCAAAAGTGTGGAATTGTCTAATGTCCATGCGGTAGAATACTTGATAACCAACTTTAGGATATTTACTCTTTTCACTCCATTTTGGATTATCGTTGTGATCAACTATTATGTATCCAAGAAGATCACATTTGCCCTCAACATATCCCTCTTCCATTGCTTCACGTTTAAAGCATTCTTCAGGAGTTTCATTTAATTCTATGTGACCACCAGGAAAATCCCACCCTCTATGATTTAAATCGACTAATAATAACTTGTTATTATAAAAGCAAAGTCCATGAACACTTGTTATTAGGTATTGAGTAGGTAGTTGATTATCCTGTTTCCAGGTTAATTTTATTTTTGCTTCTCCCCAATTTACATAAGTTGTTGTCATTTAATATCACCCTTTTTTTAAACCAGTTGATATGGCAATAAAACCAAAGACCTTATCTAGAATTATTCTCTTTTTTATTCATAGAATCCTTTTCTTATTGAGCTATCCTACCAGTTGCTTGAATAAGAAAAAGAGCTGCCGGAGCAACTCAGTTATGTTCAATAAACAAGTTTTTTTATGATGATATCTTAACTAATAAAATTAAACTATAGAATATAACATTCTAAAATTATTGATTGTAAAATCAGAATGAATGCTTTCTTCACCTGTGTCACTAAAAAAGCATGCATTTATTCCAGCATTTTTTGCTGATAATAAATCTAAATCTCGATCACCAATCATTATCGCTTCTGAATGAGTGATGTTATATTTATCAATTAAAAAATTGATTGCATCAGGACTTGGTTTTCGTTCAAAACCTTGTTGTGATGTTATAAAATCAGTAAAATAATCATGTAAGCCAAACTTTTTTAATAACTTAATCGATGATTCTCCTCTATGTGTATACAAATAATTGTGTTTATTTGTTTTATGAATATCTCTACATATTTCTTCTATACCTTCGTATGGTTTAGATAATTCCATTTCCATTGCTTTTCTATTTTTATGATATTTTTCAATGAATATATTATCTATCTCGAATTTATTTTCATAATGTTTTAATGCGTGTGATATTGATACCTTCATGTTTTTCACAATTTCATCTAATGATTCCACGATACCTTCTTCTTTAAGCAGGTCTTTAAATATTTTCCCCATTACAGGATATGTATCAAAAAGCGTTCCGTCAAAATCCCAAATATAGTGTTTATACATTTTTCAATCTCCCTAATCAAACTTTTCTAATATAACAATTCAACATATCCTCCATAATTTCCTTCTATTTTATGTATCTTATTAATCCAAACTGTTAGTTAGCACGAAAAAAGACTGCAAAAGCAGCCTGTGTTGTTCAACTAACGCGCCAGTTAGTTCTATAAGACTTTTTTAAATTTATCTTTTTTTAGTAGGTTTAGCAAAAATAATGGATGTTAAAAATCCTACAAATCCACCGCCAATAGAACCGGCCAATGCTGAGTTAATCTCGTCATTAAATAAAAAACTCTAACTAAAAAATACGATACTGCAAATAAAATTGAGTATATCAAATATACATAAATGCTCTTTTTAGAAATCATAAATTCCTCCATAAATCACTATTCTCTAGTTAATTAATTCAACAGTTAATATATAACACCTTTAAACTACTGAAGCTTAATATTTGATTTTCGCGTAAATACAAGTATCAGTTAATTGATTCCCATCTACAGATAGATCGTCATTCCTTAAAATTCCTTCTAAAGTAAATCCTAATTTTTCGGGGATCGCTCGACTCTTAAGATTCCCGGATTCCACTCGAATAACGATTCTTCTTCCATTTAATACATTCAAAGCGAATTCAGTTAACGCTTTTATTGCTTCATTCATATACCCATACCCACTATATCTAGAATCAATCCAATAACCGATTTCGAATTTAGGTATATCCCAATTTATATCGTGTAGACTACATGAACCTAAGAACTCACCAGATTCTTTAAGAAAAATTAGGAATCTAAAACTATCTCTTTTTAAAAAATCAATTTGTGCATTTCTCAAATTAATCTCTGTATCCGTTACTTCAGGAACATTTTGTGCAAACGGTAACCATGGTTTCAATTCATTGATTGATGCCCGAATGGCTAAATTCACGTTCATTCCATCTCCCTGATTTGGACAACGTAATATTAATCTTTCTGTACTAATTCTGGTAGGAATATCAATTAAAATTGGGTTCATAATTAATTTCATTCTCCTTTAATATTAATTACTAATTTACAACACAAAAAAACTCCCACCCCCAAGATTATTCATCTTGAGGACGAGAGTTTTAACTTCGCGGTACCACCTCAGTTTATTGATATGTCTCCATATCAACCTTATCGGGTACGTCAAATATATATTCGATTATACCCTATCTCTTTAACGGGAGAACCCGTTGCAGCATCACTAAGTTTACTTAAACTAAGTTCCGTGCAAAGCTCCGAGGCTTTCTTCATTAGAACATTATTACTCCTTTTCACCTATTTGGAGCTCTCTGGAAATAACGATTCATAACTACTTTTCTCATCATCGCAATATTTAAAATTCAAATAATTAAGAATTATAATAAATTAATTGAATTTAATCGTCAATATTTTTTTGAAATCCCTTTTATGAACTTTTAGTGATACTAGTATTATTTTATTAAGAATAAGAGGTTTACGCATCTCCTGTTATTTAACTAATGCGCCAGTTTGTTGTATAAGGATCAAAGTTTTTTAAACTCTGGAGTTTCAATAATTCTTTGAAAAAACTCATTTTTGGCTTCCCTGTACTCATCCATTTTTTTTCCTTCATGATCCCTCTTTAAATCATCGTATTCCTTTCGATATTTATCATTTATTAATAAAATATCTCGGAATTTCCAAAAGAAATCAAATTCACTATTTATAACAGTTAATTGCACACCGAGAGGAGGATCGGTTGAATCGTCCTTAAATGCCCTGAAACTATCGGTTTTGATACTACCTTCATTTAGTTCATATAATGCTGAAAGTATCTGGACAGCCATTGGGAATTGTTCAATAGTAACACGCACTTGTATATCTAAATCACCCTTTGTAAGGCTATTCGGGACAGCTGTACTTCCAACGTGCTGGACATCAGCATCTGGCAAACGTTCGTTGATTAACTTTTTGTGTAAGAAGAAAGTTTTCTCTACCTTTTCGTAAAAAAGACTGTTGTCAAAAAAATTTACTTGTTCCATATAACCCTCCCCACAAGATATTCTTTGCTACTAATTTTACTATTCTATTCAAGCAAACTGCCATTTACTTCATTAAAAAAAGCCGCATTTGCGACTTTTGCTCTTATGTAACTAACGCGTCAGTTAGTTGCATAAGAATTAAAATTTTATTATGTACTTTATTTAATATTCATAATATGGGCCGAAATATGTTTCCAAACCAAATATGAACAAAACCAATGCTACTATAGTTAAAATGAAAGAAAGTACTGAAATAATACGAGAAACCTTAATTCCCTTCCGGATAAAATAAAAAACCAATACATATGGTAAACAAGCTACAAAAAAAGGTACACCTCCTGTGAAAGAAGCATAGATTATTAATCCCCCGACGAAATTAACTACTTCTGAAACTCCAATGTAAAATATAGCTAAAACACTAATAAAAAAAGGCAAACATAAAAACAATGTTTTTATAAAAATTGACTTCATAAACTCACCCCCAATATTAATAATACATCTTTTCTTTTAGTGCTTAATATAAGGTAAGCAAAATAATAAGCCGCATAATTGCAGCTAATTCATCAACTACCGCTCTTCGTTAGTTGATGAACCATCTATCTAATTTCTTTAAGTTCAATAATTTTTAATATAGTCAATTCCCATATAAAAAGGGATCAAAAAAAGAATAAAGCCAGTTATGTAACCACTTTGTTTCAAAATAAATTTTTCAATACTTCTTAATAAAAATATTAGTGATAAATCGATAAAAGCTAGACCACAGTAAGTATAATTAACTTCATCATTTGGTGGATAAGTAAAAATTAGGTAACCTAATATTGGGATTACTAGAATTGCTTGAATTATAACAAAAGGCTTTAATCTGTCTTTTAAAAATTTTCCCATGATTGTGCTTAAGAAAGTTCGCATCTGTTTCCCCTTTAGAAGTTTCTATCTAATAAAATTTTACCATATTTTTCATACAATAATATTTGAAAAAGTTTCCATTCCTTATTGAACTAAACTGCCAGTTTGTTCAATAAAAATAGACCGACGAATCGTCGATCTTGTTGTTCAACTAACGCGCCAGTTAGTTGAACAAGGTGAAAATAAATTTTAAATAGATCCATTTTCCAATCACATAAAGTAATGCAATTAAAACAAAAGTAATTGTTATCCAAAAAGCCATTGCTATAATTGGATAATCCTCGAAAATACCATGATAAGCAATAAAGTAACTATCATTATAAGAAAAATCATCTTTAGGTTTCAATTGGAATAAACTTATGAACAATTTGAAGTTACTTAAGATAAGTATTACATTAATAGTAAATGAAAAGATAATAGATTGAAAAATTGTAGATTTTATCATATGTCCCTCTAATAACCATTTATTTAACTAATATTATATCATTTATATAAAATATTCTGTCATTTATTTCATCAAAAAAGAGCCACAAACAGTGACTCAGTCTATACAACTAATGCGCCAGTTAGTATAATAAGCAAATTTTTATAACTATAATAAACTTACTTGTTTTATAGCTAATTTTTCATTAATAAGTTTCTTGAATGTAGTTACGTCATCCTCAGAACCAAAGTATCTTTTAGGAATAACTATCGCCTTGTTTCTCGATATATACAGCCTAAACAAATCTTCATTTTCAAAAGCTGAAATAATGTCATCCCATTCAATGCATAAATTTGAGCTTTTTACTTTCTGATGTATCCCCTCATTATCAGCGACGAAATTAATCTCGTTTTTAATCAGATTATCACTCTTAAACTCTTTTCGTACACGAAGGTAAATAAAAAAACGAAATAATGCAGTTATTAATATTGCTAAGATCACGCATACAATAAATAAGACAACTAATCTAAATTGTGGAAAGATAAATTTAAAACATACAGTGAGATAAATTAAAACTATTAAAAATGAATAAACTAGTTTACGTTTTGTATGATAGAAATTATATTTTTTAAATTCATCAAAAGTTAATTTCCCTGCAAATGTAATACTCTCATTGGTATTCAAGTGAACCCTCCTTACTAAATGTGACTATATACCTTAAGAATCTCTTTAATGAATTTTATTCTACAATTTTCATTAAATACCTTTATAGTATTCATTAATCGGACAACGACTCTTATCTAAATAAAAAAAGTCGCATCTGCGACTCTTGATTTTATGTAACTAACGCATCCGTTAGTTCTATTTGTGTGAGGTTCATAATTCTTTATATAACATACTTAAGCATTCCGTTACGCATAAATAAAATAACACAAACAAAATATGCATAAACCTAAGAAAAGTAGAATCATAAATAACTTTATTAAGTACCAAGGAAATAAATTAATTATATAAAGTAATATCTCCCCTAAAATATCTGAAGAGCCAATATCGAAATTTTCATTTTGATAAAACTCTTTATTTTTAAAAGAAAAAAATATCAAACCAAAAAATGAAAAAATAGCAAAAATTATCATTAAAATAGTCACGCTGATTCCTCTATAATTCCTTCTTTTTTTAATTTATTATAACATTCCCTATTCCTCAAACCACCAGTTAGTTTAATAACTTTCAGCAATATGAACTATTTTTTGAATAACTAAATTAACCTCTTCGTTGTCTTTAATTACAAATAAATAGTCCCCTTCACCTTCAATTGGATCAACAACATCTTCATGAAAAGATTCAGCCTGTTGTCTAAAAAGCACTTCCTCAAAATTTGATGCATTTCTAAATATATTCTTACTTCTTTGGCTATAAGTAACTCTTTCCTGAAGAACATCATCTGGAATATCAAAATGAACCAAGATACGGACAAACTCATCGGTATTAAACAACTCTTCTAGCAAATACAATCGTCCTTTTCGACTTCTATTTGAGTTGCAAATAATAAAGTGAAAATCAGTGTTTTCCTTGGCATAATCGACAATTAGCTTTGACAGTGAATGTTTAAGTGTATTAGGTCCTTTTTTTGGTTGTAAGTTATTATAATAAGTATTTATAAATTCAGCATGGTTATCTTGATCCATAACAAAAGAGTTATTTAATCGTTTTTCTAAAGCATTTGCAAATGTAGATTTTCCAGAATGGGTTTTACCCACTGTAATGATTACTAGCCTCTTCATTTATTCAACTCCTTCTAGAAAAAGTTCTAGAACTAGCATCCATATCCCTTTATCTTTATATATTGGTTCTTGTTCAATTTCCCTGCCTAATACTTAAATAAAAAAAGCAGCCAATGACTGCTCACTATCTTCAACATATCTAAATTACAACATCCTTGGTATATCTCTCATACTTAAATAGTATCAATTCTGGTGAAAGTTGAACTTCTTTCGTCTTTTTATAACCGAATTTCTCATAAAAATAATGATTACGAATACTTAGAAAAGGGGTATACAGTGTCCATAATTTCACATTTGAAAATTGTTCTTCAAGAAATTGCATAGCAACTGAGCCAACTCCTTTATTTTGAACAGAAGGAGAAACAAATAGTTTATCAATATGCATTCGTTCATCATTTCCTCTTACATCTATCCCACCGATAATGGTTTGACCATCTAATATCGTAAAATGATGAAATTTCTTAATGTTTTCCGCCAACTTTTCAAATGTTTCACAAGCTGGATTAGTTTCTTTGTCATTATATTTCTCTAAATCCTCTTGTAAAGAAGCTTTTTGAATGGTAAGTAATGTATTTACATCGTCCATTGTAGATTTTCTAAATACCAAAGACATATAATAACCCCCGATTGACTGAATCTTTAAATATAAAGATTAGGTATTCTACATTTCTTCCCTTTTTCCTTCTTCTACTAAACTGCAAGTTAGTTCAATAAGCATAATTTGTTGCTGCAATTATTAGTAATCCAAAAAGGTAAAGAATAATTAAGCTTGCAATTGCTCCTATGAACCATCTTAACATTTTAAATATCCTCCCCAAAAAGAAAGTTCTTATTTAACTAAAGCTCCAGTTAGTTACATAAAATATTATTAATCTTCTGGTTCTTTCCACTCTTCATCTAAGACAAGTTTACCATTTTCATCACGAATGTAAGCCGTACCAGGTGCTGAATTAAGTAGCGGAATTATATCTTTATCGTAATTACATATTGTGTTCACTTGATATACTGAATGATTTTCGGGGTTATCCATGTAATCATCACTCTCATCACCCGCCATAAATCTCCAACCACTGTCTGGATTTCCGTTTTGGTATGGTTCTTCTCTATACATAAACCCTACTTTACAGCCATCAACTGTAATTCTGTCAGTAGCAATACATCCCTCATTTGAGTCAATTAGTCGTTTAATCATATCACCTGACATGTAAAATTTCTTTTCTTTCTTTTTAAACCAACCCATTTTTTCCTCCTATTTTTTAACGATAATTTATAACAATTAATAACGTAACAATAAAATGTAGTAATTTCCATCTTCAACTATACTGTCATCACAATAAAAAAATCGACCATACAGCCGATATATAGTTTTCAACTAAAGCGGCAGTTAGTTATACATGCTATTTCCTATTCACTAGGACATTATATAAATCAATAATTAAAGAAACTCCACAAATAAGGAAAAGTACAAAACCAAAATAACGAAAAATAGTTTCCACATTATCCATTACATCTCTCCAAAAGAAGAATGGATGAATAGGAACAATCATTAAAGTAACTCCGATAATAAATCCATAAAAAAATGTCCTTTGTCGATCCATTATTAAACTCTCCTTGAGTCATACTTATCTAACTTTGAATTATTTCCTCATAAAAATATGTATTTCCTTCCTTTCATCGTATTCCTCTAAACTGTTTGGCCATTAACAAAATAAAAAGAAGACTGTCAAACCAGTCTTCTCGATATTAACTAACGTTCTCGTTTGTTGAATTAGAGCTTATACGGTATTATTTATTATTTTTGTGCGGATAGGTATGTTTGCTATTAATTAATTTTCTCAAATCACCACGAAATAGTACGTCTTTCATTTCCCTAAAGCGAAACGGTATGAAAGGAGCTAAATATGGAACACCAACCGATTTAAGAGAAGCCATATAGACCGTCACAATAAAAAGTCCAATCATGATTCCTTTTAGTCCCAAAAAATATCCGATAAGTGCAAATAGTATTCGTAGTGTTCTCATTGCTCCACCGAGTCCACCCGCAAGTATACTAATTGATGATAATACTGTGATTCCCGCAACAATCAAACTTAATTGATGAACCAACTTTGCTTCAACAGCAGTTTGTCCAACTACAATTGCACCGATGAGAGAAACAAGGAGAATAGTGTTTTTCGGCACTCTTAAAGAGGCTTCGATTAACATATCAAATAGAAAGACTAAAAATGCCATTTCGAATAGGATAGGGAAAACGGTATCAGACTGCTTTAATAATTTTTCATTAAAAGGATGCGGAATCCAATCGTGATGAAATCGAACCATTGTCACATAGATTCCAATTAAACAGTTTGATAAAAACCATAAGAATAACCTAGCGATTCGATTAAAGAAGCGACCAGATTTTAATGCATACTCATCTGGTTGATGAAAATAATGAATAAATAATGTCGGAACGATCAAAGAATACGGGACACCGTTAACCAAGATCACAACCCTTCCTTCAAACAATGCAGAAACGGAAACATCTGGGCGTTCACAAGTGAATACAAGTGGAAATAGCGTTTTTTTCTCTTCTAATGCATCTTCAATTACACGGGCTTCCAATAAATATGTCACTTCAATTTCATTTATTTTTTTTCGTGTCTCGTCTAATACTTTATGATCAACATATTTTTCAAGATAGATGATTGCAACACTCGTTTTAGAGTCTGTCCCCATTTCAATTGATTCAACATTAAAAGTAGTAGTTTGTATCATGTTCCGTAATAAATTAACATTCACTTTTAATTGTTCTGTGAATCCAACCATAGATCCTCTTGCTGAGCGTTGTGTATCTGGTTCAGTTAACGCTCTCATTTGCCAATCAGAAGAATCAGCTAGAATCCCTTCTGAAAATCCATCAATAACAAGTAGTACTTTTCCTTTTAATAGTTCACTAGTTATTTCTTCAAACTTTGTTGTTAAGCTCGCATCTATGAGTGAAAGATGAAAATCAAGAAGTTCCCCCATGCTGTCTATTGAACGTACATGGAATAAAGGAGTAAGGAGATACTCCTGAATATTTTTCGTATCAATAATACCATCAAGGTATACGATCGCAGCATTCCGAATAACTTCACTCTTAATTTTAAATGAACGGATTTTTAAATCTGACGTTTCATTAAATGATTTTGATATGAAATCCAAATTTTTTTGTAGATGAACAGTCAAAGAAGTGGATTCTAAATGGTTCATTCGCATACTCCCTATAACTTTTATATTAGTATGCCCTATTTAATCATCTTCATTAGTTGATATCATTTTTTGAATTTTTGTTATCTATTCCTTATTCAACTTATGGCTATACTGCCAGTTAGTGAATAAAAAAAAGACTGCCGAAACAGTCGATCCTTGATCAACTAACGCGCCAGTTAGTTGCATAAGGTTAGTTCTGTCTTTTTAGAATTATTGTTTCTTTTTTATCTTTCCACTGTATCTGCAATGTAACTTTTTTAGGTAACCCTTTTTCAATTAATTCTGCATTCAATTCATTGGAAATATGAAAATAATCATATCCACTCAGTGGTTTTGGAAAACTACTTTCTAATGTTTGATTATCCGTTTTAAGTACGTATTCAATATTTCCTATTTTACTATGCATACCATCATTAATATGTTGAATAGTTAACGAGTTATAATACATAGAATCAACTTTTGATACAGTATATGTACCAAACCAATATTTTCCCTCTCCAAAATACAAAGTACTCCTTGGTATATTATCTTCTTTAGGTTTTTCTTCTTTTGTACAACCTACAATACATAACGATGACAACAGTAAAAATATGAATATCATTTTTTTCATGTGCAAATTCCTTTAGTTCTTTCTTATCATTTTCATTTAACTATCATATTTTATCACTTTTAAACTCCAGCTCAAGTGTTTCTAATTATTTGAAAATCCTATTAAACTAAACTGTCATAAAAAGTAATAGAGGATGATCGATTAATGATCACCCTCTATTTGTTATTCAACTAAAGCGCCAGTTAGTTCAATAAGACTTACAACTTTTCTTTAATAGTGTTTCATTAAATATTTTAGTTATCTCTGCATACCCAACAATATGGGATGCTTCATGTATTGCAATCCTTTATCCAACCCATAAACATTCTGGGTATACTTCTGGAGTGATAAATGTAATTATCCCTAAAACTGTCTCACCTAACTCGACCTTTTCTCTATCATAGTATTGATGTACTCCTGTGGTTAAATAATCGGCGTTCACTAAATGTGTTGGGCGATAACCAGAAATTTCCACTAAACTGCCAATTAGCAAACCAAAAAAGCAGCCAATGGCTGCTCTTAATCTTGAACTAAGGCTTCGTTAGTTCAATAAGGATGGATCATAAGTAATCTTTTTTATATACAGGAGAGATAATTATTAACTTTCTATGTGAGCGTCAGGAAATTTATCCGAAACAAGATTCAAGACGATGTTATGCTCAAGTAAAGCCTTTAAACCACAAAGAACTACCGTAAAACCTCCAGTTGAATCAATCACTTGATTAACTATTTCATTTGGACTACCTTTAAATCCTGCGTTAATAATTGTAACAAAGGTTCCTTCTGTACGAGATGTAAAAATCCACTCCACGGTAGTGTCATCTTCAAATTTGATGAGTATTCTTTTGTTTTGTTCCAATTGTTTTACATCAAGTTCAGCAAAAACACCGTACATTTCCCAATCCCAACGGATACGTTTTCCCACTTCTAATTTTCCATTGCTTTTAGTAAACCAGAATTTTGTAGTAATTGAAGGGTCTATAAAAGCCTTGAATACCTCTTCAACAGGTTTTCTGATAAGCATTTCCACCTTTGCAAATAAACCTTCTTTAGGGAATGTCATTTGTATTCTCCTCTCTTTTTTGCTTATGGACTTCTGATATTACCAACAAAATATCCTTTTAAAATAATTTATCTTAAACAATTCTTCAAATTTTTAAAAAATCCTACTTTAACTATTTTGCAATAAATCGAGCGGAATATTTAATTCCTCCGTTTTAAGGTAATATCGAAATCCCTTATTGAATATCCTGCCAGTTAGTACAATTAAGTAAGAACTAGTATTACCAACTCTTGTTGTCCAATTAACGCATGCGGTATTTTAATAAAGACTTATTTAAGTATTAATGAAGACTCACTTATCACATTATTCTAAGGCTCCACTTTCTACAATTTCCACTTTTACTTTCGTATTAAATTTTACTTTAGCATAATCTTCATTCCAGTTTTTCTTTTTCCAGACTTTTGGGTGATATGCAACTAATTGTCTACCTACGCTTAAAGAGTCACACTTTGATTTTTGTAATTGATCGATTACCTCAACAGCCATTTGGGTTAATTTTCGGGATAATACTTTATTTAGATGATTAAGTTCATTTTTATTTCCCATAAAAGCTTTAGGATATTCTATTACCGACGCTTTTGTATAAAGTGAAATATCAACAATTATATCACCATTTTTTTTTACATTTACTTTAAAATTTCTCTTAATTTTACGTTGAGCTAAATCTATTGTTATATAATCATTCATATCATTAGAAGTGTCTTTTTCAACATTAATATTCAAACGTGCAATTCTTCCTTTAGTACCTGTTAAAAGATTATGTAAAATAGATTGATCGATATTCAAAAATCCTGTCATTTTTTGCTCGTGGAATAACGCTGTCCCAACAGTTGATAGCTCTTTCCCATCAATCTTTAAATAAGGTAGAACAAAATCTTGCCCGGTTGCGAACATTTTTGTGAAGATTGTCTCAACCGTTTCTTTAGGAAAAACACTCATATTTTCTAAACTTTTGATTTTTCCTGTGATAAATTCACCGATTAATAAATTGCCAACTTTACGTAATTGAAATACTTCTGTTGTCTCCCCATCAATTACTGCTAATTTAACGTTAGAAGTTGGATTATCAGGGTCACGGTATTCAACATCCATAAAAGAATATAAATCTTTTTCTTCTACTAATTTTTTGCCTAACAATAATGTTGCGTATTTAAAATATTGTATATCTCCACTAACAAGATATCTTATTGAATCAGACGTATCACGAATGTTTTTCCCTTTAGCTAAATGAATTTCATTTGTATTCTCACTTTGTCCGGATTTTATGACCTCAATGGTCTGTCTTAGGTCGCCTTTAGGTGTTAAATCGTAGCCTACACTATACCCTAGGCGAGCTTTTTTTAAATTATTTTGATCCCAACATCCTGATAAAAATATACTAAAAATAATCATAAGGATTAATAATTTTGAGTAGAATCTCATTTTCTCCCTCCTTCTTTAGTAAAAAATAAGAGAGAAAAAATCAAAAGCAATACTGGAATTGCTCCTAAAAAAACATAAGAAGTATAATCTACGACTTTTATTAAAAATTCCAGTTGATTCGAAGTTTGTGGAAGCAAGGATATGATTGAACAAATTATTGCAACAAAAGGGATTATGTTCTTATGATTATTTTTCCGCAAAATTTGTTTTATTCCTATAGAAGAAAAATATAAATAACTAACAATCGAGGCTATTGCAGTAGTCATCCATATAGGTAAAAATATTAAATCAATTCTGCCAACAACGCCAAAATTCAAAGAACGTAACAAATAAACTACAGGTTCTCCAACCATTTCTAATTGTGCAGGACTAAACACTACTAAACAAGTACACACGATAAATGCGAAGAATATAGTCACAAACAAATTAGCATATGTAATAGTCTTTAATATACTTTTACTTGATCCGATTACAAGGGGATAAAGAATTAATAAGATTTCAAATCCATACATTGAAATAGAAGCATCTTTTGCGGTTTTAATTATATTAATCCATCCTGCTTCGAGTATAGGAAAAGGATAACTAAAATCAGCTTTAAAAATACCATATAGTATTAAAAAAAACATTGGCAAAATTAAGATCGATACTAGAACATAATAACGAGCAATTGTTCTTGAATTCTCCCTAGCGAGATAAACACTGGTAATAATAATAAGAATGACAACTGCCCATGTTGGGGTACTTTGAAGCATCCATCTTTTAAGGACATCACAGGTCAGTCTAATTGCTGTGCCTCCAACTAATATAAAATAACACGAGTATAGAATAATAACTATACTTCCAATATAAAGTCCCGTGGTTTTCACCAAAATTTCAAACACAGTTTTTTGGGGAAACCTCTTCAATAATAGCCAATATATAAAAAGCATCAATTGAATAGCAATACCTGCAACAATAACAGATATCCAAGCTCCGCCTTTAGCTTTCATATGCAGATCATGAGGTAGAGAAAGGATTCCTACACCAACCTGAGTTTGAACAATAAACAAAAAGAGTTGTAATAGAGTTATTCTACTTTGTTGGCTTTCCACTTTTTTTCCACTCCCTCGATATGGACTCTTGATTGTACCTTTTAGGGTGAGCGTCATGTGGGCGTCCATTTAACTTCCAAATTGGAAATCGGAGAATAACATCTTTCATGTCTTTTATACGTAATGGAGCAAAAGGTGCAAGATACGGCGTACCAAATGACTCAAGTTTACATAGGTGTATAAAAAGGATCATGAATCCAATTGCGATACCTACATAACCAAATGTAGATGCAATTATCATTAAAGGGAATCGTAACATACGAACTGCAGCGCTCATATCATTTGAAGGAACAAGAAAAGACGCTATAGCCGTTAAAGATACAACAATTACCATTGAGTATGAAACCAAGCCAGCACTTACGATTGCATCCCCAATTACCAGACCACCTACAATACCTATCGTTTGACCAACCCTGCTCGGAAGACGAATCCCCGCTTCTCGTAATAACTCAAAAATGAATTCTATAAGTAAAGCTTCAATAATTGCTGGAAATGGAACCTTTTGTAATGAGCTTTTAATTGTAAAGACCAATTCTAAAGGAAGTATATCTGGATGGTATCCAATTGTCGCGATATAAAAGGATGGTAGTGACAATGCAATAAAGAAACTAAAAAGTCTGATCATACGAACAAAAGAACCAACCATCCAACGACTATTATAGTCATCTGGGGATTGGTAAAATGCAAATAACGTAACAGGTACAATCAGTGAAGTTGGATCACCTTCACCAAGTATAGCTACTCTTCCTTCCATCAAATTAGCAACAATTCGATCTGGTCGCTCGGTACTTAAATGTTGAGGAAAAGGTGAGAAAGAATTATTCTCTGTAAACTCCTGAATATATCCTGGGGACATGATAATGTCTGAAGAAATAGTGTTAAATCTTTTTTTCACTTCACTTACAAGGTCAGGATTTGCAATATCTTGCATGTATACAATAGCTACCTTAGTTTTTGTTACCGTTCCAATACTAAGGTAATGCACACAAAAATTTGGGCTTTCGATCAATCTTCTAATCAAATGAAGATTTACTTTCATGTCCTCAATTAACCCATAATGTGGTCCTCTAACAACACCTTCATTTTCTGGTTCAGTTATACTTCTTTTATAAGAGATTGGCGCAAATAAGGCATAAAAAAATTTTTTCTTCTCAATGAGTACAAGGCAATAGCCCTGTAGTAGAAAATTTATTGCCTTTTTCAGGTTTGTTTCATTTTCTATTACTGGAGAGGAAATAATATTTTCTATATCATTGTTCTGATTATGAAGCAAAGGGTCAATAATATCCTTTTGAATGATTTGTAGATCCACAAGTGTGTCAATATATAAAATTATTGTCCTTCTTCCTTGAAAAGTGATTTCTCGACTTTTAATATCCTCAGAGTTTACTAAAGTATCTTTCAAGAATTCTAAATTTTCCCCTACAGATAATGACAAGGCTCTAAATCTTTCGTCTATTTTTGAATCATGCATTTAAAAGAGTCTCCCTTTAGATAAAAGTTCTATCTAACAAAGTAATTAAAATTTATCAAAGTAACTCTTTTAATTTTCCTTATATTGTAAATTTTTATTCATAAATAGTTAAAGTGAAAAAGTAATTGGCAATTCTTTTAATAGGACACCGAGTATACCTTAGTTTAATAAGGAATATAGAATTATTAAAATCAAAAAGGTACCAACTAAATAAAATAATCCGACCCTTAGAAAACAATACCGATTATAAAAGTAACTACGTGGCAGTGTAATACTTAAGACGAGCTGACTTAGTTAAGTTTACTAGTGTATTAAAACCGTTAAAATAAATTGTTGTATTATCTATTAGCTCTTTTTCAATGAAAAAGTCAGCATGGTTGGCAAAATCAGATTGAATTTCTTGAACTATATTCTTCATTAATAACCCCTTAATTAATAATTTCTAATGGAATTATTTGTATTAAGGGGAATTTTTAAACGACTCTTTTCTAATCAGCATTGCTAAAAAGAATATGTGTTCTAATATATGATATAAAAAAAGCACTCACAAATTTGTGAATGCTTTAACCTTTAATAATTATCTTATAAATAATTGCTATTACAACAGTAACTATTACAAGTGCTATACCTAAAAACAAAAAGTACATTGTTTTCCCCTTAAACTATACTAGGAATAGACATACTATTTATTTTCAAGATAGTCTTTGATTTATAGTGTCCATACGCTGTAATGCCAACTAAAATCACACCGATTGGTAAATTATATATACATTACATTTCCCATTACTTTATTCATAATATGTTAAATACATTATTATTTTATACTGGTGATCAGTGGAATAAAATGGATACTATGTCACGAATCAGATAGTACATATATCACGATTATTCCATATAACAGCACCATGACAATATGGTTATCTTTAGTATTTTTTACTATATGTTTCCAACTTTGAGGTAGTTCATATGCTTTAAGTTGCTTAAAACCTTCAAAATAATATCTATTTTCACCGGAAGCTGATATAGTCCTGTAATTCAAAAAATTATCTGCACGTCAATGACCGGTATAAAAAAATTATTATTAAACAGTTATATAAATAAAGAATTACAGATTATCTTAATTTGCTTCATTAAATTGATCATAGATTGAAATAGAATTTATCAATTGATTTTTAAAAATTTGTTTTGCTACATTTAACAATTCTTTAATCATGGGATCCTTCAATGTATAAGTAACTTTATTCCCATCTTTTGTTCCAACAACTATATTTTTACTTCGTAATATTGATAATTGTTGTGAAACAACAGATCCTTCACTACCAACCATGTTTTGAATTTCATTTACATTTTTTTCCCCTTCACTTAATATCTCTAATATGCGAATACGTAAAGGATGGCTTAGCGCTTTAAAAAAATCCGCCTTAAATTCCTGCAACTCTAACTTCAATTTGAAGACCTCCAATTATTTAAACAACTTCATAAAAGCAGTATGCCCAATTTACTTAATCCTATCTAGATCTATATCTTTGAATATTTAGATATTCTTTGGAGAAAGTAAATTTATATAGATTAATAAATATATCTATTATCTAAATATTAGGTGGGAGTAGACTGTGAAAAGAATTTATCTGTGTTTATTTTTAATTCTATTCATAATTTTTAGTGGGTGCTCTAACTATAAAGAATTGAATCAAATATCAATTGTGGTTGCAATGGGAATCGACTACTTACCAAAAGAAAAACAATATCAAATGACCGTCCAAATTATTAATCCAAGTGCGATAGCCACACAAACAGGTGCGCAAGGTATTCCAGTTGTTTCATTTGAAGAAAAAGGTAAGACAATTTCAGAAGCAGCACGAAAAGTGACTAAGAGAGGATCCCGACCAAATATATATTCTCATGTTGCACTTGTCATTTTAGGTGAAAAATTAGCAAAACAGGAGTCCTTGAATTTTATTTTCGATGTATTTGAAAGAGATTCCAAAATTCGAACAAATATCCCTGTTGTAATTGCAAGAAACGAAAGCGTATATAAAATAATGAATAACTTACCAGCTCTTGATAAAATCCCAGTCAAATCAATTTTAGGTAAAATTGAAAATACATCCTCTCTTCTAGGTGAGAACCAAGAAACATTAATGCGTGAGGCGATTTCTGCAATTTCTAGTAGTGGAAGAGAACCAGTAATAAATGGTGTGAAATTAGAAAATGAAAGTAAAACATCAGAGACACTTGAAAATTTTGAAAAAGTCGAATCGAGTTTTAGTACGATAAATGGCACAGGGATATTTAGAGACGGAAAATTAGTTGGATGGTTAGATGGGCCACCGGCAACTTCAATACAGATTATTAATAATCTGATTAAAGAAACGAATGTACAAATACCTTGTAGTAAAAAAGAAAAAAAATATAATTCGATGGAACTTACTCGGTTAAAATCAAAGGCGAAAATTAGAATGAAGGGTAATATTCCTATAATAAATATTAAAATTAATTCAATTGGCCATATAGACGAAGTACTTTGTAATGACAATTTTGATAATGCAAAGACAATCAATAAATATGAAAAATCAGCTGAAAATGTTGTAAAACAATCAGTAGAAAAAGGGATATCTGAAGTAAAAAGACTCGGTGGAGATGCATTTGGTTTTGGTGAAAAATTACACTTAGCTAATTCAAAAATTTATAAAAAATATGAGAAAAATTGGAATGATACATTCAAAAAGGCAAAAGTAACAGTTAGTGTCGACGTTCAAATTAATAATGTCGGAATGAGAAAGAAACCTTATCCTCACTAAAGTGACAATTTAATGAAAGAGATTCCTTTTACTTAGTATCAATATCGATAATATTTCACTTTCTCATATTTTTAGAAATTAAAGGTAACCATAATCTTAGAATGAAATTGTGATCACATTTGAGGTAATATAATGAATCGAAAAATATCTATCAGTGGCTTCCAATTATTTTGTATGATTTTTTTGTTTGAAGGAGGAACTACATCAGTATTCGGTCTTGCTCATAAATCAAAACAAGACGGCTGGATAAGTATACTTATTAGTCTTATTTTGGGTTGTATTTTATTATATGTGTATTTGAAATTATATGAAATTTATCCAAGTTTACCTTTTACAAAATACATACAACTAATATTAGGTGAATATTCAGGTAAAGTCTTAGCTTTAATTTATATTGTATATTTCCTTTATATTGCAGCACGCGATTTACGCGATTTTGAAGAAGTATTAGTTATTACACTTTTTAATTCTTCATCTCTAATTTTGATAGGAATTATTATGATGTCCTTATTAGTTTATAGCTTATATAAGGGACTTGAAACATTTGCACGGGCTAGTGAAGTAATTTTTATGTTAATTGTTATTATGATGTTTTTTTTAGTTGGAGCAGAAACAATTTCTAAATTACAAAACTTTAATAATTTAAAACCGGTTTTAGAAAATGGAATACAACCAATCTTGAAAGATGTCTTTCCTATTACATTAACTTTTCCTTTTGGTGAACTCATAACTTTTACTATGATTTTTCCCTATGTAAAGAAAACAAAAAAAACTTTTAAGATAGGATTTTTAGCGATATTTTTTACAGGGATAATAATGATTATGTTCAATATTAATAACATAGCAATCTTAGGCGCATCATTATTTGAAAGATCTTCATTTCCACTTTTAACGGCAGTTAGTTTTGTTAATATTGCAAATTTTATACAAAGACTAGATACATTTGTTATTATTTTAATGGTTTTTGGAGGATTTATAAAAATTACTATTTTTTTCTATTGTGCACTTTCTGCTTCTGCCGATTTATTTAATGTAAAGAAAACTGAAAAGCTAGTCTATCCCCTTAGTATTATAATCATTTTGCTTTCTTTATTTATGGCCCCAAATTACTTAGAACACGTTAAAGAAGGGTTTGAAATAGTCCCGTATTATTTACCTATCCCTCTTCAAATTATTATTCCTTTATGTTTGTTATTAATTGTCCTTATTCAAAGGAAATTAAAATTTCCAAAAGAATTTTAAGTATAATAAAGGGATAATAGAATGATTCTCTCATTTCAGACAATCGATTATCACCTCTTCTGTATATTAAAATAATCAAATTTATTAAATATCAAAAAAAAGAATGTAATAAGGTCCTCGTATGAAGAGCTTATTTCATTCTTTTCATCATTTCGTTAATAAATCTTTTTTATAGTTTTTTCACAAATTCTGTTTTTAACTTCATTGGTCCAAAACCTTCAATTTTGCAATCAATATCATGATCACCATCAATTAGACGAATGTTTTTTACTTTGGTACCAATTTTTACTACTAGCGAAGTTCCTTTTACTTTTAAGTCTTTAATAACTGTTACGGAATCACCATCATTCAAAATATTACCGTTGGCATCCTTAAATACTTTTTCTGCTTCACTTTCATTTTCCGAATCTGAGCTCCACTCAAAGCCACATTCAGGACATATTAAAAGATTCCCATCTTCATAAGTGTATTCTGATTTACATTTTGGGCAATTTGGTAATGATAACATAGTTTTTGTTCCTCCATTAAAAAATACAAAGTAGTGCTTTCAAATTCAGAGTTAATAAATTCATTTATTAACATTTTTAATTGTTTTTATATTCTTGAATTGCTAGTTGAAAAGAAGATAGCTTGTTTGATAATTTGTTTAATTCAATACTAGCTTCGCCTAAGGTTATCGAGTCCTTATGGATAGAAAACCATGATACAAATCGATCTAATTTGTTATTAAATTCATTGATCGTATATTCTTTATCTTCGTTGGTCAAATAATCTAAATCTTTAGCAAAAGCCTGACCTATATATTTAATGTTAACTGGTTCCAATTCTTTTGTGATGGTGATCTCACTAGGAGTATAATCCATTCTAAATGCTTTTCCGGGTATTTGTTCCCAAAATTGTTCCCATTCTGCTAATATACCAACTTCAAAGTAAATATATCTTAAAAATCCGCATAACCAGGAAGTACAGCTAGTATTTCTTTGTTGACAACCTACTCCTTCCTTTAAGTGATTACAATACATACAACAGGAACCACCCTTCGAAATACATACTTTACAAACAGATTTAACACCTACTCCTTCCATATATCGTAGTCCCATCTGAATTATTTCTTCTTTTGTAACGAGACGAGCTCTTTCAAAAGAATTCATCTATATTAATCCTCTCTGAAAAAAATCATGATATTTGAACTACCATCTTGCTTATAATATTATTCATCATTAAATTTATCTAACATTGAAATTGCATCAACAAGATGATTATTAAATATTTGACGGGCAACAGCCAATAATTCAACAATCATTGGATCTCGTAGCGAATACGTTACCTTGTTTGCTTCTTTTGTTCCATAAACAATATTTTTATTACGTAAAATTGCTAATTGTTGTGAAACGGCAGACCCTTCACTGCCTATCATTATTTGAAGCTCATTGACATTTTTGTCGCCCTCAATTAATAACTCAAGAATACGAATGCGTAAAGGATGACTCAATGCTTTAAAAAAATCTGCTTTAAATTGTTGTAGCTCTAAATTCAAATAAAAAACCCCAATCTACTATGTTCTATAAAAGTATACTTATAATTTAATCATAGTCTATTATTACTGTCTGTCTAGTTAATGTCATTAATTTAATGATAGGGAATAATTCGAAATCTCAACTTTTATTTAATTCATTTTTCTTCTCAATATTTGTATCCGAATTGTTGTCATATGATAGGAGCGAACATTCTAAAAATGCGTAATGCTTACATCCCAAACATTTTTTAAAGTTTATTTGAGTCAAAGCATATGCAATTGCTTCACCAGAATCATCAAAGAAATTTTGAGGACTAATTAATTCATAAAGTCCCGTACGTTTTAACAACTCTTTTGGCTGGTGTTGAATCCCAGTGATTACAACTTTTCTGCCATGACTTTTAAAGTACTTAACTATACTAGATAATCTAGCCTCACCCGTTGTATCTATAAAAGGAACTTTCCCAATCCGTAACAATATTATCTGTGATTCAGAATCAACTAATTCCATAATAGACCTTTCGAAAATATTTGCAGTTCCAAAGAATATCGGTCCATTAATTGAATAAATACTGACTTGAGGACAATCATGATCCTCACTTACTATATGTGCCTTTAATTTTTTATGTTTTATCGAGTGATCAGGTAGTACCTTCTTTACCGTTAGAAGTTCGCTCATTCTTTTTACAAATATGATAACCGAAAGTAACAACCCAACTCCAATAGCAGACGTCAAATTTAGAAATACCGTAAGAAAAAACGTTGATGCCATTATAATAATATCACTTGATTTAGTTTTTAGAATTTGAATAAACTCTTTTCGTTCACTCATATTCCAGGCCACAATCATTAAAATAGGAGCCATACTTGCTAAAGGAATGTGCGAAGCATATGGTGCAAATAATAATAGTACTAAAAGAACAACCAAACCATGTACTATACCAGATATAGGAGAAACTGCACCATTTTTTATATTAGCAGCTGTTCTTGCGATCGCCCCTGTAGCCGGTATCCCACCAAAAAGTGGTGTAATTATATTAGCGACTCCTTGACCTATGAGCTCTTTGTTACTATTATGTCTAACTCCTGTCATCCCATCTGCAACTACGGCGGAAAAAAGGGATTCAATTCCACCAAGCATCGCTATAACAAATGCTGGACCTAACAACATTTCAATTTTCTGCCAATTAATCTCTAATAAATGAAACTCAGGTAGTCCTCCTGGTATATTTCCAAAAGTAGATCCTATAGTAGGAACTTCACCACTAAACAGTTTGAATGCTATAAAAGTAGAAATTATTAAACCAATCAATGACCCAGGAATTCTTGGAAATAGTTTAGGTGATAAGAAAATAATATATAGACAAATAATGGCTGTAACTAAACTGTAAATATTAATTGTTTCGATATGAATTCCAATTTCAAACATGTTTAGAATAAATTCTTCATGATTTTCAATATTTTGTAGCCCTAAAAAATTTACAATTTGACCTGTAAAGATTATGACAGCAATTCCTGAAGTAAATCCAACAGTCAAAGGTTTAGGTATAAATTGTATAATATTCCCTAATTTAAAAATCCCCATTATGATAAGAAATAGTCCTGCTAAAAAGCCAGCAATAAGTAAATTATCATATCCATATTGCATAACAATAGAAAGTAATATTGGAATAAATGCACCTGTCGGTCCACCAATTTGAAATCTCGAACCTCCAAATAAAGATATCAAAATCCCTGCAATCACAGTGGAATAAATACCATATTCCGGTTTTACACCTGAACTAATCGCGAAGGCCATACCTAATGGAATCGCAATTATCCCAACAATAAACCCAGCGATTACGTCTTTTCTAAATGATTCTTTATTATACTTCTCATATCTTCCTCTCCATGACAATTAAGTGCACCTCTTTATAGTATATTTGATTATTTGAATATATGAATATTTATTTAATCATAATTCTTATTGTGACTCTTCGTCAAATAAAATTTTCATTAAAGTAAAAATCGGTAATTTTCATATATATTGTTAAATTTCAGATTATTTAATCTCTTTTTACTGTGTTATGTACAAAAAAATAGGACCTATCTTGTAGGTCCTTTAAGAAAATAAATTGATTTATTTTGTTAACAAACTGCGGTTTTAACCTCATTGCTCCAAACCCAAAAATTTTTATATTAATTTCGTGAATTCCGTCAACCAATCCAATATTTTTAAAAACCTAGCACTATTGCAAAGCAAGTAAATGCTATAGCCATTATCCTTAATGAATATTATGCTTTCTAAAATTACCGCCCTTTACTTCTGATACGTCATATACTGTAACGAAGGCCTTTTTATCAATTTCATTAATGATTTCTTTTAGTTTGTTCTCTTCTAATCGATTAATTACACATGTGATTTCTCTAAACTTTTCATTAGAAAAACCACCATAAGCTTCTTTATAAGTTGCTCCTCGACCTAATCGATCACGTATAGTCTCTATCAATAGTTCCGGCTGAGTTGTGATAATTTGAAATGTTTTTGAGCCACTTAAACCTTCTTCAACTATGTGAATAACTTTAGAAGCAATAAAATAAGCAATTGCTGAAAGAATAGCACCTTGTAAGCCGAATACAATTGAAACAAAAATAAATACAAAGATATTTAAGAATAGAATGAGGTCACTTGTCCCAAACGGTAATCTACGAGCTAGCAAAACAGCAAGCATATCAATTCCATCTATTGCTCCGCCATTACGTAATGCCAAACCCATTCCAAATCCTAATATAATTCCACCAACAACGGAAATCAACAAAGTATCTCCTTCAATAATTGCAGGAGTGTGGTGAAAAATGCTTGTTCCAGCGGCCAGAGATACTATTCCAATGATAGAAAAAATTGAGAAACTTTTACCAATTTGCTTATATCCTAACCAAATAAAAGGAATATTTATAGCTGCAATTAAAACCCCTAATGGCAATCCAAATAATTCTGATCCAACGATACTAAGACCTGTCACTCCACCATCAGATACATTATTTGGTATTAATACCGTTTCTAATCCATATGCGGCTATAATTCCTCCAATTATTACCATTAACCCTCTTAATAACATTTTTATTTTGTTAGGCTTTTGATTTTTGTCCCCCATATAAATCCCTCATTTTCATTTTATTCCTCCAATCTAAAAAGTACATTATGCCTTTTACTATAACTTTCTTAAATTTAAAGGCGGTTATTATTTGATTTCTTTCTTAAAAAGTTAAAATGGTCATCATACTCTTTCAATTTCATTTGTTTTCCATTTTTGGTTTATGTAAATATTGATTGAAATTTTTTAAATTGATTTATATATCACTTTTAATAGGACAATAAATAGAGCATGAACCAAAGTTCAAAGCCCATTTAATAATCCTCTTTATGAATTTCTATAGCTGATTTAAATGAATGAAAGTCAGAAGTTAATTCCTGAAACTCTGCTTCAGATTTACCTTGAACACCATTTAAAGAGAATCTTACATATAAGTCTAAAACATATTTTAATTCATTGATACTTTCATGTTTATTTTGGTTCATGATTCTTTCTACATCTTTCGCTAGAGCCTGACCTAAATAGTTAATATTATGAATTTTCAGCTCTTTTTGTATTGCAACAATAGAAGGCGTGTAATCTGTTCTAAAGGCTCTACCAGGTATTTGATCCCAAAATTGCTCCCATTCTTCTAGTAATCCTGCTTCAAAAAATAACAATTTTAGAAAACCACACAACCAGGAAGTACAGCTTGTATTTCTTTGTTGACACCCTTCCCCATCCACTAATTCTGTACATTGCATACAACAGGAACCTCCGTTTGAAATACACACATTACAGATAGAAGAAATACCTATTCCTTCTAGATATTGAATTCCAGTTTGGATAATCTCTTCTTTTGTAAAGAGACGTTCTTTAGTATAAGAATCCATAGTTTATTGTCCTTTCTAGTAATGGTTTAAGTATATGAATGGGTGATTGGAAGTTACGCTTGTTCATCTTTACCCACTTCTCTATTTGCTTGTATAAACAATTCTACTAAAGTGTCAATCCCATTACGAAAATTTGGGTCTCGGTAGAACTTGTTGACAAAATCTTCTTCCGATAGTCCATTCATCTTTTTTACTATTTCCTTAACTTTTTCTGTTGCTTCTTTTTGTATTTCATAATTTAATTTTAATTGCATACGTCCACCTTCCATAACTATATGTAATTTATCTTATATCTTCTTTAAGTGTTAACATTCATACTACTCTTATTATCTTTAAATCGCATTAACTCTGCATTTCTTATTAATATAGTTGTATTATCGTTAGCAGACGATACCATACCTTCAGCTACATCTTTATTAAACATTCCCGCATTATCTACGCCAGTTATATACTCATAGTCCTTTTCGATCACAAGAATTCAAACTATTATTCCTGAATTTTGTTCCTTTCTTAAAGATACTTTATTATAATTTTCAATTCTCCCTATCGATTCTAATTTTATTAGAGTATATTTGATTATTTGAATATACAAATGTTCATTATAATCATAATAATTGAGAACATCCTCGTCAAACAAAATTTACTATTAACTGTTTGCAAAATAAAAAAGCTGTAGGACAGCCTTCTTTCTTCAACTAATGCATGTATTAGCCAACCATGAATCCACAGATTCACCACAGTGAATGGAAGTATATATCGTTCTTCCATGCAATTAAGAAATGATTTAAACTCAACCGTATATATTAGTGAGAATTAATCTAGATTTTGAAACCTTTTACAGTATCATATAATTCTACAGTTATCTTGCTAAGTAAGCTGAGATTCCAAAGTTGTTTGAATATTACCTTGATAATTATTAATTCATTTAAATATTTGGGTTATGATAATTAATTTCCTTTTCATATCAATTTAAGAATTTTTAATACAAAAAAAGAATAACCTTCTTCAACAATCCTGCCAAATACTTAAAAAGGAGTCGATTATTAACCACTCCTGGAATTATGTTACTACTTCTAAAAATGGTAAAATAAATTACTCTTCTTCCTTAAAAATTTGTCTGATCATAGATAACCGCAGATGAATTTAGGTTTTCAAATATAAAAACACGACCCTATTTGTGAATGTTTTCACTTAAACTAAACTGCCATTTAGTTTAAGTGAAATCTTTCACAATTTATAATTAAATCTAAATTTTATTTACTAAATTCTTTAATAAGAAAAGGAGTTTTTCAAAAAAACACCTTGCTAAGATTTTGATATCTAACAAGCAGTTTTAAAATAGACTTTATTTGTGGAATTTCCCAATTTTTTTAATTAATTCACTATAACTTTTTGCAAAACTTTGCCAAATCGGCAAAATGATGGTTCAAATCACATTTTTTTCTGTAGCTATTATATAAAACAAACAGACCATACCCGATTTTGGTATGGTCTGTTTTACAAAATTACTATTTTAAACAACGTGAAACTTTTTAAAATTAGTATTTGTATCTTTTGTTATCAATTTAATATTCAACTTTTCGATAATATCTTCTAAGTTCTAATGGGTGATTTCTTTCGCGCTCAAGATATACACTTATACGACTTAAGACTGCCCAATTAATACTCACGGCGAAATGTTTTCTAAATTCTTCGCTGATCCCTTCAAGGCTAAAGTCTTTTGTATCAATAATCGTTAGGTTGTTTGTAATTTTTTCGGCAAATCTTTCTACTCGGTCTACTAATGGTCTTGTTTCATCTTCACCTTTTAATAAAATGACGCTTGTGTCTTCAACAACAAGTTCTAGCGTGCCATGGAAAAATTCAGCAGCATGAATTGACTTTGCATGTATCCATTGCATTTCTTCTAATATACACATCGCATATGAATATGTGTTACCCCATAAGTTACCTGAACCAACCATCATATGGTATTTTGTGTCTTTATGTTTTATCGCAAAGTCCTCTGCTATTTGATCGAATGACTTAACTGCATTTAGAATTGCTTGAGGTAGCAAAGATACTTCTTTTGTAAATTGTTCATATTGAGGAAACTCACCATTGTTATACATGAAGCGGAAAATAAACATGTATAGTAGCATAAAGAAAGTATCAAAAGAATGTTTCTCTGAACCTGTCGTGATGCAGTAATCTACCATTTGAGTTAAAGGTGTATTTGGTTCAGCTACTAGAGCAATCGTAGTAGCACCTTTTTGACGACAAAACTCAACTGCTGCAATCGTGTCTTCAGTTGTTCCAGATACTGATGTAAAAATACAAACAGAATCTTCATTTAAATGTTTATGGTTCATTAAGATAAATTCTGCAGCAATTTCTGCATGAACGTTAATGGTAGATTGCGATTTTAATATGTATTCATATGGATACATCATAGCGATTGTTCCACCAGCACCAATTAAGAAAATATTACTATAACCTTTATGACTAATGTGATCTACAATTTCTTCTATTTGACTTTGAAATGCTAGACCTTCTTTTTCTACCAGTTTTAAAAATAACTCTTCATCAAATTTTAACATAAACTATTCCTCCTTAAATTGTCTCGTTAATTGAATTGTCTTTATGATTTTTAATATTTCCACCATACTTTTTTTCCCAGTAATAGTAGACTGGTAGACCTGTTGCAATGACGATTAATGCTGCAATCAACCCTTGAATAGGAGCCCATGTGAAAGTACCCCAAGCAAGCCATGATGCGCCAAGAATAGCCAAAATCGTCGTAACTCTCCATATTGGCATACGATAAATCGGATTATAATCTTGCCTTTTACGGCATTTGTAAACAGCAACAAAATCCATAATATTAATCATTAATTGAGTTAGAGTGAAATACCCTAGTAATGCAGTTAAATTACTAGAGCACACAAGAATACACGCATATAGTACTTGAACGATAATTGAAAAACTTGGCGTTTCATATTTTGGATGAACCTTAGCAAAACGTTTAAAGAATAGCCCGTCCTTTGCCATTGCATATTCTAATCGAGGCTGAAACATTATGCAGGAGCTTAAGGAACCTAAAATAACAATAATAGCAGTTACAGCTACAAATGACGATGCAATATCAGATAAACCAGGGATATACTTAATTGCCTCTGAGACAGCTGCATTTGTACTCATTAAATTTTCAAAAGGCATTAGCCCAATAATACAAACGGCAAGCAGTGTATATAAAATCATGACAATGAACACAGAACTAATTAAAGCGCGAGGTAGTACTTTACCTGGATTTTTAAATTCTCCAGCCATGAAACAAATGGCAGCCATTCCTGTATATGCCCAAGTAGTCGCAGACACGCCACCGATTAAACTTGTTTTCACTGCTCCAGTTGTTGGAGTATAAGCATAATTTTCAGTATTCATGTACATAAATCCTAAAATAATAACAATGATAAATGGAATGATTTTAACCGCAGTGATGATTACTTGAAAAATACCCGCTACCTTTACACTTCGATAATGTATTGAGGTTATGATGAGAATAATAGCAATTCCTAATAACTTTCCAGCTATTCCAGAGAAAAATGGAAAAAAGGTAGAAATATAAGAAACAATCGCTAAAGCCATAATGGCAATTGAAGGTGGATCAAGTGCCCAAAAAGCTGCCCATCCATATAGGAAAGCTAGCGGTCTCCATCCCGCTTTATTCAAGTAAACGTAACCGCTTCCGTTTTCAGGGTAAGCCGTCGATAATTCAGCTAGTACCATTACTTGAGGTATTGCAATTATTCCACCGATAATCCAAGCTAAAATAGCGATTGAAGGTGTTCCTGAAGCTTTTGCAACATCTCCAGATGAGACAAAAATACCTGAACCTACAGTCGTTCCAACAGCAATAGCTAGAGCAGACCAAAAACCTAACTTTCGTGTGAGCGTGCCATTACTCATTTTTTAGTTCCTCCCAATTTAAATTACAAGTTTCATAATCTCGTATAAACTAATAAACATTTAAATATTGGTTGCCGTATAGGATGGATCGAATAATTGGTATGAAGATAAGTAAGATCTTGCATTGTCTTGGCCAAGCTTTTTCTAAATGGCTTTCTCATTTTTTCATTTAGCTCTTCATATTTTCACATTCCATTCATAAAAACTTTATTTGTTATGTCTTGTATTATAATAAATTATAACAATAAATACAATTAGAATATTTGAAATATTTTATATCAACTAGCTTTCAATCTAATGATTCAAAATAAAAAGAGCATTTTTCATGCTCTTTTTAGTCTAAAACTATTTATTACAAGTAGATATTGCTTGATTACCTTCCAGATGGATCATCCCCATATTGAGTTTAAAGAAACAAATTACACTAAAAAACCTTGTTCATCAAGAATCGATAAACAAGGTTTTTTAATAAATTATATTTTAAAATAAATGTGTATACTCGGTACATTCGCTAGCCTACTCATATTAAACTCATTTTACTACAATGGATATTTCAGAGAATCCATGATTTGTCTTATGAACTTCAATAACCGCTGGCATTGCATCCTTTACATCTTGAACGTGCGAAATAACACCAATTAATCGACCAGTTTTTTGAAGTTGGATGAGTGTATCGATAGCTTTTGCAAGTAATTCATCGTCTAATGAACCGAAACCTTCATCGATAAACAATGTATCTATTGAAACTCCACCTTTATGAGCCTGAATAATATCGGCCATACCAAGTGCTAAACAAAGTGAAGCATTAAACTGTTCGCCCCCTGATAAGGTTTTAACATCTCTAGCTAAACCAGTATATGAATCATATACTTCTAGCCCTAAACCACTTTGTTTTCTTCCTTTTTCGACTGAATCTTTTCGCTGTAATTGGAATTGTCCATTTGAAAGATGATCCAAACGAACATTGGCAGACTCAATAATTTGCTCGAAGTAGTCTAGAAGCACGTAACGTTCAAATGAAATCATTTTTTCATTGTCGCCTTTTGTGACCTTATATAAATCATTTAATCCAGCCAATTTCTTTTCAGTTTTTACGTACTCCTCTTGATATGATTGTAAGTCTATACGTAATTGAGATAAACGTTTTGATAATTCTTGAATTCGAATAATATCATTTAAGATATGGTCTGCTTGTTGAGCGATTAATTGCAATGATTCTCTTATTTCATTTTCATCAATTTTTTCTTTAGATTGCAGTTGGTTTTCGAGAATATCTCTTTCAGTTTTTATTCTTTGACTATTTTCTTCATACTTAGAAATGTCATTTTGATATTCATCGATTAATTGAATAAATCCAATCGCAATAATAAATTCTTCTTCATGACTAAACTGATACTCAATCAACTTCTCTTTATAAGAATTCTGTGCATTTTCAATTTCTGAGGTTAAGCGATTTATTTCATTTTCTAGATGTGAACAAGTTGTTTCATTTATTGTTTTTTGTTCTGAAAGTCGTTGATAGCTACCTTCAATTTCTAGTATTTCTGTCTTAAGTAATTGAATATTATTTTCATATTTTTGTACATCTTGATACCACGCTTCATAAGTTCGTGTCGATTCTGGTAGCTTTGTCTCAATTTGGACAATTTCAACTTTTAATTCATTTATTTTTGTAGAGCACTCCGCTAAGACATTCCCAAGTTCAGTTGCCTTAATTGTTAAACTTTCAATAAATTGCTCTTTTTCTTTTAAAGCTTTTTGAACTTTTTCAAAGGTAATTTTTCGCTCTGAAATACTTGTTAAGTTCGCATCAATCTCTTTAAATTCATTTGCTAATAAAAGCAAGCCTTCATTTGAAAAATCAAATTCCCCATATTCCTCCTTAAAGGATTGTTCATCAAGGTTAATTGTATTTTCTAAATTTTTTATTTCACCATGCTTTGTTGCTAATTGGTTTTGTAATCTTGTTACTTCAATTTTTAATGTTTCAACTTCATGTTCATTTACATCGCCTGCAAATTTGGCAATTGAAGGATGATGTGTACTACCACACACTGGACACTCTTCTTGATCTTTTAAATCTTTAGCCAAATACGCTGCTTTTTGTTGTAACATTTTCATTTCTAAACTATTTAATTTATTTACATGATCTTTTAAAATTGCATCATTACATTCATAATCTTTTAATTTGCCATCTAAATCGTTTTTTGCAAAAACGATTCGTTTTGCAAACCCACCTTTTTGATGAACTTGCTGTTTTAACAATGTTATTTGATTCCACTGTTCATAAATACCTTCAAATGTAACAATCTCATTTTTTAATTGATAAAGCTCTTCATTTTCTTTCGTTATTTGTTCTCGAAGTTTTTGACCATCAAATTCCAGCTGCTTGAACTGCTTTGTTTTCGTTACATAAATTTCTTCTAATTTTTGATACTTCTCAATACTATCCTTCAATTCTAATAATTGACTATAATGATGTTCGAAGTTTGCTAATTTTTTATTTTTTTCAGGAAGAGTAGCAACTTTTATTGAAATTGTTTCGATTAATTGAAGGATTTCAGTTAACGAATAATGTTCTTTTTGCAATTTATCTTTAGCTTGTACAATCAAACTTTCCAACTTTTCGAGTTCATTTTTTGCCGGTAGTACCTTTTCTGCTCTAGTAGCCTTTGATAAATTTGTTTTCTTTTGATCAATTTCTTCTTTTTGATCGTTTAATAAATTGATTAATTCGTTTAATTCATGTAATCTGTTAATATTTTTATTGTGTGACTCTGCTGCAAATAATTTTTGTTGGAGAACTTCTATTTGAGCTTTTTGTATCTTTTCTTTTTCTTCAAGCTGTTTTATTTCTTCATCAATTGTTGAAATATGTTCACCTAAAATCTCTCTAACAATATGGATGTTAATTTGAGCATCCTCGGTAATATTGATCCCTTTATCTAATAGTAGATCTTCTATCGTTTCTAATTTAATGACAATTTTTTGCTTAAGATTTCTAAAATTTGTTTCCATTTTAGATCTAGCAATTCCAATTGTATCTTTTACTTTATCAAATAATTCGGTTTTAAAGATTTTACGTAAAATCTCTTCTTTTTCCTTCGTATCTGAAACTAATAATTTCCGAAATTCACCTTGAGGTAGAAGAACAATCTGTTTAAATTGATCAGCATTAATACCGAGTAATTCTTCAACTTTTTTATTAACAATCGTAGTTTTATTAAATTCTTGACAGTATGGCACTTTTTCGCTGTTTTCGATTTTATAAAACTCTATTTTGTCACCTGTAACACCTTTATTTTGTTTCTTTTGATGTCCTTTTTGTCTAAAGATGTTGTAATGCTTACCTTTCAGTTCAAATGTTAAATCAACACTTGTATATACTTCATCATCTGCAAAGTGGCTTCTTAATAAAGATTGGTCGTTTCGGTTTTCACCACTCGCCTCCCCGTATAATGCAAAACAAATACCATCAAAGATTGTTGTTTTACCCGCTCCAGTTGGACCAGTAATCGCAAACAAACCTTTTTCATTTAATTGGTTGAAATCTACATGGATTTTGTCCTTATATGGACCAAATGCATGTAAAATAACTTCTAATGGTCTCATTCTTATTCTCCCTTTACAAAAATATCATGTAGAATTTCTTTCATAAATTCTTCATTTTCTTCACTTAATTCATCATTTGTCATTTCTTTATAAAATGACTGATATAGCTCAAGTTGATTTTTTGATTGTTTTTCAACGTATTTTTTACTGTCAATTGTGCCTTCAGCATTTATTCTTTTTCTACTAACATGCATTGCATTTGGATAAACAGTACGGATTTGTTCCATCGGTTGAACGACCATATGCTCGTCGGTCAATTTTACGAAAACATAATCTTCATTAATTGGATGCTTCCTAATTTCTTCAATCGTTCCTTCAACAGTTCTCAAATCGCGTATAGGATTAAAATCTCTTTTTGTTACGGATACTTCACCTTCACCATTTAACTCGATAATTAAACATCCTTTTTTATGGTTTTCCTCAGAAAGAGAATACTTTAAAGGCGATCCTGAATATCGAATAGATTGATTACCAACATAATGTGCACGATGTAAGTGACCTAATGCCGTGTAATGGAAATGTTGGAAATTATGATGAGATACGTATTCAGCTCCGCCAATTGCTAATGTACGTTCTCCTTCAGTTTCCTCATCAGAAGGCTGACCATTATTCGTAACAAAGGCATGTCCGACAAAAACATTTCTAGCAGAAGAATCTAATTCTTCATCCCTTATTTTATTAATGATTGCTTTCATCGCATCATTATGTGAGTGAATATCATCATTTTGTAATACGTAACGTACAATGCTTGGTTCTACATAAGGTATTAAATAGAAATGTACTTCTCCAAATTCATCGTTTATGATGACCTTTTTAAAAGGGGTTTGAAATTTCCCAACTATATGGAGCCCTTCTTTTTCCATAAAGCTGCTTCCAAACTCAACTCTTTCAGCACTGTCATGATTTCCAGCAATAGCAAGGATCGGGGTTTTTAATTCTATAACTATTTGATGTAATACTTCGTTTAGCAACTCGATTGCTTCAGTTGGAGAAATACTCTTATCATATAAATCGCCAGCAATGATTACTGCATCAGGCTTTTCTTCTTTTATAATATGAATAAATTCTTTTAATATATAACGTTGATCTTCAGTCATATGAACACCATGAACAATTTTTCCAAGGTGCCAATCTGCTGTATGAATAAATTTCATTTTTACACCTCATTTGAACTTTTAGTTTACTCTATTTTACATCAAGATACGAACGTTTGTATGCTTTTTTCATCTGGATTCCTAAAATTGAATAATAAGGATTAAAATAATTGAAATACTAGAAAATATCGTTCAAAATAGGATTATTAGATTCTAGGAGGCCATTATGGAAAAAATTATTGATGTGAAAAAATATGAAGAAGTGATTAGTAGTGAAAAACCTGTAATCGTAAAATTTTATGCTACATGGTGTCCAGACTGTTCTCGTCTTGATGCGTTTGTTGGTGAAGTGATTGAAGAGCATCCATCATTCGAATGGTATACAATGGATCGTGATGAGTTCCCAGAAATCGCTAGCCAGCAGCAAGTTATGGGAATTCCAAGTTTACTTGTTTATCAAAATGGAGAAAAAATTGGTCACTTACATAGTGCCAATGCGAAAACGCCAGAACAAGTTGAAGAGTTTTTAACGAAATTCGAGTAATCAAATAAAATAGCAATAAATATATATACCAATGAAGCCTGCTCTTTTCATAAGTGCAGGTTTTTTTGTATGATTATTGGAAATTTGGACTTGAATAGATGCATATATATCACTTGAGGTGATGAAATTTGCTAAACATGATTGAAGATATTGTTAGATTCCCAGAAAAAATGACAGGTGGTAGAACCATTACCCGAGTATTTAAAACCTACCCTTTTAAAGTTTACAAAGCAAATTCTATGTTAAGTGCTATTGATTATGGATTTTCTGACCAGGAAGGGATGTTCTTTAGAACGACAATTGATACTTACGCCGAGATCAAATCACCTTATGAAGTACATGTCGTCATTACCTTTGGGTTTCGTTCTAGAGAGTTTGATAAAGCAACAGACGCAACGATTAGATATACATTATTATTGCAACAAGTATATTGTCCTTTTGGGTGTTTTCCATAAAAAATCATGATTATTTTTATGTCATTGTATATTCAAATAAAAAAACACCCTATTTGGTAAATAAGGTGTTTAAAACTTAAATTTGTTTACGTTCATGTAAAAAGATAAATACATTTTTACAAATGCTATACCATACATATCCGACTAACCACCCAGCCAAAATATCCGAGAAATGGTGAACGTGTAAATAAATCCTACTAAAAGAAATTAATAATATAATGGCTAAAGCAGTTATTTGAATGATACGTCTTTGTTTTAATAAATTAGTATCTAAAATGATCAAGATGAAACTTAATGTTAAGAAAAAGCTTGTTGCCATTACAGCATGGCCACTTGGAAAACTAAAGCCATCCTCAACATAATACATTGCTGCTGGACGTGGTCGTTCATAAATACCTTTAACGATTTGAACTACTAATCTAGCAGTAAGCAACGTGATTAATAAATAAATCCCTGTCCAAATACGTTTACGAATAATAGAAAAAATTAATAAAACTACAGCAAAGCTTAAATACATTTTAGAAGAACCAAAATCTCTTAAAAAATAACAAAATGAATCTATTGCATCTGATCGAACTGAAACAAAAAAATCGAAAAGTGCATCGTCGATTGCTTTAATCACATTCGTATCATAAATCAAACCTAACATAACAAATAAAAAAACTGCAGTAACAACGGTTATCCAATTATTTTTTTTCATAAACTCCTCCTACTAAAAAAATATAGGTATCCCGCTTGTACTATTGAATACAAAGAGAAAAACGACGAGAGCACCCGTCGCCACTTTCATGACTATTCATCTTCTTCGTCAATTTCATCAATCATACATTTTTCCAATAAGTATTCAAAAGTAATATCGGCCAATTCTTCAATTTCCTCTTCTTCAGGCACATATCCTCGCTGAATGAGCTGTTGATAGAAAAATTCGGCAATTTCTTCCGTATCAATCACTACTTCAATTTCTTTCACTAGCATCACCCCTTACTAGTTAATATGTTAAAAATGAGAAAATATGAAAAAAACCTTTCCAAGCACCTAAATTATTAATATGTAACCTTTAGCATAATACAACAATGACAAGCATATATTCAAATAAAACATGTTGAAGGAGAATGATGTCAATGTTAAAAATGGACAAGCAATCAAACTCAAGTTTAAAAATGAAAGAACTAATGTTTAATGAAGAATTATTTGAAGCAACTGTAGAAAAGTTTACTTCTGTTATCTTTTTGATTTTAATAGGGTTAGGCATACCTTTTATGATTCATATAATTCTACAATTATTGTAGATTATCCTCTCTCAATTCGTTTTCTTTTCTGAAAATTTATTTAAATTTTTTAAAACAAGATCCATCACGATTTTATATTCTTCATCTTGAAATATAGAATATAGAACAGCATAATCATTATATATATCTAATAGGCCATCTATAATTTCTAATTTCGTCGTCTTATTTCTATTTTTATTAAAATCATTCATTGAACGAAGCTTCTCTAAATCTAATTTTGTAATGCCATTTTTATCATTTCTAAGTTTTTTTAGAATTGTATTCGCAGTTTGTGCAGTTGCAATTAAGGTTAAATCAGTCTCATCAGCTTCTAACCATTCACCATCTGTAATGCGGGCAAGTTCATAAATTGTATCTTCCCAAGCATCATTTTTATAACGCCAAACCTCTGTACGATAACCAACTATACGAAAAATTTCTTTTTCATATCCATTCACCTGAACTAAATCCCCAAAAGAAAATGAATAATTTACCTCAATCCACTCTTTTTCAAGTTTTTTGCCATCATATTCATTAAGAAGCTGAAGAGTATTTTCAACATACAAACCATCATGATTATTCACTTCGTAAACGAATATGCCGTCCATCAGTTTGATATTTGTAATCTTACCGACAGTCCCATATAACGTTATCACGACAATATCATCTACGTTATACTTAGGTTGTTTTTTCTTTGTCATCCTCTTTAACCTCCTTCTCCATACGTCGTGACTCATACGTTTTTACTGTATACTATGCAAAAGCACAATAATTGTCTGTCATTTTCCAGCCAAATAAAAAAAGGGAATAGCCTATTTTAAAAAGTCGAGTCGACTCGCACTGCCCTGACAAGCTAAGACGAAAATCAGTCAAAGTTGATTTTTAACTTTCTTGAGATTTTACTTATGACTCGAGGGGCAAGTCGCTGGAACTAGACAATTTGAAAAGTTGATATAACTGATAAGCTTAGGCAAGCTTAAGACAAGACTTGATTTTTTAGCAAATAAAAAAGATACAACATTTGTTGTATCTTAATTTTCTTCATCCTCATATAAATTCCAAGCTTTATCAAATACGCTCATCGGCATGTTAAAAGTGCCATCTAATTCTAAATATGAGCTAATTTCATCATAGTTATATGCTTGTTTTGGAAAGGAGTGATCATTAAAAAGATGATCTGCAAATAAACCAATATCTGTTGGTACTTTATAGTTCCTGTGTTTCATCATGTAATGGTAAAATGACTTTTTCATGATTTTCCCTCAATCGTTTCTCTAATTTATAAATTAAAAATACTAGTTATAAGACGAGAAGTCAAAGTAATTCCTTTTTAATAATCTTGGTTGCTTCATTAATTCGTCAAATGAAACTGAAACTGGAAGTAATTCAGTAGAAATTAGTAATAATTGATCTTCTATTGTTTTTACTAAATCTTCTTTTTGATAAGTAAATTTACATTGATCACAATAATACGAAGGTACATTCGTAATTGTGATTGCTCGTGATCCATCAGGTAATTCCCAATGTACAACAGCCTTCAATTCTTCTAAACTATGCTGCTCACACCAGTCACATTTTAATGTATTATTCGTCATTCTTTTCACTTCCATCCATTTTTTGAATTTGAGCTTTGAATTTTTTCTCCTTTAGTTCATCTCGTTTCTCTCGTTTATTCTTTAATGAACTATGAGATGGATCATCTTGGTATTGCTCTCTTTTTTTCATTCTCTCTAAATCTTTTGGAATGAGACTTTGCACTTGATCAGTCATTATACTCGCAATACCTACTTTAGCACCCTTTTGTAAATAATCCGGATATATAAGTGAGAAGTACTCCTCAGCGGTATCTTCTGTATAATTTTCTGGTTCTGGATAAGAGGTAATAACACCCTCAAAATTTCGTAAAACGGTTTTTTTACTACTTTGTGAAACAATATAATTTGGTTGAAGTGAAATTTTCCCACCGCCACCAGGTGCATCGACTACAAATGTAGGTACTGCATATCCTGACGTATGACCTCTTAATCCTTCAATAATCTCTAGTCCTTTCGCAACTGGTGCTCTAAAGTGGCCAATTCCTTCAGACAAATCACATTGGTAAATATAATAAGGTCTCACACGAATTTTTACTAAATCATGCATTAGCTTTTTCATGATCGGCACACTATCGTTTATCCCAGTTAAAATAACAGCTTGGTTACCTACCGGAACACCTGCATTCACTAACATTTCACATGCTTTTTTAGCTTCTTCTGTGATTTCTATGCTTGTATTAAAATGAGTATTTAACCAAACAGGATGATATTTTTTTAGAATTTCACATAAGTTTTCAGTAATTCGCTGTGGGAATACTACTGGTGCTCTTGTTCCAATTCGAATGATTTCAACATGATCGATCGCTCTTAAATTTTTTAATATATATTCTAATATATTGTCATTTATTAATAATCCATCTCCACCTGAAATTAGAACATCTCTTATTTCTGTATTTTGACGAATATAATTTATAGCATCATCAAGTTGTTTTTTTGGAACCCCCATTCCAATCTGTCCCGAAAAACGTCTTCTTGTACAGTAGCGACAATACATAGAACATTGATTTGTTACTAAAAATAGAACGCGATCTGGATAACGATGAGTTAATCCAGGTACAGGACTATCATCATCTTCACCAAGTGGATCCTCTGCATCATATTTCGTTTTATTTAACTCTTTTCCAATCGGAACTGATTGCATACGAATAGGACATCTTGGGTCCGTTGGATTCATCAATGACGCATAGTATGGTGTAATGTTTAATGGAATCGTTTTTGTTGAAATTCTAACTCCTTCTTCTTCGTCCTTTGTTAAATCGATTACTTGTTTTAAATCGTCCAAAGTCCGCACAGTATTCGTAAGCTGCCAAAGCCAATCATTCCATTGTTCATCTGTTACATTTTTCCATAAAGGTATGTCTTTCCAATGCCTTTGTGGTTTATAAAGTTGATTTTTCACTTAAGGTCCTCCTTCATCATTGTAGGACTATCATTTAAATGTCAGTAGATTTATAGTTATATACCTACTTCTTTATATGCATTTTATAAATAGAAGGTGAAAGGGCTTTAGTTACTATGATAGAATATTAAGGTAAATAAACGAAACCGACTAACGATTTGTTAGTCGGTTCCTGTGGCTGACGCTCAATGTTTTTTAGTGATGATTTACAAATGTTGCACCGATGATAATTAAAAGAATAAATAATACAACGATTAGCGCGAATCCTCCACCGCATCCACCGCAACCGCCACCATAATATGGAGAGTAACCTTTCATGAGTATTGCCTCCTTCACATAGGTAATGAGATATTACACTTATAACTTATGTCAATTTCCCAATTTTGTTCTAGACAGATGCCCAATTTAGAGAATGAGTCCAGATTCAACGCTTAGTATTTTAAGTCTTTTATTATGATCATGCGGTACATTAAAAAACGAAAAAAAGACTCCATCTAGGAGTCTTTCAATCAATCTATTTTTGAACAAATAAAGGAATAAATTGAAAAGTATTTACATTAAATACACCTTTAGTTGTAATTTTGATGCTAGGTATGACTGGTAAAGCAAGAAATGATAATGTTAAAAATGCATTAAAATTGTTATTTGGACGAATTTTCAATAAGGCATTTTCGATTAAATTCAATCCGTGTTCGACTTCTTCAGCTGAACTAGTACTAATCAATCCGCCAATTGGTAGCGGTAATTTAGCTAGTATTTCTCCGTTTGCTACAACAACAATACCACCATTCATTTTCTCTACTGTTTTGACTGCCAAATACATATCTTCATCGTTCATTCCTGCAACAATTAATTGATGTGAATCATGTGCAATCGTAGTTGCAATTGCACCTTCCTTTAAATTTATACCTTTAACGATGCCTAATCCTATTTCTTTTTCAGAATGGTATCGATCAATAACAGCTATTTTACATAAATTTTCTTTCACATTAGTAGTAAATTGTTGATCATCTGAGCTTACTATTTTTTCTACTACGTGGCTTGTTACAATACTTTTTGGATTGATTTCAATAATGTTCGCATAACTCATTCCATCACAATTGATGACAAAATCTTCTAATCTAATATCACCTAAACTTATAGTTGTAGCAATGTGATTATTAGATTCTTTTTGTACTGTTGACTCAATTAATTTCTGTTCTGAAACGACAAATTGATCTTTAATCCATACATCTGTAATGTCCACTTTTTCTAAATCATTTATAAAAACAAAATTTGCTTCATAACCGGGTGCGATTGCACCTTTCTGGTTTAAGCCATAACATTGAGCGGGATTCAAAGTTGCCATTGAGTAAGCAGTTATAGGGTGAATACCAAAAGCAATTGCTGTACGAATACAAAAATCAATTGAGCCTTCTTTATATAGATCATCTAAATGTTTATCGTCTGTGCAATACATAATCCGGTTAGCATTGTGTTCATTGACAACAGGTAATAAATCAGTTAAATTTCTAGCTGCAGAACCTTCTCTTAAAGCAACATACATTCCTGCACGCAGTCTATCTACTACTTCGTTTACATTCGTGCATTCATGGTCTGTTAGTATCCCACTATAAGCATACGTATTAATTTCATTTTTTCCAAGGCCAGCTAAATGACCATCAATTGGTTTTTGATATTTATGAGCTAATTGTATTTTTTCTATCATTTGTTTTTCCATTGACATGACTGAGGGATAGTCCATTACTTCGGCTAAACCAAGTACTCTTGGATGTTCCATAAATGCCTCTAAATGTTCAGCGTATAAAACTGCTCCACCTCGTTCAAGTGATGTGGCAGGTACACACGAAGGTAACATGACTCGTACATCTAGTGGTAAATGCTCAGATTCATCTAGCATAAATTGAATTCCATCTACACCTGAAACATTTGCAATTTCATGTGGATCAGTGATAACTGTTGTAACGCCATGAGGTAAAATAGTTCTAGCATATTCGCTAGGGGTAACCATTGATGATTCTATATGAACATGCGAATCGATAAAACCTGAGGAAATGTATTTCCCTTTTGCATCAATTACTATATTTCCTTCGTAGTCACCAATCCCCACAATAATGCCGTTTGTCACAGCAATAGATTCCTCAATTATTTCTTTTGTAAAAACATTCAGAATCTTTCCGTTAATAATTAAAAAATCCGCTTTTTCAGCTTTTATAGAAGCTTTCATTTCATGTAAGTTCATTTTACTCCTCCTAAAATTAGGAGAGAATATGTTATGTCATATCTCTCGTAGTCAAACTATGCGGCAGTTTGGTAGAAACTCTTTTTATAATTTATTTCTAAACATATTACCACTTAAAACCTTGATATATCAATGGTTTAATGGAAATCCTATTAAATTTGCATTGTAAAATAATGCATTCTCCCCCACTAAGTTGGGGGAGGATTTGGGGGAAGTTTTAATGAATATTTTGGACAGATGTTTTATAAAAGAAGGTCACATATAGTGACCTTTTTTGTATAAAATCTTTTTTCTTTTCGATTTTAATAATTTTATAATATCAATTCCAATTAACTTATGTGTTAATTGAACAACAAAAAGAATGTTCTATTTCGAACATTCTCCTTTTTTATTTACTTATTCGCATTGATGAACGATGAAATCGCATATATTGTTCTTGTTCTGGAAGAAGTTTGATGTTCATTTGCTCATTGATTTGAAGCCGATTAAACTCTGAGTGTGGTATATCCTTTGATATAATTATTTGACCGTTTCCATCAAAGCTAATAAAACCTTTATCAAATAATGCATCGTGAGAGATGCATAGTAATAGTCCGTTATTAATATCAACTTTCTGAGATTCATCAGCAATTGACCAAGGTACTATATGACTTGCCACCAATAAAGAAGATATGGATAGGTTGCATAATTGGCATCCGGTTTCACGTTCTAATAGTTGGCTACGAAATTTGGATTGTGTTTTTCGATATACAGTCATGCTATAACCTGTATTTTCAGGAGGAGTGGTTTTATTTTGATTCTGACCAATTAAAGAATCTACATTTGTGGATGGTAGTTTTCTTGTTTGTAAAAAGTTGTTCCATGCAGTTGGCATATATTCGCTTTCAATCTTGCCAACTTTCAAATCGTACAACCATTGTCGAGAAACAGGAACTTCTAAAACCGTAAAATGTGCAATGTAGTTTTCGTAATTACCTACGCCTACTTTTGTGAACTGACGTAATTCTAAAGCTTCATTTATTGGCATTCCTTCAACATAAGGTATTGCTATTCCAATAAATCGAGCATCTCTTCCATTTAAACGTTCAAAATAAAAGAAAGGGGCTATATGTTCTTTTGATTTACTATAACTACGGCGATAATATTTCTCAAAAGCTTCATTACCCTTTTGTTTTGTATCTAAATAATGTTTTTTGGGATCTTGATTATCACCATAATACTCCAGTAACTTAGTTGACCGATTATATATATTCGGCCATTCTGGATCTCTTTGTGTGTCTAATATGATTACAAAAGCTTCTTCATTCCTCAAAGAGGAATTATTTTCAATCATTGTTCGACGTATTCCACTTTGATTACCAATACCTTTTAGGTTATTAAATTTAAAAATGTTGCTAATTACTTCATCTTTAAAAAAGCTCCCTGTTGTTCCAGCTTCATATATTTCTCCAGGTATTAAATTGGAGTTTCGTAATTCCGTAAAAACTACCATCGAAAGCACCTCGTTTAATTTAATGGTTTATATTTCTTCAGAGTTATACCAAATTTACACAGCAGATAATGATAAAAATCAAAATCAATTATTAATTTTTGTCCCATTGACTAATTTCCAATATTATATTGTACTTTAATAATAGACTAATATATTTTATTAAAGAATAATAATTTTTGAAATGTTAATATGACCTTAGTGAACTATACTGCTATTACATCAAATAAAAAAGCTGCAAATAAGCAGCTATGAAACTTGCAAAGTTTCAGGTACTATTTAATCTCCAATATTTCCTTCATATACTTTTTAAATGCATCATTTTTCCAAAATCCCAGCCGAATCCCGTCAATTCCTCTAGTCATCAGAATATAGTAAATATTCAACACAAATAAGGTAAACTCATGTGCATTTTCCAAGCTTTCATCTTCTTTGGAGAATTTGCCGTTGACATTATGGAAATTCTCTGGATTGCCGAATAATCGACCATTTTCGTCGATTTGTAGATCATCGCCTACTAATACGCCGACTTTATTCAAATCGATTCCCTGAACTGCAAAGACTGAGCCAATCTGCTCTTCAGCATCGGTATCCTCTGAATTAACCCAGTTTTCTTGAGTGGAATTCCATCTTCGTTTGATATCTCCTTCATGCCAATGAGTGATTGACGGGTCTTTGCCATCAGCCTGCCTCCAAGGTTCGACTAATCCACCTAGCACACGGTTTATATGTTCAGGATTGAAATTACTGTCTTCTTCTACCCAGTCAATCAAATTCTTTAAAGGTTCAGATTCGAAATATCCAAAATAAGCATCTTCATCACTATCTTGGAATACGGCTCTATCAAATTTCGGGTTAAAATTCGTTTGATCTAATAGACCTGTATCCTTATATAAAAGATATTTTATGCCATTTACGAAATCTTCTGATGTATAGTTCTTTCCCGCTGGAGCTTGAATTCTGAATTGCGTTGTTAAGTATCTCTTTTCAAAGTATTTTGTTGCTTCATTGAATTTCGCGCGTGTTATATTGGCAGGACGAATAGCTTGCAATACGTCATACATTAACACGATTTGACGACCTAACTTTTTTAAAGCCTCCAAGTGGTTCTCATCCTGAGCAAATCTTCCTTTATAAACGTTGTTAAAAGATGCCATTTGCTTGGAGAACTTTCTAGAAAGCTTATGAGATTCGTCAACAATTACAACATCATAATTTTGATCAGCATTAATCAGCTTTGTCGAGGAAGCAAGTGTCAGGTTACTGTTGTTCATTCCATAAACTCTAAATATATCCTTTGCCGTTTTAATCCAATTAGGTTGCAAAACGACTGCTATTCGCTGATTAGGTTTATCTTTCAACAACTTAGCGACCAAATGAGTCAGCAATACGGTTTTGCCAGTCCCTGCATCGCCATTTATCACAAAGCTTTTATCAGGATTCGATTCAATCTGCTTTAGAAACTCCATTTGCTGTTCTGTTAATTCTTTGATTGGGCTATATTTGACCAATGCTCTATTGCGTAGCTCCTCTAATGTTGGTGTGCTTACCCACCCATTAGGGTATAGCTCTTTTTCCCAAAAAGGCAAAATGACTTCTGAAGCAACCTTTTCTCGGTCTCTGTAGTTATTCACGCTGTTACCATTTGTTCGATTAATAATCTCATCATTATCATATTGAACCAGCTGCTTTTTAGATTTTGGATTGTCGGCCATAAAATATGTAATCAGCTGGCTTTCGACATCATCTAATGCTGAACCGTTGAAATAGGATGAAATAAGAATAATTACTTGGTCGAAATCTGCTATATTGAACTTTTCCTCTTGACCATTATAGTGCTGCTTATTCCGCTCAGTAAAGCGTTTCGTTTGTCCTATGTAAATCTTTTTCGACTTCGTTCCTTTGTAAATATAAACGACATTGCCGTTTCTAAGAGTATTTTGTTCAGGCAGCCGAAGTTTATCGAAACCTTCCAATTCTCTATTTTTCACTTTCAATGTTATACAGTTAAACTTAGCCATTGCTTAATCTACCTCATCCAATTCATTATATTTCTTTTTTTGACCAAAGCTTTTAGGAACTGGATATTTCCGGGCATTTTTAATCAGTTTTTCAGCGATGATTTCATCAATATCAAAGCCTAGATTATTAGCCATCATATAAGAGTAAATAAGAACATCTGCCAGTTCTTCTTTGAGCCGCTCAGGATTTCTCTTCGTTTCCTCTGGAGTTTTCCATTGAAATAATTCCAATAATTCATTTGCTTCTAAGGAGATGGAAATGGCCAGGTCTTTTTCATTATGAAATTGCCGCCAATTGCGCTCATCTCTAAATTCATTAATCCGCTTCATAGATTCACTCATAGTAATTTCCTTTCATACCTTCCAGAAATTTTTGCTTGTCACTTAATTTTCAAACCTGATTTTTAGGGAATATATTCGTTTTTCTTGGTTGCCTATCTTTGGTTGTTCAATTATTACATATAAATATTATTACATATTATATAAAAACGTAAAAAGGAAAACCGGTTATTATTGAACTAAACTGCCAAATACTTAAAAAGGAGTCGATCATCGACTCCTAAAATTTGTTCTACTATCGCGATTATTTATGTTTCCTTCACCTTTTGCATTAACTTGTCCGGAGTCAGTTTCCATAATTCGTGATTATTTCTCAGCTTATTACGAACATGATTCACAACCATAAAATCTTTAACTCCTTTAGTAGTATACCCTTGCTCTTTCAAGTAGAAAGCTAATGCTTTGTATGGATACTCGATTGTTTTTATAACTCTTAATATGTCCCTAGCTTCATCATCAAGTAACCCCCAATATTTCACCAAAAGATTAATAATAACACCATCTTTAATACCTGCTTCAATAAGTACTTCGGTTGTTATGTCAATTCCATTGTTTCTTTCTTTTGTAATGGAAATATTGACTTTATCGTCGATATAATTTTTGATAGCATCTTTGGCTATGTCACTACTTCCAGACAAAATATCATTTAATAATTTTGACACAGTTATCTCCTCCTTGTCAGAAGCTCAATTCTCATCATTATTTTTACTTAATCATTTCAGATAAATTCCTATTTATCGGTATTATAAAGCAACTGTTAGGCCGTAATTTTTTACTGTTGAACACAATTCAACTAATGTACATCACCTTTTTTGTATAATTTTTTTATTAGAACATTAAGTCTAATCATATTTTACAGTAAAATGCTCATTCCCTTTGTGATTTCTTATTGAACAAACCTGCTCCGTTACTTCAATAAGAAGAAAAGAATCGCCGTATCCCCCCATTTATTCACCTACTAAGCCATCACCATCTCGATCATCCATATATTTATAGAGCCATGAATTTCGCTTAATTGGCATTTTAAAGCCAGCAGCTTTAGCTTCAGCTATCGTAACACTTCCGTTATGATTGGTATCAACTTTACTAACATCTTCATTACTATTTTCCGTTTCGTTTACAGGTAGATTATCTGTTTTCGGTGGCGTACTGCTCGTACCTGTCGTTTTCCTTAAATTTTTGTTCACTTCATCTGGGTTTACATTGTCAAATTCATCTGTAATGGATCTGCCCTGAATTTTGTATGTGAATTTATAATGGTTAGGAATTTGCGTCTGAGTATTTGGATATTGAATCACTGCTACGAAATCTGTACAACCACCTGCATCTCGAATCACTTTTTCCATATAGGCTTGATCGCCGTGCCTATTAAGAATGCTGTCTTGAGGAGTAATGTTATATGCGTTAGATACTCCCCCAAGTGAGTCAGCAATCACATGTCCTTCATCTAATTCTTGTCTCTCTGTACCGGGAACCTTTGCTTCATCTGAATAGTATCTTCCAGACGATAAAACGTGTTCAGTATTCGGGCTTTGGAGTATTATATTTTTTGCCTCAACACGAATTAGCTGTCCGTATTCATTTGTAAAAGCCCAATATTTCCTATCGCCAAACCCGATATCAACTCTGACACTCGGCTTTCTATAACCTGACATATCTCCGCCATCTACTACAATTAGTGTATATTTGCTGTCATCAAACCCGTCCGTTCTACCTGTTGTCTTTAAAGTGCTAGATGCTGGTACTCTTTTGTTGGGTTCACTTTCACTCGTTGGTTTTTCTGTGTCATCGGCGGATGTACTCTTATTGGTTTCAACAGTCTTAGAAGCCGTTCTGGTTGGGGATTGCACATTTTTTGACGAAGTCTGTTCAGAGATTTTTCCACAACCCACAAATACAGATAGTAAAATCACAGTAAATAAAATCAAAAATATTCTTTTGTTCACACTTCTGCACACCTTTCTCATGTTGCTCCTCTAGACAAATCATATTTAAACGATAACACATTTTAATCTTTTGTTGGAATATATCTATCGTTGGTATTGAATCCATATGCAACTATCCTGCCATTTAGCTCAATAAGGAGAATTTTAAAAATAATCTACTAATCAAAACAGAACAAACATTCTAAAACACTGTTACATTTTAATGAAATTCATGTATACAAGAACAAGTGTTTGTGTATAATATGTATTATAATTTAATTATTCACGAACAAACATTCTATTTTAAGGTAGGTTTTAAATATGTATGACGGTTCAACCTTTCCTAATGACTTGATATTTTTTATAGATATGAAGTCTTTCTATGCTTCAATTAGTTGTATTTTAATGGGTTTAGATCCTTTAACAACAAAATTAGCTGTGGTAGGTGATACAAAGAGAGAGGGTTCGGTGGTCTTAGCTTCAACACCGGAAATGAAAAAGTTAGGCATCAAAACAGGAAGTCGTAATTTTGAAATATTAAGACAGAAGGACGTTTATATCGTAAATCCGTCTATGGGCTTGTACGTAAAAATATCAAATGAAATCACTAAGTTAATGTTAAGTAAATACGTCGCCCCCTGCGATTTCATGCAGTACTCCATAGATGAATTCGCCTTCTCCATGAAGGGATATGAAAAACTGCATAAAAAAACTCCTTTAGAACTTGCACATGCTATCAAAGAGGATATTTATGAACACTTTGGTCTTTCTTGTTCTATTGGCATCGGACCAAATTTGTTAATGTCTAAAATATGTATGGACGTAGAAGCAAAAAAATCTCCAAGCGGAATTGCAATGTGGTCATTTGAAGATGTGGAGAAAAAAATGTGGAAAATTAATCCCCTTAGTAAATTCTGGGGTATTGCAAAAAAAACAGAACAAAAATTAAATCGTTTAGGAATTTCAACTATAGGAGAATTAGCTTGTTACCCAAAAGAGGTTTTAATTAAGCAATTTGGGAATGTAATGGGAACAGAACTACACCTACATTCCAACGGAATAGATTTTTCAAAAATCGGAGAGATGAAGAATTATAAACCAAAAGATAAGAGCATTGGTAAAAGTCAGGTGTTATTACGTGACTATCAATCACATGAGATTAAAACTTTAATCCTAGAACAATTAGAAGAAGTTTGTTATCGATTAAGAAGTAACAATCATCAAGCTAGAACAATCCATTTTGGTATTGGGTACAGCTCTGGTATTGGAGGCTTTTCAAAGTCAGTTACAATTGAAGAACCAACGAATCTAACTAAGGATTTCTATATAGTATGTCTTAATATACTTGAACAATGTTATAACAAAGAACCAATACGAACGATATCAATTGCCTTAAAAAACTTTGTAAATGTTGAATCAGAACAAATTTCATTTTTTACTGATCCAATAAAGAAACAAAAAGACCAGAAACTCACTGGAGCTATGGACTCAATTAGGCGAAAGTACGGTAAAAATAGCTTATTAAGAGCTTGTAGCTTTACTGCTCACAGTACAATTCGAGCAAATAATAATAAAATTGGAGGTCATTTAGCGTGACACAGAGAAGTATGGGACGTGGGATTATTAAATGGCAGCCTTTTGCAAGTATTCCTCAACAATTTGCTGGAGTTAGGAATATTATCGATGACCAAAATAAAGTACCTAAACCAATTCTTGATGAAACAGAACAGGAAAGGATTAACTTTATAATTTCAGAGGCAATTGAAAATGATGAAGAAATTGCATTTGATTATTGGAAAAATGGAAGATATGAGACTAAGGTTGGCAAAATTAAAAAGATTGATGCAATCAGTGGAATAATCCATTTAAAGGAAATTAATTACTTACTTCCACTTAATATTATTGCTGATGTTTATAAGCTTTAATGACTCGAATTTAACTTCGAACTATCCGGTATAACCAATTAATCTGTACCTGGTTAACAATACAATAAAGTTTTTATACCGTTCAATATAGAGGATTAAAAAAGGTCGACTTCCACGATTGGAAATCGACTTTAAAAACTTAAGTAACTACCGCAAGTGAAATTGAAGAATCAATACTAAGATTTAGATTACATAAATACGCTTATCGGCAATAAAAATGATCATAGATATTATTCAATGTGATTTAATAAAGTGGATAGCATTAATTAACTTATATCTATAATCGCTTTATCGCTAACAGATGATTAGATTCTATCTTCCTAAATTATCACATAGACCTAATTACTTTTATTTAAAATCGCATATTAACTTAAATATATAATGTAAAGTATATACATTTGAAATCAAACGTTCTATGATATATATATTAGGAAAGAAATGGTAATTATATTCGAAATGCATAAAATTTAAAATCCAAGAGTAAAAAGGAGAAAAATATGATTGAAACGTATGGAGTAACACTTTTATTTTTAATAGGTTTAATTGTTTTAAACTTAAAACTAAAAAATCAAAAATATAGATGGGTTATTACGGGTGTGTTTATAGTAGCGTTTGGGTATCCTTTATCATTTTTATGGAGAATTATTCTTTGAATAAACAAAAAAAAGACTATCTAATGATAGTCTTTTTTTTGTTACATAGCGTTTTTTACAGCTTGGTAAGCAAGTTTAGAATCTGTATATGCATCAAAAACTGCTTTTCCTTCTGAGTAAGCATATATTCCAGCACCTGCTGATAATAAAAGAGCCGCAAATTTTGTAAAAGTAAGGTCTGGTGTTAACCATAAAGCTGCGATCGCAGTTAAAATACCTCCGCCAACTTTTGCAACTAATTGGTTTTTATTAGCAGAAAACGCATCTACAGAAGATTTGAATTCTTTTAATGGTCCACTCGTTTTTGAATTTTCTGTAGGGTTTAAAGCAGCTTTATTAAATATTTGAATTAACCAAATAAAAGTAGAATTATAACTATAAATGCGGTAGTAATAATTATCGTAAGGTACTTTTTGGGCAATAGGAGTACTCGATGCAGCTGCCATTTGGACATTCGAATTAGTTGTTGGATTATTAAATGTTTCTGTGTTTAATAGAGTTCCATTTAAATCTAACGTTTTAATTTCAATACTATTTGTTTGTTTATTAAAAGTAGAACGGTAAATATTTTTATCATCCCTAGTTTCAACTTCTTTTAAATATTTATTATCTTTTAATGTTTTTGCCTGTACATTATCATTTTGAATAGTAACTTCTGAAGAAGGTTCTTTAGTATCAGCAAGTGCTTGAATAGTTGGTGTTATTGAACTAAATAAAATTGTTGCAGCCATCGCAGAAGTGATTGTTATTTTCTTTTTCATTAAAACTTCCCCTTTTTTTCATTATTAATTTATACCGGTATAATAGAATGCTATCATAGTAAAATTAATATGTGTATTGGGAAAAAAATGAGCGTTTTTGTCGTAAAAAACAAAAAAATAGATATGAAAAATGAACCCAAAAACGCTTCAAACATAGAAAAATAAACCCTTTTAGTAATATATGCCCGTTTTAAAACGTTGTAAAATTTTCCCAATTTACAAATTCCAAATTTTATGCATTGTTACTTCTTCACATATAATTGAATTTAATCGCTTTGAATTTCTCATGTATATCACATATAAATCTAGTTTACATAAACATTGTTAGAGAAAGTTAAAAAAGCCAATTCCTTGAACTAAAAGGGAATGGCTTTTTTCTCATTTTATACAGTTTCTTATACGTCACTGATATAATAAGGAATTGTAGAAAAACTTTTACTCTTTACTTCTCTTTATTTTGAATAATGTTCTGCATATAGAATGGGAAAGCCTTTAGTTAAACTTTAGTAGTCAAAACTATTAAGTTATGAATTTACAATATTTTTTAAAGTCCTAAGTCCAGTAGATACCGAACTCAGGTTCTAGAAGCTGCCTAACTTTTTTGTCTAACTTTTTTGGGTCAGAACAACCTTGGACACAGGGCTTTTTTTAAAATAACATACTCCAAGTTATTTGACCCACAATTCCGTCTGAAACTAAATCTTTAAGTTTTTGATAATCAATAACCGCTTCTTTAGTTTTTACATCAAAAACACCTGTAACTGTCGCTTTTATAGCTCTTTGAATTCGTTCTACATCTCTACCTTTACTACCGAATTTTAAAGCCTTGCCTGGATATGGAACTATGTCTGTTGCAATGGATAATGTAACCTTATTAGGCTTAGAAACTATATTCGTAAGTTTAGGTGCAATCCAATTATTACTTACTTCAAAATGAGGTTTATCGGTCTTATCTTTTTCCCATGTACCGCCCCATGTAATATTTAATTTCCTAGCAATTTCCCCAGCTTTATTTAAAGTTGCCTCATCATATAAAGATTTAGGAGGATTTACCGCAATATCCCAAGCTAATCGTCCAGTATGGTTACTTGATTTTGTCCAAGTTATTTTATCTCCTGGTAGTGTTCTCCCTTGTTCATAAAGATAATTTTGTCTTTCTTGTGATCTGTAAGTTTCTGAAATAAAAATATCGATTTTAGCTTTCTTACATTCTTCAAGAAATAATCTGCATGCTTTTTGTGCAACTGGTAAAAGCTCGTTAATATCTCTACATGTTTTCTTTATATCAACCATTGTTATTATCTCCTCTCTTATCTAAATTTCCTTTAGTAAACGCTCCAATGAAAGCACCTAAAATTAAGTTAACCAATTCGGGATTATCTCTAAATATAAAAAGCGATGCTGTGAGCACCGATAAGATTGTGAAGTAAGAAGAATGTTCAAATTTGAAGTTCATGATTTAGACTCCTTTTCGATATTATCTAAACGTTTATGAGAAGATTTTTGTGATTCTTCTAGTCTAGTAATTCTTTCTCCGTGAGCTAGTAATTGTTTTTCGTTTGCCTTTTGATCTATTCTAATATCGTCTACCCCTTTACTAATGTAGTCGAGTCTTGTCTTGATGCTTGCATCTTGTTGAGTGTCAATTTTAGATTCTTTTTGCTTATTAAACTGAAGCATTAAATAGCTTAAAATTAAGCCACAAACTGCAATTAATACACCGATATCTATCTTCATTAACGTCTCCTTGGTTTTTAGACATAAAAAATACACCTACATAATTGTGGTGTTGTGTTCATTTTCCCTAAAGTTATCTATTTGTACTAATTAAATATGATATGGTTCACCTGTAATTTCTTGATATTGTTCTGTAGTAATTTTACTCTTTACTACTGCATTAGCTACCATTTCTTTAGTCCATAGACCGTTTACATAATAACCATTAATTTTTTCAAAAGTAAGCATTAAATAAGTCCTCCCATCATCAGAGCATATAACATTTGAGCATTTTCAGACTTTAGTTGTAGAATCTCTTCAGTTAAAGTTAAAGGACGGTCAGTATACTCGTAGTAAAACGCTTTTGTTTCTTTATTATATCTTAAAGTTGGCACTTTTCCTTCTTGGTCTTCGATAGACGGAAGTTCACTTACTAAAATACCAGTTTTCTCTAATTCTTCTCTAGTCCTACCCAACCCATGTACCTTGTCAAATGGTGCATAATGCGTTAGAGCAATATGTTCTTGATCTGGTGTTAACTCAATATAAATCATAAATAACCTCCAATTATTTAATGGTATACTCTGTATGATATGTTTTGTTTGTGACAGACTTAGTCGTATCGTTGTTGATAAACATCATTATGGTTTCATCGTAATACTGCGGTATCCCCATTGCTACTAAGTTCTTTTCTGGATAATCTACATAATTTATGGCTTCTACATTGGCAGGATTCAATAAATAGGATACATCTTTTGGTGTCCCCGTTTCAAACCCTTTTATCGTTCCATCATTATTTACACCAAAAGCAAATACTCTACCTAATCCACTTAAATAAGTATAATATTTTTTAGAACCACTATAATATTTGGGTATCGTACTCCCTTGTGAGTGATAGGTACTATCCATAGCAGAACTTCCTACTTGTTGAACTAGTGCAACAGAGGATATCACTTGATACGTTGTTTTACTAATCTTAACCCAATAAATCCAATAGTAATTACCATTAGACCAACTGTACATACCATATATAGCATCAGTCTCAGTATGATAAAATGGAAATCTAGAATCTCTAATAGCAGTATAAACATTAGTTCCACCATTGAATACTAAGCTGAAATCGCTACTATAAACTCTAAAATATGCACTAGCAAAATCCGTAAAACAGTGCAGTTGCAGAGCTTCGATATATTGATAATATCCCCCACCACTTGCAATACTCATACTGAATGGTGGTGTGAAGCGTAAAGTCGGATTGTTCAACGAAAAATCAAATATGTAAACTAGACTATCTGCTGTACTAAAATATTGAATAGAGGATCCTATATATTGTATTGGATACTTAGCTATAGCACATATTCTTGCTCCAGCATTTGTTAGAGTTGTGAGTCTAGTTAACCCGTCATCGCTAAACACTTCCGTTCTCGCACCAAATTGAGAGCCACCATCGGTAACTACATAGAATCGATTATTTCGATAGAATGCTATTTCAGCTTGATAACTATAACTACTAAGACTAACAGTAACCGATTTTATTAGAGTTAAATATTTATCATATACATAAATATATACATTATTTTGGTTATAATCTTTCCTAATCATGACAAATTGTTGAGTATACTTATCGTAATTTAGGAATTTTAAATTTAAATATGACTGACTATCCATATGTTCATATACGGGTTTTACACTAGGTGTAAGCTTTTTATAACTCAACTTAGAACCAGGACCTAAAGAACCATTAATAGCCGAAACTAGTTCTTGATACGTTGGGTCACCATCCCCATTTGCATCAGGAACAATATTCCCCCTAGCAACAAGAGCATTTTTAATTGATGCACGACCATCTTTGTGAACTGTTGGATTATTATTGATTACACTTATAATTTCTTGAATTGTACTATTGTTATTTAACGTCATTATATTTCACTCCCCTCTTACTCGTAAGCATATATTGTCAATGGGAATGTACCAGGGGCGTACGAAGAACCAGAAACATTAGCTAAAACAACCGTAACAGTAGTGCCACTAACAGTCATTGATTGTACGTAAAAATTATCACCAGATCCAGGACTAGTAACCATTGAACCATCAACATAAGTCCAACCATATCGCTTACTAACGACTGTTTTTGGTGTAAATGGTAAAGTAAATATAAAACTTTGACTTGCTGAATTATTAAACTGCGTTGTGTTATTTTGAGTCAACGTTGTATACTGTTTACCAACTGGTAGAGTACCAACAATCCCTAAAATGTTAACGCCTAATTTAATATTAGCAGCTATCAAATCACTATCCCATGATGTGATATTATCTATTGCTATTTTAATATCGTTTAAAGACGGACTAGCCGGAAGCGTACCGCCTTTAGCTACGATTGCAGCTTTTATTAAATTAACATTATCCGTTAAAATCGTACTAGATTCAGTCTCTAAAGCATTAACAGCATTTATGAGACTTGTTTTATCCGAAGCAGTTAATCCACCACCTTTACCCTGTAATATAAAATTTCCAGTTGATGCGTTATAACGAAGTGTGTATATCCCGTCTTTTTTAAATTCGGTGAAATCTGTACCATCATCATTTTTAACAGCTTTTACACCTAATCCATTTACATTGATAGTAGCTGCTCCATTTGAACTAGCGTTAATTGTAACTACCACGCACATTTTATCAACATAAGAAGTAGGTGCTGGATTAAGTGTTATAGAATATGCATTTCCAGAATTTACAGTTGTTGCTGTTCCTGGATGTTTAACATAATCCGCTTTATGTGCGCCTATCTGAGCAGCTAAATTAGCAGCGACATCACCTTCTAGTTGCCCCTTTATACTGTCAAACCAATTATTGAATTCTTGTTGAATTGCACTCATAAAATTGTCTATTTCAGATTCACTTAATTCTTTTGTAGCATTGAACCAGTCCTGAAACTGATTAAATATAGCAGTAGTGTCAGCCTGTAATAAACTGTTTACTATCCCACAAACACTCGTATTTAATCTTAAATCTGTTACTAATGTTTGAGTGACTGAAGTAATTCCTTTATTAACCATAATTTCTGCAACTGCTAATTCATAGATATCTGCATCACGTTGAACTATAGGAGCAACTGGAGAACTACCAAAAACGCCTTTTTTTACCTTTGCTAGAATTTCCCTGTTTGCATAGTTTAGTTGTATTACAACTCGGTCAATACGATTTAATGTACCGTCTGCCACTTCTATAGGTAACGTTAGATCATCGGTGTTCTCATACATTCGTCCGTTAATCCAAGCAGCACCTGCTTTTAGTTTTATTGTCATGTCTGTTCCATTTGCTACTACTTGTAAGTTAGAAGCAATATTAGGAAAGACTCCATTTGTTATAAATTTACTAAAATAGTTTACAAAGTCCTCAGCTTTATATTTACGATCGCCATTAATACTATTGAATATAAAAGACTTTTCCATTTAATCACCTCGTTCTTTGCTTGATTTTATCGATAATTGTTGGGATGTTATTACCAAAATTAACTCGAATATCAAGAAGGTCATTTTCATAAACCTCTTCAATTGTCGTGATTCTAGTGTTTAGTAGTACACCCCAACGATCATTTTTAATTGTGACAATATCCCCTAGGTCAAAGTCCATTTTATAAGTTAAATTTGAGTTAACGGTTATTCCGGATTGAAAGGTTAATATTCTTTGAGATTCAGCAAGGCTACTATTTCCTTTTTCCAATAATAATGTTTCATATTGTCCATCAGTTAATGGAGTTTCTGTCCCATCTTCATTTTGAAGTGTGTTAGAAATTTCCCTTGCATCTACAAATAGTTCATATCGATCATATCCAATCGCACTATTATTGATAGTTGCTAATTTTCTATCGATACCTTCACCTTGTCCACCAATTAATGCAGTGTTACGAAAGTTTCTTTCGCTGTCCTTTAATGACTGGTTAAGAACATTTTCATATTCAAGTGCAAATATCGCTTGAGGATTAAAAATTTGATTAATAGATAAATCGCGACCCTCAAAAACATCGAATATATACTTTCGTTTTGTCATATCAAAGTACATTCTCCAACCAACATCGTATTTTAATGCTAGTTCCTCTATTAATTCAGCCAAATTTCTATATGAATGTAATTCGTTTGCAGATATTGGGATATTCGTAATTGGTGCTATTTCTAAATTTGGAAGAACTCGTTTAGGTTCATCCGGATTTACTGCGTTTTTGTCTACAAAGTATTTCATTACTAGGTCTACATTACCTACTACACTTTGTTGTCCCCATACGATTCTTCTTTCAATAAAGTTTTCAATAAAATAACCAGATACAACAAGTGTTTCCTTATCTTGTTCATCAAGGTTTATATCATCAATATAAACAGCTTCATCAAGACTATCCTCTTTCACCAAAATATTTCTTTTTTGTAGTAGAGCAATAATTGTTGCTGCTTTACGATCATCGTCTGGTTCGTCTGGTAAATTTAGATGTAACTCAAATGTTCCAGCCTTGTAGTATTCTCTACGCCAAATAAGGGATATGAAAGTATCAATAATTCCTTGCATTTCAAAATTCTCATTAAAAACATAAATGTTCATTGTTAAACCCCCAAATATTGAGGTGTAAAATATATGCTTACTTCAATATTTTCAACGTTACTATCAGCATTGTATCTAAATAAATTATCACCTGGCGCAAGCTGCATGAATTTGCTTTGATAGTCCATTTGATTGAAGATATTTGTAGTAATACCGTTCAATTTAGATTCGACTCTCTTTTTACCCTGATTAGTATTGATAGTAATCACTTCACCAGCTGTTAATACTTTATTAACTTTGAATTGTTCACGGGTATTTACGTTAAATAAAGATGGATTAGCTGCAGTTCCAATTGCTTTAAATTTTATTAGCATTCCAGTAGGTACTTGTCCATTATTAAGCACGTTAACAATTAAAGACGAAGTTCTTCTGCCAGCTTCTATTTTATTTGCTTCAGTTACTTCTAATTCAAATTCCAACATTGGCTCCCAAACTGCAATTTCTACTTTCTGTTGTATAATATCTTGAAAGTAAGGATTACCTGCAGTAAATTGAACTAGCACATCGTGCCAATATTCATTGACTGTTTCATCACTTGGAGACATTGAAGGTGATAATTCCACATGTGCATCAATAAATACATTTCTAAGTTCAGTACTAATTTCAATTCGAATTGGATTAAATAAGGGATTAAACACTCTAAAGAGTTCATCCCTTCGCTCTTGAATCCATTCTTCACTACGATCTTCAACGTCAATATAAAATAAAAGAGACAAGTTTCTTTTCTCTAATCGAGTAGAAACAGGTGTCTCTCCTTGGGTTTGAAAGTTATTTGCATATGTTACTGATGCTTTTATTCCAGTCGTATCTATATCTTCTTGAAGCTTATAAAAACTAGTAGGAGCAATGATAATTTGATCACCGTTTTGATTAGTACATGTTACTTCTTTGGTACGCAACTGCTCACCCCCTAAACTGAAATGCAAGTCGTTCTAGTACCATTTGATTTTGCCTTGCTGTTTCAGAAGGTGACAATGGTGTAGGACTATGAATTTCAATGTGTTGTTCAATTTTTTGAATACCATTACCACCCATAGGCGATTTATTATCGTTGTATATTCTAACTTGTGGTATTACCGCATCAGCCATTTGTTGGGCCATTGACTTAATCCCACTAATTGAGCTTTTCATACCTTTTTGAAGTCCTGCTCCTGTCATTTTCCCCATCCATTCAAGTACCCTTGAAGGTGAATGGATATCTAATGCCTTTTTAATTGTTCCAGAAACTGCATTTGCGATTGCCTGTGCTTGCGCCATCAAAGGACCAACCATACTATTCATACCTTCAATTAAACCTTGAATTGTATTTGTACCAATTGTTTTAAGGCTGTCTTTCATGTTCAATTGATCAGTTGTACCTTTACGAATTTCTTTAATCTTGCTCATCCATTCGTTTTTATACTTTTCTAGTTCAATTGATGTTTGTTCCCTAAGTTCAGAGATTTTTGTTTTAGTGTCATTCTTCATACCTTCTAGTTCTAACATTGCTTGTTCTTTTGCTAATGTATTTTTCTGTTTCCATAAATCAGAGTATCTTTGAAGTTCCGTTAATGATAAGTTATTTAATGCTGCAATTTCTGCAGCTGCATTAGGTCCCATTGCTCTTAACTCATCAATTAATCCAACATCTAAATTCTTATTAGAAAGTTCTTCAATATTTTTCTGCCAATCTATGAAAGTCGTAACTTGAGACTGAAGGTTATCTACTAATTGTTGACCTGTTATTTCTGTATTAAGTGATACTTCATCAAACAAACCTTTAAAACTATACAACGCCTTTGTACGATCAGCTACAGCATTGTTATATTCATCAGTCAATCTCTTCTCTTCATCGATTAGCTTTTGATTAGTTTCTGAGATTTTTTGAGCGTATTCATCGTTAATAGAGATTATCTTTTGATTAATCTCTTGCTTAACACGATAGACCTCACGCTCGTAATAAATTCTTTCCTCTGAACCCTTTTTGTAATGAGCCATGTTCTTTTGTAATACTGCTAACTCTTGTGTTAATGAAAGTTGATTATAGTACTTTTTAGCCTCAATAAACGACTTCTCTTTTTCAAATGCTTTTTCTCTTAATTCTTCAAGCTGCTTTTGATGTTTCTGATTTATTTCATAGATAGCTTTATTTACTTTTGCAATGGCATTTGGTACAGTTTTATATTTCTCTTTTAATCTCTCAAGCTCTTTAATTGCCTCATTAGCATTAATTTTCTTTGCATCGAGTCTATAATCAATATTTCTAAATCCTTCTTCAAATGCTTTTTTGGCATTTGCTGCAGCTCTTCTTGCTGAAGCTTCAGCTTTTTTGCTATCTTTATCAATACCTTTAGATAAACCTTGGCTTACATATTGACCGATTTTTTCAGTCTCTTTTGAAGGAGAATGTGTATCAAAAACCTTCTTAAACGTATTAAGTACATTGCTTGCCGTTTGCTTTACTTTTTCCTGTAAAGCACCAATCATTGACGTAACACCTTTAATTAGACCTTCGATAAGGTTTTTTCCTATCTCCCTTAGATCAATTTCTTTCAAGAAACTTACGGACTTGTTCCAACCATTAACAATTGCAGTTTTCACTGCATTCATAGCAGTAGATATTGCTGCTTTTAAAGCTCCGAATCCTTTAGTTACAATGTTTATAATGGTTGTAATTGGCTGACTTACAATGGTTTTAAGATAATTAAACCCTTTTACAAAGATATTTGTAACACCCGAAATGGATGTCGAGAATAGCTCTGTAATACCGGACCACATGCCACCAACTGATCTTACTAAACCTATTCCAAGTGCTTTTACACCGCCTAGAATTTTACCAATGAACATCAAGTTAATTAAGTTCCAAATGAATTGCACTGATCCACTTAAAATCGTTTTAATTCCTTGCCATACGCCTTTCCAATCTCCTGTAAACAATGCTGAAAATGTTTTTATTAATCCTAAAATAATTTTTAAAGCACCATCAATAACACCTTTAACTGCATCCCAAGTCGAAATAATTAATGCTTTTATAATGGGCCATAAGACTTTCATAATTACGCCGATCGTGTTCATGGCAACCTGGATCACTTTAGAAATAAAACTCCAAACATTTTGTGCTGCTTGTTTAATTTGCTCGCCATTTTGACTCCAAAAGGCTTTTATTTGAGTAAGTTTTTGAGTTATGAAAGCTAAAACTACACTCATAGCTGTTTGAATTACTTGAGTAATAACGTTCATAACTTGGCTTATAACGACTTTAATTTGATTCCATACATTTTGAACAATATTTCTAAACTCTTCGTTTTTCTTATATAGGGTAACAAATACAGCAACTAAGCCAATAATAGCTGCTACTGCTATTCCGATAGGACCTGTAATTGCAGCAATAACTGTACTAAATAAACCAGCACCCCCAGCTGCTCCTGCAATCGCTCCTGTTAAAGCGCCAAAGCCAGATATTGCTCCACCTATTACCATGAGTATGACCCCAAAGGCGGCGACTACCCCCAATAATAATGCAGTTATAGCAGACCCTATGGCTATAAATTTCACCATTGTTGGAGAAAGTTTATTGAACCAATCCGCTAATTTTTGAACGGCTACCGCTATTCTTTGAAGGACAGGAGTAAGTGCATCACCAATTCGAATCATAAAGGATTCAATCGATCCCATGATTTGATCTATGCTGCCTTTTAAGTTATCTTTCATCTGTTGAGCTGCTTTAGCCGAAGCGCCTCCACTATTCTCAAGAGATTTAGTCATCTTATCTATTTCCGCAGGACCTGCTGCCATTAAAGAAAGCATACCTGATACTGCTTCTTTTCCTACTAAACTAGCAAGAGTCGCTGCTTTTTGTGTATCAGTTTGCCCTTTCATTGACTTAGAAAGATTTTCAATTAATGGAGCTAATCCAACAAAGTTCCCCTTTGCATCTTGAACTTTAAGGCTCATTTTCCCCATTAGTTCGGAGTTTTCTTTTGATGGATCTAATAATGAAAGTAATGCAGACCTAAGTGTTGTTCCTGCCTGTTCCCCTTGCATACCAGCGTTCGTCATTATCCCGATTGAAGCAGATAATTCTTCAAGACTAACTCCAAGTGCGGCTGCTGGTGGTCCTGCATATTTTAAGGCGTACTGCATATCCGTTAAATCTGCAGCTGATATGTTTGCAGTCTTAGCTAAAATGTCAGCTACTTTTGTGGCTTTTGATGCTTCTAAACCAAAAATGTTTAATGTAGATGCCATTACTTCGGCTGTCTGCGCCATATCTGACCCAGAGGCTTCTGCTGCAGAAATTACTCCTGGCATTGCGCCTACAATCTGATTTGCAGTAAATCCTAATGCTGCTAATGATTCTTGACCCTGTGCGATTTCTGTTGCAGATTTAGATGTGCTTGCTCCTAAATCAATTGCTGACTTACGAAGTGCTTTAAACTCCTCATCCGTTGCATCAGCTATTGCTCCTACTCGTGAAAGCTGAGCATCAAAGTCCATTGTCGTTTTAACTGCAACTCCTAAACCAGCAGCAATACCTGCAGCTGCAATGCCAAAAGAACCTGCAATATCTTGACCTGCAGATTGCATATTTCCGCCTATTTCATTCATTGAATCGGCTGCTCTTTTTGCTCGATTACTCTGTTCTCTTAATTGGTTATTCGCTTGTGATACTTCATTAGCAAAGCGTTGTTCTTGGATTTGTGCATTTAAAAGTACTGTGCGAAGTCGTTTGACTTCTCTAGAATTTTCACCATAAACTTGTTTAGCTCTTTCCAGTTGAGTTTGAGCTGCAGCTACTTTTTGACTAGCAACTTGATGAGCTTTTTGTAAATAATCTATTTTGGCTCGAAGCTTGTCTGCTTCTGAACCGTTTAATTTTAATTGCTCCTGTTGTAACTCAAATTCTTTACGAAGAATTGTACTTTCATTTTTCATTTCTTTTAATGCTTTGTTAAACTGATCATTAAAGACTCTGAAGGTGACTCTAGATTCGGAATTATTCGCCATAGTCTCACCTACCTTTCATTACTTTGGATTGTTTTTCCACGCATCCATCGCAATTTTTCCTTGTACAATCCTTTCCACCGTCCAAATTGGCTTATGCCAGAATGTATCGTTATCAATTCCGTATGTTAGTACGTAAAGAACATATAGGTCTTCTACGCACTCAATTTTAAGAACAGGTGGTTTTACGCCTTTTTTTCAGCGCTCGTACTTTTTCTAAGTGCTTCTGCAAATAGATTAGGATCGTTTGAAAGTGTAGGTTCAATGATTTTCATATACGCTTCGATCGTTTCCATAGTTGTATAATGGAATTTTTCAAGAAACCCGTCGAAGTCTAAACCTAGGTTTTTATTTGCCCCTATACAACCGATATAAATTGTTTTCTGCATAGCTAATTCATCTAAATGTTCAAATGCCTCTACATTAACTTCTCCGTCAACAGTTGCATCTTCTAATTTGTGAAGCTTTAAAATATCAGCTAGTAAAGAACTGTTGATTAATCCTAAGTCCTTCGCCTTTTTCATTGCATGGTTTGTAATAACACAAGGAATTTTTTTCGCATCCTTATATACCTGAATAAATTCACCTTGTTCGTTTTGCACAATATCCATATCTTTAATTTCAATAAGTTCAATTTTTGGCACGATTGCTCTCTCCTCGATAATGTAAATTTTCCAATAAAAAAAAGCCCCTAAAATAGGAGCTTTTCATTTAAATTAAGGTGTAGGGATTGTAACTAATGCAGATTTAAATTCTTTATGCCATTGATCAGCAACTGTTTGATCACTTAATTCAGCAACTAATGTTTCATAATAGAAGTTTCCTAAATCATCAGCTAAAACTGTGAACTCGAGTTCCATCATGGCAACTTCGTCTGAACCATTTTCAATTGTAATTTTGAAACCAGAAGTATTATTACAGTTTGAAAATGCAATAAGTTTAACTAAATCTTCAAACTCATCAACTACATCTGCAGTGAAAACAAAGCGATTACCTTTAGATAAAGTACCGTATGCGTAAATACCTGGTTTTAAATTTGCATTCGATAATCCAAAATAATCACGCAAAACTTTAACCGGAATATGACCACTTACTTTTAAGTTCATTTTATTAGGTTTAACAACCTTCTTAACTTCTAAATTACCTACCTTCTTAACTAATTCAGACAGTTCAGTTTCACCTTCAATTTGACCGACTAAACCAAATTTTGTACCTTGTTCTTGAGTACCATTTTTAATAAATTGAATACTTGCATTACGTATGGACACCGCATCGAATTCTTCAATAATTGTTGTAGCCACTAAAATTCCTCCTCTAATACCTTATCTATATTTTCATGTAACTTGTTTAAAATTCTAGGTACTGCCTTGTCTAAACCACTTTCCATAAATCGTTGCTCTAATGGATTATGAGGTCCACGTCCTTCATTTGGAAACACTAAGTAACCAAAACTACCTGAGCGACCAGCAGCCCCACCTTTGGTCTTTATTGTAAAACCTAGATTGTGTTTTTCACTTTTTGACCAGTTGCTCGTTTTAGCATGGTTTTTATGCCTAAATCTTCCTTGTTTCCTTGATACTGGCATTTCTTTCGTAATTTCATTTGTTGCAATTTTAATCCCATCAAAATGAAGCGTTTTATTAATTACATCTTCCATTTTTCCAGGTAACTGAATCATTTTTTGCTCAAGTTCTGAAATTTGCGTGTAATTGAGATTAAACTGTACGGTCAAAAGGTATCACCCTCTTAAACGTGAGTATGACACGATCTAAATATTGATCAGTGTCATTTTTCTGTAACCTTTGCTTTTCTGAAGTAATAAAAGTTATTGCGTTTATTTTATTAATAACTGTTATAATATCGAGTGTTTGTTCATCGACATCATCTTTATTCTGAGAGTAATAGTAAACGGTTAACGATTGAGATACTTTTGAAACATTTTCATCTAGAGTAAAACTTCCAGTTTCATATACAAAGCAGTTATAACCCTCTATTTGTAAAGACTTATCTTCATCCTCAGCTACTTCATCTTCATAAACTGGCAATTGAAAATTTGTAGTGAGGGATTCTACAAGTGATAGAATTTGTTTACTCATTAACTTCTTTGCCTTTTCATTCATTACTTTCACCTACTGCTTGTAAATAGAAATAGAGGTTCATTTTATTAGAGTCATGATCCACTTTAATGACATCGTATTCAGTTCCATCAATTCCTACTTTTAACTTATTTTTATTCATTCTTTGAAAAGAAGGTGGGAAAGGAGCTTTAACCTTTAAATCTAAACTAGCTCCAAATATCCCTGCCATTTGATAATCACTTTCTCGGCAAGATAGTACTTTAAAAGCCAACTTTCCTTCTATTTGAAATCCATTCCCTATCCTTTTTCCTTTTAATGAACGTTGCGTTTCGTTTTGACCATACTGCAAAAAACCATCATTATACGTTTCACGATGTGCTTTCATTTATCACACCAGCCTTACCTATTGCTACCTTTATAATTAATCTTGATAACCCTGCTTGGAAATTCATTTCAAATTCGTCGGCTGCATTGTTATAGACATAGCGACATCTTTCAATCAGAAGTTCTTTAGCAGTCTCTTCTTTTTCATAATCAAAAGACGCACCTGTCATTTCAGTTAGGTACGCCTTTCCATTTGATAGTTGAGTTTTTAAGGTTTCATCTTCGTCGTTCCAAGTTATGCGTAATCGACTTTTTAATTCTTCAAGTAATAGCTCCATTTAATCACCTATTTTGTAGGAGATTGGTTTTCATCATTTGATTGACCAGTTTCTTCTTGGCTTGGATCTTCGTTATTCCCGTTTTCTTTACCAAGGAAAGGAGTGTTATAAGCATTTTTTTTGGACTGGAGTTCTTTAACACGTTCGGAATTAGCTTTAAATCCCTTTTTAGGATATGTTTCTCCTTTTCGGTAAAGGGTATTTTTATGTTTTTGCTCAATAAAATCAGTAATTACTGGATAGCTCATATAGTTCAGTCTCCAATTCTTTAGGTTTATTTAATTAAGGTGTTGGGATTCCGTCACCGATATTTGTAATATCAAAAACAACAAATGAATCTGCATCTAATGGACGACCATTTGCTAATTGACGTACTAAGTACAACCTTTGGTCTTCAATCATTCTTAATACATCTGTCGTTTCAAGTGTTTGTTCTGCTGCTACACCTAAGAAGTAATCTTTTGGTAGACCAGCAACCATACGATTTAACTTTACTGCAGGAGATTGAACAATTGTCAGTCCAGGAACAGCAAAGCTATTATAAGTCCATGTACCATCATCTTTTTGTTTTGCTCCTAAAGCGAAGAATTTAGAAGCGTAATCTAGTGGATTCACGATCAATGTAACCCCTGTATATCTTCTTGTTCCACCTTTTGTTGTAGGAGCTAAAATTTCTTTTCCAATCGTTTGTGGTGAAAAATCATTTAGTACAACTGGCGTTTTTAAAGAATAAACACCGTTAGTTACTGGAGCATTTAGATCACGAGTCATACCAATTGGTTGCTTGTTCCCTGTACCATTTACAATCGCATCTTCAAGTTCTTCAGCCACAACCTCTTTCATAAATGTACGAACATATTTATCTAACCAATCAGGACCTAATTCAAACATTGCTTTTGCAACAACTAAGAAACCACTAAGTTTGAACATTCCCATTTCAACTGTTTGGAATCCTTCGTCCAGCATTTCTTGGATAGCTGCCGTTACATCGCCCCAAAATGCTGTTGATGCACCTGGTTTACGAAGTACCCATTGCGTAACTGCTCCAGTAGTTTGTAAGTTTACTAATGATAATAAAGGATGTTCTTTTTCTAAATCTTCGAAAACCCTTGAAAATATAGTAGGAGGCATCAGCTTATGAACTTCATCAAATGATTGAGCTTCAATTGCTGCGTTGTAGAATTTCTTTTCCTCGTTTGTAAGAACTCGTACACCACGAGAAGCTAATACTTGTGCATCCCAATTTTCATTTTTAGCTTGATTAGCTTCTTTAATGATTGAGTTCATCATTTCTTGAATGTGAACCATATTATTTTCCATATTGTTTACAATACGTTCTGCTACAGTTTGTGCATCGCCATCTTCAAATGCTTGTTGCATTGCTAAAATTTGATTCTGTTTATCAGCAATAACCGGATTATCTAAACTTTTAATACCTGCAAATAATTGTAAATTAAGCTTTAATCCTTTATTAGTTAATACTTTTTGCTTTTGATTTACCTTCTTCACTTTTACTTCCTCCAATTTTTAGGCAAAATAAAAACGCTTATTCATTTGAATTGCGTTTTAGCTTTGCTAATATATTTGAATTTGATTTATTTTGCTTTTGATTACGAAATCTCGCTAATACATTATTTTTAAATTCTTCTGCATTGATTTCATTTTCTTTTACCGCTTCATGAATCTTGTCAGCTAGTCCAACATCAACTGCTTCATTTGCAGTAAACCATGTCTCATTAACGATCATTGTTTCAATTTCTGCTCTTTCTCCTGCAAATCGAGTCATATAAATATCGGCTATTGATTTATCAATACTCTCAAGTGCGTTTAAAGTCTTCTTAATCTCGCCTTTATTACCCCATGCGTAAGTTGAAGCTTCATGAATCATTAATTGACCGCCAGTATTCATAATGATAGTATTACCTGCCATTGCGATAAGTGATGCTGCACTAGCAGCAACGCCGTCGATATAAACAGTTATTTCAGCAGAATGATTTTTTAATTGATTATAGATTGCTATACCGTCAAAAACATCACCGCCGTAACTATTAATATGGACATCTAGTTTGTCGGTAGTAATTGCTTCTAATGCTCGTTTAACATCTACAGCAGAGACAGATTCTCCCCACCACGACTCTCCAATGTCTCCATAAATTGTTAGTTTGGTTTTAACTCCCTCTTCAACAACTTCATTTTTAAACACTTTTGGAATTTCTGGAAGTTTATTCATATTTTCATTTTTAAATCTACGCATTTTCATTTTCTCCACCTCCTTTCGTATCATTGACATTTTCAATAGTTTGGTAGTTTTTAGTTACATATCGTTGGTTTGCGTATGCATCATCGATTGTCTCTCTTCCTAACAAACGTAAATTATCATTGATGGTGTTCACACCAATTGCGAATAACTTATCAAAAGCTGTTGCTAGTGAAACGACATCAAGTACTTTAATTCTAGTTGTGTCTAACTTTAAATAAGTTCTAGATAGATATTGTTGTTTAGTAAACATCTTCTTATTGAACTCATCTGCAATTAATTCTGCTAGAGGGTTTACACAAAACATTAGAAAATTATCTGTTTGTTTTTCAATTTCTGCTAGATCACCTTTCAATAATCCTCGAGGTATATGGAAAGCCATTGATATAAAATCAAAAATATCGTCAGCTATTGCCCTTATATCTCTACTGTTTTGTGCAGCTTGTCCTGTTTTTCCCGAACCGCTCATATCTTCTAGCTCATAACCTTTTTGTAATTGGAATACAGCTCCAGCAGTATCTGCTTCAAACCACGCTTTAAACTGCTTGTCGAACATTTCGTTAATAAGTTGTTGCTCCGATTCTGTTTGAGGTCTTAAAAAATCCCCTTTTAATACTACTCTTTTAGCATTCGAACGCTTGTATATACTCATAGCTGATGCTAAGAGTTTTCCATAACTTTCATAGAGTCCATCTATTACTTTCATGATATTACGATCATTTAGTTTTAGATGAATGACTTCAGATTCATAGAACGCTTTGTTAAAAGTAAAGTCTCCAACTGTGACATCATTATAGATGTTCTCTTTCATCGCAAACTCTTTTTTGGTAAAGCTATCGGCGATATACAGCATATTATCTTGCATTACGACTATACACTCATTATTCATATATAAATGATTAACAAGGCTGTGTAAAAATTCGCTTGCATTTTGATTTTGGTTAGGTGCTACATTTAGAAGATAGTAGTTTTCCCCACGGTATTCTTTACCTTCTTCAAAAGTTTGGAATTCACATCGGGTGATCGTTTTAGCAATTAAATCAATACACGATTCTACTGCCAATTTTTTAAAATAGTATTCTACTGCCAATTCATAGTAACCTTCTGAAAAAGTGATACTATTACTATCTCCAAAGAAACTTCTTACCCAATTGACTAGTCCCAATTTGCCACCACCTTTCTAATATGTTCTAGCCTTAAACATTCCAGGTATAAATTGTGTTCGTTCAACAAGCTCAGAATCTTTATTTAAGGCATGCAAAAATGCGAAAAATCCATCTGTCTTTCGCTTTTCTTTGTCTATTTTTTTATATTCAATATTTCCATTACCTTTTTCTTCTTTGTAAACATTACCAACATACCAGCGCATTAATGGATCATCACCAAATACAATTGTTCTCTTAATAAACATTTCATCGATAAGTGGTGATAGTTTACTTTGAGTGATATATCCTTTACGAACAATTTCAATTTCTAATCCAGCTTCTTCAAATTTTTCTTTTAAAATAGATGATCTATGTTCGTCCATACATACTTTTAATATGCGGTATGTCTTAGCTTTTTCGATAAACCATGATACAACATGTTCTGCACCGATTGATTCATCATAGACAACTGTTAATAATCCTTTTTCAATTGCTAGATTAATAATGTCTTGATTAATATCCTGCGTTTTCGGTGCTGTATGATGCATGAAGGTGTGATGTAGCCAGTATCGTTTACTGTTTGCTTTAATTAATAATCCCACGCTACAAAAGTCTCTAATCTGCGCATAATCCAATCCGCCAATTGCTTCAAATGAAGTTAGATCAGGAATTTCTTGATTTGTTGCTAATCGATCATCGTAAGTAGCAACTTCACGCCTTACATCCTCCATTGGCAAATTCATTCGTTTTGCCATGAACTCCATACGCATAGCGCTATTACGCTGCATCTTGTCATACTCTTTTTTCATTTGCTTTTGTAAGTCGTGTCGATAACGATAAGAAGGATTTGCTTTTTCCCACTTTGTTTCATCATCAACCTCTGTCGCATCATCTAATTTACAAATAAACGGAAATAAAGTGGAGTTTGGTAATTCTTTATTTAAAACCATTTTTGATTCTTCTTTTAAATCATCTAATGGTCCACCTCTTACCGTGCCATCTGTCGTAATATAAAAAATTCGTGGAAATTTCTTTTTTCCAAGACCAGACGTAAATACCTTAATAGTGCTGTAATCGTCATACTCATGTATTTCATCAAATATAACTACACCACTTCGTTTACCATCTTTTGTGCGAGCGTTCGAGGTGTTAAACTCCATTTTTGACTTTGTTTTCTTATGCTGAATCAGTACTTTAGTCGCTTTGAATACCTTTTTTAATTTCTTCGCATTTTGCTTTGAATCTAATACGTTATAAACATCTTCAAATGACGTTTTCGCTTGTTTTTCAGAAGTAGCAACAATATCAATGTCATACTCAGGTACTCCATGGTGACCACTCATCATAAAAAAACTATTGTATGAAATATAACCGTTTTTCCCTGCTCCACGCCCTAATTCAATAAAAAATTCATCGAACAGTAAATCACCATCTGCATTTTTCACACCATAAATAAATGCATTAATAAATCGCTGCCAAGGAAAAAGCTCAATTGGAAAATATGGAGCTGGCGCACTGACTGAATTTTCAATCGCTTCGGAATCGATAACTACACCTGGTTGATCTAACTTCCATTTTAAAAAATCAATTAGTTGTTTTTGTTCTTTGCATGTTTCAATTTCCCCTGACTCGACCATTTTCATATATTCATCTATATAGTGATGATACTTACAGGTCTTCATCATCTTCATCATCCTTATCTATCTCTGTTGCCTTTAAACCTAATTCCGCTAGAAGCTTTAACATCTGCATATTTGTTTTATTTAATTCAGAAACACTATCATTTTTCTTTTTTCCTGATTGTTTTCCATTTGTCCACGTAACCGTTACCCCTCGTTCTTTGATGTCTTCGATTAATTTGTTCTTAATATCCCAAAGCGACATATAATCTTCGACTAGATCCACGTAATGCGGTTCAGTTCGACTATTGGAGGATAATTGATCAAGTAGGCTCTTTCGGATTATTTCCCGAAGTTTTTTTGTAGGTGCAACCACTTCGACCACAGGGGGTGTTGCACCCTCTTTAGGTGCGGTTAAATCGTTCCACTTGTGTCTTCTTTTCCAACTTTTCACGGTATTGAGTGGTGTATCGTATTTTTCGGCAATGATTTTGAGTGAAAGTCCGTTTAAATAATCGATTTTCGCTAATTCATGTTTCTTTTCCACATCCTTTTCACCTGCCTTTTTTGAAAGAAATTTTACTGGTTTTTTATTCAAATGCAACTAGGTGCATTTTCTGCCCCCCCTAGTCGCATAAAAGGTGCAAATTTATTTTCACCGACGTACCCTTCCCGTTGAAACGTTTCCCTTAAAACCTTGAAAGTTTTTACACGGGGGTATATAAAAAAAAGAGCTATAAAGTATGCTCTTTTCATTATTATTATAAAGAAGTTTTTAGAATTATTGTTTTAGCTGTTTCTTCAATAAGAATTATTTCAGTCTGCAATTTTTCAAGGTTAGTACGGTTTGCTACAAATGGTATGGCCTTTTTTTCATCAAAGTCAGGGTTTGAATGAACAATTGAACATCTCAATGAATAAATACGTTTTGAAAGATTTCTCATAAACTCATCTTTTTTATCTTCCTTTTTCAAAGGTGGAAGTTTTAATTGTTTATCTCCACAAGTAATTGTAGTCGTTAAATTAAATGTGCCCAATAAACTATTTTCTTCTAAAAAAGTAAATATTTCATCTTTCTCTAAAAATTGGACTAAAACCCTTTCTATCTTATTTAAGTCTGTTTGATGTCGATCACTTTCTTTTTTTAAGATATTTAGGGCATCTCCTACATATTTATCCATGTTCAAATGGAAATCAGGTTTAAGGATCATTTCCTTAATTTTTTGGGATGCTGATAAAAACGCGCTCTTATCCATAAAATACTCTATAATATGAAAATAACATAAATATTTAAATGGTAGATAATCCATTTGGTGAGCAATTCTAAAATATTCAATTAATTCTGGTTGATACTTCTTATATGTTAGCGTCATTGGTGGTATGTTTTTTCTATTAATTTTTACCCCGATTCTACGTTTACTTTCAACCGAAATTGGTTCAAATAGTACATCTAAATTATAATTCACATCAAATATAATACAGTTAATTAAATCACGTAATTCAGTTACAAAAGCGTCTGTATTCCGATATTCAAAATTTTTAATTGTAAGAACAAATCTTCCTCTTTGACCAACCACTAATTTATTAAAATTATCCACCATCGTACCGTCAATTCTAGAAATACTTATTTCCAACGGTGTAGAGTTATAATTAATTTTTATTTCTAAGGGCTGCCTTAACCTATGTTTAGTCTGCATCCTTTTTCTAACTTGAGAAACATCTAAACTAATTTCCAGAGTTTTATCAAAATAGAACCCATTTATATCTTGCAATAATATCATTTCCGATAAAGGCAATACTTTAAAATTATTTAAGTCTCCTTCTTCGTCACTATCATCTGGGTCAATAATTAATTGTGTACTGGTATTTCCTTGTATACCAGAAACATAAATTAAACCATCGTCATATTCGTACTTTAGATTCGGATGGATTTCTTTAAGTTCTTCTAATATCTCCATTTTTCAACATCCCTACTATTTTTTTATGAGATAATATATTCTATTAACCATGACATTTTTCCTCCTTTATCTTCATTTTCTCTTTAATTTTCGACAAAATTTTAATTTCACCACTTTTCTTCATTAGTAAAATATGATTTCCTTGACAAATACTTTTCTAACCTCTTATGCACTTCGTTATGACATCGAATGCATAGACATTCAAGATTGTTTAAGTCCAAAGCTAAGGATGGATTTGTCTTCACTTCTTTCTTGTGATGCACATTTTCCGCCTTATGAAATTTCCCTTTACTTTTGCAAATCTGACATTCATAATTATCACGAATTAAAGCCAATTTTCTTAAAGACAACCATTTACTTGATTTATAGAATTTTATTAACTTATCCTCTTTAATAAATTGAACTAATTCTTTAGTCATCAATTCCTTCCCCCTTGTAACACATATTTTTATGTTTAGCACCAAATAAAACAGACTTAAGAGTTTCCCTTAGCCTCTTTTCCTCTTAATATATTCGTAGTGCAAAATATCATTTTGAAAGTGTTCTAGGTTTAAATGACTTTTAAATGAATTTATACCTAAATCATTTTTTGAAAAAGAATTCTTTATTAATGTTAATAAAAAAACCGTTCAATTATTGAACGGTCAATTTACTTTAATCAAATATGCTATATAGAATGCTAAAATAGTTAAACCAGCGAAAATAAAAGCAGATACATATAAAGGTTCAGTCTTTGGTTTTTGAATATTCCACTTCTTTCTTGCTTTAGATTCAAAAAATTTCGCGTAAAAACCAACATAAGCAGAATAAACAACAAGAGGTGCTCCTAGAACAATTATTAACCACTTCCAATTACCGATGATTGAATCAGTTGTAGCAAGAGACAGTAATACAATGAATGCACCTACTAATGTAAAACCAGAAGCCACTTGATTAGCGCATTTTTCAATCTTTTCCCATATGGTATTTTCTGGTGTTCCTCCTAATTTCGTTATCCAAATGCCATAAATAGTTACTAATACTCCAGTAATTATACCAACCGCCATCATAATTGGGTTGGTAAATAAATCGGTTATCCAACTGATTAATATTTTGATGATTTGAATAAAATCCATAAACTTCTTCCTCCTAATAAATTTCCCAACATATTCTTATCGGATGAAAGCAGAACTTTTTAAGTTAAGTATTATATTAGATTTGTTTTTTATATGTTTTATGTTCGTTTTAAATGATAAAAAGCACCCAATCGGGTGCTTATTGTTAGAATGATAGATTTCTAAATTTGTCATCATAAACACGAACTTTATATTCTAAAATGAATTGTTCGTCTTTTACTTTAACATCAGGAGCTAACACTATTGGAAATACATTTGCAGGAGTTTCTGCTATGTAAGTTATTGATACATCTATGTCTTCAAAAAGATACATATATATTTCACCATCATGTGTAAATCTTGCAGTAGATGAAATACCCGCGTTTTCTTTTACCTTGATGTATTTGCCCCTAACTGATTCTCTAATTTCAATTAACAGTTCTTGAAGGTTTATTGAATCGTCATAATGCAAATTAGCTTCATATAGACCATATATTCTAGATTGATCCATTGTTGAAAGAAAATCCCAAAATTTATTAATATCATCATTAAATACGATTTTAATAAAATCATAGGCAATTGCGATTTGTTCTGGTGTAGCCTTTTGCATAAAAGCAAACTTTTCATTTGTAATTACTTCAAATTCATTAGGCATAAAAATTTATTCCCTCGCTTTCACTAAAACTTTCGACAAAAACAGAATATATCCTTTAAAAAAAGAGCCCAACAATTAAGTTAAGCACTTTATGGGGAAGAACATTAAAAATAGTATTCATTTATAGTTGGCATTCGTATGACAAATTGTTATTTTATAAAATGATTTGTTAATATATCAATTTCATTTGAAAATGCAAAAAAATCCTTATCATGAGTTACTATTTTAATAGAATTATCTAAACATTGTTTTAAAAAGTATTGATCATTAAAATCAAAATCTCTTTTTTCTTTAAATAAATCATTAATATCATAATCATTAAAATTATCATTAAGTTTAATAGAATTTTTAAGAATTCTATCCGAAACTATTAATTGTAATATCTCAATAACTTCCTCAAATTCATTTGATTTTCTAAAGTCTCTTTTATAATCATAGTCGCTAGATTTACTAGCTTTAAGGATATTATACTCAACTTTACAATATGCATTAAAAAATTCAGAAAGTTGCAATGATGTAGTAAATATTAAAGAATTAGCCTCTAACACTTTTCTAAAGAAAGTATTATAAGCATTAACATGGTTCTCATAATAATTTCCAACACTACAAAACAAATGCATCCAAATATTTGTATCAAAAAAATACTTGTCTTCTTTTTTAGGAATAATTTTACTTATATGAATCGGTGATTTAATCATTTCCAAATTCTCCATTAATATTTTCAATTAAATCATTTTCTAATTTCAACTTAGCTCTAGATATTACTTTTTTTAACAAATATGTATCCAATGGATTTATATCAATTATTTTAAGATATGTATTTAATTCATATGAAGTAAAATCATTATAAAGTTTTGCAATGCCATTATTTAAAAAAGCTGTAGTCATCTGATCAATATTTTTAAAACTTAATTCTACCTCTTTTTTTTCTTGTAATTTTTCTTTTAATAACATATATAAATCGTTGCCACTGTCAGGTGCCACAGCATAATTTGAACCTATTATTTCTTTAACTTTAAGTAATACCATTATGTCACTCCTCAAAATAGAATATCAAAATCAAATTCGTCAACCTCAAACGTATATACTAAATTAGATTGTAAATTAACGATTGTTCCTGGAAAGTAATTATTCATTTCAAATTTACTAATAATATTGTTGGTTTTTTCCCAATATCCAAATCCAGAAATAATTTGAAATGTTCCTCCATTTTTTTGAAGAAATTCGTCGATGATATGTAGTCCTATTCCACCAAATTCTCCTTTTACCTTCGTGGTATTTCCTTCAATTGTTGCCCAATCAATTGCATCGCAATCCTTAATAAATGAATTATTAAATTTATTTCTAACATTTAATCCTATAGTGTTTCCTATATCTACAATTGTAAAGCATACCTTTTGATGGCTGTAATAATATTGACCACAACTTATTACTTTATCACTATTTGAATGAATTTTCACGTTAGCAAATATTTCACCTAAACTAGAAATAAAACTGTTTGCCACACTTGTTAACTCATCCAATCTTATTTTGGGTATTACTTCATCGATTATATACTTTGTAAATTCATTTTGTTGATTAACATTAAATATCTTATATTGAATTGTTGAGTGATATACATCATCCACATTTCCTAAACTATAGTATTTATAAAAACCGTTTTTCATAAACACAGTTCTTATTGAATTCGATGCTTTGTCAAATGAAACTATATTCCCATTTTTCCAGCAATGTTCTAACCATGCGCCTAAAACAGCTACTAAATTAGCCTCAAACCATCTTGTGTTTTTAAAATCAAGTATAATCTTACAATTATAAATCGTATTAATTTTAACAAATAAATCATTAAAAAAATTAAATCCATCTAAAGTATTTTCAACTTTTCTAGGTACAAGAATAGTTACTTTATTCATTCTTTATCACCTTAAATTTTCCCTTCTATTTTAGAACAAATTTTATATCAAATAAAAAATGAAAACTTCAAAAATTAATTTATTAATTACCAATCTTTTCTTCCATTTACTTCAATTAAAAAATGTTGGTTATTCGTAATAAATTTCGTTATTAACTGGTGAGCTAAATGGCCAACATCATTAACTAGATTAAAATTAATTGTTTCAATTTTGGACGTTGCATGTGCTCCAACTTTATTTCTTTTTGATACTATATTTCCTGCTCTATTATCAGAATTGTCAAGTGAGTATAATTCCATTACTTTAATTAACTTTCTTCTAGCTGTTACTAGTTTCTTTAAAATTTCAGTAATTTTAGTGTGCGCTTCTAAATCGTTGCCTACGCCCTTATATTCCTCATTAAAATTATTTATCAAAAAGTTATCAAGTAAATTATCAATACTTGTTTCAATGGAATTACCATAATTTTTTTTATATTCATGCTCATAGATTATTTCACAGCATTTGTAATATGTTAAAAATGCTTCTTCGTAAAGAGCTAAATCTACCAACCTTAAAGATCTAGCAAAGTAGTTTATTGAAACAATTGCTTTATTATTTTCTTCAGAACTCATCTTTTTAAGAAAGTCTTCAAATATTCTAATATTTCCTATATTTTTATTTTTCGTATTGGATTCTGTTAAAATCTCAACATTGGCTTGCTCATTAATATTTATTTCATTCGAGGCTTGAAGATCAAACCCGAATAAGAATGATAATATACTTAAACTTGTTTTTATATTAAGCCTCGCTCCTTGTAAATTATCCGCATGAGTTTTTATTATTAACTCTCCATAATTCTCAGATATATTTCTAACATACATTACATAAGAATTTAAAACTTTAAAATAAATATTTGTAGTTAACCCTAAGATTATCTTATTATCATCAAAATCTATTAATTCAAATGATGCATTGTAAGTATTCATTATATAACCCCTCCTAAAAATAAAGAACCTCATACGTTTATAACGAAGAGGCCTTATTAATAATCACGCCTATTTTATTATCGGCGCGTTTAATATTTTGTTGTACTGTTGATTTACTTATATTTAAGTAATTTGCTATTTGTTGAAATGATAAACAATGACCTCGACTCATTAAATAAATCTCTTTCTCTCTTTCTGTTAATACACTTAAAGCATCTATAATTTGCATTCTTTCGCTGTTTGTAACTCCATCCTTTTTTACTTCTAAATCCCAACTATACTCTGTTTCTATCGATTGGAAGTATTTTTGCATAATTAAAGGATTCATTGCCTTTTCCCTCTGAAAAGCTGCTCTTCGTTCAATACCACGCCTTAAGCCTGGTCTTTTCCCAGTTTCCATCCATTCGATTGAATAGTTCATATCGCTAATAATTTCACCTAAACTTTTAATGTATTCGACTTGTCCTTCATTGAAATCTTTTAATAGATTTTCTTTTGCTGATTCTATAAGTCTTTTTATTTTTTTTCTTGTAACCTTGTATTCTATTAAAAGTTTTTCCATAATTATCACTCCTTTTAAAACAAAAAAGACACCAAACAAACGCAAAGCGTTCATTTAGTGTCCTCCAGTTTACTGGTAGAATATTAATTAAGTTTTTTTAATTCCCTTTTATCATTTTTCCAAATAAAATCTTCTTCAATTAAATGATCATCAAAAAAATTAGTATCTTGCAGAAGATTCTTAAACTTCTCGCCCTTATTTGAATAAATAACATTGTAAAAAATCATTAAAAGTTCATATGATGAAAGTTGAGCTCTTAGTATACCCCTATACTGTCTTTTTTCTTCGTTATTTATAGCCTCATTATCGCTAAAAGTGTGGTTTTGTATCAATTTTATAATACGATATAAGTTTCTATAATAGTGACCAATTAAGTTTTCATACTTTTTATAAAGTTCTTCACAAGTATTAAATTTAAGAATTTGTAAGGGATTTTCATAAAAGGAATCTATGAATTTATAAAAAAATTCGTGATCTATTTTGTATTCTTTATCAAAATAATGTTTAAAGTTTAATTCATTTAAGAACTTTAGGCTATTTTTTTTATTATTTTTAATATTTACGTTGTAATAATCATTCTTTTCGGCATTATAAAATTTCAACCAATGGGGATTAGTATCATTTTCAACAGTTTCTACAAATCTATTATACTCCGAAAAGTCATAATCTTCTAATTCCTCATTATATGGTGGAGTATAATAATCAATATAATCCCTAATATACTTTTCTTTAAGATCAACTTTATAAAGAATATCGGTTAGACTATTTATATAATCAATATTTTCATTATGCAATCCATTCAAAAGGTTAACCATGTGTTTTTTATATGCCTCATTACCATAGTTAACTATCAAATCTTGATATAATTTTTGTATTACTGCTCTACCAGATAAATCTTCTAATTTAATTTCATTAAGAATATTGTGATGCAAATTAATCATATTGAAAAACGTACTGTCAAATTGTTGCTTTTTCATTGTTTCATTAGTAATTTCAAATTCTTTTCTTGTTTTTTCCACTTCTTCTCGTTGCAAAGACAATTCTTCTTTTTGCATAACTATTGCAGCAAAAACAAAAATCATACTAGCAAACGATAATAATCCTACTGAGGTTCCACCAAAAAAATCCCCTACTACACCAATTTCTTGAAATGAAGTAATTTTATAAGGCTTACCAATTCTATAAAAAATATAAAATGGCGACGCTATTCCAAAAAATGCAATAAATATCCCAAAGATCACTATCCAAGTTTCTTTTCTCAGAAAACTTATTTTTTTTTGTTTATTATCCTTAGTCATAATTCATCCTCCTCACCAAAGAGTTTTATAAATAAAAAATTAATTCTTATTTCCTTTATTCTTCTCCTTATTCTCTAAGTTATTAGTTTTTAATTCATCTGGAAACCTAATTGATTTTAGGATTGAAAGATACTTTAATTTATTTTTCGGAAAAATTATTGACGAAAAATAAATCAAGATAATTAAAAAAATATAAACTGTTAAC
>NZ_JBVFKR010000015.1:0-68596 GCF_055484705.1 Gottfriedia sp. ABJ_BB2_2
GTTCCCATACCGAACACGGCAGTTAAGCTCTTCAGCGTCGATGGTAGTTGGGGGTTTCCCCCTGTGAGAGTAGAACGTCGCCTGGTAACTAAAACATCAGCTATTAAGCTGATGTTTTTTTGTGTTTGTTAAGATAGAACATTGTTTTTAAATATGATCAGCAGGAATTTCAAAAAATTAGTAGTAATAAATAAAGTACTTCATCATTCAATTTAACCTTAGTAAAAATAACTTCATAATAAAGATTCATTTACATATATTTATATAATACAAATCAGATTAAGTCTTTCATACTTTGGCAAAAATAATAAAAGAGTTATTAGTTGAAATTTTTCTTGAAAGGAATATAATAATAGTCAAAGATAGTCAAAGTCAGTAAGGGTGGTTAGTAATGAAAAATATATCAGATATTATTGAACAATATCTAATGCAGTACTTTGATGTATCAGACAAAGATTATGTTGAAATAAAAAGAAGTGAAATTGCTAATAAATTTGATTGTGTACCATCACAAATTAATTATGTTATAAATACAAGGTTTACGTTAGAAAGAGGATATGTAGTTGAGAGTAAACGTGGTGGTGGAGGTTACATCCGAATAATCAAAGTACAATTTCATGACAAGGCTAGCGTAATTGATCAGGTTATGAATAGTTTTAATACTAGTATCGCTCAATCAAGCTCAGAAGATTATATACATTTACTTCTTGAAAGAAATGTTATTACAGAAAGAGAAGCAAAAATGATGCTTAGTGTATTAGATCGTTCTGTTTTAATGGTCAATTTACCTTATCGTGATGAATTAAGGGCCAGGTTATTAAAAGCAATGTTAAGAAGTTTAAAATATAAATAGAATATGGAGGTTGCCCCCAAATGATATGTCAAGAATGTCAAGAACGTCCGGCAACATTACACTATTCTAAGATTATAAATGGTGAAAAGACAGATATTCACTTATGTGAGAAGTGCGCAAATGATTCAAACAACAAATATATTTTTTCCGAAATAAGTGGGTATTCTGTAAATGATTTGTTAGCCGGATTATTTAAAGGTAATAATGGTATTTATGAAATGAAAAAAAATACATTTCATAAAGATCAACAAATTGAGTGTCCTAGATGTAAGATGACATTTCAAAAGTTTACTAAAATCGGACGTTTAGGTTGTTCAACTTGTTATGAAACATTTAAAGAGCAGATGAAACCAATTGTTAAAAGGATTCATAGCGGAAATGTTTCTCATACAGGAAAATTGCCTCAGAAGATAAGTGGAGCAATTTCATTAAAAAGGAAGTTGAATGATCTTAAAACGCAAATGAAGACTTTTATTGAAAAAGAAGAATTCGAGCAAGCAATCAAATTACGGGATGAAATTCGAACAATCGAAAAAGATTTACAAATCCTTCAAGAGGAGGGGGAGTAAGTTTTATGTCAATTCATCGCATTATTAATGAAGCAATTAGTCCTTGGATGAAGCAAGAAGGTCCTGATAATGACATTGTACTAAGTAGTCGGATAAGGCTTGCTAGAAATTTTAGCGCATATTTATATCCGACTTTATTAAGCCAAGACAAGGCAAAAGAAATTTGTCACTTAGTAAAACATTATTTTGAAGGAAGTACAGCTTTACCAAATGCACCTTTTGAATATATTGAAATTAATAAGTTAGAACCAGTTGAAAAACGTGTACTGATTGAAAAGCATTTGATTAGTCCAAATTTAGTTGAATCTGTACATGGTGCATGTATTCTTTCGCAAAATGAACAGATTAGCATAATGATTAATGAGGAAGATCATTTACGTATTCAAGCTTTATACCCAGGGTTACAACTTAGAGAAGCATTAACAGAGGCGAATAATATAGATAATTATATTGAAAGTCAACTAGAATACGCTTTTGATGAAACGATTGGTTATTTAACAAGCTGTCCAACAAATGTAGGTACTGGTTTAAGAGCATCTGTAATGATGCATTTACCGGCACTTGTCATAACAAAGCAATTCAATCGTTTGATCCCAACTATTAATCAACTCGGATTAGTTGTAAGAGGAATTTACGGTGAAGGTAGCGAAGCTTTAGGTAATATCTTTCAGATTTCTAATCAAATCACATTGGGGAAATCGGAAGAAGAGATTATTGAAGATTTGATTACAATCGTTCAACAGTTGATCAAACATGAAAAGTCAGCTAGAGACGCACTTGTTAAAACTTCATTAATCAGACTAGAGGATAGAATCTATCGTTCTTTAGGGATATTGAAATACGGTAGAATTATTGAAACAAAAGAAAGTGCTGTTTGTTTATCAGATGTACAATTAGGTATCGATTTAGGTTTAATAACCGGTCTATCTAAAAACTTTTTGAATGAATTAATGATTCTAACCCAACCAGGTATATTACAACAATATGTTGGTGATCAACTTACACCTGAGGAAAGGGATATCAGAAGGGCATCATTAATTCGAGAAAAACTATCTAGTAAAAATAACTAATTATATGGGAGGAACCAATTATGATGTTTGGTCGATTTACAGAACGTGCTCAAAAAGTATTAGCTCTTTCTCAAGAAGAGGCAATCCGAATTGGACACTCAAATATAGGAACAGAACATATATTATTAGGGCTTGTACGTGAAGGCGAAGGAATCGCAGCAAAAGCATTACTTGCTCTTGGACTTAGTCCGGAAAAAGTACAGCAAGAAGTAGAAACATTAATAGGTCGTGGTCAAGGTGTAGCACAAACTGTACATTATACACCTAGAGCTAAAAAAGTAATTGAATTATCTATGGATGAAGCTCGAAAACTAGGTCACTCATATGTAGGGACAGAACATATCTTACTAGGTTTAATTCGTGAAGGTGAGGGTGTTGCAGCAAGAGTATTAAATAATCTTGGTGTTAGTTTAAACAAAGCCCGTCAACAGGTACTTCAATTATTAGGTAGCAATGAAAGCTCATCTAATCATCAAAATGGATCAGCTAACCAAGCAAATACACCTACGTTAGATAGCTTAGCTCGTGATTTAACTGTATCTGCTCGAGAAGGTCGATTAGATCCGGTTATTGGCCGTAGCAAAGAGATTCAACGTGTTATTGAAGTATTAAGCCGTCGTACGAAAAATAACCCAGTTCTAATTGGTGAACCAGGTGTTGGTAAAACAGCAATTGCTGAAGGGTTAGCGCAACAAATTGTAAATAATGAAGTACCAGAAATCCTTCGTGATAAACGAGTAATGACGCTTGATATGGGGACAGTTGTAGCTGGAACTAAATATCGAGGTGAATTCGAGGATCGTTTGAAAAAGGTAATGGACGAAATTCGTCAGGCAGGAAATATTATTTTATTCATTGATGAGCTTCATACATTAATCGGTGCTGGTGGTGCTGAAGGTGCAATTGATGCATCTAATATCTTAAAACCATCACTTGCACGTGGAGAATTACAATGTATCGGTGCTACGACAATTGATGAATACCGTAAATATATTGAAAAGGATGCAGCTCTAGAGCGTCGTTTCCAACCAATTACAGTCGATCAGCCTAGTGTTGATGAGTCAATTCAAATTTTACAAGGGTTACGCGACCGTTATGAAGCGCATCATAGAGTATCAATTTCTGATGAAGCGATTATTGAAGCAGTAAAATTATCTGACCGCTATATTACAGATCGTTTCTTACCAGATAAAGCGATTGATGTAATTGATGAAGCTGGTTCAAAGGTTCGTTTACGTAGCTTTACAACGCCACCAAACTTAAAAGAATTAGAAGTAAAATTAGAAGAAGTGCGTAAAGAAAAAGATGCCGCAGTTCAAAGCCAAGAATTTGAAAAAGCAGCATCATTAAGAGATTCAGAGCAAAGATTACGTGAGCAATTAGAAGATACAAAACGTCAGTGGAAAGAAAAACAAGGTAAAGAAAATTCTGAGGTGACTATAGAGGATATTGCGAATGTTGTATCTTCATGGACGAATATCCCAGTTACTAAGCTAGCACAAACTGAAGCTGATAAGCTGTTAAACATGGAAAGTGTTTTACACAAACGTGTAATAGGTCAAGAAGAAGCTGTTGTTGCTGTTTCTAAAGCAGTAAGACGTGCAAGAGCTGGCTTAAAGGATCCTAAACGTCCAATCGGTTCATTTATCTTCTTAGGCCCAACTGGTGTCGGTAAAACAGAATTAGCGCGAGCTCTAGCAGAAACAATCTTTGGTGACGAGGATGCAATGATTCGTATCGATATGTCCGAGTATATGGAGAAACACGCAACTTCAAGACTTGTTGGTGCACCTCCAGGATATGTTGGATATGATGAGGGTGGACAATTAACTGAAAAAGTTAGACGTAAACCATATTCTGTTATTCTTTTAGACGAAATTGAAAAAGCTCATCCAGATGTATTTAATATCTTACTTCAAGTATTAGAAGATGGTAGATTAACTGATTCTAAAGGTCGAACTGTTGACTTTAGGAATACGCTAGTGATCATGACTTCTAACGTAGGAGCAAGTGCATTAAAAACAAATAAATATGTTGGATTTAATATTAATGATGGAGCGAAAGACTATCAAGACATGAAAGGGAAAGTAATGGAGGAATTAAAGAAAGCATTCCGACCAGAGTTCCTTAACCGTATTGATGAAACAATTGTGTTCCATTCATTAGAGAAAAAACATATTAAAGAGATTGTTCATTTAATGGTAAATAGTTTAACAAAACGATTAAAAGAACAAGAAATCGAATTAGAATTATCTGATGCAGCGATTGATAAAATTGCAGATGAAGGATTTGATCCTGAATATGGAGCTCGTCCATTAAGAAGAGCAATCCAAAAGCAAATTGAAGATAGACTATCAGAAGAGCTATTAAAAGGTGCTGTTGAAAAGGGACAAAAAGTTGTTCTTGATGTTCAAGAAAATGAATATGTCATTAAATCAGCAGCTGAAATTGTAAATCAATAATTAATAAGTGTTTCCTAGCCTTTTAAAATAGGATTATTGTATACGGAAACGCTGAATTAACTAATTTTTGAAAAAGGGCGTTAAGCCCTTTTTCTTATATCATAAAAAAGGTAGGATAGACTTAGAATACATATACTAAATTAAGTAATCATGTTGCATGAGAGGTACAATACATATGGCTAAAAAGAAAACTAAATTTGTCTGTCAATCTTGCGGATATGAATCTGTTAAATGGGTAGGAAAGTGTCCAGCATGTAATGAATGGAATACAATGGTTGAGTTCATTGAACAACCGCCAAGTTCTAGAAGATTAACATTTAATACAAGCTCTTCTACTGAAGGTTCTAAGCCAATCTCCATTATGGAAGTTGAAATTGGGTCTGAAACGCGTATTGAAACGACCTTTCAAGAATTTAATCGTGTATTAGGTGGAGGAATTGTTTTAGGTTCTTTAGTATTAATTGGTGGAGACCCTGGTATCGGGAAGTCGACAATGCTTTTGCAGGTTTCTTCACAATTAGCAAAAAAGGATCATAAAGTTTTATACGTTTCTGGAGAGGAATCACAGAAACAAATAAAGCTTAGAGCAGAGCGTCTAGGAATTGCTACAAAAAACTTATTCGTGTTATCAGAGACTGATCTTTCTTACATTGCTAGATTTATGGATGAAATGGCACCAGATTTTGTTGTAATAGACTCCATTCAAACAATTTATTTGAATGAAGTAACCTCAGCTCCTGGCAGTGTTTCACAAGTTAGGGAATGTACATCAGAATTAATGAAAATTGCTAAAACAAAAGGTATACCTATATTCATAGTAGGTCATGTTACGAAGGAAGGCGCAATTGCAGGTCCTCGTTTATTAGAACATATGGTAGACGCAGTTTTATACTTTGAAGGTGAAAGACATCATACATATCGCATACTAAGAGCGGTAAAAAATCGCTTTGGTTCAACAAATGAAACTGGCATTTTTGAAATGAAGGAATTAGGATTGGTCGAAGTGTTAAATCCTTCTGAAATTTTCTTGGAGGAGCGTCCATTTGGCGTAGCCGGTTCTACAGTCGTATCTTCAATGGAAGGGACAAGACCTGTTTTAGTGGAGCTACAAGCACTTGTATCACCTACTAGTTTTGGTAATGCAAGAAGAATGGCAACGGGAGTCGATCATAACCGTGTGTCTTTAATTATGGCTGTTCTAGAAAAAAGAGTCGGTCTATTATTACAAAATCAGGACGCATATTTGAAGGTTGCTGGAGGATTAAAGTTAGATGAACCTGCAGTAGATTTAGCTGTTGCCGTTAGTATTGCATCAAGTTTTCAAGACAAGCCTACGAAACCAACAGACGTTGTAATTGGTGAAATTGGTCTAACCGGTGAAGTACGAAGAGTATCCAGAATCGAGCAAAGGGTGCAGGAAGCTGCAAAACTTGGGTTTAAACGAGCAATAATTCCTGCAAAAAATATTGGAGGGTGGAGTTTTCCTGAAGGAATGGAAATAATAGGGATAAACTCAGTTCAAGAGGCTTTAAAACATTTGTTGAGTTAGGAGGGTATAGATGGAAGATCAAAAGCAAAAGACCAAAACGATGCTGCCAGTACTAGAGATGATTTCACCTGGCACGCCATTACGTGATGGGATAGACAATGTTTTGAGAGCGCAGACAGGTGGTTTAATTGTCCTAGGCTTCAATGATGAAACAAAACAAATGGTAGATGGCGGCTTTCATATTAATGATCCATTTTCTCCAGCAAGCTTGTATGAGTTAGCGAAAATGGATGGTGCAATTATTTTAAATGAGAATGGCTCTAAAATTCTTTTGGCAAATGCACAATTAATCCCCGACCAATCTATTAATACAAAAGAAACTGGTATGCGTCACCGTACTGCTGAGCGTGTATCTAGACAAACTGGGAATTTAGTCATTGCAATCTCACAAAGAAGAAATGTCATTACTTTGTACAAAGGGAACCTACGATATACTTTAAAAGATATAGGGGTTATTTTAACAAAAGCAAACCAAGCGATTCAAACGCTTGAGAAATATAAAAGCGTTTGGAATCAAGGGATTACTTCTCTTAGTATTTTAGAATTCGAGGAGTTAGTCACTTTATTTGAAGTTGTCAATGTATTACATAGTGTTGAAATGGTATTGCGTATTAAAAATGAAATTAATAATTATGTAATAGAACTCGGTGATGAAGGTAGATTGATTGAATTACAATTAATTGAAATCATTTCGGACCTTGAGGAGGAGGCATTATTATTAATTAAAGATTATCATTATAATAAAGAGCAAAATCCTAAATATATTTTGCAAAAGCTACAAGAGTTAGCAAATGAAGAGTTATTAGAGGACCACGTTATTATTAAACTGCTTGGCTTCCCTAATAATACGAATTTAGAAGAAATGGTTGAGCCGAGGGGTTATAGGATGTTAATGAAAATTTCTAGACTACCGCCTTTGGTCATCGAGAATTTAACAGAGCGCTTCAGACATTTAAAAGGGATATTTAGAGCTTCACTTGATGAACTTGATGATGTCGATGGAATAGGTGAAATTCGTGCTAAAAAAATCAAAGAAGGATTAAAACGAATCCAAGAGCAATTGTATATCAATAGACATAATTGAGTAGTTTCGTCTAAGATAGAGTTAATTACAATATAAATAACCATAGTTGTAATTATATATTATTGATAGGAGGTGGCGAAGTGATAAAAAGGATAGTACAAGTAATTTATATCTTTGTGGGAAGTACATTATGTTTAGTATTGTTTCCACTCTTAGATAAGTTGTTAAAAACAGAGATGCCTTCAATATTACTTAATTCATACGTACAAGCATTAAGTGGGGCAGTTATCTTTTTCATTTTATCGCTTTGGTTAGTAGATCCAACAGTAATGTTTATTAGGTATATAGAGGAGAAATTGTTAAAGGCTCCTATTTCAATGATTTTGTTTGGTAGTTTAGGACTTGTTTTTGGACTTATTCTGGCATTTCTTATTTCATTGCCAATTGACTCGATTAGATTACAATATGTATCATCAATTATTCAGATTGTCGTTACGATTTTGTTAGGTTATTTAGGATTCCAAGTTGGGATTAAGAAAAGAGAAGAATTACTTGGTTTATTTACTTTATCAAAAGCTTCTAAGCGAAAAGCAACTGATGAGCAGGATACAGTAGAAACGCCGGTTAAAATTTTAGATACGAGTGTTATTATTGATGGGCGTATCGCTGACATTTGTCAAACTGGGTTTATAGAAGGTACGATTGTGATTCCGCAATTTGTATTAGCTGAGTTACAGTACATAGCAGATTCTTCTGACACGTTAAAACGAAACAGAGGTAGAAGAGGTTTAGATATACTAAATCGAATTCAAAAAGAGCTTGCTATGAACGTAGAAATTTATGAAGGTGACTTTGAAGATGTTCCTGAAGTTGATGCAAAATTAGTTAAACTTGCAAAACTAAAGAATGGTATTCTAGTTACGAATGATTTTAATTTAAACAAAGTAAGTGAATTACAACAAATTAAGGTCTGGAATATAAATGATTTAGCAAATGCCATCAAACCGGTAGTATTACCTGGAGAAGTAATAACGGCATTTGTCGTAAAAGAAGGTAAAGAAAAACTGCAAGGTGTTGCTTACCTGGATGATGGAACGATGATAGTTGTAGAAGATGGAAAAGAATCAATCGGAAAACGTATAGATACAATCGTTACAAGTGTACTGCAAACATCTGCAGGCCGTATGATTTTCGCAAAAGTAAAGTAAGGTAAAGTAAAGGGGTAACAGAGGCATGCAATATAAAGTCATTATCCCAGCAGCGGGTTCAGGCTCTCGAATGGGCGCAGGCTTCAACAAATTATTTCTAAAGATAAAGAATTCACCTATTATCGAACTAACCATTAAAATATTTGGTGAAGATCCAAGATGTAATGAGATTATTTTACCAATCAAAGAAGCTGAGAGACATCTATTTGATACATTAAACCTATCTAAATCGATTAAACAAAAAATCACTTATGTACAAGGTGGGTCTGAAAGACAAGAAAGTGTATATAATGGTTTACTATCTATTAAAGATGCAGCTGGGTATGTGCTTGTACACGACGGGGCAAGACCTTTTGTATCAAAAGATGTGATTGAACGAATTTTAAAAAGACTGAATGAACATCATGCAGTTATTTGTGCAGTTCCTATGAAAGATACGATTAAAAAAGTAATTGATGAAAAAGTGGTTGAAACAATTGATCGATCTACACTTTGGGGGGTACAAACTCCCCAAGCTTTTACTTATGAATACTTGGTACAAGCTCATCAAAAAGCGATACAAAATGGCTTTTTAGGGACTGATGATGCAAGTTTAGTTGAATGGAATGGACAAGTTGTTTCAGTAGTGAATGGTGATTATAATAATATAAAAGTTACAACAAAAGAGGATTTGTTTTTTGCTGAAACAATCTATGAACAATATCAAAATTAGAAGGTGTATACATGTTTAGAATCGGACAAGGGTTTGATGTTCATGCTTTTGCAGAAAATCGCCCATTAATTATCGGTGGCATTGAAATTCCGTATGAGCTTGGCTTACTTGGACATTCAGATGCTGATGTGCTTCTACATACAATTTCAGATGCATTATTAGGTGCGATAGGGGAAGGCGACATTGGAAAACATTTCCCAGACACAGACCCAGCTTTTAAAGATGCTGATTCGGCTAAGCTTTTAATTCACGTTTATCAACTTGTAAAAGATAAAGGATATGAATTAGTCAATGCTGATTGTACAATCATTGCACAAGCACCGAAAATGGCGCCATATATACAATCAATGAGAAGTAGAATTGCAGAATTACTAGAAACGTCTTCGGATCTTATTAATGTAAAAGCAACGACAACTGAAAAGTTAGGTTTTACTGGAAGAAAAGAAGGAATTGCTTCACAAGCGGTTGTATTGTTACAGAAGAAGGCTTAAACTAGTAAAGTATAATTATAAATCAGTGGAGAGTGTCTATAAATGTCAAATAGAGTAAGAGTTCGTTATGCACCTAGTCCAACGGGGCATTTACATATTGGTAACGCGCGTACTGCATTATATGTTTATTTATTTGCAAAACACTTTAATGGCGATATGGTATTACGTATTGAGGATACAGATATCGAACGAAACGTTGAAGGTGGCGAAGAAAGCCAAGCAAAATTTTTACACTGGTTAGGAATCGACTGGAATGAAGGTCCAGATAAAGGTGGAGAATATGGTCCTTACCGTCAATTAGAAAGATTAGATTTATATAAGCAATACGCTAACGAGTTAATTGAAAAAGGTCACGCTTATAAGTGTTATTGTACAGAAGAAGAACTTGCAGCTGAACGTGAAGCTCAAATTGCTTCTGGACTTCCAACTACACGTTATAGTGGTAAATGTCGTCATTTAACAGCGGAAGAAAGAACAGCAAAAGAAACAGAAGGTGCAGAATATACGATTCGTTTTGCAGTACCAGCATCTGATACGTATGAGTGGGAAGATATTGTTCGTGGAAATATCAAGTTCGAATCAAAAGATATCGGTGACTGGGTTCTTGTGAAAAAGAATGGAATTGCTACGTATAACTATGCAGTAGTAGTAGATGACGCGTTAATGAAAATTAGTCACGTATTACGTGGAGAAGAGCATATTTCGAATACACCGAAACAATTAATGGTCTATCGAGCGCTAAATTGGGATGCACCTGAATTTGGACACATGGCTGTAATTGTGAATGAAAACCGTAAAAAGCTTTCAAAACGTGATGAATCAGTATTACAATTTATTGAGCAATATCAAAACCTTGGTTATTTACCAGAAGCTTTATTTAACTTTATTGCGCTTCTTGGTTGGTCACCAGTTGGTGAGGAAGAAATTTTTAATAAAGAAGAATTTATTAAAATTTTCGATCCTAGCCGTTTAAGTTCAGCACCTGCAATGTTTGATAAGCAAAAGTTAACTTGGATTAACAATCGCTATATTAAAGAGCAGCCATTAGAGAAAGTAGTAGAAATTTCATTACCTCATTTAATCGAAGCTGGTTATGTAAAAGAAGAGCGTACTGCAGATGAAAATCTTTGGGTAACGAATCTTGTTGCACTTTACCAAGATCAAATGAGCTTTGGAGCTGAAATCGTAGAACTATCTAGCTTATTCTTTAAAGATGAGTTAACATTTGGTGAAGAAGAACAAGCTGTTATTTCTGAAGACCAAGTAAAAGAAGTTCTAGCTGCATTAGTTGAAGAATTAAATTCTGCTGATGAGTTTACTGTAGATTCTATTAAAACTTCAATGAAAAATGTTCAAAAAGCTACAGGACATAAAGGTAAAAAGTTATTTATGCCAATTCGTGTTGCGACAACTGGACAATGTCACGGACCTGAATTACCAGCTGCAATGACGTTATTAGGAAAAGAAAAAGTTATTGCTCGTTTACAACAAATTATTGGTTAACAATTTTGCATTCGTGTAATATATATAAATAACATTCATATAGGAAAAATGTTGATAGGGAAGAGTAAATGATTGTTCGTTATCCAGAGAGAATCACAAGTGGTGTGAGTGATTTTAACGACATACATGGAAGTGCGCCCTTGAGTCTTTAGCCGAACGATTATTTTAGTAGGTTAAAGCGGTGGAAACCGTTATATTACATGAGTTGAGATGATTTTTACTAATTATCTAAACAGAGTGGAACCGCGCAAAACAAGCGTCTCTGTGTTTAAGTACACAGGGGCGCTTTTTTATTTTTTTAGTACCATATTAAAATAGAGAGAAACGGAGTTCTTAATAAATTCTTTAAGGGGAAATGAAAATGCTAAAGTACATGAAGGAAGATGTAGCGACGATATTTGAACGTGACCCAGCTGCAACTGGATATTTAGAAGTAATTCTAACGTATGCTGGTTTACATGCATTATGGCTTTATCGATTTGCACATTATTTCTATCGTAGAAAATGGTACTTTATTGCAAGAAGTATTTCACAATTTGCTCGCTTTCTAACAGGCATTGAAATTCATCCAGGTGCGAAAATCGGTAGACGCTTCTTTATCGATCATGGGGCAGGAGTTGTTATTGGAGAAACTTGTGAAATTGGCGATGATGTCACTATTTATCAAGGAGTAACATTAGGTGGAACGGGGAAAGAAAAAGGTAAAAGACACCCGACCTTATTAAACGGAGTACTTGTTGCTACAGGGGCAAAGGTATTGGGATCGATTACAGTCGGAGAGAATGCAAAGATAGGTGCAAATTCAGTTGTACTAAAAGATGTTCCAAATAATACGACTGTAGTTGGTATACCTGGAAAGATAGTTGTTCAAGATGGAATTAGAGTGAATAATCAGTTTGATCACTGTGATTTACCAGATCCTGATGCAGATAGATTGCTTCAATTAGAAGCAGAGATTCAAGAATTGAAAAGTTTATTGAGCATAACTGAAAGGAAGTAAAAATATGGCGATTCAAATTTATAATACATTAACGAGGAAAAAAGAAGACTTTAAACCTTTAGAAGAAGGAAAAGTAAAAATGTATGTGTGTGGGCCAACAGTATACAATTATATTCATATCGGAAATGCGAGACCAGCAATTGTTTTTGACACAGTACGACGTTACTTCGAATACCGTGGATATGACGTGAATTTTGTATCAAACTTTACTGATGTAGATGATAAATTAATTAAAGCAGCAAATGAACTAGGTTCAGATGTACCAACAATCGCTGACAAATTTATAAGTGCATATTTTGAAGACGTTCAAGCACTAGGCTGCAAAACAGCTACTAATCATCCACGAGTAATGGAAAACATGGATATTATTATTGATTTTGTTGAGGAATTAATTAAAAAAGGATACGCATATGAGTCAGAGGGCGATGTGTATTTCAAAACAAAAGAATTTAATGGATACGGTAAGCTTTCTCATCAATCGATTGAAGACCTTCGTATCGGTGAAAGAATTGAGATTGGTGAAAAGAAAGAAGATCCGCTTGACTTTGCTTTATGGAAAGCAGCTAAACCAGGAGAAATTTATTGGGAAAGCCCTTGGGGTAATGGTAGACCTGGCTGGCACATCGAGTGCTCCGCAATGGCAAAAAAATATTTAGGTGAAACAATTGATATTCATGCAGGTGGTCAAGATTTATCATTCCCACATCATGAAAACGAAATTGCTCAATCTGAAGCATTGAGCGGAAAAACTTTTTCAAATTACTGGATGCATAATGGCTATATTAATATTGATAATGAAAAAATGTCAAAATCACTTGGAAACTTTGTTTTAGTACATGACATCATCAAATTAATTGATCCGATGCTGTTAAGATTCTTTATGTTATCTGTACATTACCGTCATCCAATTAACTATAGCGAAGACCTTCTTCAAGAAGCTAAAAATGGGTTCGAACGTATTAAAACAGCTTATCAAAATCTGAAACACAGACTTGAAAGTAGCACGAATTTAACTGAAGAAGACGAGAAATGGTTAAAAGAAATTAAAGACGAGAAGCAAGTCTTTATCAAAGTAATGGATGATGACTTTAATACTGCAAATGCAATTTCAGTGTTATATCAACTAGCAAAATCAGCGAATCAATATTTATTGGAAGCACACACTTCAACGAAAGTGTTGAATCAATTCCTTCAGACTTTTGATGAATTATCTAGTGTTCTTGGTATCAATCTAGTGAAAGAAGAAGCAATGTTAGATGAAGAGATTGAGGCGCTAATTCAAAAACGTACTGAAGCAAGAAAAAATCGTGATTTTGCATTAGCTGATCAAATTCGTGATCAATTAAAAGACTTAAATATTATCATTGAAGACACTCCACAAGGTATTCGCTGGAAAAGAGGATAACTTGATGATTGAAAGTAGTCAAAATTTAGATGTAAAACAATTAAATAGTTTAGCTCTTGCATATATAGGTGATGCTGTATACGAAATTTATGTACGTCATCACCTCCTTGTAAAAGGAACGGTTCGACCTCATCAGTTGCATAAAGCAGCAACTAGTTTTGTTTCTGCAAAAGGACAAGCTAAAGTAATCAGAGAAATGCTATCTTCTGACTTTCTGTCTGAAGAAGAAATTGCTGTTGTAAAAAGAGGAAGAAATGCCAAGTCGGGCACGGTCCCTAAAAATACAGATGTTCAAACATATCGATATGCTACAGCAATTGAAGCGTTGATTGGATATCATTACTTACTAAAAAATGAAGATAGACTCAATAGTATTGTACAATTTGCAATTCAGTTTATTGAGAATGAAAAAGGAGTATAACATGTCAGAGGAATTTATTATTGGACGTAACCCTGTTATGGAAGCGATACGTTCAGGTCGAGATATTAATAAAATATGGGTAAGTGATAGCGCAAATAAAGGACAAATTCATAAACTTTTAGAATTAGCGAATGAAAACAAAGTGTTAGTTCAAAAAGCGCCTAATAAAAAATTAGACGGTATGGTTCAAGGAAATCACCAAGGTGTAATTGCCCAAGTTGCTGCTTATGAATATGTAGAGGTTGAAGACTTATTCGAGGTTGCAAGTAGTCGAAATGAACAACCATTCTTCATCATACTTGATGAAATTGAAGATCCACATAATTTAGGGTCTATTATGAGAACTGCAGATGCTGTTGGTGCACATGGTATTATCATTCCAAAAAGAAGAGCGGTTGGATTAACTTCAGCAGTAGCAAAATCTTCTACGGGAGCAATTGAATATATCCCTGTTGCAAGAGTTACAAACCTTGCAAGAACTGTAGATGATTTAAAACAAAGAGGCGTTTGGATTTTCGGTACGGATGCAAAAGGTGCTGAGGATTATCGTAAAATGGACGGCGAAATCTCACTTGGTTTAATTATCGGTAGTGAAGGAAAAGGTATGAGCAGAATTTTAAAAGAAAAATGTGACTTTCTAATTAAACTGCCAATGGTTGGTAAAGTTACTTCGTTAAACGCATCTGTTGCTGCAAGTTTGTTAATGTATGAAGTACACCGCAAGAGAAATCCTCTTGGATCATAAAAAGAAAGAAATCCTGATAGTAGATGGATACAACATGATTGGAGCTTGGCCAAATCTAAGAAAGCTTCGAGATGTAGACTTTGATAAATCTCGAGACTTACTGATTACATTACTTGCTGAGTATAAAGCTTCTACTGGAATGAGCGTCATTGTCGTATTTGATGCTCATTTTGTAAACGGAATTGAAAAAGTAGATAAGCATTCGAAAGTAGATGTCATTTTTACACGTAAAAATCAGTCTGCTGATGAAAAAATTGAAAAGCTAGCAATCGAGCTCCGTCATGTAAATCATCAAATCTATGTTGCAACATCGGATTTTACAGAGCAATGGCAAATTTTTGGGCAAGGTGCGCTTCGGATTCCGGCAATGGAGTTATATCGTTCAGTTACACAAAATAAAAAAATGATCAGTAGCAAAATTAAAGAAATACCTGATCAAAGGCTGACAATAGGCAAAAAATTAAATTCAAAACAAACAGAAATTTTAGAAAAATGGCGAAGAGGGGAACGATGACTTATTGTTTCCTTTTTCTTTGTACTGTATAATGAGGTAAATTGTACGGTCGGAGGTGCTAATTTTGAACGTTGAACAGGAATTAAAACTAATGGTAGAATATGGTCCTTTGGATGATGAGGTAATTTTAGAATATGTCCGAGGAGGAGACCAAGAAGCACTTACATTTTTAATTCAAAAATACCGTAATTTTGTTAAAGCTAAATCTAGATCTTATTTTCTAATTGGTGCAGACCGTGAAGACATTATTCAAGAGGGTATGATTGGCCTGTATAAAGCAATTCGTGACTATAAAGAAGACAAGCTTTCGTCCTTTAAGGCGTTTGCAGAATTATGCATTACAAGACAAATTATTACAGCGATCAAAACAGCAACTAGACAAAAGCATATACCATTAAATTCATATGTATCGTTGGACAAGCCTATATACGATGAAGAGTCAGATCGTACTTTATTAGATGTACTGACTGAATCTAAAAATATGGATCCAGAAGAACTTGTTATAAATCAAGAAGAAAATGTGGACATAGAATTAAAAATGTCAGAATTATTAAGCGATTTAGAAAGAAAAGTATTATCACTTTACTTAGATGGACGTTCTTATCAAGAAATTTCCGAGGAATTAAACAGGCATGTAAAGTCGATTGACAATGCACTACAACGTGTAAAAAGGAAATTAGAAAGATATATGGAAATTAGAGAACTATCTGTATAGAGGTTTTCTTTAATACGGTTTGACAGTTTAGGGGACACATGTTACATTTTTAATGGATAATTATAGATGAATTAGGTTGGTGTCACCATGAGAAAAAAGGTTGTCCTGTCGTGCACTACTTGCAATAATAGAAACTACTCCACAATGAAAAATTCTGCTTCTGTAGAACGTTTGGAGATGAAGAAGTTTTGTAAAACGTGTAATGAACATACTACACATAAAGAAACAAAATAAATGAAATAATTGCGGGTGTCCTTGATCAATATTAGAATCATAGCTTTTCTGTATATAGCATGTAACGACGCTCTATTTGTACGGACAAGCGGGACGTTTACGCATTTCTCTAAACAAGTATATATTGGGGGTTGCGTCAATGGGTCGTATCGGTAAATTTTTTCGCGATGTAAAAAGCGAAATGAAGAAAGTTTCTTGGCCTAAAAGAAAAGAATTAGTTAATTCAACGGTGACAGTTGTAGCTACAGTTGTTGTCTTTGTATTTTTCTTTGCGGTGCTTGACACAGGAATTTCTGAGTTAATCCGACTTATTCTTGAATAAGTTAAAACTAAATGTGCTATAATGAATGATAATGTTTAAAGAAAAGCCCGGTAACGGGTTTTTTAATTTGCAAAGAAAGTTGACCGGGGAGGGAAGGACTTAGTCCTCTAAAATGGAAAAAAGTTGGTATGTTGTTCATACTTATTCAGGATATGAGAATAAGGTAAAAGCTAATCTAGAAAAGCGTGTAGAAACAATGGGAATGCAAGATAAGATTTTCCGAGTGATCGTTCCTGAAGAATCAGAAGTTGAAATGAAGAACGGTAAAGAAAAAGTTACAAAACGTAAAGTGTTTCCTGGTTACGTTTTAGTTGAAATCGTTATGACGGATGATTCATGGTATGTTGTACGAAATACACCAGGTGTAACAGGGTTTGTTGGATCAGCGGGTTCAGGTTCAAAACCAACTCCTTTATTAGAAGAAGAGATCACACATATTCTTAAGCATATGGGTCTTGATGAGCAAGTAATTGATTTCGATTTAGAAGTGAATGAAGTTGTTCGTTTAAAAGAAGGACCATTTGCGAATTACACTGGTTCAATAAAAGAAATTGATTTTGAAAAGAAAAAAGTTACAGTACTAGTAGAGTTCTTTAATAAAGAAACGCCTGTAGAACTAGATTTACATCTTGTAGAAAAATTATAATACTAGACCTTGCTTTTTTATTTTGAAAGTGTTAGACTTTTAAAGGTCAATATGCATCGATTAGATGATATTAACTTCTGTATAAGAATATGCATGAGAATGCAAACGATATGAGTGGGAGGGTGAATCCCTATTACCACATCACGGACTTAAGGAGGTGTGTCTCGTGGCTAAAAAAGTAATTAAAATGGTAAAATTGCAAATTCCTGCAGGAAAAGCAAACCCAGCACCACCAGTTGGTCCTGCATTAGGACAAGCAGGTGTTAACATCATGGGATTCTGTAAAGAGTTCAACGCTCGTACAGCTGACCAAGCTGGTTTAATTATTCCTGTTGAAATCACAGTATTCGAAGATCGTTCGTTTACGTTTATTACGAAAACTCCTCCTGCTGCTGTACTTCTTAAAGTAGCGGCTGGTATCGAGTCTGGTTCTGGTGAACCAAATCGTAAAAAAGTAGCAACAGTAAAACGCGATAAAGTACGTGAGATTGCTGAAACTAAAATGCCTGATTTAAACGCTGCTTCAGTTGAAGCTGCTATGCGTATGGTTGAAGGTACTGCACGTAGTATGGGTATCGTTATTGAAGACTAATCCCATCTTCAATAAGGTGTGATTGAGGAGGTTGCGAACATCGCTTTTGGTGTACTATCGCAACCTTTATTCGTGGGAGGAAAATCCGTTAAAACCACATTAGGAGGAAAAGAACATGGCTAACAAAGGTAAAAAGTACCAAGAAGCTATTAAATTAGTAGATCGTACAGCTGTTTACGCTGTAAACGAAGCTGTAGAACTAGTAAAGAAAACTACAACTGTTAACTTCGACGCAACTGTTGAAGTAGCATTCCGTTTAGGAGTAGATCCAAAGAAAGCTGACCAACAAATTCGTGGTGCAGTAGTTCTTCCACACGGTACTGGTAAAGTACAACGTGTATTAGTATTCGCTAAAGGTGAAAAAGCTAAAGAAGCTGAAGCTGCTGGTGCTGATTTCGTAGGCGATGCTGAAATGATCGCTAAAATCCAAAAAGGTTGGTTCGACTTTGATGTAGTAGTAGCAACTCCAGACATGATGGCTGAAGTTGGTAAATTAGGACGTGTATTAGGACCTAAAGGTTTAATGCCAAACCCTAAAACAGGAACTGTTACATTTGATGTAACGAAAGCTGTTAACGAAATCAAAGCTGGTAAAGTTGAATACCGTGTTGATAAAGCTGGTAACATTCACGTACCAATCGGTAAAGTATCTTTCGAAAACGAAAAGTTAGTAGAAAACTTTACAACAATCTTCGAAACTATGGTTAAGGTTAAACCTGCAGCTGCTAAAGGAACATACATGAAGAACGTAGCAATCACTTCAACTATGGGCCCTGGTATCAAAGTAGATCCTGCTAGTTTCTAAGATAAAAAACAAAGTTGACAATTCGACAAGAACTCTCTATAATGGAGATTGTCTTGCTAATTAAATAGACTACCGTAGACAGTAGGTGCGTAAGCTTAATATCCTGCCGAGGTGTATAACTGATAAATTCGTGCATATACAGCCTCCATGTCTTTTTTTGAAAAATTCGTGGAGGTTTTGTTATGAGTTACACTTTTGCGGTATACACACTAAAATCCACAGGAGGTGTAATAAATGAGCGCAGTATTAGAAGCAAAAAAACAAGTTGTATCTGAAGTAGCTGCTAAATTACGTGAAAGCAAATCAACAATCGTTGTTGATTACCGTGGTTTAAACGTTGCTGAAGTAACTGAATTACGTAAGCAATTACGTGAAGCTGGTGTTGAGTTCAAAGTTTACAAAAACACTTTAACTCGTCGTGCTGCTGAAGAAGCTGGCTTAGCTGGTTTAAACGAAGCATTAACTGGTCCAAACGCAATCGCGTTTAGTACGGAGGATGTAATTGCTCCTGCTAAAGTAATCAACGACTTCGCTAAAAAACACGAAGCTTTAGAAATTAAAGCTGGTGTAATCGAAGGAAACGTTGCGACAGTTGAAGAAGTGAAAGCTCTTGCTGAACTTCCATCTCGCGAAGGTTTACTTTCTATGTTGCTTAGCGTGCTACAAGCACCAATCCGCAACTTCGCTCTTGCAACTAAAGCAGTTGCAGAACAAAAAGAAGAACAAGGCGCTTAATGCCAAAATTGCATAAAAAATTATTATTGAAGGTATATATAAGGAGGAAATAACAATGACTAAAGAACAAATCATTGAAGCAGTTAAAAACATGACTGTATTAGAATTAAATGACTTAGTAAAAGCTATCGAAGAAGAGTTTGGCGTAACTGCTGCTGCTCCTATGGCTATGATGGCTGGTGGCGGTGCTGAAGCTGCTGCTGAGCAAACTGAATTTGACGTAGTATTAGCTGGCGCTGGCGACCAAAAAATTAAAGTAATCAAAGTAGTTCGTGAATTAACTGGATTAGGATTAAAAGAAGCTAAAGAATTAGTTGACAACACTCCTAAAGCAGTTAAAGAAGGAATCAGCAAAGAAGAAGCTGAAGAAATGAAAGCTAAACTTGAAGAAGTTGGCGCTTCTGTAGAAGTTAAGTAATTTCTAATCGTTTTTACAAAAGCTCGCATTTATGCGAGCTTTTTTTGTACATATAGAGTTGCGATTGGGAAGACTAATCAGTATCAAAGATGGAAGAAGGATTTATATGGCTGATCACTATTTTACGAACCAACCGAATAGCAAAAACGATAAGAAGGTATTTTCTTTTACTTTAAGAGGAAATGCATTAAAGTTTCAATCGGATGCCGGAGTATTTTCAAGAAACGAAGTTGATTTTGGTTCGCGAGTATTAATAGAGACATTTACTTTTCCAGGAATTGAAGGAACGATTTTAGATGTGGGCTGTGGATATGGTCCCATTGGTTTATCGATTGCTAAAGTTGATCCGAATCGTTTGGTGGAAATGGTCGATGTGAATTTAAGAGCGATTGAATTAGCGAAAGAGAATGCGAAGGTAAATAACATAGAAAATGTGAAAATCTATGAAAGTAGTATCTATGAAAATGTAACTGGAGAATATGCCGCGATTTTAACAAATCCACCTATACGAGCTGGCAAATCTGTAGTGCACACAATTTTAAAAGAAGCTCATGAAAAACTACTTCCTGGTGGTGAGCTTTGGGTCGTAATTCAAAAGAAACAAGGAGCTCCTTCGGCTTTGGAATTACTAAAAGAGTTGTTTGATGAAGTGGATGTTGTAAAAAAGGAAAAAGGGTATTATATCATAAAAAGTAAAAAAGATTGACTCTAAATTTCGCTTGTGATAGTATTATTAAATGCCAATATATATTTATTTTCAAAAATCATTTTTTGGAAGTGGGTATATTTCTATATTCTTTGGAAATGATAGTAAAATGACTGTCGTTGAGTTTAATAAATGGTTTTCATTTTGAAACCATTTTATTTTTTGTTTAACAAGTAAGGGGTTTTTATGCTTATTTGTTACTATTTTTTTGTTTTAAATACTCTTAAATTTAAGGGGTGAATATGTTGACAGGTCAACTAGTTCAATATGGACGACACCGCCAACGCAGAAGTTATGCTCGTATCAGTGAAGTTTTAGAGTTACCTAACTTAATTGAAATTCAAACAGCATCTTACCAATGGTTTTTAGATGAAGGTTTGAGAGAAATGTTCCAAGACATTTCGCCGATTGAGGATTTTACAGGTAATCTATCATTAGAATTCATTGATTACAGTTTAGGTGAGCCGAAGTATGTTGTAGAAGAATCAAAAGAGCGTGATGTAAACTACGCTGCTCCACTTCGAGTAAAAGTTCGCCTATTAAATAAGGAAACTGGCGAAGTTAAAGAGCAAGATGTTTTCATGGGAGATTTCCCATTAATGACGGACACAGGCACATTTATTATTAATGGTGCTGAACGTGTTATCGTTTCACAATTAGTACGTTCTCCAAGTGTGTACTATAGTGGAAAGATCGACAAAAATGGTAAAAAGGGTTATACAGCTACTGTAATTCCAAACCGTGGTGCTTGGTTAGAGTACGAAACGGATGCGAAAGACGTAGTTTATGTACGTATTGACCGCACAAGAAAATTACCTGTTACTGTCTTACTACGTTCGCTTGGATTTGGTACAGACCAAGAGATTCTGGACTTATTAGGCGAAAACGAATACCTACGTAACTCACTTGAAAAAGATAATACAGATAGCACTGAAAAAGCGCTTCTTGAAATCTATGAGAGATTACGCCCAGGTGAACCACCTACAGTAGAAAATGCAAAAAACCTATTAATTACTCGCTTCTTTGATCCGAAGCGTTATGATTTAGCTAGCGTAGGTCGCTACAAAATCAATAAAAAATTACACATTAAAAACCGTCTATTTAATCAACGTATTGCTGAAACTTTAGTTGATCCAGAAACTGGTGAAATTATTGTAGAAAAAGGGACAACTCTTGATCGTCGTACGTTAGATAGAATTCTTCCGTTCTTAGAGAAGAATATCGGTGAAAAAGTAGTTCAACCTGCAGGTGGCGTACTAGAAGAAGAGATTAATTTACAATCTATTAAAATCTATGCACCAGTTGAAGGCGATGGCGAACAAGTAATTCAAGTCATTGGAAATGCTAATGTAAGCAAAAGCGTGAAAAACATTTCACCAGCTGACATTATCGCTTCGATTTCTTACTTCTTTAACTTACTACATAACGTAGGAGACACAGATGATATTGACCACTTAGGTAATCGTCGTTTACGTTCAGTTGGAGAATTACTTCAAAACCAATTCCGTATCGGGTTATCTCGTATGGAACGTGTAGTTCGTGAACGTATGTCAATTCAAGATACAAATGCAGTTACTCCACAGGCGTTAATTAATATTCGCCCAGTAATTGCTTCAATTAAAGAATTCTTTGGTAGTTCACAGCTATCTCAATTCATGGACCAAACAAACCCACTAGCAGAATTAACTCACAAACGAAGACTATCAGCGCTAGGACCAGGTGGTTTAACACGTGAACGTGCTGGATTCGAAGTACGTGACGTTCATTACTCTCACTATGGTCGTATGTGTCCGATTGAGACGCCTGAGGGACCGAACATCGGATTAATTAACTCACTTTCTTCTTATGCGAAAGTAAATCAATTTGGTTTCATTGAAACGCCATATCGTCGCGTAGATTCTGAAACTGGTCGTCTGACTGATAAAATTGATTACTTAACAGCTGACGAAGAAGATCTATACGTTGTAGCCCAAGCGAATGCTCGTTTAGGTGAAGATGGTAGTTTCTTAGATGAAGATGTAGTAGCTCGTTTCCGTGGAGACAACACAGTTGTTAAACGTGAGCGTATTGACTACATGGATGTATCTCCAAAACAAGTAGTATCAGCTGCGACAGCATGTATCCCGTTCTTAGAGAACGATGACTCAAACCGTGCCCTAATGGGAGCGAACATGCAACGTCAAGCAGTTCCATTATTAAACCCTGAATCACCAATCGTTGGTACAGGTATGGAGTACGTTTCAGCGAAAGACTCTGGTGCTGCAGTAATCTGTAAACACCCTGGTATTGTTGAACGTGTTGAAGCGAAAGAAGTTTGGGTACGTCGCTATTCAGAAGTTGATGGACAAAAAGTTAAAGGTGACCTTGATAAATATCGTATGTTAAAATTCGTACGTTCAAACCAAGGTACTTGTTATAACCAACGCCCAATCGTAAGTGTTGGTGACGAAGTAGTAAGAGGCGAAATTCTTGCAGATGGACCTTCTATGGAAAAAGGTGAATTAGCTCTTGGACGTAACGTACTAGTAGCATTCATGACATGGGATGGTTACAACTACGAGGATGCGATCATTATGAGTCGCCGTCTTGTTAAAGAAGATGTTTACACTTCAGTTCATATTGAAGAATATGAGTCAGAAGCTCGTGACACTAAATTAGGACCTGAAGAAATCACTCGTGATATTCCAAACGTTGGTGAAGATGCTCTTAAAAATCTTGATGAGCGTGGGATTATCCGAATTGGTGCAGAAGTTAAAGATGGTGACTTATTAGTTGGTAAAGTAACACCTAAAGGGGTTACTGAATTAACTGCTGAAGAACGTCTACTTCATGCAATCTTCGGTGAAAAAGCTCGTGAAGTTCGTGATACTTCTTTACGTGTTCCACACGGTGGAGGCGGAATTATTCTTGATGTTAAAGTATTCACTCGTGAAAACGGTGATGAATTACCACCAGGAGTTAACCAACTTGTTCGTGTATATATCGTTCAGAAGCGTAAAATCTCTGAAGGGGATAAAATGGCTGGACGACATGGTAATAAAGGGGTTATATCCCGCATTTTACCAGAAGAAGATATGCCGTTCTTACCAGATGGAACGCCAGTTGATATCATGTTAAACCCATTAGGGGTACCTTCTCGTATGAACATCGGTCAGGTACTAGAGTTACACTTAGGTATGGCTGCTAGATATCTTGGCATTCATGTTGCTTCTCCTGTATTTGATGGAGCACGTGAGGAAGATGTTTGGGGTACGATTGAAGAAGCTGGTATGGCACGTGATGCTAAGACTGTACTATATGATGGACGTACGGGTGAACCGTTCGATAACCGTGTATCTGTAGGTGTTATGTATATGATCAAACTTGCTCACATGGTTGACGATAAGCTACATGCGCGTTCAACTGGACCATACTCACTTGTTACGCAACAACCACTTGGTGGTAAAGCACAATTTGGTGGACAACGTTTTGGTGAGATGGAAGTATGGGCACTTGAAGCATATGGTGCTGCTTATACACTACAAGAAATCTTAACTGTTAAATCTGATGACGTTGTTGGACGTGTGAAAACATATGAAGCAATCGTTAAAGGTGAAAACGTACCTGAGCCAGGTGTTCCTGAATCATTTAAAGTATTAATTAAGGAATTACAATCTCTAGGTATGGACGTTAAGATGATGTCTGCTACAGATGAGGAAATCGAAATGCGCGATACTGAAGACGATGATGATCAAGCTTCAGAACATTTAGCGATGGATATGGAATACGTAAAAGAATAAGTATTATATTGGGTAAAACCTTAGGACAGAAAGGGAGGTAGGCCCCTTGATAGATGTAAATAATTTCGAGTATATGAAGATCGGACTTGCATCGCCTGACAAAATTCGCTCGTGGTCATACGGGGAAATTAAAAAACCTGAAACAATTAACTACCGTACGTTAAAACCTGAAAAAGATGGTCTTTTTTGTGAACGTATTTTCGGTCCTACAAAGGATTGGGAATGTCACTGCGGTAAATATAAACGTGTACGTTATAAAGGTGTAGTATGTGATCGTTGTGGAGTTGAAGTAACTCGTGCAAAAGTACGTCGTGAGCGTATGGGACACATTGAATTAGCTGCTCCTGTATCACATATTTGGTATTTCAAAGGTATTCCAAGCCGAATGGGACTTGTTTTAGACATGTCCCCTCGAGCTTTGGAGGAAGTTATCTACTTCGCTTCTTATGTAGTAACAGAAACTGGAGATACGCCTTTAGAAAAGAAACAATTACTTTCTGAGAAAGAATTCCGTGCTTATCGTGAGCGCTATGGTCAAACTTTCCAAGCATCTATGGGTGCTGAAGCAATTAAAAAGCTTTTAAGCGATATTAACCTTGAAAAAGATGTTGATTCTTTAAAAGAAGAATTAAAAACTGCACAAGGGCAACGTCGTACAAGAGCAATTAAACGCTTGGAAGTATTAGAAGCATTCCGTAACTCTGGTAATGAGCCATCTTGGATGATCCTTGATGTTCTTCCAGTTATTCCACCTGAATTACGTCCAATGGTTCAATTGGATGGTGGACGTTTTGCTACTTCGGATTTAAACGATTTATATCGTCGTGTAATTAACCGTAACAACCGTTTAAAACGTTTATTAGACCTTGGTGCTCCAAGCATTATCGTTCAAAACGAAAAACGTATGCTTCAAGAAGCAGTTGACGCGTTAATTGACAATGGTCGTCGTGGTCGTCCAGTTACTGGACCGGGTAACCGTCCATTAAAATCACTTTCTCACATGCTTAAAGGTAAGCAAGGACGTTTCCGTCAAAACTTACTTGGTAAACGTGTTGACTACTCTGGTCGTTCGGTAATCGTTGTAGGACCAAACTTACAGATGTATCAATGTGGTTTACCAAAAGAAATGGCGATTGAGTTATTCAAGCCATTCGTGATGAAAGAATTAGTAGAGCGTGGATTAGCACATAACATTAAGAGTGCAAAACGTAAAATTGAGCGTTTACACCCAGAAATTTGGGATGTATTAGAATCGGTTATTCGTGAGCATCCAGTGTTACTAAACCGTGCCCCAACTCTACACAGACTTGGTATCCAAGCGTTCGAACCTACTCTAGTAGAAGGCCGTGCGATTCGTCTACATCCACTTGTATGTACTGCATACAACGCCGATTTTGACGGTGACCAAATGGCTGTTCACGTTCCGTTATCAAGTGAAGCTCAAGCAGAAGCTCGTATTCTAATGCTTGCAGCTCAAAACATCCTGAATCCGAAAGATGGTAAACCAGTAGTTACACCATCTCAAGATATGGTATTAGGTAACTATTACTTAACACTTGAGCGTGCAGGCGCAGTCGGTGAAGGTATGGTATTTAAAGATATCAATGAAGCGTTAATCGCATACCAAAACGGTTATGTACACTTACATTCTCGTATTGCTGTTGCGGCTGGAACGTTAAATAACGAAACATTTACTGAAGAACAAAATAACTCATTATTAATCACAACTGTTGGTAAGTTAATCTTTAATGAAATCTTACCTACATCGTTCCCGTATATTAATGAGCCAACTCAGAGTAATCTTGAAAAAGAAACTCCGCAGATGTATTTTGTATCTAAAGGTGCAAATGTGAAAGAAATTATTGAAAGTAGAGAAGAAATTGCTCCTTTCAAAAAGAAAATTCTTGGAAACATCATTGCTGAAGTATTTAAACGTTTCAAAATCACTGAAACGTCAAAAATGCTTGACCGCATGAAGGATCTAGGATTTAGACATTCTACTAAAGCCGGTATCACAGTAGGTGTTGCTGACATCATCGTATTACCTGAGAAGCAACAAATTATTGCTGAGGCACAAGAAAAAGTAGATAAAGTATTGAAGCAATTCCGACGCGGTTTAATCACAGAAGATGAGCGTTACGATCGTGTAATCGCAATTTGGAGTGACGCGAAGGATGTAATTCAAGGAAAACTGATGGCTTCATTAAATAAACGAAACCCTATCTTTATGATGAGTGACTCTGGTGCCCGTGGTAACGCATCTAACTTCACTCAGCTTGCAGGTATGCGTGGTCTGATGGCCAACCCGGCTGGACGTATCATTGAGTTACCGATCAAATCATCATTCCGTGAAGGTTTAACGGTACTTGAATACTTCATCTCAACACATGGTGCTCGTAAAGGTCTTGCCGATACTGCACTTAAAACAGCCGATTCAGGTTACCTAACTCGTCGTCTAGTAGACGTTGCACAAGATGTAATCGTTCGTCAAGATGACTGTGGTACTGATCGCGGTTTACATGTTAAGGCAATTAAAGAAGGTAACGAAATTATTGAAGGTCTATACGATCGTTTAGTAGGTCGTCATTTACGTGCAACTCTACGTCACCCAGAAACAGGCGTATTACTTGCTCAAGAGAACGATTTAATTACAGAAGACTTAGCTCGTGAAATTATCGATGCTGGTATTGAAGAAGTTAATATCCGTTCTGCATTTACATGTAATACGAACCATGGAGTATGTAAAAAATGTTATGGTCGCAATTTAGCTACAGGTGCTGAAGTTGAAGTTGGTGAAGCAGTTGGTATTATCGCTGCTCAATCAATTGGTGAGCCAGGTACTCAGTTAACAATGCGTACATTCCATACAGGTGGGGTAGCAGGAGACGATATTACTCAAGGTTTACCTCGTATTCAAGAGCTATTTGAAGCACGTAACCCTAAAGGTCAAGCTGTTATATCTGAAATCGATGGTGTTATCTCGATCTCAACTGATGCAAAAGACAAACAAGAAATTATTGTTGAAGGCTCAGTTGAATCTAGAAGCTATCCAGTTCCTTATGGCGCTAGATTAAAAGTTCAAGACGGTGAAAGAATTGAACGTGGTCAAGTAATGACTGAAGGTTCAATTGATCCGAAAGAGCTATTAAAAGTAAAAGGTACAAATGCTGTTCAAGAATACTTACTACGCGAAGTTCAAAAAGTATACCGTATGCAAGGGGTAGAAATTGGCGATAAACACGTAGAGGTAATGGTTCGACAAATGCTGAAGAAAGTTCGTGTAATGGATGCAGGGGAAACTGATTTACTTCCTGGTACATTACTAGAATTACATCAGTTTACTGAAGCAAATAAAGAAGCTTTATATGCAGGTAAACAACCAGCAACTGCTCGTCCGTTATTACTAGGTATTACAAAAGCATCATTAGAAACAGACTCATTCTTATCAGCTGCATCATTCCAAGAAACAACGCGTGTGTTAACAGACGCTGCGATCAAAGGAAAACGTGATGAGTTGCTAGGATTAAAAGAGAATGTTATTATAGGTAAGTTGGTTCCGGCTGGTACAGGTATGAACAGATACCGTAAAGTTGATCTTGTAAAAGATGTAAACGAATCAGTTGAATTGAACGAAGAAGTTTTAGTTGAAAAATAAAACTTAAAATATTTTCATTCTTGAGTTGACATCAAATGATGAAAAATGATAAGATATTCAAGGTTGCTCCTAGACAATAGCACTGCTAATCTTAGCAGGTTAGACCCGGGGCTAATTTAGGAATATACAGTTAAAACTGTTTTTGTGAGAAGGAAGATTCCTTCCTTCTTGCAAAAACTTTGTTTTCAACTAATTATGAACCACCTGGATGTGTGGTCTTATAAATATGTGAAGGGAGGAAAAAACTCATGCCTACTATTAACCAGTTAGTGCGTAATGGACGTACTTCTAAAGTATGGAAATCAAAATCACCAGCATTAAACAAAGGTTTCAACTCATTAAAGAAAAAATCAACTGATTTATCAGCTCCACAAAAACGTGGTGTTTGTACTCGTGTTGGTACTATGACTCCAAAGAAACCGAACTCAGCATTACGTAAATATGCTCGTGTACGTTTAACTAACCAAATCGAGGTAACTGCTTATATCCCAGGTATCGGACACAACTTACAAGAGCACAGTGTTGTTCTTATTCGTGGAGGACGTGTAAAAGATTTACCAGGGGTACGTTATCACATCGTTCGTGGTGCGTTAGATACTGCAGGTGTTGACAAGCGTATGCAAGGTCGTTCTAAATACGGAACTAAGAGACCAAAAGCAGCTAAGAAGTAATAGATAACAACTAGTCGAAAGGAGGAAATCACATGCCACGTAAAGGTCCTGTTGCAAAAAGAGATGTATTGCCAGATCCACTTTATAATTCAAAATTAGTTTCTCGTTTAATCAACAAAATGATGATTGACGGAAAAAGAGGAAAATCTCAAGCTATCTTATACGGAGCTTTTGAATTAATCCAAGAACGTTCTGGTAAAGAACCAATGGAAGTATTCGAAGCAGCTCTTAAAAATATCATGCCAGTTCTAGAAGTTAGAGCTCGTCGTGTTGGTGGTTCTAACTACCAAGTACCAGTTGAGGTTCGTCCAGAGCGTCGTACAACTTTAGGTCTTCGTTGGTTAGTTAACTATTCTCGTCTTCGTGGAGAAAAAACGATGGAAGAGCGTTTAGCTAACGAAATTCTTGATGCAGCTAACAACGCAGGTGCTGCAGTTAAGAAACGTGAAGATACACACAAAATGGCAGAAGCGAACAAAGCGTTTGCTCACTACCGTTGGTAAGATTAAAAGCATTTTAGTTATTTCTGCACATAATGAATGTTGGTTAAGTCGTTCACCTATTTTAAACTAGTCTTCTAGTTTAAATAGGTGAACGTCGGATTACATAACTTAGGATGACATGAAAGTTCTTTGCTTGTAGTGCTTAACTTAATAACATGAAATATGTATAGGAATAACTTTTTCTTATACAATAAAAAATCCTACTTACAAATTGGAAGGGAGAAAGAACCCTTATGACAAGAGAGTTCTCCTTAAATAACACTCGTAATATCGGGATCATGGCTCACATTGACGCTGGTAAAACAACGACTACTGAGCGTATCCTTTATTACACTGGTCGTATTCACAAAATTGGTGAAACTCATGAAGGAGCTTCACAAATGGACTGGATGGAGCAAGAGCAAGAGCGTGGTATCACTATCACATCTGCTGCTACAACAGCTCAATGGAATAACCACCGTGTAAATATCATTGATACTCCAGGTCACGTAGACTTCACTGTAGAAGTTGAACGTTCTCTACGTGTACTTGATGGCGCAGTTGCAGTACTTGATGCTCAATCTGGTGTTGAGCCTCAAACTGAAACAGTATGGCGTCAAGCAACTACTTACGGAGTTCCACGTGTTGTATTCGTTAACAAAATGGATAAAATCGGCGCGGATTTCTTATACTCTGTAGGAACATTGCACGATCGTTTACAAGCTAACGCACACCCGATCCAATTAGCGATGGGTGCTGAAGATAACTTCTGGGGTATTATCGACCTTGTAGAAATGAAAGCTATCAAGTATAACAATGACTTAGGTACTGACATTGAAACAATCGAAATTCCTGAAGAGTACCAAGAGCAAGCTGAAGAATACCGCGGAAGATTAGTTGAAGCAGTAGCTGAGCTTGACGAAGAATTAATGATGAAATACCTTGAAGGCGAAGAAATCACACTTCCTGAATTAAAAGCTGCTATTCGTAAAGCAACTTGTTCAGTACAATTCTACCCAGTAGTATGTGGTTCTGCTTTCAAAAACAAAGGTGTTCAATTAATGCTAGATGCAGTAATTGACTACTTACCATCACCATTAGATGTACCAGCAATCATGGGAACTGTACCTGATTCTGATGAAGAGAAAGTTGTTCCTTCAAGTGACGACGAGCCATTCGCTGCTCTTGCATTCAAAATCATGACTGATCCTTATGTTGGTAAATTAACGTTCTTCCGTGTTTACGCAGGTACGTTAGAATCTGGTTCATACGTTCAAAACTCTACTAAAGGTAAGCGTGAGCGTGTAGGTCGTATCCTACAAATGCATGCTAACTCTCGTCAAGAGATTTCGAAAGTATACGCTGGTGACATCGCTGCTGCAGTAGGTCTTAAAGATACTACAACTGGAGATACTCTATGTGATGAAAAGAATTTAGTAATTCTTGAGTCTATGGAATTCCCAGAGCCAGTTATTCACATTGCAATTGAACCAAAATCTAAAGCTGACCAAGATAAAATGGGTCAAGCATTAGTTAAATTAACAGAAGAAGATCCTACTTTCCGTGCTCACACTGACCAAGAAACTGGTCAAGTAATCATCGGTGGTATGGGTGAACTTCACCTTGACATCATCGTTGACCGTATGCGTCGTGAATTTAAAGTAGAAGCTAACGTTGGTGCTCCTCAAGTAGCATACCGTGAAACTTTCCGTTCTTCTGCACAAGTAGAAGGTAAATTCGTTCGTCAATCAGGTGGACGTGGACAATTCGGTCACGTTTGGATTGAATTCTCACCAAACGAAGAAGGAAAAGGCTTCGAGTTCGAAAACGGAATCGTTGGTGGTGTTGTTCCACGTGAATACATCCCAGCAGTTGCTGCAGGTCTTGAAGATTCTCTAAAAAATGGTGTATTAGCTGGATTCCCACTAATCGACATTAAAGCTCGTCTATTTGATGGTTCTTACCATGATGTTGACTCGAATGAGATGGCGTTTAAAGTTGCTGCTTCATTAGCACTTAAAAACGCAGTTAAAAAATGTAACCCAGTTCTACTTGAACCAATCATGAAAGTAGAAGTTGTTATCCCTGAGGAATACTTAGGAGATATCATGGGTGACGTTACTTCTCGTCGCGGACGCGTTGAAGGTATGGAAGCTCGCGGTAACGCTCAAGTAGTACGTGCAATGGTACCTCTTGCTGAGATGTTTGGTTATGCAACTTCATTACGTTCTAACACTCAAGGTCGTGGAACGTTCTCAATGGTATTTGACCATTATGAAGATGTACCAAAATCAATCTCTGAAGAAATTATCAAAAAATATAAAGGTGAGTAATTGATTATTTAGTTCTCATCATGTATAACTATGTATGTTAGTCATAAAGGGGACTTGCCCCTTTATGGCATAATAATAAAACTAAAATAAATTTTCTTAATTATAAGGAGGATTTTTACAATGGGTAAAGCTAAATTCGAACGTGTAAAACCACACGTTAACATTGGTACAATCGGACACGTTGACCATGGTAAAACTACATTAACAGCTGCTATTACTACAGTATTAGCTAAAGTAGGTGGAGCTGAAGCTCGTGCTTACGATCAAATCGATGGTGCTCCAGAAGAAAGAGAACGTGGTATCACAATCTCTACTGCACACGTTGAGTATGAAACTGAAACTCGTCACTATGCACACGTTGACTGCCCAGGTCACGCTGACTATGTTAAAAACATGATCACTGGTGCTGCTCAAATGGACGGTGGTATCTTAGTAGTATCTGCTGCTGATGGTCCAATGCCTCAAACTCGTGAGCACATCCTTTTATCTCGCCAAGTAGGTGTACCTTACATCGTAGTATTCATGAACAAATGTGACATGGTTGACGATGAAGAGTTACTTGAATTAGTTGAAATGGAAATTCGTGATCTATTATCAGAATATGAATTCCCTGGCGATGACATTCCAGTAATCAAAGGTTCAGCTCTTAAAGCTTTAGAAGGTGACGAAGCTTGGGAAGCTAAAATCCATGAATTAATGGCTGAAGTTGATTCTTATATCCCAACACCAGCTCGTGAAACTGACAAGCCTTTCTTAATGCCAGTTGAGGATGTATTCTCAATCACTGGTCGTGGAACAGTTGCTACTGGTCGTGTTGAGCGTGGTATCGTTAAAGTTGGTGACGTAATCGAGATCATCGGTCTTGTTGAAGAGCCAAAATCAACTACTGTAACAGGTGTTGAAATGTTCCGTAAACTTCTTGATCAAGCAGAAGCTGGAGATAACATCGGTGCACTTCTTCGTGGGGTTGCTCGTGACGATATCCAACGTGGTCAAGTTTTAGCTAAACCAGGTTCAGTTAAACAACACACTAAGTTCAAAGCTGAAGTTTACGTTTTATCTAAAGAAGAAGGTGGACGTCATACTCCATTCTTCGCTAACTACCGTCCACAATTCTATTTCCGTACAACTGACGTAACTGGAATCATCCAATTACCAGAAGGTACTGAAATGGTTATGCCTGGCGACAACATCGAAATGACTGTTGAGTTAATCAACGCAATCGCTGTTGAAGAAGGAACTAAGTTCTCTATCCGTGAGGGTGGACGTACTGTAGGCGCTGGCGTAGTTGCTACAATCGTTGAATAATTAAACATTTAAAAGCTTAGAAGATTTTCTTCTAAGCTTTTTTTCTTTAAATTGGAAATGAATTTTAACCTATATAACACCTATTCAAGCTTGCTTTTACTAGTAAGAGATAATATAATAACAAAGTACAAAAGACGACAAACTATTATTTACAATAAACTTATAACTAATGCTTGCAATAGCATTATTTTTTATGTATAATAGATGATGTTGGTCTTTGACTGCGTAGAAGTGGAAGGTTGCTGATACACCCGGCCGCTTTGCCATGGCGAGTGTAAGGAAATTTCCATGGAGTATGTCTATTATTTAAATAGGCGAAAAAGGAGGGAAAATTATGGCAAAAGAAAAAATTCGTATTCGTTTAAAAGCTTACGATCACCGTATTTTAGATCAATCTGCAGAGAAAATCGTTGAAACTGCGAAACGTTCAGGTGCTTCTGTATCTGGTCCGATTCCATTACCAACTGAGAAATCTATCTACACGATTCTTCGTGCGGTTCATAAATACAAAGATTCTCGTGAGCAATTCGAAATGCGCACACACAAACGTTTAATCGATATCGTGAACCCAACACCACAAACTGTTGATTCACTAATGAGACTAGACTTACCGTCTGGCGTTGATATTGAAATCAAACTTTAATAACGATATATATAAATTCAGGAGGTGTGACTTATGACTAAAGGAATCTTAGGGAAAAAGATCGGTATGACACAAGTATTTGCTGAAAACGGCGAGTTAATTCCAGTTACTGTTATCGAAGCTACTCCAAACGTAGTTTTACAAAAGAAAACTGCTGAAACTGACGGATACGAAGCAATCCAAATCGGATTCGCTGACAAACGTGAGAAATTAGCTAACAAACCAGAACAAGGACACGCTGCTAAAGCAAACACTGCACCTAAGCGCTTCGTTCGTGAAATTCGTAATGCTGATATGACAGCTTATGAAGTAGGTCAAGAAGTCAAAGTTGATATTTTTGCAAATGGTGACATCGTTGATGTGACTGGAACTTCAAAAGGTAAAGGATTCCAAGGTAGCATCAAGCGCCACGGACAATCTCGTGGACCTATGTCTCACGGTTCTCGTTACCACCGTCGTCCAGGTTCAATGGGACCTGTTGCTCCAAACCGCGTATTTAAAAACAAAGCATTACCAGGACGTATGGGTGGAGAAAAAGTAACTGTACAAAACTTACAAATCGTTAAAGTTGACGCTGAGCGTAACTTACTATTAGTAAAAGGTAATGTACCAGGTGCTAAAAAATCTTACGTAACAATCCGTTCTGCGGTTAAATCTAACTAATTAATTAGAAGAAAGGAGGAAACCAAATGCCTAAAGTTACTATGTTTAACCAAACTGGTGCTCAAGTAGGAGAAATTGAATTAGCTGATGCTGTATTCGGAATTGCTCCAAACGAACACGTTTTATTTGATGCTGTAATGATGCAACGTGCGTCTTTACGTCAAGGTACTCACAAAGTAAAAACACGCTCTGAAGTGCGTGGTGGTGGTCGTAAACCATGGAGACAAAAAGGAACTGGCCGTGCTCGTCAAGGTTCAATCCGTTCTCCACAATGGCGTGGTGGTGGTATCGTATTCGGTCCAGCTCCAAGATCATACTCATATAAATTACCTAAAAAGGTACGTCGCTTAGCGATTAAATCTGCTTTATCTACTAAAGTATTAGAGCAAAGCATGTTAGTGCTTGAAGATTTAGCGTTAAACGCACCAAAAACAAAAGATATGGTTACTGTATTACAAGGCTTATCAGTTCAAAAGAAAGTCTTAATCGTAACTGCTGACTTAAATGAAAACGTAGCTTTATCTGCTCGTAACATTCCTGGAATTACAGTAATTGCAGCAAATGAAGTTAACGTAATCGACGTTTTACATCATGATACTTTAATCATGACTAAAGCTGCGGTGGAAAAAGTAGAGGAGGTGCTTGCGTAATGAAGGATCCTCGTGATATTATCAAACGCCCAGTTATCACTGAAGCTTCTATGGATGCTATTTCTGAGAAAAAATATACTTTCGAAGTTGATGTAAGAGCTAACAAAACTGAAGTTAAAGATGCTGTTGAAGCAATCTTCGGTGTTAAAGTAGAAAAAGTTAACGTGATGAACTACAAAGGTAAGTTTAAACGTATGGGTAAACATGCTGGTTACACTAACCGTCGTAGAAAAGCAATCGTTAAATTAACTGCTGATAGCCAAGATATCCAATTATTCGAAGGCGTTTAATACTAACTACTAGAAAAGGAGGGAACTAACGATGGGAATCAAAAAGTATAAACCAACCACTAACGGTCGCCGTGGTATGACTACTAATGACTTTGCTGAGATCACTACTGACAAACCAGAAAAATCATTATTAGCACCACTTAGCAAAAAAGCTGGCCGTAATAACCAAGGTAAAATTACTGTTCGTCACCAAGGTGGTGGACACAAACGTCAATACCGTATCATCGATTTCAAAAGAGATAAAGATGGTATACCAGGACGCGTTGCTACAATCGAGTACGATCCAAACCGTTCTGCAAACATTGCGTTAATTAACTACGCAGATGGAGAAAAACGCTACATTCTTGCTCCTAAAAACTTAGTAGTAGGAATGGAAATCGTTTCTGGTCCAGAAGCTGATATTAAAGTAGGTAACGCTTTACCACTTGCTAACATTCCAGTAGGTACTACAATCCACAACATCGAGTTAAAACCAGGTCGTGGAGGACAATTAGTACGTTCAGCTGGTACTTCAGCTCAAGTATTAGGTAAAGAAGATCGTTACGTATTAGTACGTTTAAATTCTGGTGAAGTACGTATGGTATTAGCTACATGCCGCGCGACTGTAGGTCAAGTAGGTAATGAGCACCACGAACTTATTAACATCGGTAAAGCAGGTCGTTCTCGTTGGATGGGTAAACGCCCAACTGTACGTGGATCTGTAATGAACCCAGTTGATCACCCACACGGTGGTGGTGAAGGACGCTCTCCAATCGGACGTAAATCACCAATGTCTCCATGGGGTAAACCAACTCTTGGTTACAAAACTCGTAAGAAAAACAAAGCGTCAGACAAGTTTATCGTACGTCGTCGTAAAAAATAACGCGGTTGTGCTACGGTTCACTAGAACCGTAGGTCAATCACGAAGGGAGGTACCACAATGGGACGCAGCCTGAAAAAAGGTCCATTTATTGATGATCACTTATTAACTAAAGTGGAAAAATTAAACGAAACTGAATCAAAACAAGTTGTAAAAACTTGGTCACGTCGTTCTACAATTTTCCCACAATTTATCGGACATACTATTGCAGTGTACGATGGTCGTAAACACGTACCTGTTTATGTAACAGAAGATATGGTAGGTCACAAACTTGGCGAATTTGCTCCAACTCGTACTTATAAAGGTCACGATGCGGATGACAAGAAAACTAGAAGATAATGAGAGGAGGCACTCCAATGCAAGCAAAAGCTGTACTGAGAACAGTTCGTATCGCTCCTCGTAAAGTTCGTCTTGTAGTCGATTTAATCCGAGGTAAACAAGTTGGCGAAGCGATCGCAATCCTTCGACACACACCAAAAACTGCTTCTCCTGTTGTAGAAAAATTATTAAAATCTGCTATTGCAAATGCAGAACATAACTATGATATGGATGTTAACAACTTATACATCGAAAAAGTATTCGTTGATGAAGGTGCAACATTAAAAAGATTCCGCCCACGTGCACAAGGACGTGCTAGCGCAATCAACAAACGCACAAGCCACATTACAATCGTGGTATCAGAGAAGAAGGAGGGATAATCGATGGGTCAAAAGGTAAATCCAGTCGGACTTCGTGTCGGTATTATCAAAGATTGGGAATCTAAATGGTACGCAGAGAAAGATTACGCAGACCTTTTACATGAAGATATCAAAATTCGTGAATATATTAGTGCTCGTTTAAAAGATTCTGCTGTTTCTAAAGTAGAAATCGAAAGAGCAGCAAACCGTGTAAACATTACAGTTCACACTGCAAAACCTGGTATGGTAATCGGTAAAGGTGGTTCAGAAGTTGAAGCTCTTCGTAAAGCTTTAAACAACTTAACTGGCAAACGTGTTCATATCAACATTATCGAAATCAAAAGAGCTGATCTTGATGCTAAATTAGTAGCTGAAAACATCGCTCGTCAATTAGAAAACCGTGTTTCATTCCGTCGTGCTCAAAAGCAAGTATTACAACGTGCAATGCGTGCTGGTGCATTAGGTATCAAAACACAAGTTTCTGGTCGTCTTGGCGGAGCAGATATCGCTCGTGCTGAATCATATAGCGAAGGTACAGTGCCACTTCATACATTACGTGCAGACATCGACTATGCAACTGCAGAAGCAGATACAACATACGGTAAGCTTGGCGTAAAAGTATGGATTTACAAAGGTGAAGTTCTTCCTACTAAAAAGAAAGCTTCTGAGGAAGGAGGAAATTAATTATGTTAATGCCTAAACGTGTTAAATATCGTAGAGAGCACCGTGGAAAAATGCGCGGACGTGCTAAAGGTGGCACAGAAGTAGCATTCGGTGAATTTGGTTTACAATCAACTGAAGCATCTTGGATTACTAACCGTCAAATCGAAGCAGCGCGTCGTGCAATGACTCGTTACATGAAACGTGGCGGTAAAGTATGGATTAAGATCTTCCCTTCTAAGCCTTACACAGCTAAACCTCTTGAGGTACGTATGGGTAGCGGTAAAGGTGCTCCAGAAGGTTGGGTTGCTGTTGTTAAACCTGGCAAAATCATGTTCGAAATCGCTGGTGTATCTGAAGAAGTAGCTCGTGAAGCACTACGCTTAGCAGCTCACAAATTACCAGTTAAATGTAAGTTTGTAAAACGCGAAGACAATGGTGGTGATTCTAATGAAAAGTAATGAGATTCGCGATCTTACCACTGCTGAAATTGAATTAAAAGTGAAATCTCTTAAAGAAGAGTTATTCAACCTTCGTTTCCAATTAGCTACAGGACAATTAGAGAACACTGCACGTATCCGTGAGGTTCGTAAAGCTATTGCTCGTATGAAAACTGTAGTACGTGAAAGAGAAATTAACTCTAACAATTAATCATGAGGGGAGGTTTGCACAGTGAGCGAACGTAACCAACGTAAAGTTTACACAGGACGTGTAGTTTCTGATAAAATGGATAAGACAATTACTGTTGTAGTTGAAACTTACAAAACACACAAACTATACGGAAAACGCGTTAAATATTCTAAGAAATATAAAGCGCACGATGAGCTAAACCAAGCAAAAGTTGGCGATATCGTAAAAATCATGGAGACTCGTCCATTATCAGCTACAAAACGTTTCCGTTTAGTAGAAATCGTAGAAGAAGCTGTTATTATCTAATAGATGATCGGATATTATTCTTAATCCGAAAGGAGGTCAATTTGACATGATCCAACAAGAAACTCGTTTAAAAGTTGCTGACAATTCAGGTGCACGTGAATTACTTACTATTAAAGTATTAGGTGGTTCAGGCCGTAAAACTGCTAACATCGGTGATATCATCGTATGTACAGTAAAACAAGCAACACCAGGTGGCGTTGTTAAAAAAGGTGATGTAGTTAAAGCCGTTATCGTTCGTACGAAACGCGGTGTTCGTCGTCCAGATGGTACTTACATCCGTTTTGACGAAAACGCAGCTGTTATCATCAAGGATGATAAGAGCCCACGTGGTACTCGTATTTTCGGACCAGTTGCACGTGAATTACGTGATAGCAACTTCATGAAAATCGTATCATTAGCTCCAGAAGTTCTATAATTAATGTACTACAATAAATACTTCAGAAAGCCTTATTAAGGAGGTGCACGAAGAAGATGCATGTAAAAAAAGGTGATAAAGTTCAAGTTATCTCTGGTAAAGACAAAGGAAAACAAGGTGTGATCCTTGCGGCTTTTCCAAAGAATAACCGCGTACTAGTTGAAGGTGTTAACATCATTAAAAAACACTCAAAACCTACTCAAGCTAACCCACAAGGTGGCATCATCGAGAAAGAAGCACCAATCCATGTTTCTAATGTTATGGCATTAGATCCAAAAACTGGAGTACCTACTCGCGTAGGTTACCAATTAGTGGATGGTAAAAAAGTACGTATTGCTAAAAAATCAGGCGAATTACTTGATAAATAATATCCATTTATGAAAGGAGGTCAACTGAATGAACCGCCTAGTTGAGAAATATCAAAAAGAAATTACTCCTGCTCTAATGAGCAAGTTTAACTATAAATCAATTATGGAAGTGCCTAAAATTGAAAAGATCGTCATCAACATGGGTGTTGGTGAGGCTGTTTCAAATTCTAAAGCATTAGATACTGCTGTTGAGGAATTAACTCTAATCGCTGGTCAAAAACCTGTTGTAACTAGAGCTAAAAAATCAATCGCTCAATTCCGTCTTCGTGAAGGTATGCCTATCGGTGCTAAAGTTACATTACGTGGAGAGCGTATGTACGAATTCTTCGAGAAATTAGTAGCTGTAACTTTACCACGTGTACGTGACTTCCGCGGAATCTCTAAAAAAGCATTCGATGGCCGTGGAAACTACACTTTAGGTGTTAAAGAACAATTAATCTTCCCAGAGATCGATTATGATAAAGTAAACAAAGTACGTGGTATGGACATCGTTATTGTTACTACTGCAAATACTGATGAAGAAGCTCGTGAAATGCTAACATTATTCGGAATGCCTTTTCAAAAATAATGAAAGCCAGCGCTAAAGAAGAGGAGGCGAAAACGTGGCTAAAAAATCAATGATTGCGAAACAAAAACGCGAACAGAAATTTAAAGTACAAGAGTATACACGTTGCGAACGATGCGGACGTCCACACTCAGTTTTACGTAAATTTAAACTTTGCCGTATTTGTTTCCGTGAACTTGCTTACAAAGGACAAATCCCTGGCGTTAAAAAAGCTAGTTGGTAATTTTATAGATATTAGGAAGGAGGTTATCTGAACATGGTCATGACAGATCCTATTGCAGATATGCTTACTCGCATTCGTAATGCGAACATGGTACGTCACGAGAAATTAGAATTCCCAGGTTCTAACCTAAAGAAAGAAGTTGCTGAAATTCTAAAACGTGAAGGTTTCATCCGTGACGTTGAGTACATTGAAGACGATAAACAAGGTATCATCCGTATTTTCTTAAAATATGGTGTGAACAACGAACGCGTTATCACTGGATTAAAAAGAATCTCTAAACCTGGCTTACGTGTTTACGCTAAAGCTGATGAAGTACCTCGCGTACTTAACGGTTTAGGTGTTGCGATTCTTTCAACTTCTAAAGGTGTAATGACAGATAAAGAAGCTCGTCAAGCTAAAACTGGTGGCGAAATCTTAGCATACGTTTGGTAATAAAACACAGAGCGAATGGAGGTGTAGTGAATGTCTCGTGTTGGTAAAAAAGAACTTGTAATTCCAGCTGGAGTTACTCTTACTAATAACAACAATACAATTACAGTAAAAGGACCTAAAGGTGAGTTAACTCGTACTTTTAGTCCAGATATGCAAATCGAATTAAACGAGAACGTATTAACAGTTGCACGTCCAACTGACAACAAAGAGCACCGTGCTCTTCATGGTACAACTCGTGCCCTTTTAGGAAACATGGTTGAAGGTGTAACTAATGGTTATACTCGTAACCTAGAACTAATCGGGGTAGGTTACCGTGCTACAAAAACAGGTGACAAACTTGTTCTTAGCGTTGGTTATTCTCACCCAGTTGAGATCACTCCTGAAAATGGTGTTGAAATCGAAGTACCTTCAAATACTAAAATCAGTATCAAAGGTATCGACAAAGAACGTGTAGGCGCTCTTGCTGCTTACATCCGTCAAGTACGTCCACCAGAGCCTTACAAAGGTAAAGGTATCCGTTACGAAGGTGAAACTGTTCGTCGTAAAGAAGGTAAAACTGCGAAGTAATCTAACTAGATAAGAGAAAGGAGTGACCAAGATGATCTTTAAGGCTGATAAAAATGCAGTACGTAAAAAGAGACATGCTCGTGTTCGTACTAAATTATCTGGTACTCAAGAACGTCCACGTTTAAACGTTTACCGTTCAAACAACCATATCTATGCTCAAATCATTGATGATGTTAATGGCGTAACATTAGCAAGTGCATCAACTTTAGATAAAGAATTAACTATTAATGGTACTGGTAATATCGAAGCAGCAAAATTAGTTGGTGGTTTAGTTGCAAAACGCGCTACTGACAAAGGTGTTACTGAAGTTGTATTCGACCGCGGTGGTTACTTATATCATGGTCGCGTAAAAGCTTTAGCTGAAGCTGCTCGTGAAGCTGGTTTACAATTTTAATAAAAGAAGGAGGGACATACATGCGTCGCATTGATCCTAATAAATTAGAGCTTGAAGAACGCTTAGTTACGATCAACCGTGTTGCTAAAGTTGTAAAAGGTGGTCGTCGTTTCCGCTTTGCAGCATTAGTAGTTGTTGGTGACAAAAACGGTCATGTAGGTTTTGGTACTGGTAAAGCTCAAGAAGTACCAGATGCTATCCGTAAAGCTGTTGAAGATGCTAAGAAAAATCTAATTAATGTACCAATCGTTGGAACTACAATTCCTCACGAAATTACAGGTCGTTTTGGAGCTGGTGAAGTATTCCTAAAACCTGCTTCTGAAGGTACTGGAGTTATCGCTGGAGGTCCAGTTCGTGCGGTATTAGAACTTGCAGGAGTTCACGATATCTTATCTAAATCACTTGGTTCTAACACGCCGGTTAATATCGTTCGTGCTACAATCGAAGGATTAAGCAACTTAAAACGTGCGGATGAGGTTGCAAAATTACGTGGTAAATCTGTAGAAGAATTACTAGGTTAATAAGGAGGGATAACGATGGCTAAAAAGTTAGAAATTACCCTTACTCGTAGTGTTATTGGTCGCAAACAAGATCAAATCGCAACAGTTCGTGCGTTAGGTATTACAAAAACTAACCAAACAGTTGTTAAAGAAGATAACGCTGCAATGCGTGGGATGATTAACAAAGTTTCTCACCTTGTATCTGTAAAAGAAATTTAATGAAACATGAATAAGTAAGGAGGTGCCCTAATGAAACTTCATGAATTAAAACCTACAGAAGGTTCTCGTAAAGTATCGAAACGTATCGGTCGTGGTATCGGTTCTGGTACTGGTAAAACTGCTGGTAAAGGTCATAAAGGACAAAACGCTCGTTCAGGTGGCGGTGTTCGTCTTGGATTTGAAGGTGGTCAAACTCCTTTATTCCGTCGTTTACCAAAACGTGGTTTCACTAACATCAACCGTAAAGAGTACGCAATCGTTAATGTTGAAACGTTAAACCGCTTCGAAAACGGAACTGAAGTAACTCCTGAGTTACTGATTGAAACTGGTATCGTTCGTAAAGAATTAGCTGGTATTAAAATTTTAGGTAAAGGTAAGTTAGAAGTTAAACTTACTGTAAAAGCTCATAAGTTCTCATCTACTGCAGTAGAGGCAATCGAAGCAGCTGGTGGAAAAACTGAGGTGATCTAATGTTCCGGACAATCTCCAACTTTATGCGCGTTGCAGATATTAGAAGAAAGATTCTCTTCACGTTATTAATGTTAATTGTATTTCGTATTGGGACGTTTATACCTGTTCCAAACGTCAACGCTGATGTGCTTGCTTCCCAAGATAGCTCGCTGAGCGTCTTTGGAGTACTAAATACATTCGGTGGAGGAGCTCTTAAACAGTTCTCGATTTTTGCAATGGGTATAATGCCTTACATTACAGCATCGATCATTATTCAGTTACTTCAAATGGACGTTGTTCCAAAGTTAACTGAATGGTCGAAGCAGGGTGAGATTGGTCGACGTAAATTGACTCAACTGACTAGATATATCACAATTATTTTAGGATTTATTGAAGCTATTGGGTTATCGATCAGTATGAACAATGTTACAGGCGGAATGTTAATTGAAAATGCTGGTTGGTCTACCTACCTATATATTGCAACTGTACTAACAGCTGGTACAGCTTTCTTATTGTGGCTAGGTGAGCAAATTACTGCTAAAGGTGTAGGGAACGGTATATCAATTATTATCTTTGGTGGTATAGTAGCTGCTATTCCAACTACAATTTCACAAATCTATCAGCAACAATTTAAAGGTGCTGGAGATGAGCTATTCTTAAATATTGTTAAAGTTGGCTTAGTTGTATTGGTATTATTACTAGTTATTGTTGCTGTTATTTACATCCAACAAGCAACTCGTAAAATTCCGATCCAATATGCAAAACGTAATAATGGAAATAATAGCTATGTCGGAGGACAATCTACTCACTTGCCATTAAAAGTAAATGGTGCTGGGGTTATTCCGGTAATCTTCGCTGTTTCATTTTTAATAACTCCATCAACAATCGCATCGTTCTTACCAAATAACAGTGTGACTGATTGGATTGAAAAAGTATTTACTTATAACAATCCTTGGGGTATGGCATTTTATCTAATTTTAATTATTGCTTTTTCATACTTTTATACTTTTGTTCAGGCTAATCCTGAGCAAATGGCTGAAAACTTACAAAAGCAAGGTGGCTACATCCCAGGCATTCGCCCAGGTAAGAGCACACAAGAATATATAATCAAAGTCTTATATCGCTTAACGTTTGTAGGATCAATTTTCTTAGCTTTCATAGCTTTATTACCAATTGCATTTGGTAAAATTGCTAACTTACCACCTTCAGCTCAAATTGGAGGAACAAGTTTACTAATCGTTGTCGGCGTTGCGCTTGAAACAATGAAGCAATTAGAAAGTCAGCTTGTAAAACGAAACTACAAAGGCTTTATAAAATAACGAGCGTTAGGGAAGTAGAAATTTCCCTTTTGCTCACCTAATTAAGAGGAGGATCAACCATGAATTTAATATTAATGGGACTTCCTGGTGCAGGCAAAGGCACACAAGCTGAGAAGATTGTCGAAAAATACGGCATTCCTCATATTTCTACTGGTGATATGTTTCGTGCTGCTATTAAAGATGGTACAGAACTAGGTCTTAAAGCAAAATCGTTTATGGATCAAGGCCATCTTGTTCCTGATGAAGTAACAATAGGTATTGTACGTGAACGATTAGCTAAAGATGATTGCCAAAACGGTTTTTTATTGGACGGCTTTCCTAGAACAGTTGCGCAGGCTGAAGCACTAGAAGAGACACTGAAATTAATGAATCGTAAATTAGACTTCGTGTTAAACATTCATGTAGACCAACAACTTTTAATTGATCGTTTAACAGGACGTCGTATTTGCAAAGAGTGTGGATCAACTTATCACTTAATTTTCAATCCTCCTGCTGAAGAAGGTATCTGCTCTAAATGTGGTGGAGAGCTTTATCAACGTGCGGATGATAATGAAGAAACAGTTGCAAACCGCCTTGAAGTAAATATTAAACAAACTCAACCTTTACTTGATTTCTACAATAACCTTGGTTATGTAAAAACAATTGAGGGTGACCAAGAGATTAGCAAAGTTTTTGTAGACATTGATAATCTTTTAAAAGAGTTAGTTTAAAAAACGAACGAGAGATCGTCGTTCCATGTGTATGACGTTTTGTCGTTTCGTCAAAACTAATTACTATGAATAAAAGCTTTGATTTAGCTTTGATTGGAACGATTGATATAATATAGGATCTACTAATCAATTGGTAATAGGATCAAACCTATACTACTGACAGAAAGATTTTCTTACTTATGTAGGCCAATTAATCTCCAACATATCAGAGCACTTTGGCTTAATATTCCTAAGCGTATGTTTGCCTACAGCAAGCTACTGATTTGAAGAAAGGAGAATGCCCTAATGGCGAAAGATGATGTAATTGAAATTGAAGGTACCGTTACGGAAACACTTCCGAATGCGATGTTCAAAGTTGAATTAGAAAATGGTCATGTTGTTCTAGCACACGTTTCTGGTAAAATTCGTATGAACTTCATTCGAATTCTTCCTGGTGACAAGGTAACTGTTGAACTATCTCCATATGATTTAACTCGTGGTCGTATTACGTACCGTTTTAAATAATAATTATGCACTCCGTAATCTACAAGGAGGTTTAAATCATGAAAGTGAGACCATCAGTAAAACCAATCTGTGAGAAATGTAAAGTTATTCGCAGACGTGGTAAAGTAATGGTAATTTGTGAAAATCCAAAACATAAACAAAAACAAGGTTAATAAAGAAGGAGGTGCACTAGAATGGCTCGTATTGCTGGTGTAGATATTCCTCGCGACAAACGCGTGGTTATTTCTTTAACTTATGTATTCGGAATCGGTCGTGCAACTTCTGAAAAAATCTTAGCTGAAGCTGGTATTTCAGAAGACACTCGTGTACGTGATTTAACAGAAGAAGAATTAGGTAAAATTCGTGAATTAATTGACAAGTTAAAAGTTGAAGGGGATCTTCGTCGTGAAGTTTCTTTAAACATCAAACGTTTAATCGAAATCGGTTCATATCGTGGTATTCGCCACCGTCGTAGCTTACCTGTTCGTGGTCAAAACACTAAAAACAATGCTCGTACTCGTAAAGGCCCACGCCGTACAGTAGCGAACAAAAAGAAATAATATTTAAGTAAAGGAGGGTATTCAACATGGCACGTAAAACAAATGTACGTAAACGTCGTGTGAAAAAGAATATTGAAGCTGGTACAGCTCATATTCGTTCAACTTTCAACAACACAATCGTAACAATTACTGATGTTCATGGTAACGCGATTTCATGGTCAAGTGCTGGATCATTAGGTTTCAAAGGTTCTCGTAAATCTACACCTTTTGCTGCACAAATGGCTGCTGAAACAGCTGCGAAAGCATCTATGGAACATGGTTTAAAAACTCTTGACGTAACGGTTAAAGGTCCTGGCGCTGGTCGTGAGGCTGCTATCCGTGCTCTTCAAGCTGCTGGTCTTGAAGTAACTGCTATCAGAGACGTTACTCCAGTTCCACATAACGGATGCCGTCCACCAAAACGTCGTCGTGTATAATTTGTCTGTATAAGTTTTCAAAAATTGTCTATAATGGATTATGATATATGTTTGGCAAATATTAACAGACATCTCTTGTTGTGCACAATTAGGAACTGCCTAATGGGGACTTTCGGTTAGCACTTATGTCTAACCGAGGGTTTCGACGTTTTGAAGGAGGGTTTATAAAATGATTGAAATCGAAAAGCCGAAAATCGAAACGGTTGAGATCAGTGACGATTCCAAGTACGGTAAATTCGTTATTGAACCACTTGAGCGTGGATATGGTACAACGCTAGGTAACTCCTTACGTCGTATCCTTTTATCCTCACTTCCTGGTGCCGCTGTAACCGCTATTCAAATTGATGGTGTGTTACATGAGTTTTCTACAGTTGAAGGAGTTGTAGAAGACGTTACAACAATTATTCTTAATGTGAAAAAGCTTGCTCTGAAGATTTATTCAGAAGAAGATAAAACATTAGAAATTGATGTACGCGGTGAAGGACCGATTACTGCAGCTGACATTACGCATGATAGCGATGTTGAAGTTCTGAATCCAGATCTTCATATTGCGACACTTGCTAAAGATGCTCATCTTCGTATCCGTCTAACTGCTAGACGTGGTCGTGGATACATCCCTGCAGATGGTAATAAAAGAGAGGATCAAGCAATAGGTGTTATTCCTATCGACTCGATTTACACTCCAGTGTCTCGTGTCACATACCAAGTAGAAAATACACGTGTGGGACAGGTTTCAAATTTCGATAAGTTAACACTTGATGTTTGGACTGATGGAAGTATTGGACCTAAAGATGCAATAGCACTTGGTTCAAAAATTCTAACTGAACACTTAAACATTTTTGTAGGTTTAACTGACGAAGCTAAAAATGCAGAAATCATGGTCGAAAAAGAAGAAGATCAAAAAGATAAAGTACTTGAAATGACGATTGAAGAACTTGATCTTTCTGTTCGTTCATATAACTGCTTAAAGCGAGCTGGTATTAATACAGTACAAGAGCTTGCTAATAAGACAGAAGAAGACATGATGAAAGTACGTAACTTAGGTCGTAAGTCTTTAGAAGAAGTGAAACACAAGTTAGAAGAACTAGGTTTAGGCCTACGTAAAGAAGACTGACTGTTGCTTTGATAAAGGGAGAGGCGTTCTCTTCATCTAGTCTATATGACCCAATTTTGATACTACCTACAAAGGAGGGAACTAGAAATGGGATACAGAAAATTAGGACGTACTAGTTCACAACGTAAAGCTATGTTACGTGACTTAGCTACTGACTTAATCATCAACGAACGTATTCAAACAACTGAAACACGTGCGAAAGAATTACGCTCTGTTGTTGAAAAAATGATTACATTAGGTAAACGTGGAGACTTACACGCTCGTCGTCTAGCTGCTGCTTACATCCGTAATGAAGTTGCTAACACTGAGACTGGTCAAGACGCATTACAAAAATTATTCGCTGACGTGGCTCCTCGTTACACTGAGCGCCAAGGTGGATACACTCGTATCGCTAAAATCGGTCCTCGTCGTGGAGACGCAGCACCAATGGTTGTTATCGAATTAGTTTAATATTCGTTACTAAAGGGCTCGACGTTTATTGTAAACATGTCGTTGCCCTTTTTTTATATTTACTTTTAGACTATTATATATCTATAAACAAACAAGAATTATAGGTGAAATCATGAGAAAAGATAGTATTAAAGTAGATAATATATCCTTTAAATATCCGAATGCCCAAACAAATGCAGTTCACTCAGTAACTTTTGACATAAAAGAAAATGAATGGATCGCGATTGTAGGCAGAAATGGATCAGGAAAGTCAACCTTAGCTAAATTATTAAATGGCCTTATTCTTCCTGAGGAAGGGCATATAACAATAGATGATGAAATTATTTTAGCTGAAGAAACAATTTGGGACGTGCGAAAAAGAATAGCGATGGTTTTTCAAAATCCTGATAATCAGTTTGTTGGAACAACTGTATTAGATGATATTGCTTTTGGTTTAGAAAACCATGGCATAGAAAAGTCTGAGATGGATCGTAGAGTTCAAGATGTATTAAATATCGTTAATATGATGGAATTTAAATTACATGAGCCACATTCTCTTTCTGGTGGCCAAAAACAAAGAGTTGCTATTGCAGGTGCACTTGCTATTCAACCAAGTATATTAATTTTGGATGAGGCAACTTCAATGTTAGATCCATTTGGACGTAAAGAAGTGATTGAAACGATCCGTAACCTACATAAGGACATTAATATGACTGTTATATCGATTACACATGATATCGAAGAAGCAGTACATGCTGACCGTATATTCATTATGCATGATGGTCATTTAATTCAAAGTGTGACACCAGAGGAGCTCTTAACAACGGAATATTCACTAGAATCACTTGGATTAGCATCTCCTTTTACAAATAACCTTTCTAAGCTACTAGTTGAAAAGGGTTTACCTATTAATCAAGGCCATTTAGCGCAAGAAAGTTTGGTGAACGAATTATGCAAATTACTTTTGAAAAAGTAGGATATACCTATCAGCCTAATACACCTTTTTCGTATCGTGCTTTACATGAAATAGATGTTTCTATACCAGATGGTTCTTACTACGCTGTAATAGGTCACACAGGCTCAGGTAAATCAACTTTTCTACAACATTTAAATGGCCTCTTACAACCTACTGAGGGAATAGCTAGAATAGATGACATAACCCTCAATTCAGATAAAAAAAATAAAAAATTAAAATCACTCCGTAAAAAAGTGGGATTAGTATTTCAGTTCCCAGAACAACAACTATTTGAAGAAACAGTAGAAAAAGACATTTGTTTTGGACCTATGAATTTTGGTGTTTCAGAAGAAGAAGCAAAAAAAAGAGCTAGAATTTTAATCGAAAAAGTGGGGTTAAACGAAGATTACTTATTAAAGTCACCTTTTGAGTTAAGTGGTGGTCAAATGAGAAGGATTGCAATTGCTGGCGTATTAGCGATGGAGCCGGATGTACTTGTATTAGATGAGCCAACTGCTGGACTTGATCCTAGTGGTCAAAAAGCGCTTATGGATATGTTCTATCAATTACATAAAGAAAATGGCCTCACAATTATCTTAGTAACACATAGCATGGAAGATGCTGCTAGATATGCTGATACAATTCACGTTCTTCAAAAAGGCACTACATATTTAAAAGGAAGCCCATTAGAGGTATTCTCATATGAGAAGGAATTAGAAGCAATTGGACTACAAATCCCTTTATCATTAAAATTCCATCAAGAATTAAATCATAGGTTAGGAATCGAAAATCAAGCTACAAGCTTAACATTAGAGCAACTCGCAGATTATATAGTAAATCTTTACAATGGGGAAACTACATGAACGGTTTAATTATCGGTAAATATATACCAATTGATTCGCTGATTCATCGTTTAGATGCAAGAGCTAAACTTCTGACGATGTTCCTTTTTATTTTTATTGTCTTCTTTGCCAATAACTTAGTAACGTATTCTATCTTATTCGTATTTGTGATGACCGCAGTTTTATTGTCAAAAGTACCTATGAGTTACTATGTAAGAGGTCTTAAAACAATTTGGTGGTTAGTTTTATTTACGTTTATACTTCATGTATTTACAAATAAAGAAGGACCACTCTTATATGAATATGGTTGGTTAGAAATTCATAAAGAAGGAATCATTCAAGGGATTTTTATATCAGTCAGGTTTTTCCTTCTAGTTTCAATTACAACTATACTAACTTTAACAACGAACCCAATCGAAATTACTGATGGTTTAGAATCATTATTCCATCCTTTTAAGCGATTTGGTTTACCAGTTCACGAAATGGCTTTAATGATGTCAATTTCGTTACGTTTTATTCCTACTTTGATGGAGGAAACTGACAAAATTATGAAGGCACAATCATCAAGAGGAGTAGATTTTTCTTCAGGACCTATAAAAGAGCGTCTAAAGGCATTAGTTTCATTACTAGTACCATTATTCATTCATTCTTTTAAGAGGGCTGAGGACTTAGCTATTGCGATGGAGGCCAGAGGATATCAAGGCGGAGAAGGAAGAACTAAGTTTCGAATCATGAAGTGGAAAATGAGTGACACTTTATGTTTAGTTATCTTAGTCATTCTATTTATAATATTACTGTTTTTACGTAAGTAATGGAGAAGTGAAATGAATCGTATAAAATGTATAATCGCATATGAAGGTACACTTTTTAATGGGTATCAGGTTCAACCTAATCAACGTACTGTTCAAACAGACATTGAAACAGTACTAACTAGAATGCATAAAGGAATGAAGGTGCGTATCCACGCTTCTGGTCGTACAGACACAGGAGTACATGCAGTTGGACAGGTTATTCATTTTGATAGTGAATTTAATCTCGAACCAGAGCAATGGAAAAAGGCATTAAATGCTCAATTACCAAAGGATATCTATATTAAGTCAGTTACAATCGTAGAACCGACGTTTCACTCACGCTTTGATGTTGTTCAAAAAGAATATAGATATGTTATTTGGAATGAAACGGAAGAAAATATTTTTTCGAGAAACCAACATTATTTTTTTCCATATGAACTAGATCTTGGAAAGATGGAAGAGGCACTACAATACTTAATTGGTACGCATGACTTCAGTTCATTTTGTGCTTCAAATACTGATATAAAAGATAAAGTTCGTACAATTTATAAAGGGACGATTACGAAAGAAGAACAAGGAATTGTTATTAAGCTTGTCGGAAATGGTTTTCTTTATAATATGGTTAGAATAATTGTTGGAACATTACTCGAGGTTGGGCAAGGAAAACGCGATGTAATGAGTGTGAAAATCGCTTTAGAAGCCTGTGATCGAAGCTTTGCTGGCAAGACTTCACCGCCACATGGATTATTTTTATGGAAAGTAGATTATAACAACTAATCCTGGTGTAACATTTGCTTGACATTAGAAGGTAGAAAGTTTAATATTAAATACGGTATTGTTTTAAGAACCACGATTAGCCCCGGAACCAGTCGTGTTAAGATAAACAATAAAAACAATTTTACTTTATGTATATTGTATTAGGAGGAAAATAGAATGCGCACAACTTATATGGCAAAAGCTAGCGAAGTTGAACGTAAGTGGTTCGTTGTTGACGCTGAAGGTAAAACTTTAGGTCGTCTTGCAACTGAAGTAGCTGCTTTACTTCGTGGAAAACACAAACCAACTTTCACACCACACATTGACTCAGGTGATAACGTAATCATCATCAATGCTGAGAAAGTTGAATTAACAGGAAATAAATTAAACAACAAAATTTACTACCGTCACACAATGTATGCTGGTGGTTTAAAAGAGCGTACTGCTTTAGAAATGCGTACTAACTACCCAGTTAAAATGCTTGAATTAGCTGTTAAAGGTATGCTTCCAAAAGGACGTCTTGGACGTGCTCAAGTTAAAAAATTACACGTGTATGCTGGTAACGAGCATCCACACCAAGCACAAAAACCAGAAGTTTACGAACTTCGCGGATAATTATAAAAGGAGGGCATTCACATGGCACAAGTACAATACTATGGCACAGGACGTCGTAAAAGCTCAGTAGCTCGTGTACGTTTAGTTCCTGGCGAAGGACGCGTTATCATTAACGGTCGTGATTTTGAAGATTACATCCCATTCGCTGCATTAAGAGAAGTTGTTAAACAACCACTTGTTGCAACTGAAACTTTAGGTAGCTATGATATTCTAGTAAACGTTAACGGCGGTGGATACACTGGTCAAGCTGGTGCAATTCGTCACGGTATCTCTAGAGCATTATTACAAGTTGATCCTGAATACCGCGGAACTTTAAAACGCGCTGGATTATTAACTCGTGATGCACGTATGAAAGAGCGTAAAAAATACGGTCTTAAAGGTGCACGTAGAGCTCCTCAGTTCTCAAAACGTTAATTTTATTTTTACAAAGCTCTTTTCCATTCTGTGGAGAAGAGCTTTTTTCATTTGGTGTCAGTTGATTGTATATAAATACGTTATTTTTTTTTGAAATATTCTAGTAAGCTCAACCATTTGGTTGAGTTTTTTGTTTTTCTCAAATTTTTTTCAATTCAATTTGTAGGTTTCTGTATTGTTTTGTAGTTTTGCTTTTAGACTTAGTTAAGTATTTATTAAATTAATTTGAAAGCGTTCACAAGGGGGATGTTCCATGAAGAAATTTGGATTAGCTACGCAAATTTTTGTTGCTCTTATATTAGGAATAGTGGTTGGAGCTGTATTTTACGGAAACGAAACAGCGATATCTTACATTACACCAATTGGTGATATTTTCATTCACTTAATAAAAATGATTGTTATGCCGATTGTAATAGCAGCACTTATTGTTGCAGTTGCAGGCGTGGGTGATATAAAAAAGTTAGGAAAACTTGGCGGTAAGACACTACTTTATTTTGAAATTATTACTACCATCGCGTTAGGAATCGGATTACTGGCTGCTAACTTGTTCCATCCTGGCACAGGAATCGATATGGATAATCTACAAAAAGGAGATATCTCAGCATACGAACAAACAGCAACTGCCACACAAAACAAAGGCTTCGCTGAAACGATTGTTCACATTTTTCCAAAGAATGTGTTTGAATCTATGTCACAAGGTGACCTTTTACCGATTATTTTCTTCTCAGTTCTATTCGGTTTAGGGGTAGCTGCAATCGGAGACAAAGGAAAACCAGTACTACACTTCTTTGAAGGTGTATTAGAAGCAATGTTTTGGGTTACAAATCAAGTCATGAAGGCTGCTCCATTTGGAGTATTTGCACTGATTGCTGTAACAGTTGCTAAATTCGGAGTAAGCACATTGCTTCCGCTTGGAAAACTTGTATTGGCTGTGTATTTAACTGTTATGTTCTTTGCAATTGTCATCTTAGGTATAAACGCAAAAATGGCAGGAACAAATATTTTTACTCTTATTAAAATTTTAAAGGAAGAACTGATCCTTTCATTTACAACAGCAAGTTCTGAAGCAGTACTTCCAAACATTATGAAAAAAATGGAGCAATTTGGCTGTCCGAAAGCAATTGTTTCCTTCGTTATTCCGACGGGATATACATTCAACCTAACTGGTTCTGCAATTTATCAAGCACTTGCTTCACTTTTTGTTGCACAGATGTATAATATACACATGTCCTTTGTTGAACAAGTTACATTATTATTTGTACTTATGTTAACCTCAAAAGGTATGGCAGGTGTTCCAGGTGCATCGTTCGTTGTTGTACTGGCAACACTAGGTTCAATGGGATTACCATTAGAGGGAATCGCATTAATTGCGGGAATAGACCGTATTTTAGATATGATTCGCTCAGCTGTAAACGTATTAGGAAACTCATTGGCGGCCATCTCGATGGCGAAATGGGAAGGCGAATTTGATAAAGAGAAAGCGCAGCAATACATGAATTCCGTTAAAGAATCAAAAGTTGCGTAAAGATTGGAGAAGAGTACGATGACATTTACTGAAAGTAAACCTAATATTCGGTTAGAGAAAGATTTTCTAGGGGAAAAGGAATTGCCTGCGGATGCGTATTATGGGATTCAAACATTACGTGCTGTTGAAAACTTTCCGATTACAGGATATAAAATTCATGAAGAGTTAATTAAAGCTTTGGCTATCGTTAAAAAAGCTGCAGCACTTGCGAATATGGAAACAAAGCGCCTTTACGAGGGTAACGCTATGGCCATTGTAAATGCTGCTCAAGAGATTATTGATGGCAAATGGCATGATCATTTCATTGTTGACCCAATTCAAGGTGGAGCGGGTACTTCAATGAACATGAATGCAAATGAAGTGATTGCCAACCGTGCATTAGAGTTAATTGGCAAAGAACGTGGAGACTATTTCTGTATTAGTCCCAATAGCCATGTAAATATGTCACAATCTACAAATGATGCTTTTCCGACTGCAATTCACATTGCAACTTTAAATATGCTAGAAAAATTATTAGAAACGATGGAATATATGCATGAGGTGTTTGAGTCAAAAGCTAAAGAATTTGACCATGTCATCAAAATGGGACGTACTCACTTGCAGGATGCTGTACCAATTCGTTTAGGTCAAGAGTTTGAGGCTTACGCTCGAGTAATTGCTCGCGATATTAAACGTATTAAGCAATCACGCCAGCACTTGTATGAAGTAAATATGGGGGCAACAGCGGTAGGAACAGGATTAAATGCAGATCCTCGCTATATTGAGCTTGTTGTAAAACACCTTGCTGAAATTAGTGGTTTATCGCTTGTAGGTGCAGAACATCTTGTTGATGCAACCCAAAACACAGATTCTTACACGGAAGTATCAGCGTCACTAAAAGTATGTATGATGAACATGTCTAAAATTGCGAATGATTTACGTTTAATGGCATCTGGTCCTCGAGCAGGCTTAGGAGAGATTACACTACCTGCGCGTCAACCGGGTTCTTCAATTATGCCAGGAAAAGTAAATCCAGTTATGGCTGAAGTGATTAATCAAGTGGCATTCCAAGTAATAGGAAACGATCATACAATTTGTTTAGCGTCTGAAGCAGGGCAATTAGAACTAAATGTTATGGAGCCAGTACTTGTTTTCAACTTACTTCAATCAATCAATATCATGAATAATGCATTCCGAGCATTTACAGATTACTGCTTAAAGGGTATTGAAGCGAATGAAGAAAGAGTAAAAGAATATGTAGAAAAGAGTGTGGGGATTATCACTGCTGTTAATCCGCATATTGGCTATGAAGTTGCGGCACGAATTGCAAGAGAAGCAATTTTAACTGGACAACCTATTCGTGAACTGTGCTTAAAATATGATGTGTTAACAGAAGAAGAACTTGATTTAATTTTAGATCCTTATGAAATGACTCACCCTGGTATTGCGGGTGCAGCTCTTTTAGATAGACAGTAATGAACTGAATCAAGCAAAAGAGGGCGAAAAAGCCCTTTTTTTGCTTAACATAAAATCAATCCACTTGAGGGGTTCTTATAAGAGTTAATAGCAAAAAATGAATGATTGGAAAAAAGGAAGGGATTATATGTATAAATTTAAGGTAGATTCTAATGGGGAAGTAAAAACTACCTTACGTGGTGCTGAATTAATGGCTATCCCGTTATTAAATAAAGGCGTTGCTTTTACTGAAGAGGAGCGAAAAGAATTAGGGTTAACAGGATTACTGCCACCAGCAGTATTGTCTTTAGATGAGCAGGCACGACGCGCTTACGAGCAATTTTCTTCGCAACCAACTGATTTGCATAAAAATGTTACGCTATCAGCTTTACATGATCGAAATGAGATATTGTTTTATCGTGTGTTAACAGATCATTTACCTGAAATGCTTCCGATTGTCTATACGCCAACGGTTGGTCAGGCAATCAAACGTTTTAGTAATGAATATCGTCGACCTCGTGGAATGTATTTGTCAATCAATGATTTTGACGGCATCGAACAAGCTATTGATAATTTCGGTGCAAGTGCAGAAGATATAGATTTAATTGTTATTACCGATGGAGAAGGTATTTTAGGAATTGGTGACTGGGGTGTAGGAGGCATTAATATCGCAATTGGGAAATTAGCCGTTTATACAGCTGCTGCTGGAATCGATCCTGCAAGAGTTCTTCCTGTGATATTAGATGTAGGGACAGACCGTGAAGAGCTTCTAAACAACCCATTTTACATTGGGAATCGCCATCCGCGTTTACGTTCTGAGATTTATGATGATTTCATTGAGAAGTTTGTCAGTACTGTAGTCAGAAGATTTCCTAATGCATTATTACATTGGGAAGATTTTGGCACACAAAATGCGCGAGATATATTAGAGAAGTATAGAGATAGTGTTTGTACATTTAATGACGACATTCAAGGTACTGGAGCTGTTTCGCTAGCTGCTGTGTTAGCCGCAGTGCGTGCTTCTGATATTCCGTTAAGTGAACATCGTATTGTCGTGTTTGGAGCGGGGACAGCAGGCATTGGAATAGCCGATCAAGTTCGTGATGCAATGGTGCGTGAGGGGCTTTCATGGGAAGCAGCTAACCGTAGATTTTGGTGTATTGACCGAAATGGTTTACTTTCAGAGGATATGGAGTTATACGACTTCCAACAACCATATGCTCGCCCAATAGCTGAGAATAATTCAGGAGCTAGCTTAGCAGAAGTTGTTGCTCAAGTTCATCCAACTATTTTAATTGGTACCTCAACAGTAGCAGGGGCATTCACTGAAGAGATAGTGAAGGAAATGGCGGCACATGTTGAAAGACCTGTTATTATGCCTATGTCTAATCCGACACCGCTAGCAGAGGCAAAACCTGCTGATTTAATTCATTGGACTGAGGGAAGAGCTTTAGTGGCGACAGGAAGTCCGTTTCCTAACGTAACATATAACAAAACAGTTTATGTTATTGGACAATCTAATAATGCTTTAATTTTCCCTGGACTTGGTCTTGGAACGAATGTTTCTCGTGCACGCATAATAACTGACGGAATGTTTGCAGCGGCTGCAGAAGCTGTGGCCGCAATGATTGACGTAAGTAAATTAGGTGCACCTTTACTTCCGGAAATTGAAAATCTTCGTGAAATTTCTGAAGTCGTTGCGATAGAAGTAGCTAAAGCAGCTGTAGCTGATGGTGTAGCTCGTGCTCAGCATGATGATATTCAACAAGCTGTAAGAAATGCTATGTGGGAGCCAGAATATCGACCTATTAAAGCTGTAACAAACGCTTATATTGGATAGTCTAGAAAGTAACGGTACAGCTTGTTTAAATGAACAAGCTGTATTTTCTTATTAATTTACGTAGTATATGGAGGGCAATTGTGTTTATTAATCCAAGGCGATATACTATTGGCAAAAATCGGGGAGTGTCAGAATTGAAGCCAGATCAACTTCAAGATAAGGATGTCTGGATTGTTATTGCGCTAATGATTATCGTACCGATTGCGGGTGAATTAAATTTTCATCCATTCGATAATATTTTTCGCGTCAGTTTTGGAACGCCTATTTTCTTTTTTTCATTGTTGTACTTTAGGAAAATATCACCCGTTGTTTTGGGACTTTTTGTAGGAGCGGCCGTTTTTATCTTTCGTGTTGGATTGGACTGGGTAGTTTTGGCTGACTTTAGCCTAGATAATTCAATCTCCATAAGATACCCAACATTTTTCTATTATCTACTGTATGCCTTTTTGTTTTACCTATTAAAAGTGAATCGATTCCAACATCCTTTATTGATTGGCTTTTTCGGTATTACAATTGAAATTGCATCCAGTCTTTTAGAATTAATACTCCAACTGTTTAGAATTGGTTCAGAAATTACGGTAGGCGAATTAAATAAAATTATTATTATTGCGATATTTAGAAGTTTTTTCGTTTTAGCTTTTATTAATATGATGAAACTGTACGAACTAAGACTAAAAGAATCGCAAACTCGGAGAGAGAATGAGAATATGCTCATGCACCTTTCCAATTTATATGTTGAGTCTGTGTATTTGAAAAAAACACTACAAAATGCAGAAACAATCACAAAGGAATCCTATCATTTATATCGTAATATGAACCATGTTAACCCCGATCAAGGGTATCCAATTGAAGATTGGGGAAGAAAAGCCTTACGAATCGCAGGAGAAGTACATGAAATAAAAAAGGATAATCAGAGAATCTTTGCAGGTCTTTCAAAGCTCATTTCAAGTGAAAGCTTGCCTGAATATATGAATGTAAATGAATTAGCGCTGATTATAATTAGAAGCAATCAGAAATATGCTGCATTACTGGGAAAGAAAATCGAGTTTGTTTCTCAAATAAACGGAAAACATTCAAATTATCATATTTATCTTATGCTATCCTTTATCAACAATTTAGTTGCAAACGCAGTAGAAGCAATTGAAGAAAAAGGGAAGATATTGCTTTCAATTGATAAAGATGAAGATTGGATTGAATGCAAAGTGAGTGACAATGGTCCAGGAGTTCCTTCAAAATATAACGAGCTTATCTTTAAACCTGGATTCACCTCAAAATATAGAGGCGACGGAACACCGTCTACTGGGATAGGTCTTTCTTATATAAAAGAAATGGCAGAGGAATTAGGAGGAAAAGTCACACTTAGTCAAAAAGAGCACGAATGCATTTTCATGATCCGACTACCAGTTCAAAGTCTAGTCGAGAAAGGTTGAGTTTATGCTTTTTTATATCACAGACGACGATGAAGTTTTTCGTTCAATGTTGTCACAAATTATTGAAGATGAAGAGTTGGGAGAGGTTGTTGGCGAATCAGAAGATGGTTCTTTTCTAGATGCGCATACTTTGGCAATCAGACAGGTAGATATTCTGTTTATTGATTTACTTATGCCAAATCAAGATGGAATTGAAACGATTCGGAATATTGGTCCCTCCTATAAGGGCAAAATCATAATGATTTCTCAAGTAGAATCTAAAGAGCTCATCGGAGAGGCATATTCACTTGGAATAGATTATTACATCACAAAGCCTTTAAATAAAATTGAAGTCATATCGGTTATAAAAAAGGTGATGGAACGGATCAGATTGGAACGATCGATACAAGACATTCAAAAATCACTCAGTAATGTATTCGAATGGAACTCATCAGAAAATCCAAAACCTGTTGAGAAAAAGAAGATTACAGATTGGGGACAAGTTCTTTTATCCGAGCTAGGGATAGCAGGAGAAAATGGCAGTAAAGACCTACTCGATATGACCAATTATTTATTTGAATATGAAACCAATCTTACTTTTGAGGCTGGATTCCCAACACTTAAGGATATTCACACTCATATTAGCTTAAAGAAATTAGGTATTAGCGCTACACAGGAGGATGTTGATAGGGAGAGAAAAGCTTCTGAACAACGTGTTCGTCGAGCGATTTATCAATCATTAAACCATATGGCATCTATTGGTCTTACAGACTTTGCGAATCCTAAATTTGAAAATTATGCTTCAAAATATTTTGATTTTGAAACAGTACGTCAACGAATGACAGAACTAAAGCTTGCAACAACTCTCACGTCAGCAACACATACGAGAGTTAATGCTAAGAAGTTTATTCAAGTATTATATTATGAAGCCAAACAAATGCTAGTTGAAGGTTATTAGAATAATAAAATGCGCTCTCAACCTTTGGGTTGGGATTTTTTTATTGAATTAACGCTTTTGAAGTGTTTATATGTGAGAATAAATAAGTTTTGTGTAGAAGACAATAAAGGTTATGAATAACGGTCATTCATTAAATGAGCCTGTTTTTTGTATGATATATTAAGTGAAAGTATATATTTTTAAAAGGCATAAATAAAGAGGAGATATGATGACGAATAAAAATGAAAGCCATATTGGATGGAACTTTGATAATAGCTACGCTAGACTTCCGGAAATATTCTTTACGAAAATCAATCCGACTAAAACTAGTTCGCCAAAGTTAGTGATCCTCAATGACTCATTAGCTAAAGATCTTGGACTAGATGTCCAAGCATTAGAAAGTGCTGAAGGAATCGAAGTCCTTTCTGGTAACCAAATACCTGAAGGGGCAATACCGCTCGCACAAGCTTATGCAGGTCATCAGTTTGGATATTTCAACATGTTAGGTGACGGTCGAGCGATTTTAATTGGAGAGCAAATTAACTCTTTAGGTGAGCGAGTTGATATTCAACTAAAAGGACCCGGTCGAACGCCATATTCAAGAGGTGGAGATGGTCGTGCTGCAATCGGACCGATGTTAAGAGAGTATATCATTAGTGAAGCAATGCATGCACTAGGTATTCCTTCAACAAGAAGTTTAGCTGTTGTCTTAACAGGAGATTTTATAAGACGTGAAACTGAATTGCCAGGCGCAATATTAACACGTGTAGCTGCTAGTCATATTCGAGTAGGAACGTTTCAATATGCATCAAAATGGGGTAGTATAGAGGATTTGAAAACATTAGCCGACTATACGATACAACGGCACTACCCTGATGTTGAACAGACGCCAAACCGTTATCTTTCACTACTTCAAGAAGTCATTAAGCGTCAGGCAAAATTAATAGCTAAGTGGCAGTTGGTAGGATTTATCCATGGTGTAATGAATACTGATAATATGACAATTAGTGGAGAAACGATTGATTACGGACCATGTGCTTTTATGGATACATATCATCCCGAAACAGTATTCAGTTCAATTGATACTCAAGGTCGCTATGCCTATGGTAATCAACCACTAATAGCAGGGTGGAATCTTGCTAGATTTGCCGAAACTTTATTACCTTTACTTCATGAGGATCAAGAAGAAGCTGTCAAACTAGCTCAAGCAGAAGTTTCAAATTTTATTGAAATATTTCACTTAAACTGGCTAATGGGAATGAGGTCAAAGCTAGGATTATTTAACGAAGATGCTCAGGATGAATCACTTATTGAAGAATTTTTAAATATGATGCAAAAGTATAAAGCAGACTATACAAACACATTTGTCTCTCTAACTTTTGGTAAGCCAGAGGACACGCCCCTATATGGAACGCAAGAATTTATACAATGGTATGAGAAGTGGCAATTACGAAAAAGCCAACAAAAGGAGACTCAGGAACAATCAACTCAATTAATGAGAACGAGCAATCCAGCCCTAATTCCTCGAAATCATAAAGTGGAGGCTGCGCTAGAAGCTGCAGAAAAAGGAGAATTGAGTTTGATGAATCAACTCCTAAGCGCGCTTTCAAAACCTTTTGCACATTCACCTGAACAATGTGCTTTTGCAATATTACCTGAGCAATCGGACAAACCATATCGAACATTTTGTGGTACATGATGATGAATCAAAAAAACTCTCAACTATTTGGTTGAGAGTTTTTTATTGAATAAAAGGAATAATCTAATTGTCCAAGTCATAATTTTAAAAGATAAAAATTAAAAAAATTTAATTTATAGATGATTACATGAACCTTTATCCCTAACACTTTATAACGATTAGTTGGGAGTGGTGTCAATTGGGCTTGTTAGAAAAGATACTTGGTAAAAAGAACTACCCATCAAATATTGCACATTTTAATTTGCTTACTGATGATGGTGAGGGATTTTTTACATTAGGAGACAAATTATTTAAAAGTGATGTGATCAGAGCTTGTATTAGACCAAAAGCGAAAGCAATTGGTAAACTTACTGCTAAACATATTCGTGAAAATATAAAAGAATGTAAAGTAAATCCAGACCCATGGATTCTTAGTGTACTTGAGGAACCCAATCAATTTATGACAGGGCAGATGCTTCAAGAAAAGTTAGCGATACAATTAGATTTAAATAATAATGCCTTTGCATATATAAAACGAAATGAATATGGTTATCCTTCTGAAATTTTTCCAATACCGTGTACGAAAATTGAAGTGTTGGAAAATAAGCAAGGTGTAATATTTTTAAAGTTTACATTTAAAACGGGTAGGGTAATTACATTGCCGTATGATGATATTATTCATTTAAGACAGGACTTTAACGATCATGATTTATTTGGTGATAGTCCTTACGACGCTTTGTTACCATTACTAGACGTAGTCGATACAATCGATGACACAGTTGTACAAAAAGCTAATGGAAATCATCTGATAAAATGGTTATTAAATTTTAAAGAAGTTCTTGATCAGTCTGAAATGGAAAAAAATGCAACTGAATTTGTTAATAATTATATGAAGATCACTGGAGCGGGCGTAAAAGTAGGTATATCTGAACCTAGCTATGAATTGGAACAGGTTAAATCAGATAGTTATGTTCCGGAATCACAAAGATCCATAGATGCGATCCGACGCATTTATAATTTTTTTAATACAAACGAAAAAATTGTTCAGGGATCTTATAATGAAAATGAATGGAATACGTATTATGAAAGTGTAATTGATCCTTTAGCGATTCAAATGAGCAATGAATTTACTAGGAAGTTTTTTTCGAGTAGAGAACGAACAAGTGGAAATAGAATTATTTTTGAAACATCCAATTTGAAGTTCGCGTCAATTGCTACAAAATTAAGTTTATCTGTTATGGTTGACCGCGGCTCATTAACGCCAAACGAGTGGCGTTCAATCATGGCATTTGGGCCAATAATGAGAGGGAATACGCCAATAAGAAGTACAAATTTATTACCGATAGATGAAAAGGAAAAGGATCGGGAGTGGGAGTTAGAAAGAGAAAGAGAAAAGAAACGTGAAGAAGAGATGAAAAAATGTATAGAAGAAGTAAAAGAAAAGGAAAAAGAAAAGAAACCAGAAAGTAAAGAGAAAGAGAAATGACGATGAATGAATAATGGCCTCTAACAACACTCTTGTTAGGGGCCATTTCTTATGTTTTTTGTTATGGTAGTTATTTTAAAATTCATTTTGTCATGATTCTTGTCCAAACGCCAATGTATAAGGATTCATATTGTAAAGTAATGCGAAGAACTAAATTCATGGAGTTGTTTATATGAAAGAAATGGACAAGAATGCAGTTATTACACTTTTAGGAAGTTCAGGAGGTGTAGCCAAGGCAGTGCTTTCGATATTTAATAAAGCTTTTCAAGATCAAAATGACCCACTTTATCCGATCTTACAGGAAGCAAGATTTCATTTAATTGATCTTAAACAAAAAGATATTTCTTATTTTGAAAACATTATCCCAGCTTTGATGGAACGTGTGACATTTCGTGAAATGAATTTAAATAACTTAGATTCATTTAACAAACATTTAATTGATTCCAATACGGCACTCGTAATAGATGTTTCAAGAGCGGATTCTGTTGAAATGTTAAGATGTTGTAATGAGCTTGGGATTAAATATGTAAACACCGCATTAGAAAGTGAAATTGTGGATGAAGATGAAAGTATAAAAAATGGTTTTCCGCTTAAAGAGCGTTTGCGAATCTTTGAGGAAAACAAAAGAAAATTTAAAAATACTTCAGCTATTATTGGATCTGGCATGAACCCTGGAATAGTCCAATGGATGGCACTTGATTTAATGAATCAATACCCTTCAGAAAAACCTCAAGCATGTTATATTGTTGAACATGATGATTCTTTTTATGAGGATCCCTCAGTTGCTAAAAAAAATACTATTTACACTACATGGTCACCAGTTTGTTTTTTAGAGGAAGCTGTAACGAGTTTTCCGATGTTTGTGAAACAGGATATTCCTATTTTCCTTCATGAAAATGTTTATTCAGTTGAATTTAAAGTAACATTGGGTGAAAAACAATTTTATGGTTGTTTAATGCCGCATGAAGAAGTGTTTATTATTGGAAAACTATTTAATTTAGAAAGTGGATTTCTGTATCGTGTAAATGAGCACACAACAAATTTAATTCGTGAAAACTTAAATAATGTCGATCAAATAATGGATTTTGATAAAAAGCTTCTTGATCCTTCAACAGCACCTTTAAATGGTGAGGACTTAGTAGGCGTGCTGCTTGTTTATGAAGATAAAGAACGATTTGTTTATAATGTAATGAATAATGAATATGCATTTGAACATTACGGGACAAATGCTACGTATCTTCAAGTGGCATGTGGTGTTTATGCTGGAGTTACAAGTTTATTTTTGGATTCATTTACAAAAGGTGCATATTTTGTGGATGAATTATTATTGGAAACAAACAGTAAATACGGTACGTACTTAAAGTACCATATGCCACATTTTATTTATGGAGAAAATGCAACAAGTGATGGATTGCTACTTCAGAGAATGAAATCATATAAGTAATATAAAAGTAAAAAGCCACTCAGACTCCCCAGAAATCTCGCTTTCCTCGTTGCTTCGCCGGATTAGAATTATAAAGGTAACTTAAGCTTCTCATTTGGCTCCTTTTGCATCGAAAGATAAGTATTTTCAATCAGTCTGAATCTCTTGGTTTATTTACTTTGTCTACGAATAGAGCCAATTACTTTAATGTATTGGCTTTTTACTGTTGATAATTTTGTGAAAATCAGAGTTTTTATGAAAATTATTACTTCTTACATGGAAGAAATTAAGTATCTACTTTTTGAATGAACATTCCCCTTTCGTCTTAGACTATTGCTACGGGGAGGTTTCAACATGAATGTTATTACAAATTTTCGAGAGAAGAGAAGAGCTAAACAAATTACATTTGAAAAAAGCTTATTAAAAGAATTGAAAATAATGCATCTAAAATCTCAGTTAAAGGATTCGTTTTCTTATTTTATAGATGCCGATACTCATCAAAGAAAAGCAAGGGAAGATTATTGTTTTGAGTTAGCTGTTGAGACATATCTACTTGGAGCTAGGTATAGTAGGTTCGGTTTTTATGGCGAGCCATTAGAAAGTGTAAAAAAACGATCAGCGAAAGAAACAGAATGGTTAGCATATTTATTTTATTCTTCTGTTTTTGGACGAAGAGATGATATTCAAACTGAACCATTTAATCAATGTAAATCATTTTTACATAACTGGTGGCTAGACGGATATGTAAAAGGTGAAAGAAGACATAGACTTCGCTTATCAAAGTAAGTCATATTCTCCCTAGTTGTCCCATATATTTTTTATAGGACAATCAGGGGGAGAAAAAATGAAGAGATGGCATCTAATTGTTATTATCGTGACATTTGTTTTTGTAATTTTATGTATACCTTTTTTGCAAAAAACATCTAAGACATGGAAACTAAAAGGATTACCTTTAGATGGGAAAGTTATTGTTTTAGATGCAGGGCATGGTGGTCCTGATGGTGGGGCTTCTGGAAGTGATGTAATTGAAAAAGTTGTTGCGTTATCAATTACGAATAAACTAAGGGATTATTTACAAGAGCAGGGTGCTTCGGTCATTATGACAAGAGATGGTGATTATGATTTAGCTGAAGAAGGCTTAAAAGGCTACAGTAGAAGAAAGAGTATAGACCTTCGAAAAAGAGTAGAAATCATTAATAATTCCAATGCAGACTTATATTTATCAATACATTTAAACTCTTTACCAGGAACTTCTTCTAAAGGAGCGCAAACATTTTACTATGGATCTTTAATTGAAAATGAACGCTTTGCTAAATATGTTCAAGCAGAGCTTAGAGAAAGCTTAAACAATACTCACCGTTTAGCGAAGATCATTAATCATGTTTATTTAATGAAGTATTCAAAAGTACCTGGTGCACTCGTTGAGGTTGGATTTTTATCAAATTATGAAGAAAGCCAGCAACTACGAGATGAAGAGTATCAGAACCAACTTGCTGCAGCAATATATAGAGGAGTAATAAGGTATTATACAGATAAAAACGAACCGCCGAATTAATCGGTGGTTTTCATTTTATTAAGAAAGATTTACGTACGACTATATATGTTACATGTGTTATACTATTTAGTATATTGAGATAACGAGGTGTAATTATGCTGACTAACGAACAAGTATTGTCACTTTTAGGAACAATTAATGAACCTTTCATAAATAAATCTTTTTTAGAATTAAATGCAGTAAAAGAAATTTCAATAAAAGAAGAAAAAAATCATGTAAGTGTTAAAGTTGCATTATTTAAAACTGGAACGGCAGAACAAATGCAAATTCAAACACAAATTGTTCAAGTGTTAAAACAAAATGGAGCAGATACTGTTGGAATCCGTTTTACTGAGTTTACGGATGAAGAGAAAAGTCAGTTCACTCAAAGCGAAGAAGGACAAGAAGAAGCTAGTCTTTCACTGTTAGATAATAAAAAAGTTGAATTTATAGCAATTGCTAGTGGTAAAGGTGGAGTAGGAAAATCAACTGTTTCCGTAAACTTAGCAGTTGCATTAGCAACAATAGGGAAAAAAGTAGGTATCATCGATGCTGATATTTACGGTTTTAGTGTACCTGATATGATGGGAATCACAACTCGACCTGTTATTCGAGGAGAGCGAATTATACCGGTAGACCGTTTTGGCGTAAAGGTTATTTCAATGGGATTCTTTGTTGAAGATAATTCACCAATTATTTGGAGAGGGCCAATGCTGGGTAAAATGCTACAGCAATTCTTTACTGAGGTTGAGTGGGGAGATTTAGATTATTTACTATTAGATCTACCACCAGGAACAGGGGACGTAGCACTAGATGTTCATAGCATGTTACCTTCATGTAAGGAAATCATCGTAACAACTCCACATCCTACTGCATCAGTTGTAGCTGCAAGAGCGGGAGTAATGGCACTTAAAACGAATCATGAAGTAATTGGTGTTGTAGAAAACATGAGTTATTTTGAAAGTCAAAAAACTGGCGAAAAAGAATATGTCTTTGGAAAAGGTGGCGGAGAGAGGCTTGCTAAAGAGCTTCAAACGACACTATTAGGACAATTACCTTTAAAACAACCAGATTGGGATGAAGAAGACTTCGCACCATCAATTTACGATAAAGATCACCCAACTGGAAAAATCTATACAGATATCGCGAAACAGGTTGTAGAAAAAATTGTATTAAATAAATAAAGACAGAATCTTTACCCTTTTAATTTATTAAGCATGTTTTTTATGATAGTATTGGTAATGTATTTTACATATGCCAAGTAAGAACATGTAGTGAATTATTAGGGTATTTATTTTGTTTAAAAAGCAAATTTTTAGTAAATAAAGTTAGAATGTTTATTATTATGAAAGCGGTTTTGCTTTAAATGTATGGGGGAGCAGGAATAGAATGGCGAAGATGACGAGTCGAAAAGTGGTTCGATTGTTTTTTACAACCTTGTTGGTTGGTGGAATTAGTACAATAATTACAGGGGTGCTTTACGGTTTTAAAGAGTATTTTGGTTATTTACAAGACCTACGATTTACAAAATTACTTTTGGAAGTATCGTGGTTATTTATATTAGGGTTAGTTTTCAGTGCTGTAAGTCAAATGGGATTTTTCGCTTATTTAACAGTTCACAGATTCGGATTAGGCTTTTTTAAATCTCCTCAAGTCTGGAATGTCATTCAAATTGGCTTAATTATGTTTGCACTATTTGATCTTGCGTATTTTCGATTAATCGAATTTGCTAAAGATGGGGATTCATATGTAGGTTATATTTTATTCCCGGTTATACTTTTTATATGTAGTCTCGTTGTAGCTTATATCAAAAGTAAGGAAACTAATAAAGGTGCATTTATTCCGGCATTATTTTTTATGATAGTTGTAACAATAGTTGAATGGATTCCAGCATTAAGACAAGATGACCTTTCTTGGTTAATTTTAATGGCGGTGCCGTTATTTGTTTGCAATACATATCAATTATTAACTTTACACAGAATATTAAAAAGCTAAGAGATTTTTCTCTTAGCCTTTTTTTATTAGGTTTTTAAACACTTTGGTTAGGCAACAGAGTCGAGTCTGCAGGATCCTTGTTTAAAAAAGATGAACTGAGCCTTTAATTAACTACTTTCGTTTTTGTTTTCGTATTGGATATCATCTGTGAAACTGATACATTTTTATATCCTTTATCTCGTAAATAGGAAATAATCAATGGAATTGCCTTTGGTGTTTGTAATGCAGAGTCACTGGCATGAAGAAGTATAATATCACCTGGATTTGTATTTTCCTTAACTGTTTCAAAAATTTGGTTTGTTCCTGGATTTCTCCAATCTTCAGTATTAATACTCCAATGTACAACAGATAGATTGTATCTGGACGCTACTTTAATGACTTCTTTATTAAATTCTCCATTTGGCGGTCTAAAAAGTTTTACATCTTTAACGCCTAGTCGTTTAAATACTTCATCTGAGTTATTTAAATCACGTTGCATTTCTAATGTCGTTAGTTGTGTGTAGCTTTTATATCGGTAACCAAGTGTTCCGATTTCGTGTCCTTGTTTGACAATTGTTTCAACAATTTCAGGATGTCTCTCTGCCCAAGATGCAGATAGGAAAAAAGTTGCATTGTTAATCCGCTGGTCTTTTAATACTTCTAATACTTTAACTGCATTTTCATCACCCCAACTAATATCAAAAGTTAAAGCGATATTTTTTCTAGATTCATCACCTTTATAGATCGCCATTGGTCCTTTACTCGTCGAAAAGGTAGAGAATGTTTTAGGTGCTTGTATATAAACTAAGCAAGCTGTAAAAAATGCAATAATAGTTATTAAGGATATTTGTTTTAGTTTCCTTTTAGAGGTGATATAAAAATAGAAAAGCATAAACTCCCCTTCCTTCTTGTACAAGTTCTTAGTTAAAGGATATGAACTCAAATAAGCTTGTATGCTATAAATCAAAAATATTAAATGTTCCATATAGGTAAGAGACTTATGAAAATTTCCTTAGTGAGTGTTTTGAAAAGGGGTGGAGAGATGTATGGTATTCTTTTAAGGAAAGAACATGTGTTGGAAATAGAATCTCTTGTATTACGTTCTATTAAAGAAATAGAACAGGAATTATCTACGAAGCATTTTAATGAGAGTGTCAGATCTGAATTGATGCAAAAGAAAACGATATTGACTGAAGTTTATAGTAGACTTCCTTTGTAAAAAGCTTAGATATTTTATTTTGTAAATTAATTCTATAAAAGTGTTGACGTTAACTTGGAACGCGTGTTATATTATTAAGCGTCGCCAACGAAATAATGCTTGTTTAAAAGAATTTAAATAAATTTTATAAAGTTGTTGACAATGAATAAAGTGAAATGTTACTATAAGAAAGTCGCTTACGAGCGATACAGTGAACTTTGAAAACTAAACAAAACATGAAGTAAAACGTCAATTATTAGTTTTTTGAGCAATACAAGATTTAAACTTAACTATTATGGAGAGTTTGATCCTGGCT
>NZ_JBVFKR010000016.1:0-52658 GCF_055484705.1 Gottfriedia sp. ABJ_BB2_2
CGTTCCCATACCGAACACGGCAGTTAAGCTCTTCAGCGTCGATGGTAGTTGGGGGTTTCCCCCTGTGAGAGTAGAACGTCGCCTGGTAACTAAAACATCAGCTATTAAGCTGATGTTTTTTTGTGTTAATTGCCATAATCATTGTAAATGACTGCTTTTTATCATAGTAAATTAAAGAACATTAGAATAAAAAAGCACCAATTCAAAAGAATTTTCATATATTACAGCAAAATGGGCCTCTAATTGTATAAAAAGTTTTAAATTTGCAAAACTAAGTAATAGACAAAATTGTTTAATCAATATGACTATTTCGGAAAAAACTTTTTAAGGAGGAATAAAGATGAGTACGCTTTTAAAGTGCGTAATATGTGAAGAGAAAAAAGAAAATGGTATTCAAGTCATTCACGCTTTTATTTGTGAACAATGTGAAAAAGAAATCGTCACGACAGAAACGAATGCTCCAACTTATAATACGTTCGTTGAAAAACTAAAAAGTATTAATACAAGGATTGAAGAAATTGTTAACTAGTAGAATTGTAAGTGGGGTCAATTATAAATATATCTGATAACCTGAGGTTAACGATTAATAGTAGTCTAAGCAGGAGTAGTAAGTTAAAATAAGAATACAAGATGAAGGACCGATTACAAAATACAAGGTACCTCTACCATATTATATTACTGAAGAAGAAGATTGTACGATTAGATCTTATTTCAGGAATTGGAGAGTACAAGTATAGTAAATCGGTTTTTTATTTGCTTAGAAATTGTTAAATCGAATTTGAAAGTAAAAGATAAATATGTAAGGGGTCGAGTCATCCTACATTTTATGAAAACTAATAGTAAATAAAAGTATGTTACTGAATCGTATAAAGGAAGCGTTAAAGATGAAAGAAATGCCACTTGTGAATGCACTACAACAATTTGTAAAAAAGGAACCAATATCATTTCATGTCCCGGGACATAAAAATGGAAAACATTCATTTATACACGAATTAGGGATGCCGAATGTATTACATTTTGATGTAACTGAATTAAATGGCTTAGATGATTTACATTATCCTACCGAAGTGATTAAAGAAGCCGAAGAACTCTTATCAACTGCTTATGGGTCTGATGAAAGCTACTTTTTAGTAAATGGATCAACAGTCGGAAATTTGGCTTCGATACTAGCATTATGTACTGAAAATGATGAAGTTATCGTTCAACGAAATTGTCATAAATCAGTTTTTCATGCTCTCTTACTTGCGGGTGCAAAACCAATTTTTTTACCGTTAGATATAGATCAAGAGTTAGGCCAACCTCTAGGAGTCAATCTAGATCAATCAATTGAAATTATTAAAAAATATCCAAATGCGAAGGCCGTTATTTTAACCAATCCAAATTATTATGGGATGTCTCAAGAATTAGATGGATTCATTAATTTAGCTCATACTATGGATATACCTGTTATGATTGACGAAGCACATGGTGCCCATTTTACGATAGGCTTACCATTTCCTAAGGATGCATTATCTATGGGGGCTGATATTGTCATTCAATCGGCACATAAAACACTTCCTGCAATGACAATGGGCTCATATTTACATATTAAATCATCTATTATTAGTTCTGAAAAAATTAAGGAAATGCTTAGAATGCTTCAAAGCAGTAGCCCTTCGTATCCGATCATGGCATCACTTGATTATTCAAGAGGTTTTGTAGAGAGTTTTACAAGTGAGAAGATTAGTGAACTAAAGAATCAGATTCATTCTTTTATGAATCTGATCCAAGAGCTACCAACTTTACAAATAGTAGAAACCAATAACTTATTATACAAGCAAGATTTGTTAAAACTGATATTGAAGAGTACTGAAGGACATACTGGAAAACAACTCCAAGCCATCTTTGAGGAAGAGGGCGTATATGTTGAACTGTCAGATTGGGCACATGTCCTATTGATCTTACCATTAGATGAAAAATGGAATTATACAGAACACTTTAAACGCATCAAAAATATATCTAATAGATTAACAAAGATTGATCAAAAACATTTACTTACAGCTGTTCCAAACTTTAATAGTACTGTTTCACTTAGTTATGCCTCATTAAAAAGAAAGCAAAAAACAGCTATTAATTTAATAGATGCAACAGGTAAAATATCTGCAGAGAATATCGTGCCATATCCACCTGGTGTCCCTATCTTATTACAAGGCGAAACAATTACTAAAGAGCATATTGATTATATCGTAGAAATTCATCAATATGGATTAACCATACATAATCTAATCGAAAAAGAAGAATTACAAATTGAAGTTTATATTTAGGGGGAAATAGGTTGGAATCTTTATTTATTACGTTTGAGGGCCCTGAAGGTGCTGGGAAAACGACTATTATAAATATGGTTACTGAAGAGTTTTTAAAATTGGGTCTAAACTTTATCTCTACACGTGAGCCAGGCGGAATCCGTATCGCTGAAAGTATAAGAAATATTATCTTAAATCCAGAAAATACAGAGATGGATAAACGTACTGAGGCTCTTTTGTATGCAGCTGCTCGGAGACAACATCTTGCAGAAAAAGTCTTACCTGCTTTAGAAGAAGGAAAGATTGTACTTTGCGATCGATTTATTGATAGCTCTCTTGCGTATCAGGGTGTTGGTCGAGGAATTGGTATAGACGAAATATACAAGATTAATGATTTTGCAATTAATGGTCTAATGCCACATTTAACAATCTACTTCGAATTAGACCCAAAGGTAGGTTTACAAAGAGTACATCAAGCTGATGAACGAGAAATCAATAGATTAGATTTAGAAGAACTAGATTTTCATTTAAAAGTACAAAGTGGATATTCTGAGATCATAAAAAGAGAACCCAATCGTTTCAAAGTAATAGATGCTTCTAAATCAATCGAAGAAGTTTATGAAGCTACTTTACATGCTATCTTAGAAAAAATTGGTCATAAAAATAAATAAATTTGTTAATCCATTACATGAACATAAATATATCGAACTGGTATAATAGAGTAGAAATAAGTTTTGTAAACTAAATGGAGGTTCTTAAGTGAAAATTGATCAAAACTTAGTAGCAAAATTAAATAATGAAAGAAAAGATCAAAAACAAATTCAATCTAGTTCTGTTAATTTTCATACATTAGTTAAAAAGAATGAATCAAAACTCCAGATAGAGCAACTGAATCGTTTAATCGGAGAGATTGAGGTTCAAGGAGAACGTTTAGCAAAAGGAAAAAACTTAAGAGATTTAGCTCGATTTAAACAATTAGTGAAACGTTTCTTAAAAGAATCAGTAGATTACGGCATGGAAGTATCTGAGCAAATTAGTTGGGGTGCAGGAGGTTCTATGTCATCGCTACAAATTGTAAAATTAATCGATGAAAAGTTAATTGAATTAACGAACGATATGATGAAAAACGAAAGTGATAGTATCCATTTATTGAATACAATTGGAGAAATAAAGGGACTATTAATTAATTTATATACATGAGTAGGTGTAAAGATGAAGACGTCTTGGGAGGAATTAAGCGAGCGACAACCAGTTGCCACTAAAATGTTGAAAAATACAGTATTAAAAGACAGAGTGGCTCACGCTTATTTATTCGAGGGCCCAAGAGGAACTGGGAAAAGAGAACTTGCTTTGTATTATACAAAAGTATTATTATGTGAAAATGTAATCGATGCGAATCCATGCGGTAATTGTAGAAATTGTAAGCGTGTTGATTCTGGTAATCATCCGAACGTTTATATAATTGAACCAGAAGAAACTTCTATTAAGAAGCATCAAATTCAACAACTTCAAGAAGAATTCGCAAAAACGGCAGTCGAATCTAATCGAAAAATATATATAATCGACCATTCTGACAAAATGACCACTAATGCTGCAAACTCTTTATTAAAATTTTTAGAAGAACCAATATCAATTACAACGGCATTTTTATTAACAGAACAGGTACAACAAATCTTACCAACGATCCAGTCACGATGCCAATCAATACACTTTAATCCATTACCAGTGAGATTTTTTGAAGAGCATTTACATCAAAAAAATTTACAACCAGCTCTAATCCCTTTACTAGCAAGAATTACAAATAGTGAACAAGTTGCTGTTGAAATCGCACAAGAAGAATGGTTTGCACAAGCAAGAGCTTTAGTGATAGAATTATATGAAGCATTAGTAACAACTAAAAAAGATAGTCTTTTAGTTATTCAACAAAATGTTTCTAAACATTTTGATTCGAAAGAACAAGTACAATTAATGCTAGATATGCTTGTATTAGCCTTTAAAGACATGTTATATATATATGCTGAACAAGATAGTAATGTAGTTTTTCGCTCTGAAGAGGCCTTAATGAGACAAGCATTAAATCGCTATTCATTAGAAAAGATTACAACTTGTTTAGAAAAGATTCTTGATGCTAAAAAACGATTAACATCAAACGCAAATATGGTGTTAGTTTTAGAGCAAATGATTATAGAGCTACAGGAGGGATTGTAGGTTGTGTACGAAGTAGTTGGGGTACGGTTTAAAAAAGCAGGTAAAATCTATTATTTCGACCCAAATGGATTAGCAATCCCTAAAGATACTTTTGTCATCGTAGAAACGGTGAGAGGGATTGAATTTGGAAAAGTAGTTGTTTCAAATAAAAAGGTCGGAGAAAATGACGTAGTCCTTCCATTAAAAAAAGTTATGCGATTAGCTGATGAGCACGATCGTATGATAGTTGAAGAGAATAAACAATCAGCTAAAGAAGCTTATGAGGTTTGTTCTAGTAAAGTTATGCAACATGAACTAGATATGAAACTAGTTGATGTAGAATATACATTTGACCGAAATAAAGTCATCTTTTATTTTACAGCAGATGGTAGAATTGACTTTAGAGAGTTAGTAAAGGATTTGGCAGCTGTATTCCGTACACGAATTGAATTAAGACAAATTGGTGTTCGGGATGAAGCTAAAATGCTTGGTGGAATTGGCCCATGTGGAAGAATGCTATGTTGTTCTACGTTTTTAGGCGATTTTGAGCCAGTTTCTATTAAGATGGCTAAAGACCAAAACCTATCTCTTAACCCGGCAAAAATTTCAGGACTATGCGGTCGATTAATGTGTTGCTTAAAGTATGAAAATGATGAGTATGAGGCAGCAAAAGAACAGCTACCAGATTTAGAAGATATCATTGAAACTTTAGAAGGCCCTGGAAAAGTAGTAGGATTAAACATCTTAGAACGAGTTATTCAAGTAGAATTGATTAAAAAAGAACGCGTTGTGGAGTATACCCTAGATGATTTAATTCACGAGGGAGTCGTTTCAATACAAACCACAGATTAAGAGGTGGTAAGATTGGACAAGAAGAATATATTCTTATCTCTATCCAATATGGAAGAACAAATTCAAGATTTATCAAAACAGCTTAGTGAGTTAAAACAGTATATTGCTGAGCTTCTAGAAGAAAACCACTACACTAAAATCGAGAATGACCATTTGCGTCATCGATTAGGTTTAGACCAACGTGTAGAAAATAAAGAACAAGTTAAAGATTCAAAGAAGAAAAAAGTACAAAAAGACAAAGATGTCGGTGAAGGCTACGATAATTTAGCTAGACTTTACCAGGAAGGCTTTCATATATGTAATCTTCATTATGGGAGTGTACGTCACGATGAAGACTGTCTGTTTTGTTTATCTTTCTTTGACAAAAAGTAATAGTAGGCTATTCCAGTAGAAGCGAAGGATTACCATATATAATGTACATTTCTTATGTTTAGACATAAGAAAGATTACTATGGTGATTTGACGAAATCTCACGCGGAATAGCCTCTTTTTTATTTGTTTTCTACTTATTTATATAAATTAAGGAAATCATATTAAAATAAACTTTTGTGTGATTTTTGAAAGGAACTAAAAATGCTTAAAGGTGACGAACGACTAGATTATTTATTAAAAGATGATTTGAGGATTATTCAAAGTCCTTCTGTATTTTCATTCTCCTTAGACGCTGTTCTTTTATCAAACTTTACATATGTGCCAATTCAAAAAGGTACAATTGTCGATTTGTGTTCGGGAAATGGCGTAATACCATTAATGTTACATAGAAGGTCTCATGCAAATATTATTGGGGTGGAAATTCAAGAACGCTTATATGATATGGCAAAGAGAAGTATAGAATATAACAAATTAGAGCAAAAAATTACAATGATACATGATGATTTAAAACATGCACCAAGCGTAATTGGTAAGGAGTTTGTAGACGTTGTTACATGTAATCCACCATATTTTCAGGATGTACCAACATCTGAACAAAATTCCAATGAGCATTATGCAATTGCAAGACATGAAATTAAAACAAATCTTGAAGAAGTAATATATGCTAGCAAACTTTTATTAAAACATGGCGGGAAACTGGCAATGGTTCATCGTCCGGGCCGGCTGTTAGATATTGTTACTACAATGAGAAATCATGGAATTGAGCCAAAAAGAGTACAGTTTGTTTACCCAAAAATGGGGAAGGAAGCAAATACTTTATTAATTGAAGGAATAAAAGGTGGGAAAGCAGACTTAAAGATACTGCCGCCAATTTATGTATACGAAGAAAATAATGAGTACACTGCAAATATGAAGGACATGTTATATGGACAACAGTAAGCATTTTTTGTACGTATTAGAATGTAACGATTCTACTTTATACGCAGGGTATACAACAGACCTAGATCGTCGAGTTAAGCAGCACAATGAAGGAAAAGGTGCAAAATATACTCGAGGTAGAGTTCCAGTAAAATGTATTTATCAGGAAGAATACAAAACGAAAAGAGAAGCAATGCAAGCCGAATATGCTTTTAAGCAATTATCAAGAATGAATAAAGAACGATATATGAGAGAAGGAAAAAACAATGATAAAAAGCCAGAAGAGCTTTTTAAATGAAGAGATAGGGTGCTTATATTTAATACCAACACCTATTGGAAATCTAGAAGATATGACTTTTAGAGCGATTCGTATCTTAAAGGAAGTAAATTACATAGCTGCTGAAGATACTCGCAATTCTAAAAAGCTTTGCAACCACTTTGAAATAACGACACCATTAATAAGTTACCATGAACATAATAAAGAAAAGGTTGGTTCAAAAATTGTTGAGGATTTAAAGAAAGGTATGAAGGTAGGGTTAATTAGTGACGCTGGAATGCCTTGTATCTCAGATCCAGGCTATGAGCTAGTTAATCTTTGCTTAGAAGAGGGAATCACAGTTGTACCATTACCAGGTGCAAATGCTGCATTAACATCATTAATTTCTTCGGGTTTACCGACTGATTCATTCTTATACATAGGCTTCTTACCGCGTCAAAAAAAGGACAAGAAAAAACAATTAGAGCTACTAAAAGGTCAACGTAGTACAGTTTTACTTTATGAATCACCTCACAGATTGAAGGAAACATTACAATCTATTTCTGAAGTATTAGGTGATCGAAACATTGTATTATGTAGAGAATTAACTAAAAAGTTCGAGGAGTTTTTACGTGGTTCAGTAAGTGATGCAATTGAATGGGCGGTTAATGAAGAGATACGTGGTGAATTTGTCGTCGTATTAGAAGGTGCATCTGAAGAAGAGGTTGCCAATCATCAAGGAGAATCATGGTGGGAAGCTCTGTCCATCAATGAACATGTCGATTGGTATATCAATGAAAAAGAGGAATCAAGCAAGGAAGCAATTAAACTAGTTGCGAAAGATCGTGCTTTACATAAAAGAGATGTTTATGCAGAATACCATGGTTTATAATTATTGCGTAAAATGAAGTTAGGCTGTCTTAATTTAAATGTAAATTCTCTGATCATTTATACGAATGAATCATTTGAGATGATTGATTTGTAGAGGAGAATGCAATTAAATCAGGCAGCCTCTTCAAAGTTAATTTTTTATTTCGGATAAAAACTGTTCAATTTCAAATTTCAGTAATTCTGCACCTTTTTTACTTAATACAATTTTACCTTCAGCTATTTCAAGATTGTGATTAGAGATTTCTCCAGTCATCAAGCAAGTCATATTTGGTTGGTATTTTTTTAGGACAATACGATCCTCTTCCACAAATATTTCAAGAGTATCTCTTTCTGTGATGTTAAGTGTTCTACGAAGTTCGATTGGTATTACTACACGACCTAATTCGTCTACTTTTCGAACAATGCCTGTTGATTTCATGATTAACCCTCCTAAAATAATATAAAATGTAATATATCAAAAAATGTAACGGTATAAGGGAATTTAGTGCTTATGGTTACATAATGATTAAATATGACTAAATATAGAATATTGAAGCATAAAAAAATATGTATATTTATGAGAAATAATAGAAATAGATGTTACTATTGTGTAAAATTTAACTTAGAAAAATAAGTATGATTTGTGAAAAGATGGAATATGCAGACAACTCAATCTTCATTTTATAATGAAATGCAAAATCATGCGAATATTTTAGTGTCAATATTTAGAATTTATTGAAGGAGGAGATTTTAGGAATGAGTAAAAAAACTTTTTATATTACTACTCCAATTTATTATCCGAGTGGAAAATTACATATAGGACATGCATATACAACTGTTGCTGGGGATGCAATGGCTAGATATAAAAGACTGCAAGGATTTGATGTGTTTTATTTAACGGGGACGGATGAGCATGGTCAAAAAATTCAACGTAAAGCCGAAGAGTTAAATGTCTCACCTCAAAAATATTTAGATGATATTGTTGTTGGAATTAAGGACCTTTGGAAGAAGTTAGATATCTCTTATGATGATTTTATTCGTACAACAGAAACAAGACATAAAGATATTGTTGAGAAAATCTTTAAACAATTACTTGATCAAGGTGATATTTATTTAGATGAATATGAAGGTTGGTATTCAGTACCAGATGAAACATATTACACTGAAACACAACTTGTCGATCCAATTCATGATGCTGACGGAAAAGTAGTCGGTGGAAAAAGTCCTGACAGCGGTCACCCAGTTGAACTAGTTAAAGAAGAGTCTTATTTCTTTAAGATGAGTAAATATGCCGATCGACTGTTAAAATACTATGAAGAAAATCCAGAGTTTATACAACCAGAATCACGTAAAAATGAAATGATAAATAACTTTATTAAGCCAGGCTTAGAAGACTTAGCTGTTTCTAGAACCTCATTCGATTGGGGTGTAAAAGTTCCAGGAAATGCAAAACATGTTATTTATGTTTGGATTGATGCTTTATCTAACTATATTACTGCACTAGGCTATGGTACTGACAACGAAGAGCTTTATAAAAAGTATTGGCCTGCAAATGTACATTTAGTAGGTAAGGAAATTGTACGTTTCCATACAATTTATTGGCCAATTATGTTAATGGCTTTAGATTTACCACTTCCTAAGAAAGTGTTTGCCCATGGCTGGTTATTAATGAAAGACGGTAAAATGAGTAAATCAAAAGGAAATGTTGTCGATCCAGTTACTTTAATAGATCGTTATGGATTAGATGCACTACGCTACTATTTATTGCGTGAAGTACCATTTGGTTCAGATGGAATATTTACGCCTGAAGGTTTTGTTGACCGAATTAATTTTGATCTAGCAAACGACTTAGGAAATTTATTAAATCGTACAATTGCAATGATCGAAAAATATTTCAATGGAAACATCCCTTCTGTGAAAGAAACAGTTACAGAATTTGATGAAAACCTTCAACAAGTAGCTAAAAATACTAAAACATCGGTAGAAGAAGCAATGGAGAATATGGAGTTTTCAGTTGCATTAACACATATTTGGCAATATGTTAGTCGTACGAACAAATATATTGATGAGACTCAGCCTTGGGTTCTTGCAAAAGATGAGAGCAGAAATGAAGAATTAGCTTCTGTTATGGCACACTTAGCAGAATCATTACGCCAAGTAGGTATTTTATTAAAGCCGTTTTTAACACAAACTCCAGCGAAAATATTTGCTCAATTAGGATTAACTAACGAAAGCATTTTAACTTGGGATAGTCTGAGCGAATTTGGTGCAATAAATGAAGGAACAAAAGTGCAAAAAGCAGACCCAATATTCCCTCGTTTAGAAACTGAGCCAGAAGTTGCTTATATTAAGGAGCAAATGCAAGGAACTGTTAAACCAGTAGAGGAAAAAATAGAAGTAGAAGATGATACTCCTGAAATTACAATTGATGAATTCTTTAAAGTTCAATTAAAAGTTGCAGAAGTAAAAGAAGCAAGTGCTGTAAAAGGTGCGAAAAAACTTCTTAAACTTCAATTAGATTTAGGAAATGAATCAAGACAAGTAATCTCAGGGATAGCAGAACACTATGAGCCAGCAGATTTAGTTGGTAGAAAAGTTATTTGTGTAACGAATTTAAAACCGGCTAAGCTAAGAGGGGAATTATCTGAAGGTATGATCCTAGCAGGCAGTATAGAAGGAAAGCTTTCTCTTGCAACAATTGATCAATCTCTACCAAACGGTACGATTATTAAATAGTGTTACTAAGAAAGGTGTTTCGTGTAAAACTATACATGAAACACTTTTTCTATTTGAGTTTATTTTCCTAAAATAATTGTTAAACGATGTAGAATTTTGCCTAAAAAATAAAGATACTTAGAATAATCTAATATTTTGTTGGTTTTTGGAAGTAATCAGTAGACGGATTGTTAGAATGTGTCATTATATGAGGAAAATGTTACAGGTAGATTACAATCATGAATTTAAAAATAATGTCTTATTTTGAATAGCGCACTAGAAAAGTCCTTCTATTTCATAGGATTAGCTTAAAAGACCTATTAAAAAAGGATTAGAAAATCGTTAATTTAAGACATTTCTTTTTGTAACGGAATTGTTAACTGTGCGTTAGGTAAGAAATTTTATAGCATGTTAGACTAAATTTCATAAGCGAAGGAGACATACAATGCTTTTCGATACACATGTACATTTAAATGCAGATCAATACAAGGAAGACCTTGAGGAAGTAATTAAACGATCTCTGGAAGCTGGAGTTGTTCATCAAGTAGTTGTTGGATTTGATAGACCGACAATTACAAAAGCTATGGAGTTAGTAGAGGAATATGATTTTCTTTACGCAGCTATTGGCTGGCATCCGGTTGATGCTATTGATGCAACTGAAGAAGATTTTGAATGGATTAAAGAATTATCTAAACATCCAAAAGTAGTAGCAATAGGTGAAACAGGTTTAGATTATTACTGGGATAAGTCACCAAAAGAAATTCAACAAGAAGTCTTTCGTAAACAAATTCGACTAGCGAAAGAACTTAAATTACCCATTGTAATACACAATCGAGACGCAACTGAAGATATTGTTACAATTTTAAAAGAAGAAAATGCATCAGAAGTAGGCGGCATAATGCACTGCTTCGGCGGTAGTGTGGAGACTGCAAAAGAATGTATCAACATGAACTTCTATATTTCATTAGGAGGACCCGTTACATTCAAAAATGCAAAAAAACCAAAAGAAGTAGCGACTGAGATTCCGTTAGAAAATTTATTAATCGAAACGGACTGTCCATACTTAACCCCACACCCGTTTAGAGGAAAAAGAAACGAACCTAGCTATATATCACTTGTTGCTGAAGAAATTGCACGTTTAAAAGACATTCCAGTTGAAGAAGTTCAAAAGAGAACGTTTGAAAATGCGTGTAAAGTTTTTCAGATTAACAAATGATGTTATGAACTTTAACGAATAGATATCATTCGTCACAGTTCACGTATGAAGAGTTGAAGGATTTGTCGAAAAAAAACTCTTCTACTTCTAAATCTAGTAAACATACATTCAGTAGAGTAGAAGCTAGTTAATAGGTTTGGAGCTAGTCAATCTTTTTTCTCATAGTAAAGGAGGAGTAAAATCGTGATAGACGCGAATAGGTTACTTTCTAGACTTGGGAGTAGTAAAAAACTAGCAGTACAACTTGCAGGAGCTTTAGTTTTCACTGGATCAGTAGGTACAGGAGCATATGAGGGACTTAAAGAACAGGTAACTCTTGAGGTAGACGGGAAAGAACAGGTTATTCAAACACATGCAAATACTGTGGCTGAATTATTAAAAGAACAAAATGTAACAATTACGAATCAGGATGAAATGTATCCATCTGCTAATTCAAAAATAACAGATGATATGGACATCATCATTCAACATGCAAAACCTGTAAAGCTAACAATTAATGGGCAAGAAAAAGTGATTATGACAACTGCTCAAACTGTCCAAGAATTATTAAGCGAACAAAAAATTAAGGTACATCAAGATGATGTAATTATGCCTGCATTAACAACACCATTAGAAGAAAATGAAGAAATTACTTATGAAAAAGCTTTTCCTTTAGTACTTAATGATGGTGGAAAACCGAAAAAAGTATTTTCAACTTCGACTACTGTCGCTGACTTTTTAGATAAACAAAACATTACTTTAAATGAATATGATCGAGTTGAACCAGCGATCGAAGAAACGGTTGAACAAAACGATACAGTTAGAGTAATACGCGTTGAAAAGGTCAACGATGTAGTTGAAGAAGAGTTAGATTATCAGGAAAAAGAAAAAAATGATTCTTCAATGTTTAAAGATGAATCAGCAGTTATTACTGAAGGTGTTAAAGGTCTTGTAAAACGTAACTTCGAAATCATTAAAGAAAATGGTAAGGTAGTTTCTAAAACGATTATCGATGAAGAAATTTTAAAAGAACCTGTTGACCGAGTAGTTGCTGTAGGTACAAAATCTGTACCAGCTTCAAGTGCATTGGTGAAATCTAGCGCGCCAAAAGTAAAAGGTAAGGTTAAAGAGATGTATGTTGAAGCGACAGCATATTCTCCTTATGACGCTGGTATGAGTGGTATTACGGCTACTGGTATTAATATCCGTAAAAATCCAAATACCAAGTTAATTGCAGTTGACCCTAACGTTATTCCATTAGGATCAAAAGTATGGGTTGAAGGCTATGGCGTTGCTATTGCTGGTGATACTGGTGGTGCAATTGATGGACGTCGAATTGATATTTTAATGCCTACGAAGGACGAGTGTTTTGATTTCGGTCGTCGTACGGTTAAAATTCGTATTCTTGATTGATTTTGATTTGATAGGTTCATATTAGTCATAGAGTTTCGATAGTTTTCAATGAAAAGACTATTATTAGGATTTCTAGGCAAACAAATTAATAAAATAGGTTGATGAATACTATAGGTGCTCAATTCCTAGTTTAGAAATCAACAATTTTTAAAATAAATATGAATGATTAGAAAAGTAGAAGGATAAGTCCTTCTGCTTTTTTTTATACTAAATTTAACATGATATGAAGTTTTCTTTTCCTTATGGTATGATTACATATACTTGAACTGTATGGAGGAACAAATGAAGATTAAAGAAATCATTGTTGTCGAAGGTAAAGATGATACAGCGGCAATAAAGAGAGCTGTAGACGCAGATACAATAGAAACAAGTGGCTCAGCAATCAATAAAGAAACATTGAAATTAATTAAACATGCACAAGAAACAAGAGGGGTTATTGTATTTACAGATCCTGATTATCCAGGACAACGAATTCGTTCAATCATTAAAGAAAATATACCTGGCTGTAAGCATGCATTCTTACCAAAAGAAGAAGCAGTTCGTTCCGGTAAAAAAGGATTAGGAATTGAACATGCAACACGCGAATCAATTCGAAATGCATTGCTTCATGTAAAGCAAGAATTTGTAGAAGTGGTTTCTGAAATTACGAAGGAAGACTTAGTAGATGCAGGTTTTATTGGGCATCCAAAATCGAGCGAAAGACGAGATAAACTAGGAAAGCTTCTGAATATTGGTTATACAAATGGTAAGCAGTTAGAGAAAAGACTGCAAATGTTTCAAATCTCCAAAGAAGAATTTGGACAAGCAGTAAAAACAGTTTTAATGGAGGAAAAGTGATGAAGGATATTGCTACGCCTAGTCGTACAAAAGAAATATTGGCTAAGTACGATTTTTTCTTTAAAAAAAATTACGGTCAAAACTTCTTAATTGATACAAATATACTTGAGAATATTGTAAGTTATGCAGACTTAACAGAAGAAAGTTGTGCAATTGAAATTGGTCCTGGGATAGGGGCCCTAACAGAACAAATTGCAAAACGTGCAAAAAAAGTATTGGCGTTCGAGATTGATAATCGATTAATTCCAATATTAAAGGATACATTATCTCCTTATGATAATATTCAAATCATTAATGAGGATGTATTAAAGGCAGATGTAGAAAAAGCTATTGAAGAATATTTGCCAAATGAAAAGGATATTATGGTAGTTGCAAATCTACCTTATTATGTAACAACGCCAATCATCATGAAACTATTAACGGAAGGATTACCTATTCGAGGAATCGTTTGTATGCTTCAAAAAGAAGTAGCAGATCGAATTTCTGCAAAACCAGGAACGAAGGATTATGGTTCACTTTCGATTGCCATTCAATTCTATACGCATGCTTCCACGGTCATGACAGTTCCTAGAACCGTTTTCATGCCACAACCAAATGTAGATTCAGCAGTTATTAAACTGATAAAAAGAGATCAACCTGCAGCGGAAGTAATAGATGAAACCTTCTTCTTTGAAGTAGTTAGAGCTAGTTTTGCGCAGCGAAGAAAAACGTTAAATAATAATTTATTAAATAACCTTCCTATACTGAAAAAGGACAAAACTAAACTTGAAGCCTGTTTAGAGGAAGCTGGAATTGAAGGAACAAGACGAGGCGAAACGCTAAGTATTCAAGAATTTGCAACGTTAAGTAATAGTTTATATAAAAGCTTAAAATAAAGCGTATAAGAGGACAGGGGCAATGCATTCATTGTTTACTGTTCTTTTTTATGTCTATCCTCTTATGCCAAGCTCTGAAATGATTTTAGAGCATATCAGCCCATAAGCTTCTAACCCTTTTTAAAACCACTTATCACCCTTTTCTAGGTGGACACATAATCTAAAAAAAGAGAGCCAACTCGTGGTGTGTATTTAAGTCATTTTGGAGGGGAAGGCATGAATATTAATGTAGGAGATATTGTTGAGCGAGCATCTTATAAATATGACTTACTTTTTCGAGTAGTGGAGATTAAACAAGACGGAGATGAAGTAACTGCTATTTTATATGGTGACGATTTTCGTTTAATTGCTGATGCGCCTTTAACCGACCTGCGAGTAATCATTGAGTCCGAATATCGCGAAAAAGGTAGAAGATCGTCTCTTCAAATAGATGAAAACTATAAGTTATTCAAAAGAGAGGCATTAGAACAAAAAGAGAAACGAAAATTTGAAGCTACAAATGGATTTCGTACAGAAGTAAATTTATTTCAAATACCTGGTCGTGTACTACACATTGATGGAGATCCACTTTACTTAAAGAAATGTATTGAGATGTACAATAAAATGGGTGTACCTGTAGAAGGAATCTATTGTAAGGAAAGAGAGTTACCTTCTAAAATTGGTTATTATTTGGATCATTATCGTCCTGATATATTGGTTATTACAGGTCACGATGCTTATACAAAAGCAAAAGGTCTTGTGACGGATTTAGAGGCATATCGACATTCGAAATTTTTTGTCGAAGCTGTGAAAGAAGCAAGAAAGAAGGTTCCTTCATTGGATCACCTGGTCATTTTTGCTGGAGCGTGTCAGTCTCACTTTGAAGCAATTATAAGAGCTGGGGCAAATTTCGCTAGTTCACCTACAAGGGTCAATATTCATGCTTTAGATCCAGTATATGTGGTAGGGAAAATTAGCTTTACTTCATTTATGGACCGAGTGAATGTATATGAAGTTGTTCGAAATACGATCACAGGTGAAAAAGGACTTGGTGGTATAGAGACAAAAGGAATTTTAAGAACGGGTTTACCTTTTCAAACAATGGAAGAATGAGAAGAAGGATTTTCTACTTGAACGAAACATTTCGTTTGTAGAAAATCTTTTTTTATTTCCATACATAAAATTGCGGATTCAAACAAATAATATGGTGGTGATGAAAATTTTTTATTGACATGTATCCTGTCTCGTTGGTATAATTTTATGTTTTGTTGACTTATTTTACATAAGATGGTATACTTGTCAGAGTGAGGTGGTATGAAATGGCAAAAAAATTATCTGAAATAAAGGATACTTTAGATAGTCATGTTGGACAACGACTTACATTAAAGGCAAACAGCGGACGCAGAAAAACTGTAGAAAGATCCGGTGTATTAGCAGAAACATATCCATCCATATTTGTAGTACAACTAGATCAAGAAGAGAACGCATTTGAACGCTTATCTTTTAGTTATGCAGATATTTTAACAGAAACAGTTGAATTGTTTTTCTGTGATGACCATACAAGTGGACTAATGGCGAACGGACAGTAGACTATCTACTGTCTCTTTTCTTTTTATGACTAATGAAATAAAAAAATTTACATATACTAACCCTGTCGAAGTTGAAAAGGGGGTTGCTTTTTTTGGGAAGAAGAAGAAGAAGAGGAATTATGTCAGAGAAGTTTAAAGAAGAGCTTGCTAAAGATTTAGGGTTCTATGACGTTGTTCAAAAAGAAGGCTGGGGAGGCATCCGAGCGAAGGATGCCGGCAACATGGTTAAAAGAGCAATCCAATTAGCTGAGTTACAATTATCAAATAAGCAACAGTAATGAATATTCACTTCGATAAAACCGAGGCTTTTTGCTTCGGTTTTTTGTGACCTTTCGGAGCAGAAAAGGAAGGGTTAAATTGCACTTTCATAATGGTAGATTTTTCTTATGAGTTAATTATGATACAATAGCAAAAAAGTAGTGTTCATAAGAAGGTGAAAATAATGAAGTTAATGGTAAAGGCTCCAGCGAAAATAAACCTTTCATTAGATGTCGTAGGTAAAAGAGACGATGGATATCATGATGTGAAAATGATTATGACGACAATTGATTTAGCTGATCGAATCGAGTTAGAGCTACTTCAAGAAGATAAAATTGTAGTTACATCACATAATCGTTATGTGCCTGATGATCAACGTAACTTAGCATACCAGGCAGCAGTGTTACTGAAAGATATGTTCGGAATAAAGCAAGGAGCTCATATTTTTATTACAAAGAATATTCCTGTTGCTGCTGGATTAGCTGGAGGAAGCTCTGATGCTGCAGCAGTTTTAAGGGGATTGAATAAGCTATGGAATCTTAATTGCTCTTTAGATGAATTAGCCGAAATCGGTTCAAAGATTGGTTCGGATGTTTCTTTTTGTGTATATGGCGGAACAGCGATTGCAACTGGACGTGGAGAAAAGATTCAACACATCGACACGCCGCCGCCTTGTTGGGTGATTTTAGCGAAGCCAACACAAGGCGTGTCTACCGCAACTGTATATCAAAAGCTTAAGCTAGAAGATGTAAAGCATCCAGACGTAGATAAAATGATCCAAGCTATCTCTGAAAAAGATTATGACGAAATTTGTGATTCTTTAGGAAATGTATTAGAAACAGTTACATTACAATTACATCCTGAAGTAGCAATGATTAAAGAACAAATGAAAAGGTTCGGTGCAGATGCAGTCCTAATGAGCGGTAGTGGACCAACTGTATTCGGATTGGTAAGACATGATTCAAGAATGAATCGAGTTTACAATGGATTAAAAGGATTTTGTGACCAGGTTTATGCAGTTCGTATGTTAGGAGAACGTGAAAAACTTGATTAAATACGAATATTATTATAAAATTTTTATAAAATATTCGTGATTTGAGGTGCTCCATGAAAATTAGAAGAAGCTCTCGTCTTGTAGGTATGACCCACTACTTATTACATCACCCACAGCAGTTAGTATCATTGACATTTTTTGCTGAACTATATGCGTCTGCTAAATCTTCTGTCAGTGAAGACTTGGGTATTATAAAGCAAACGTTTGAACAGCAAGGAATTGGAACGCTTGTGACAGTTCCAGGTGCGGCTGGTGGAGTTAAATATATTCCTAGTATTAGTATTCAAGAAGTGAATACGACAATAGCAGAACTATGTAGCTTAATCCAAACCCCGGACAGATTGTTACCTGGCGGATACCTATATATGACAGATATACTGAGTAACCCAAACTATGTAAATAGTGTTGGCCGTATGTTTGCTTCAATATTTGGTGAGAAAAAAGTAGATTTAGTTATGACAGTTGCAACAAAAGGTATTCCTTTAGCATATGCAGTTGCTAATTACTTAAATGTACCAGTAGTTATTGTACGTCACGACAATAAAGTAACTGAAGGTTCAACGGTTAGTATCAACTATGTATCAGGTTCTACAAAACGTATCCAAACGATGACTTTGGCGAAACGTAGTATTGAAGCCGGTGCAAATGTATTAATCATTGATGATTTTATGAAAGCTGGCGGCACAATTACTGGAATGAGAAATTTATTGAAGGAATTCCAAGCTAATGTTGCTGGGATTGGCGTTTTAGTTGAAGCGGTTAATATTGAAGAGAGATTGGTTGAAGATTACATATCACTTGTGAAATTATCGGAAGTGAATGAAAGAGAACAACTAATACGCGTTGAAAAAGGTAATTTCCTTGAAGAATCATTTATGAAAACAGAATAGTATTTCGAGCAATCGAGCTATTTGTCATAATTTTAGAAGGGAAGAGAGAACATGCAAATTATTCATACTGATCACGCTCCAAAAGCGATTGGACCATATTCACAAGCTTTAATAGCTAATGGTTTGTTATACACTTCTGGACAAATTCCATTACGTGTAGATGGGACAATTGTTGATGGCGGAATTGAAGAACAAACAAAACAAGTTTTTGCGAATTTAAAGGCGGTACTTGAAGAAGCTGGTACTGATTTATCAAAAGTAGTAAAAACTACTGTATTTTTAAAAGACTTATCGACTTTTACAGATTTTAATGGTGTATATGAAGAATTCTTTAATGAACATAAGCCTGCAAGAAGTTGTGTAGAGGTAGCAAAATTACCAAAAGATGTGCTTGTTGAGATCGAATGTATAGCAATTGTGTAAAACCTGAAACTTTTTCAGGTTTTTTTTTATATTTTTTTCTAAATTCCTAAATTTTACATAAAAAATTCCGATAAATTACTTGAGGCCTCTTATTTAACAAATATTTTTAAAAAATCTAAAAATTAATTACATAAAAAATTTTCCCAAAAGAAGGAAATTTTTGATAATTGTTGAAACTAACTAGTATTGCTTAAAGATGATAAAGGTGGTGAACAAGATGGAAGTGACAGACGTAAGACTACGCCGCGTAAATACGGAAGGTCGTATGAGAGCAATCGCATCAATCACACTAGATCATGAATTTGTCGTTCATGATATTCGAGTTATTGATGGTAACAATGGTTTATTTGTAGCGATGCCAAGTAAACGTACTCCAGATGGAGAATTCCGTGATATCGCTCATCCGATCAACTCTTCAACTCGTAGCAAAATACAAGATTCTGTATTAGCTGAATATCACCGTGTAGGTGAGTTAGAAGAAGACTTTGAAGAAGCAGGTGCTTCTTAAAAATATGACTAAAAAGAACCCGTTAATGTATAATGGGTTCTTTTTTTATGGTATAATAACATGAATGTATATCGTTAAAAAATGTTAATAATTACATTTTAAGTTATGGATATAGATTGATGGAGGATGACAATGTCAAATAAATATGCGATTGTTCTAGCTGCAGGTAAAGGTACTAGAATGAAATCAAAATTATATAAAGTACTTCATCCTGTATGTGGCAAACCAATGGTTCAGCATGTTGTAGATCATGTAAAATCAGTAGGCGTACAAAATGTTGTAACTGTAGTTGGTCACGGTGCGGAATTAGTGAAAACACAATTAGGTGAAAATAGTGAATACGCTCTACAGGCTGATCAATTAGGAACTGCACATGCAGTTATTCAAGCGGCTCCGCTTTTAAAGGATAAAGAAGGAACAACTTTAGTAATTTGTGGAGATACGCCACTTATTACACCAGAAACAATACAAGCACTTTTCGAAGAACATGAAAGATTACAGGCAAAAGCTACCATTTTAACAGCTCATCTTGAGGATTCGACAGGTTATGGTAGAATAATTAGGAGCAATGACGGATCAGTACAAAAAATTGTTGAACATAAGGATGCAACTCCTGAAGAATTAACTGTTCAAGAAATTAATACTGGAACATATTGCTTTGATAATAAGGCACTATTTGAAGCATTGAACGAAGTTAATAACGATAACTCACAAGGTGAATACTATTTACCAGACGTTATTGAAATATTAAAAGAGCAAAATGAAATTGTAGCTGCATACAAAACACCAAACTTCGATGAAACTTTAGGTGTAAATGATAGATATGCATTATCAATGGCTGAAACGTTAATGCGTAAAGTGATTAACAAAAAACATATGTTAAATGGTGTAACAATCATTGACCCTGCAAGTACTTACATTTCTGCGGATACAGTAATTGGAGAAGATACAATTATTTATCCTGGCACAATGATTTATGGAAATAGTATAATTGGTACTGATTGTGTAATCGGGCCAAATAGTGAGATTATCGATAGTGAAATCGGTAATGAAACAAGTATTAAACAATCAGTTGTACACGAAAGTAAAATTGGTGACTCAACAACCGTTGGACCATTTGCTCATATTCGTCCAGCTACAACATTAGGTAATGAAGTTCGTATCGGCAACTTCGTAGAAACGAAAAAAGTTACATTTGGTAATGGCAGTAAAGCATCTCACTTAAGCTATATTGGTGATGCAGAAGTTGGCCAAGGCGTAAATATTGGTTGTGGCTCAATCACTGTAAATTACGATGGGAAAAATAAGTTTAAAACAATTATTGAAGATAATGTCTTTGTTGGTTGTAACTCTAACTTAATTGCACCGGTAACTGTGAAAAAAGGTTCATATATTGCGGCTGGATCTACCATTACAGATGAGGTTCCAGAAGATTCTCTTGCAATCGCAAGAGCAAGGCAAGTGAACAAAGAAGGATACTATAAAAATTAATTATAGATAAAAAGAAAAAAAGCGGAGGGTACACGAAACATGCCTAATCATTATCCAGACAAGCATTTAAAAGTATTTACTCTTAATTCGAATCCTAAATTAGCAGAAGAAATCGCAAAACACATTGGCGTAGAGCTTGGTAAATGCTCTGTTTCTCGTTTTAGTGATGGAGAAGTGCAAATTAATATAGAGGAAAGTATTCGTGGTTGTGATGTTTTTATCATTCAATCAACTAGCTTCCCAGTAAATGAGAGCATCATGGAATTATTAATTATGATAGATGCGTTAAAACGTGCATCTGCAAAAACAATTAACCTTGTAATTCCATATTATGGTTATGCTCGTCAAGATCGTAAAGCTCGTTCACGTGAGCCAATTACATCTAAATTAGTTGCAAACCTACTTGAAACAGCTGGATCAACTCGCGTAATTACGCTTGATTTACATGCTCCACAAATTCAAGGTTTCTTCGATATTCCTATTGATCATTTATTAGGTGTACCTATCCTTTCTGACTATTTTAGAAAAAAACAGCTTGATGATATCGTAATCGTTTCTCCAGATCATGGTGGAGTAACAAGAGCGCGTAAAATGGCTGATCGTCTTAAAGCGCCGATTGCTATCATTGACAAACGTCGACCAAGACCAAATGTTGCTGAAGTTATGAATATTATTGGTAACATTGAAGGCAAAACTGCAATCTTAATCGATGATATCATTGATACAGCTGGTACGATTACACTTGCTGCCAATGCTTTAGTAGAGCATGGAGCGAAAGAAGTATATGCTTGTTGTACACACCCTGTATTGTCTGGACCGGCAATTGATCGTATTGAAAACTCTTGCATTAAAGAATTAGTTGTAACAAATTCAATTTGTCTTGCTGAAGAGAAAAAGGCAGGAAAACTTGTTGAATTATCTGTTGCTGGCCTACTTGGTGAAGCAATCATTCGTGTATATGAGGAGCAATCTGTAAGTACATTATTTGATTAATAACTTGCATGTTGTCTAAAAGTATAAGAGGACGTAGCCTGAAGTGGTTACGTCTTTTCGTAATATCAGTACAGTTTGTTTTTAGGATGGAGGTATAAAGATGAAACTTTTTGTAGGGCTAGGAAACCCAGGAAGAGAGTATGAAAGAACGAGACACAACATTGGCTTTATTGCGATAGATGAATTAGCTCATCGTCATGGGTTGCCGCTAAATCAACAAAAATTTAACGGTATTTATGGATCAGGAATGATAAATGGTGAAAAAGTATTTCTTCTAAAACCATTAACATATATGAATTTATCTGGAGAGTGTGTTAGACCTTTTATGGACTACTTTGATATTGATATCGAAGACTTAGTCGTACTTTATGATGAAATGGATATCCCAACTGGAAAGCTTCGTTTACGTGGAAAAGGTAGCGCTGGTGGTCATAACGGAATTAAATCATTAATCCAACACTTAGGTACTCAGGAATTTCAAAGAATTCGTATCGGCGTCGATCGTCCAAGTAATGGGATGAGCGTTGTAAACCACGTACTTTCCAATTTTTATGAAGAAGAAGTAGCAGATGTGGTTGATGGTGTAAAGCGAGCTGCTGATGCATGTGAATACTTTATAAAGCATCCATTCGTTGAAGTGATGAATCAATTTAATAAAAAATAAAAAACAGGAATTTGCGCCTCGGTATTGAATAAGTATAGTAAGTACAATCCATACTGTATATATGAATTTTTTTGTCGTATGGAGGCATCGCGTTTTGGAATTATTAGAATGTCAGTGTAGATACTGTAATACGGTAATAGGTAGATTAGAAAAGCATCATTTACTACAAATAACGTCCTATTATTGCCATTCATTTGAAGCGGAATTAAGTGACTTTGTAAAATTTATTCAATCTCCAAACCAAGTTTTTCAAATTGTATGCGAGGATTGTGAAATGACACTTTCAGAATACCCACATTACCATGAATATAAAAATTTCATACATTAAATTGCCTTTGGTACCTACCTAAGGCGTTTTTCTGTTTTTTGTTTTGAATAATGACAAATATGTTTTAACTAGGTATGCTTTTTTGTAATAGACTTAGATTGACTGTTAGGGGAGATTGACTTCGTGATTGGTTTAATTGAACAATTTAACCGGTATAATGATATAAAAAAAATAATAAGCGGTCTAAAAAACGGACTAAGAGAACAATTAGTTACCAATTTAACTGGATCTGCAAAAACCTTATTAGCTGGAGCAGTTTATAAGGAAACAAAAAAGACTCAATTAATCGTAACGAATAATCTTCTGCAAGCTCAAAAAGTGTTCGAAGATATAAAGTCTATACTGGGAGAAGAGCAAGTATTCTTATATCCAGCAAATGAACTGATTGCTTCAGAAATTGCAGTATCGAGTCCCGAATTAAGATCACAAAGATTAATAGCATTAAATAGTTTGATGGCTAATAAAGCATCGGTCATCGTTACGCCTGTTGCGGGCTTAGTAGGTTATTTACCATCTCCGGAGCTATGGGCAAGCTACCAGCTTCATTTTGAATTAGGTGAGGAGATAGATTTAACTGCATTAGTGTCTCAGTTTGTTCAAATGGGATATGTGAGAGTTGGAATGGTAGAAAGTAAAGGTGAGTTCAGTGTACGTGGAGGAATTTTAGATATTTATCCATTAACATACGAGGATCCTATTAGAATAGAATTATTTGATACCGAAATAGATTCGATTCGTTCATTTTCTCCAGATAACCAAAGGTCAATCAATAAGTACGAAAATGTGCAGATTGGACCTGCAACGGAGAGAATTATTCCAAAAGCTGACTTGCAATTAGGCGTTCAGCGGATTGAAGATGCGTTTAAATCAACACTTTCAAAAACGACTGATCAACAATTAAAAGAGACACTTGTTGAAAAAGTGACATATGATATTGAGCAGTTAAAACAAGGACAATTAATTGACCAAATTTATAAGTATTTTGGCTTAATCTATGAAAAACAATTTAGTTTACTAGATTATATTCCAAATGACTCAATCGTGATTGTTGATGAGATATCAAGAGTTCATGAAGTAGTGGAACAAATGAAGAAAGATGAGGCTGAATGGTATACATCGTTATTAGCTGAAGGGAATGCACTACAAGGTGTCACGTTCTCTCATGATTTTTTCCAATTGCTTCAATCAAGAAAACGCCAGCAAATACATACTAGTCTATTTCCTAGAAGAGTTCATCATACGCATCCTGAACAAGTTGTCTCGATTCAATGTAAGTCGATGCAAGAGTTTCATGGACAAATGAATTTGTTAAAGAGTGAATTAGATCGTTGGAAGAAAAACAAATATACAATTGTTATGCTAGGTGAAAGTGATGAAAGAACTTTTAAAATAGAAAATATTTTAGAAGATTATAAAATGGAAGGCAAAATTGTATCTTCTATCGATCAGATTAAAAGCGGTGAAGTATACATTATGAAAGGTGAACTCCTTTCAGGTTTCGAGCTACCATTAGAGAAATTCGTCCTAATTACTGAAAGAGAGCTTTTTACAAAGAAAGCGAAAAAGCAAAAAAGAATTAATACAAAACTATCAAATGCCGAACGAATTAAAAATTACTCTGAGCTTAAAGTCGGGGATTATGTCGTTCACGTAAATCATGGTATAGGTAAGTTTTTAGGAATTGAAACACTTGAGATAAATGGCATTCATAAAGACTATTTACATGTAAGGTACCATGGTGAGGACAAATTATTTGTTCCAATAGAGCAAATTGATCAAGTGCAAAAATATGTAGGCTCTGAAGGTAAGGAGCCAAAGATTTACAAGCTTGGTGGGTCAGATTGGAAAAAGGTCAAGAAGAAAGTTGAAGGCTCTGTTCAAGATATAGCCGACGATTTAATTAAATTATATGCAGAAAGAGAAGCATCAAGAGGATATGCTTTCTCTCCAGATGGACTAGAGCAACAAGAGTTTGAATCTTCGTTCCCATATCAAGAGACAGACGATCAAATTCGCTCTATTAATGAGATTAAGAAGGACATGGAAAGAGAACGTCCAATGGATCGCCTATTATGTGGTGACGTAGGTTACGGGAAAACTGAAGTGGCAATTCGTGCTGCTTTTAAAGCGATAGTAGAAGGAAAGCAAGTAGCATTCTTAGTGCCAACTACTATATTGGCACAACAGCACTTTGAAACATTGCGTGAAAGGTTTCAAGATTTCCCAATTAATATTGGTTTACTAAATCGTTTTCGTTCCCGTAAGCAGCAACTTGAAACAATGAAGGGGCTAAAAGAAGGCTCTGTTGATATTGTAGTTGGAACGCATCGATTATTATCAAAAGATATAATATACAAGGATTTAGGTTTATTAATCATTGATGAAGAGCAACGATTTGGTGTTTCACATAAAGAAAAAATTAAGCAGTTAAAAGCAAATATTGACGTATTAACGTTAACAGCAACACCGATTCCACGTACACTACATATGTCTATGCTAGGTGTTAGGGATTTATCTGTCATTGAAACACCGCCAGAAAATCGTTTCCCGGTTCAAACTTATGTTGTTGAGTACAATGCAGCATTAGTAAGGGAAGCTATTGAACGAGAATTATCTCGAGACGGGCAAATTTACTTCTTATATAACCGTGTAGAAGATATTGAACGTATGGCAGAACAAATTTCAATGCTAGTTCCTGATGCGAAAGTAGCTGTGGCACATGGTCGAATGAACGAAGGGGAACTGGAATCAGTTATGTATGCCTTTTTAGATGGGCAATACGATGTTCTAGTAAGTACAACGATTATTGAAACTGGTGTAGATATACCAAATGTAAATACGTTAATCGTATACGATGCTGACCGAATGGGGTTATCGACACTTTACCAATTAAGAGGTCGAGTAGGACGTTCAAACCGTGTGGCATACGCGTATTTTACATACAAACAAGACAAAGTTTTAACTGAAGTTGCTGAAAAACGTCTACAAGCAATTAAAGAATTCACTGAGCTTGGTTCAGGATTTAAGATTGCAATGCGAGACTTATCAATACGTGGAGCAGGTAATTTACTTGGGGCCCAACAACACGGATTTATCGACTCTGTCGGATTTGACTTATACTCACAAATGCTGAAGGATGCAATTGAGCAACGTAGAGGCGTTAAGAAGGAAGATTTAATTACTGTTGAAATTGATATCGAAGTAGACGCTTATTTACCTGATACTTATATTCAAGACAGTAAACAAAAAATCGAAATGTATAAGCAATTTAGAAGAGTTGAGACTTTTGATGAACTAAATGATGTTCAAGATGAGCTGATGGACCGCTTTGGAGAATTCCCTGTAGAAGTTGGCTACTTATGTCAGGTTGCACATATCAAGTTATTAGCAAATGCAGAGAAAATCGAACTGATCAAGCAAGTCAAATCAGAGGTTAGTATTTACTTCTCAGAAGCAGCAAGTGCAAACATTGATGGCGGAAAACTATTCAAGCTCTGCAATTCTTATGGAAGAGGAATTGGACTTGGCATGGAAGGTACAAAATTAAAAATTACACTCGATGTTAAAGGGAAAAAACCAGCTGACTGGTTAACAACACTCGAAGGATTAATAACTGGTCTTAAAAATGTTAAAAAAGAAAGTGTAAATGCTTAACGAAACATAGAAAAGTTACCAAAATGTGCTTAAACTACTATAAATTTAGTAAAGGTGTCAAAAAATCTCACTTATTTTGTATAGAACGGAAGTTGTGAAGGATACTATCATTAATTAAGGGTGACCTTACCTCATTGTCACTCTCTTTCATAAACGTAGACAAGCAAGTAAGTGAGGAGGCGCTTTACAAGTATGAAGGCAACAGGAATTGTACGACGTATTGACGACTTAGGTCGAGTAGTAATACCCAAGGAAATCAGGAGAACTTTACGAATCCGTGAAGGTGATCCATTAGAAATATTTGTAGACCGAGATGGAGAAGTTATTTTAAAGAAATATTCACCTATTAGTGAATTAAGTGATTTCGCTAAGGAGTATGCAGATGCATTATACGATACACTTGGTCACACTGTTATCATTAGTGACCGCGATTCAGTAGTTGCAGTTGCAGGTGCTTCTAAGAAAGAATACTTAAACAAAAATATTGGTGATATTATTGAAAAAATCATGGCAGAACGAAACTCAAAAGTAATAAGTGAGCCTGGTGAAGCTTCTTTTATCGAAAGTGTCATTGAAAAATATCAGTCTTACGCAGTAGGAGCTGTCATCGCAAGTGGTGACCCGATCGGAGCAGTCGTTATCTTCTCCAAAGACAAAACGATCACAGACGTCGAGAAAAAAGCAATCGACACAGCAACAAACTTCTTAGCAAGACAAATGGAGCAGTAAAAAAGAAAAGTGGAAGCGCCTCGCTCTGCCCCGACAAGCATAAGGCAAAGAAATTTAACTTATGACGTCCAGGGCATGGCGTTTCACCACAAAAACCAAAAAAGTAAACCATTCTTTTGCCAGATTTGGCACAGGAATGGTTTTTCTTTTGGCAACTCTTTACATAAACCCCAATAATGTAATACATTAAAGGGTGAACCATCTATCAAAGGAGTTGTTATCCTTTTGCAAAAAGCTAAGCAAAAAGCAGCCTTACAAGGAGCTTTATTTATTACAATTGCATCTTTATTATCAAAGGTATTAAGTGCATTTTATAAAATTCCATATCAAAACATTGCTGGTGATTTAGGTTACTATATTTACCAACAGGTGTATCCTGTTTATGCAATTGCTTTAGCTTTTTCCACATATGGTTTTCCTTTAGTTTTATCATCTTATGTAGCTGAACGAATAGCTAAAAAAGATGAAAAGGGTGCCAAAGAGCTAGTGTATGCGACTTTTATGATGCTTTTATTAATTGGTACCTTGTGTTTTTTGACTCTTTACATAGGAAGTAATAGTATAGCGCAGTTTATGCGTGATGATCATCTTGCTATGCTGATTCGTGTTGTCAGTGTTGGTTTCTTATTTGTCCCAATTACATCTGCCTTCCGAGGCTATTATCAGGGTTTAGGGGATATGGGACCTACTTCTGTCAGTCAAGTGATTGAACAATTAATTCGTGTCGTAACGATTTTAGTATTATCAATTTATTTAATGCAAACTACTGATAATCTTTATGTTGTAGGAGCAGGAGCAGTTTCAGGTTCAATATTGGGAAGTATCGCTGCAATATTGTACTTCTTTTATTGGGTATCATTTAAGGGTTCTGGTTTAACGATCCCATCTTTCAGTTTAGTAAAAAAATATCGTTTTGAACTAAAAACAATCTTATATCAAGGTATACTGCTTAGTTTAAGTAGCCTAGTTCTCGTATTTATACAATTTATCGATTCGATCTCCTTTTATCCACTTTTAGTGCAATACGGTTACCATGTGGAAGGAGCTAAGTTAGTTAAAGGTATTTATGATCGAGGATTTCCGTTAATTCAACTAGGTGCCGTCATTGCATCTTCATTCTCGTTAGCTTTAATACCGTATTTATCAAGGGAGTTAGTTAGAAAAGAACATCATTCTATCAATAACCGAATATCAGCTGCGATTCGAGTGAGTATTGTAGTTGGGGCTGCTGCAACAATTGGGCTAATTTCCATCATTCATCCTACAAATATTATGCTTTATCGAAATGATTTAGGTACAGATGTCCTTTCGATTTTATGTATTTCAATCTTTTTTGCAGGTATTTCAATTACAACTTCGTCCATAGCCCAAGGTCTAGGGAAAAGTTTAATTCCTGCATTAAATGTAATCACAGGTGGATGCGTGAAATTCATTGGAAATGTTATTTTAATGGAGCAAATTGGTTCTAAAGGAGCGGCATACTCAACAGTTATTGCTTTAATAATTGTGACAATCTTAAATTTAGCTTATATTTATAAACTCTCAAAAGTAAAATTCTTTGGCTTAATGTTTATTGTGAAGCTATTCATTTCCCTGGTGATTATGTATTACAGTGTACTTGGATATGAATATGTATATGAGAAATATTCATTATTTATCAATCCGCTTCGTTTACGTATGTTAGTTGAAGCATTATCTTCAGCAGGCGTTGGAGCCATTGTTTTTACAGTTGTCTTAATCAAAATAAAACTATTTACAGTTGAAGAGCTGAGCTCGTTAATTAAAAGTAAAAAATTACAAAAATGGCTCTCTTAAAAGAACAGGAGGAGCAAAATGAACAAGATTACAGTTTTAGGTCTAGGAGCAGGTGATTTAAATCAGCTTCCATTAGGGATTTATAAAATACTACAAAAGACTGACAATCTATTTTTACGAACAAAAGACCATCCTGTTATTCAAGAATTAGAGGCAGAGGGACTAACATACCAGTCTTATGATGCTATATATGAAAAGCACGATCAGTTTGAGGAAGTATATCAGGAAATTGTGAACACGTTAGTATCAGAATCTAAGGAGAAGTCAATTACTTATGCAGTTCCTGGACACCCTCTTGTAGCAGAGAAAACAGTTCAATTGTTAATTGAATTAGCTAATCAAGGGAAAGTAGAAATAGATATTAAAGGTGGACAAAGCTTTTTAGATGCGATGTTTACTAGCTTGAAAATTGATCCAATAGAAGGCTTTCAATTCGTTGATGCCACTGATTTAGAGCAAGAATACATAACGTTTAGACAGCATTTAATTATTTGTCAGGTTTATGATCAAATGACCGCTTCGCATGCAAAATTAAAACTAATGGAGCAACTTCCTGATGATTATGAAGTAACGATTGTAACCGCAGCTGGTAGTGAAGCTGAGCAAATAAGAACAGTTCCTTTATTCGAATTAGATCGAGATACATCAATCAATAACTTAACGAGCGTATATGTACCGCCTGTAAAGCGCGAAGCAGATTTATATCATCAATTTGAAACACTTCGTTCTGTTATTGCAACATTAAGGGGCCCTGAAGGATGTCCGTGGGATCAAAAGCAAACACATGAATCTTTAAAGAAATATTTATTAGAAGAGTCATACGAATTACTTGAAGCAATTGATGAGGAAGATGATGATCATATCATCGAAGAGCTTGGAGATGTATTACTTCAAGTGATGTTACATGCTCAAATTGGAGAGGATGAAGGTTATTTCTCCATCCAAGATGTCATTAAAGGCTTGGTGAGTAAGTTAATTTACCGTCATCCACATGTATTTTCAGATGTGAATGTAGAAGATGAAGAAGAAGTATTAAAAAATTGGCAGGAATTAAAGCAAGCTGAAAAAGGTGAAGCTGTTACAACGATTCTATCAGGTATTCCAAAAGAATTATCTGGTCTACTAAAGGCAGAGAAGCTACAAAGCAAAGCTGCAAAAGTAGGATTTGATTGGAAAGAGCTACCGCCAGTTGTAGATAAGATCAAAGAAGAGTTAGCCGAAGTACTTGCAGCAATTGAGCTAAATGAGCAATCTAAAATTGAGTCTGAATTAGGTGACTTACTATTTAGCATCGTAAATTTGGCTAGATTTATTGAAGTAAATCCCGAGCAAGCAATACTAAAAACCAATATGAAATTCACAAAACGTTTTCAGTTTATCGAATCAAAACTGAATGAAATAAATAAAACATTTTCAGATGTATCTCTTGAGGAAATGGATGAATTCTGGAATGAAGCAAAAGAGCTAGAGTAAATTAAAATGTAAGGAGAGAGAAAGATGAGACTTGATAAATTTTTAAAAGTGTCGAGAATTATTAAGCGACGTACACTTGCAAAAGAAGTAGCCGATCAAGGAAGAATTACGATAAATGGTACTGTTGCAAAAGCTTCTACTGAAGTAAAAGTTGGCGATGAGTTGAAGATTCGCTTTGGCCAAAAAATTGTTACGGCAAAAATTAACTTATTAAAAGAAATAGTACGCAAAGAAGAAGCAGATGCGATGTATTCAATTATTAGTGAAGAAAAACTAACTGATAGCTTGTTCTAAAATAGTTGTCCCTTCATATACTTGTACAAATAAAGCTGTATTGAATTATATGGAGGGACGTTATGAATAATAATCCGTATGAGTTGAATGCGAAAAATACAAGTCAATTAATTGAACAGGATTTATCGCTAAAGAGTAGAAGATATTTAGAAATTACTGGTGTAAAACAAGTAGAAAGCTTCGATAGCGAAGAATTTTTACTAGAAACAACATTGGGTTTTTTGCATATTAAAGGCCATAATCTACAAATGAAAAACCTCGATGTAGAAAAAGGGCATGTGGCAATAAAAGGGAAAATAAATGAATTATGTTATATCGATGAATATAATTCGGGGAAAGCTAAAGGGATCTTTAGCAAGCTATTTAAATGAGCTTAAACGTTCAGTTTTACTCTATGGTGGCGATGGTCGGTATGGGTGCTTACCTTGGTATGGCGCTAGATACATACCATCGTTTTTTATATCGAGGTAGAAGTAATAAATATATTGTATTTGGTACGGATATCTTGTTTTGGATCTTTCAGTCATTACTAGTTTTTTATGTACTATATTTAGTGAATGAGGGAGCATTGCGTTTTTATTTACTGTTAGCGATATTATGTGGATTTGCTGCATATCAAAGCCTACTAAAATCTATTTATAAAAAAATTCTTGAGTTTACGATACAGCTTGTGATTAGTATCTACCGTATTCTCGTAAAGATTATTAATGCATTGATTGTGGTCCCAATTAAGTGGCTAATTCAGCTTTTGATTGTCATTCTTTTATTTATTTATGGTGTCCTTATTCGACTAATCCATTTACTTTACAACGTTGTCCTATCAATTTTAATGTTTTTCGTCAGAGTATGTTGGTTTTTTGTGCCAAAACGAGTCAAAAACTATTTAAGACGATTTAAAGGGATTTTAGAAAAATCAAAGAATATCTTCCTTACTACTATTAAAAAAGCAAAGAACCTTTTAGATAGGAGGAAGAAATAAGTGGAGCATGCTAGGAAGTTGGATGTAACTAGACAAGATTATGTTAAACAGAAAATTGTTTTAGTTGAGGAGCAATTCGATATTCCTAAAAAAAGGAGTATAAAGAAATTTTTAATGCGTGTTTCATGTTTCTTTATGTTTGCTGTACCTATATGCTTATTATTACAATCACATTTTGAATCACAACAGCTACTTTATTCTTCAAAAATGAATCAGTTACAACAAGCATCAGTAGAGTTAAAAGATACAAAAAGTGAAATTGAGGAGTCCAATCATTTAATTAATCAATTGAGGGATGATGAGTTTATTATTGAAATGGCACGAAAAAATTTATTTTTTTCAAAAGAGGGAGAAATCATCTTTCCCAATATTAAGTAATTATCGTTTCATTGACACTTGTTTTTATTATTTTATATAATATAGTAAATCCAGTTAAACAACTTAAGGAGGAGCATTTTTTTTATGTCAATTGAGGTAGGCAGCAAAGTAAGTGGGAAAGTTACAGGAATTACAAATTTTGGTGCTTTCGTAGAGTTACCAGAAGGAGTAACTGGACTTGTTCACATTAGTGAAGTAGCTGACAACTATGTTAAAGATATTAATGAACATTTAAAAGTTGGCGATGAAGTCGAAGTAAAAGTTATCAATGTTGAAAAGGACGGTAAAATTGGACTTTCAATTAAAAAAGCAAAAGAACGTCCACCAGTAAAAGAGGGAGAGCGTGAGCAAAGACCTCGCACAAGCAGACCGGCATATGGTGGCGGTGGCGGTGGAAACCGTGGTAAAAACCAAAATCGTTCAGATCAACGTCCAGTTAAAGAAACATTTGATCAAAAAATGAGTAAATTTTTAAAAGACAGTGAAGATCGCCTAGCTTCTTTAAAACGCAATACAGAATCTAAGCGCGGTGGTCGTGGAGCTCGTCGAGGTTAATTTGCTACCTTGTCAGGACATAAATGATTATATAGAACACGCACTCAGTAATTGAGTGCGTTTTTTGTATGTAAGAAAACAGTTGTTAAAAAACATGTAATCTATGAAAAAAATATGTTGACGGGTATATTTACCCATGCTATTATAAAACTTGTCGTTTAAATAATATGGCGGTGTAGCTCAGCTGGCTAGAGCGTACGGTTCATACCCGTGAGGTCGTGGGTTCGACTCCCTCCGCCGCTACCATTTTATTTTTACGGCCCGTTGGTCAAGTGGTTAAGACACCGCCCTTTCACGGCGGTAACACGGGTTCGAATCCCGTACGGGTCATATCTTCTAGAAAAAACGTCTAGACTCTTATAGGGGCTAGACGTTTTTTTTATTCATAGTTTTGGGTAATACACCTGTACTAAGAAATGATATCTTAATTACTGATCGAAGAGTTTATCGATGCTCGCCAATGAAATCTATTTATTTCATTTACTCCACCAAATATTCGTATCCGTATATCCCTATTTTTAATTTCCTATTCTATTTTTTTATAGACATATTATTTATGAAATGCGCTTCTTTTACTTGATTAGAGTAATTCTGATGCTAGGTTTTCTCATAATTTGTAAAACAGTTGTAGGTTAAAGCTTTTTGCGTCGAAGGAAACTTTTATTATCCTTTGTCATTTTGACATATTCTTGCAATGGGACAAGTTAAAATATGGACATAAACTAAATCGGATGGGGTGGGAATATGTCTAAATTACAAAGAGGATCTTCTAATACTTCACCAAGCTTGATCCCTATGAACGGATTTCAATCTATTTTTCGGCAGTCCTCTAAGTCGATAAAGCCTAAATTAGAAAGAGCACTTTTTGATTGGGGGCTATTAATCTTTATAACTGGTTTTCTATTAGGACGTGCGTTGATTTTATCAAATATTCTCCCTTTCGTTTTACCGTTCTTTGCCTCTGTTTATATGATGAAACGCGAACGCACAGGTGTAGCCTTTATCGCATTAATGGCAGGAGCAGCAACTGTTTCGCTTGAAACAGCTAGCTATGCGTTTTCCACAGTCATATTATTCTTTATCCTCAATATTTTCTTTTCAAGAATTAAACGTCATTATGTCGGACTTGTTCCATTTCAAGTATTTTTATCAGTATTTTTAAGTCACCTACTTATTTCATATGCTTTCCAGCAAGAAGTATTAATGTATGATGTCTTAATGGCATCGGTTGAAGCTGGCCTTAGCTTTATTTTAACAATGATATTTTTCCAAAGTGTACCGTTACTTGCCATTCCAAAAAGAAAACAACTATTAGGTGTTGAGGAAATTGTCTGTCTAGTAATTTTATTGGCTTCAGTTGTGACGGGGACAACTGACTGGTATATTCAAGACCTTTCAATTCAGCATATCGTTACGAGATATATCGTTTTGGTTTTTGCGTTTGTTGCAGGCGGAACGGTTGGATGTACTGTTGGTGTTGTAACTGGGTTGATTTTAAGCCTTGCAAGTGTTTCAAGTTTATATCAAATGAGCTTGTTAGCTTTTTCGGGCTTATTAGGAGGATTGTTAAAAGAAGGAAAGCGCTTAGGTGCATCAGCGGGCCTACTAATTGGTACTTGCTTAATTAGTTTCTATGCTGAAAAGCAATCTGATATCATTTTCTCAATTATAGAATCAGTGATAGCGATCTTGTTATTTATTTTAACGCCTACAATTTTGTTAAAACAATTAGCGAAGTTAGTACCCGGTACAGAAGAACATTCTACAGATCAACAGCAATATCTTCGTAAGATTCGTGATTTAACTGCTAACCGAATCAATCAGTTTTCGAATGTATTCGAAGCGTTATCAGCAAGTTTTTCTCAACCAAGTCAATTTTCTAAAATTGAAGATGAATTAACGGATGAAGAGTTGTTTGTATGCAGTATATCAAACAAATGCTGTAATAGTTGTTTAAAGAAAGACCATTGTTGGTCAAATAATGGCGATCGAACATATCAATACATGGCAAATATGATGGATCTTGTTGAAAAGGACAAGCTCATTAAAAATGGTCAATTTATGAGAGAGTGGGAAAAGTACTGTCAGCGTTCTTCAAAAATGGCTGATTTGATGAAGCAAGAAGTGTTTTATTTCCGAGCTAATCAACGACTAAAGAAGCAAGTGCAGGAAAGTAGAAGACTTGTAGCGGAACAATTAAAGGGCGTTTCAAAAGTAATGGTTGATTTTGCACAAGAAATCCAACGTGAAAAAGAAAATCATCAATTGCAGGAAGATCAAATCCTTCAAGCTTTACTAAACTTTGGAATCGATGTAAGCCAAGTTGAAATTTACAATTTAGAGCAAGGGAATATAGATATTGATATTCTCATACCTTTTGAGAATGAGTATGGTGAATGTCAAAAATTAATTGGACCTATTTTATCAGATATTTTAAAAGAGACGATTGTCGTGTTAAAAGAAGAATCGGCAGCAATTCCGAATAGTGGACATTACTTAGTTACATTTGGATCTGACAAAGCATATGTCATCGAAACAGGGGTAGCTACTGCTGCAAAAGGTGGTGGATTCATTTCCGGAGATGCTTTTAAAATCATGGATGTAGGAGCAGGGAAACATGCAATTGCAATCAGTGATGGAATGGGTAATGGTGAACGTGCTCATATTGAAAGCAATGAAACATTAAAGCTATTACAAAAAATATTAAACTCAGGCATTGAAGAAACTGTTGCGATTAAATCAATTAACTCAATATTATCCTTACGTACAACGGAGGAGGTATTTGCTACATTAGATTTAGCGATGGTTGATTTACATGATGCATCTGCAAAGTTCTTAAAAATCGGTTCATCACCGAGCTTTGTTAAGCGAGGTAAACAAGTTATCAAAATAGAAGGAAGTAATCTTCCAATTGGTATTATTGATGACTTTGATGTGGAAGTTGTGAGCGAGCAATTAAAAGCTGGTGACTTGTTAATCATGATGAGCGATGGAATTTTTGAAGGTCCTAGACATGTAGAAAATTATGAAATGTGGATGAAACGTAAAGTAAGTGAATTAGAAACAGATGATCCTCAAGCAGTGGCTGAACTATTACTAGAGGAGGTTATTCGATCTAATACTGGAGATATCAATGATGATATGACTGTAGTAGTTGCAGTCGTTAAACGAAATATGCCAAAATGGTCGTCTATTGCATCATATAGTGCGATGGCATAGTAAATAAAATTAAATAAGGTTTATCCCCTCCCATATTTGGACAAAATGGTAACAACTTTTATGCGGAGGGGATTAAGTATGTATAAGGGAAAATTAAAACAAATCTTATTAATTACGGATGGCTATTCAAATCACGGAGAAGATCCATTAGCGGTAGCAAGCTTAGCAAAAGAATATGGCATTACAGTAAATGTTATTGGTATTTTAGATGAAAAATCTAAAAGCGGGGATGGTTTAAAAGAAATAGAAGATATTGCAGTTGCTGGTGGAGGGATAAGTCAAATTGTTTATTCAAAACAACTCTCTCAAACAGTTCAAATGGTTACTAGAAAAGCGATGACACAGACAATCCAAGGTTTTGTTAATAAGGAATTAAAACAAATATTAGGTTCAAGTAATTCAATTGAATCACTTCCACCTTCAAAGCGTGAAGAGGTATATGAGGTAGTTGAAGATATTGGAGAAACTGTTAGTTTAGAAGTTATTATTTTAGTAGATACAAGTGCTAGTATGAAAGATAAGTTAGAAACTGTAAAAGAATCTTTATTTGATCTACAAATCAGCTTAAATTCACGTACTGGTGATAATGCATTTTCATTATTTATATTTCCAGGGAAACATAATGATGTTGATAAAATACTCGACTGGACACCTAAGCTTGAAAAGTTAAATACTATTTTTCCTAAGTTAACAATGGGTGGTCTTACACCGACTGGTCCAGCTTTACGAGAAGCTCTAAATTATTTTAATGACCAAAGCTATAGTAGGGGTAAATACGATGGTGATGATGAACAATCAATCGAATGGGCAGATTAATTTAGCGGCAGGTACTGTTATTACTGGTAAGTGGAATAAAAATCAATATAAAATTAAGAGTCTATTAGGAAACGGAGCGAATGGAACCGTCTATCTGGCTTTATCTAAAAACGGAGAAATTGCACTGAAGTTGAGTAAGGACTCTACAAACATAACGAATGAAGTAAATGTTCTGAAAAAAATTACAAAGGTCCAAGGTTCATTCCTCGGGCCTTCTTTTATAGATGTGGATGACTATATTGATCCATATACAAAAGAAAGCTACTATTTTTATGTGATGGAATATGTTAACGGGGTTAGCTTGCCTCAATTCATTGAACGTAATGGAATGGAATGGAGTAGCATATTTATCATTCAACTTTTATCATTATTATCAAATCTACATGATAAGGGATATATTTTTGGAGATTTAAAGACCGACAATTTACTAGTAACAAAAGAACCATATAAAGTTCAATGGATTGATTTTGGTGGCGTAACCCAGATGGGACGAGCAGTAAAAGAATTTACTGAGTTTTTCGATCGTGGATACTGGGGATTAGGCTCAAGGAAAGCAGAAATCTCCTATGATTTATTTTCTGTGTCAATGATTTTTATTCATTTACATTCTAAAAAGCAATTCTTGAAAAATGGACAAGGTATTAAACAAATTGAGCAGGTTATTCATCAGACTTCTTCACTAAAACCTTATAAAGATTTTTTATTAAAGGGATTAGAAGGTAAGTATTCAAGTGCTAATCAAATGAAGCAGGACTTACTTATGCATGAACAGAAGATTACGAAAAGAAATCACCAAATGAATAAAGTATCTAAATCTTCTAATGCAAAAAATCCGAATGTAACTAGATCTAGTCAAACAGCAACAAGAACTCAAGTTAAAGTGATGCAAAAGAAAAAAAGAAGTCATTGGTTTGAAACATCAACAATTGTTTTATTATTAGGCTTAGCTTATGCCTTGTATTTTTATTATCAGCTTTAATCATAGTACTCCAAGTGTAGTAATGATAACATATATATATAATTTTGCTTTTCATTAGGAGTAGGAAGAATGGTTATTAATCAATTGAAGGATTTTATCAAACAAAATAGAATTCCATCAAATAGTTGTATTGTGATTGGTGTTTCCGGCGGACCAGATTCAATGGCTTTAGCTCATTCATTTTTGTCCGTAAGGGATGAGTATGATTTCTCACTCGTCGTCGCACATGTCGATCATATGTTTAGGGGACAAGAGTCATTAGACGATTTAGAGTATGTAAAAAAATGGTGTCTCCTAAACAATGTTGTATTTGAAGGTGAAAGTATACATGTTAATCAATTTATAGAAGAATCTGGTTTAAGTTCTCAGCAAGCTGCTAGAGAATGTCGTTATCAATTTTTTGATAAAATAATGACGAAATATCATGCAAATTATTTAGCGCTTGGCCATCATGGAGAAGATCAGATTGAAACGATATTAATGAGACTAGTTAGAGGTAGCTCGACAATAGGTTATGCTGGTATAAGGGAAAGGCGTCCATTTAGTACCGGTGAGATTATACGTCCATTTTTGGAGCTAAGAAAGCACGAATTAATTGATTATTGTCAAGATCATCAAATAACTCCTCGTCAAGACCCAAGCAACGCTAAAAATGTTTATACGAGAAACCGCTTTAGGCATCAAGTACTTCCATTTGTTTTTGAGGAGAATCCAGTAGCTCATAAACGATTTCAAAATTTTAGCAGACAACTTCTTGAAGATGAGCAGTATTTAATGGAATTATCTGTAGAAGCTTTGAATACAGTTATAAAAAATAAACAAAAACAAGCAGTTACTATAGATATACAACTGTTATTAAAAATGCCTATATCTTTACAAAGAAGATGTATTCAACTAATATTAGAATATGTTTACCTACATATCCCTAATGGCTTGACACAAGGTCATATAAATTCGATTCTGACTTTGTTGAAGAACGGAAAAACTGCTTGGGAACAGCATTTACCTGAAGATTTAATCGTAACACGCTCTTATGATGAATGTTCATTTGCGTTTACGCATGTGAATGTGAAATATTATACTATTTCAATCGAAGAGCCAGGTATCTATGAAACACCAAACGGTTTTACGTTGAAAGTTGAATACATAAGCGAATATCATGACTCAAAAAATGATATGTTTATATGCTCAGTTAAGGATGTATCTTTTCCTCTCATCGTTCGAAATAGAAAGAATGGTGACCGAATGTCATTAAAGGGTATGAATGGGTCAAAAAAGATAAAAGATATATTTATTGATGAAAAAATGAAACAATCATTACGCAATGAATGGCCGATTATTACCGATAGTCAGGATCAGATACTTTGGATTCCATTAATTAAAAAATCTGCTTTTGAAAGAAATTTTTCGGTTGACGAACCACTTATTGCTATACAGGTCGTTTCAAAGAGTTTCTAGGAGGAAAAAATGAAACAAGACATTCAACAAGTATTAGTTAGTGAAGAGGCAATTCAAGAAAAAGTGAAAGAATTAGGTAAAGCCCTAACAGAAGAATACAAAGATCGCTTTCCACTTGTAGTGGGTGTTCTAAAAGGTGCTCTTCCTTTCATGTCTGATTTAATTAAACATATCGATACATATATTGAAATCGATTTTATGGACGTTTCAAGCTATGGACATAGTACAGTTTCTTCTGGTGAGGTAAAAATCGTCAAAGATTTAAACACTTCTGTCGAAGGAAGAGATGTCGTTATTCTAGAAGATATTATTGATAGTGGTCTTACATTAAACTATTTAGTTGAATTATTTAAACACCGTAAAGCGAATACAGTAAAGATTGTAACTTTATTAGATAAGCCAAGCGGTCGTAAAGCAAACATTGAAGCAGATCTTGTAGGTTTTGAAGTACCTGATGCATTCGTAGTTGGATATGGTTTAGATTATATCGAACGTTACCGAAATCTGCCGTATGTTGGCGTTTTAAAGCCTGAAGTTTATACGAAATAAGTCAAGTTTTATTCGTTTGTTTACATAGTATAACTATGCTACTATATAAAGTAATCAAATCGAAAGAGAGGAGGTTTGGAATGAATCGAATTTTCCGTAATACAGTCTTTTACATATTAATCTTCTTAGTTGTGATCGGCGTTGTTACATATTTCAATGGGTCCGAATCTCAAGTAAAGAAAGTAAGTTACGATAAATTTTATAATGCGTTACAGCAAGGTGAAGTTACTAAATTCGAGTACCAACCTAAAAATGGAGTATACATAGTTAGAGGGCAATTTGAAGGTGCGAAAAAAGGAGAACAATTCCAAACACAAGTACCTATTAGCGATGAAACAACTAAAATCATAAATGCTGCAATCGCAGAAAAAGATACAGTTGTAGACGTTAAGCAAGCTGAAACAACAAGTGCATGGGTTCAAATACTTACTTCGCTAATTCCGTTTGTTATTATTTTCATTCTGTTCTTCTTCTTGATGAATCAAGCTCAAGGTGGCGGAAGCCGAGTAATGAACTTTGGGAAGAGCAAAGCACGTCTTTATAACGATGAAAAGAAAAAAGTGCGTTTTAAAGATGTTGCAGGTGCAGATGAAGAGAAACAAGAGCTTGTCGAAGTTGTTGAATTCTTAAAAGATCCACGTAAATTCTCGGAACTTGGTGCAAGAATACCTAAAGGGGTACTTTTAGTAGGACCTCCAGGTACTGGTAAAACATTATTAGCGAGAGCTGTAGCTGGAGAAGCTGGCGTGCCATTCTTCTCAATCAGTGGTTCTGATTTCGTTGAAATGTTTGTCGGGGTAGGTGCTTCTCGAGTTCGTGATTTATTTGAAAACGCGAAGAAAAATGCGCCATGTATCATTTTCATTGATGAGATTGATGCAGTAGGTCGTCAACGTGGTGCCGGATTAGGTGGAGGTCACGATGAGCGTGAACAAACACTTAACCAATTGCTTGTAGAAATGGATGGTTTCGGTGCAAACGAAGGAATTATTATCATTGCTGCAACAAACCGTGCTGATGTATTAGACCCAGCGTTATTACGTCCAGGTCGTTTTGATAGACAAATTACAGTTGATCGTCCAGATGTTGTGGGACGTGAGGCAGTATTAAAGGTTCATTCAAGAAACAAACCATTAGATCCTGAAGTAGATTTAAAAGCGATCGCGCAAAGAACTCCTGGATTTTCTGGTGCTGACTTAGAAAACTTATTAAACGAAGCAGCTTTAGTGGCGGCTCGTCGTGATAAAAAGAAAATTGATATGCTTGATATTGACGAAGCAACTGACCGAGTAATTGCTGGTCCTGCAAAGAAAAATAAAGTTATATCTGAAAAAGAACGTAAAATTGTTGCGTTCCACGAAGCTGGTCATACAGTAATCGGCCAAGTGCTTGATGAAGCTGAAATGGTACACAAAGTAACAATCGTACCTCGTGGTCAAGCTGGTGGTTATGCAGTTATGTTACCAAAAGAAGATCGATACTTTATGACGAAACCAGAATTACTAGATAAAATTACAGGTCTACTCGGTGGGCGTGTAGCTGAAGAAGTAGTATTTGGTGAAGTAAGTACTGGAGCTCATAATGACTTCCAACGTGCAACAGGTATCGCTCGTCGTATGGTTACTGAATTTGGTATGAGTGATAAATTGGGTCCGCTTCAGTTTGGTCAATCTCAAGGTGGTAATGTATTCCTTGGAAGAGACTTTAATAATGAGCAAAATTATAGTGATAAGATTGCTTATGAAATTGACGTGGAAATTCAAACAATTATTAAAGATTGTTACGCAAAAGCTACTGATATTATCACAAAGCACCGTGATAAATTAGACTTACTTGCTAACACTTTATTAGAAGTAGAAACGTTAGATGCAAAAGGAATTAAGAGTCTTTGGGAACAAGGCACACTTCCTACATCAACTGCTTCTACTGATGAGGTTAAAGTGAACATTGCTCCTAAAAAGGACGATGAACCAACTGAACCAAAAATTACAGAATAAAAATAGAGAGTGTCTATCTAGACACTCTTTCTTTTTTGTTCTCAAAGCAACTATTTTTAATCTAATAATAACTTGTGTTATCATATTTTTTATAGTGATAAAAATGAAGTTTGAAACGAAAAATATAAAAAATGATCGGTTTTATTTCTGAAATGGAGAGTCGGTGGATATTATGTTATTTGTAATAGATGTTGGAAATACAAATACTGTTCTTGGTGTTTATCAAGAAGATGAATTAATACATCATTGGAGAATTGAAACAAATCGATATAAAACAGAAGATGAATATGGCATGGTGATTGGTTCATTATTACAATATGCTGGTATACAATTTGATGAGTTCCACGCGGTGATTATCTCATCAGTTGTACCACCTATCATGTTTTCGTTAGAAAGAATGGCGACGAAATATTTTAAACAAAAACCATTAATAGTTGGTCCTGGAATTAAGACAGGCTTAAACATTAAATATGATAATCCGAAAGAAGTCGGTGCGGATCGTATTGTAAATGCTGTAGCTGGAATTGCGCAATACGGTAGTCCTCTAATTATTGTAGATTTTGGAACAGCTACTACATATTGTTATATTGATGAAAACAAAAATTATATAGGTGGAGCGATTGCTCCAGGAATTAATATTTCTACAGAAGCACTTTATACAAAAGCTTCTAAGTTACCACGAATTGAGCTAACTAGACCTTCTAATATTGTTGGCCGAACAACAGTTGAGGCGATGCAGGTTGGAATTCTCTATGGTTATGTTGGGCAAGTGGAAGGTATTGTGAAACGAATGAAAGAACAAGCAAAGGTAGAACCTACAGTAATAGCAACTGGTGGTCTTGCTTCTCTAATATCTAAAGAGTCGGATATTATTGATGTGATGGATCCATATTTAACGCTAAAAGGACTACATTTAATTTATAAACGAAATTCATAAAAAGGAGTTCATCATGAAGGATTATTTAGTAAAAGCATTAGCTTTTAATGGTGAGGTACGTGCATATAGTATTAGATCAACAAACATCGTAAGGGAAGCGCAAGAACGACATGATACATGGTCAAATGCATCTGCTGCTTTAGGTCGTACGTTAACAGCTGGAGCAATGATGGGTGCTATGCTTAAAGGTGAGGAAAAATTAACACTTAAGATTGAAGGTAATGGTCCACTTGGACATATTTTAGTCGATAGTAATGCAAAAGGCGAGGTACGTGGCTATGTTGCGAATCCGCATGTGCAAACTGAACTGAATCAATTTGGAAAAATTGATGTAGCAAAAGCAGTTGGTACAATAGGTACAGTTTCAGTAGTAAAAGATATCGGTATGAAAGAACCATTTACTGGTCAAGTGCCAATTGTATCTGGCGAGCTAGGAGAAGATTTCACATACTATTTTGCTGTATCAGAGCAAACTCCTTCATCTGTAGGTGTAGGTGTACTAGTAAACCCTGATCATACGATTTTGGCTAGTGGAGGATTTATTATTCAAATCCTGCCTGGTGCAAACGACGAGTGTATTACAAAAATTGAAAATCGCCTAAAAACAATTAAACCAGTTTCTAAGTTAATTGAAGAAGGACTTACTCCGGAAGAACTTCTATATGAAGTATTAGGGAAAGAAGAAGTACGAATCTTAGAAACAATGGATGTGAAATTCCAATGCCAATGTTCTAGAGAAAGAATCGAAGGAGCATTAGTTAGTATAGGTAAACAGGAATTACAGCTAATTTTAGAAGAAGATGGTGAGGCAGAAGTTAAATGTCATTTCTGTAATGAAGCTTACCATTTTTCAGAAGAGCAACTAAAAGAGTTAATTAGCCAAATGTAAGCAAAAAATTTAGGAATTTGTCAGATATACTATTCATAATTTGTTATGTAGACATACAAGTTTATGAATAGTATAAATTGTTTGACAGATTCTTTTCTTTTTATAATAATGTATATTAAACAGGTCAATATACTTGGGATTAGGAGTGAAGGGAAATGAAGGTTGCAAATTCGGTTTATGAATTAATCGGTCAAACTCCAATAGTGAAGCTAAACAGATTAGTAGATGAAGACAGTGCGGAAATTTACTTAAAACTGGAATTTATGAATCCAGGTAGTAGTGTAAAGGATCGTATTGCTTTAGCAATGATTGAGGATTCAGAGAAAAAAGGCTTATTAAAACAAGGCGACACAATTATCGAACCAACAAGTGGAAACACGGGAATTGGACTAGCGATGGTTGCTGCAGCAAAAGGTTATAAAACAATATTAGTAATGCCAGAAACGATGAGTATTGAAAGACGCAATCTTCTACGTGCTTATGGAGCAGAATTAGTATTAACACCAGGTCCAGAAGGTATGGGTGGAGCAATTCGTAAAGCAGATGAGCTTGCAAAAGAAAATGGATACTTTATTCCACAGCAATTCAAGAATTTATCTAATCCTGAAGTACATCGTTTAACAACGGGTCCTGAGATAGTTGATCAAATGGGCGAGCAATTAGATGCTTTTGTTTCAGGTGTTGGTACAGGTGGTACAATTTCTGGAGCAGGATCAGTATTAAAAGAAGCTTATCCAGGTATTAAAATTGTAGCGGTTGAGCCAGAAGATTCACCTGTTTTATCAGGTGGTAAACCAGGACCACATAAAATTCAGGGAATAGGTGCTGGATTTATTCCTGACATATTAAATACTGACATTTATGATGAAGTTATTCAAATTAAAAATGATGTAGCAATGGAAACTGCAAGAAAAGTAGCTAAAGAAGAAGGAATCTTAGTTGGTATTTCTTCTGGAGCAGCTATTTATGCAGCTCAACAAGTTGCTAAAAAGCTAGGAAAAGGTAAGAAAGTACTAGCTATTATTCCAAGTAATGGTGAGCGTTACTTAAGTACAGCTTTATATCAATTCGAATAAAATTTAAATTTAAACAATCCCTTTGCTTCAAGGCGGAGGGATTTTTTGTTATCTAATGAAATGCTTTGATGTATAGTTCCTTATTTTTGTGTAAAATGAAAAAAGGAAGCAAACAGAGGGGGATTTCATATGAAGTATGAAATATTTTCAAAAGTATTAAATTTTAACAAATCTTTCTTCTATCACTTTGTAGAGATGGCTAAAGACAAAAAGAATGCTGTACTACTTGAAAGTGGACGTGATGGAAGATATTCAATTATGGCATCAAATCCCGTTGCAAAAATTTATGGTAAATATAATACATTAACAATAGAAGATCATTTAGGAAAAACAGAAGAGAACGGTAATCCGATTGATCTTGCGAAAAAGTATTTAACAAAATACACAGTAAACAAGCGTGATGATTTACCTCCATTTCAAGGTGGAGCGGTTGGGTATTTCACATATGACTGCAACCGTTATATAGAAGACATTCCAAACCTTGCAGAAGATGTTTATAACATACCTGATGTATATTTACTCGTATTTCATGAGGTTATCATTTTCGACCATCAAGACCAGTTATTGTATTTAATTGCAATTGATGAAATTGAAAATAAAGAAATTGCGTTAGAAAAGCTAGAATCATTGGAAGCATTCTTTGTAAAAGAAGTGGAAAAAGTAAACATAGATACGAAAAGTCCTGAACAACTTCAAAAAACAGTTTATATGTCTGAGGAAACCTTTACTGAGGCTGTAGGAAAGGTAAAGGATTACATTGGTGCTGGTGATGTATTTCAAGTGAATTTATCGGTTCTTCAATCAGAAACATTGGTAACAGACCCGATTCATATTTACGAGCAATTAAGAGAAATCAATCCTTCTCCATATATGTCATTTTTAGAATTTGATGAATTTCAAATTGTAAGTTGTTCGCCAGAGCTACTTGTAGCAAAGAGAGATCAAGAAGTTTGGACAAGACCAATTGCTGGTACAAGGTCCCGTGGTAACACACCTGAGGAAGAAGCTCAATTAATGGAAGAACTACGTTCAAATGAAAAAGAACAGGCTGAACATATAATGTTGGTTGATTTAGAACGAAATGATTTAGGACGAGTATGTAAATATGGTTCAGTCGAAGTTGATGAGTTATTGGTTATTGAGAAGTACTCACACGTTATGCATTTGGTGTCAAATGTGCGAGGAGAATTAAAAGAGGACAAAGATTCATTCGATTTGCTAAAAGCAGTATTTCCCGGGGGAACAATTACTGGTGCGCCTAAAATTCGTACAATGGAGATAATTGAGGAGCTAGAGCCAACTAAACGAGGAATTTATACAGGTTCAGTTGGATGGATCAGTTTTACAGGTGATATGGAGTTAAATATCACAATCCGTACAATGATTACGAAGGATCAACAAGCGTATGTACAAGCAGGTGCAGGTATCGTAATTGATTCGAATCCTAAGCACGAGTACTTGGAAAGCTTAAAGAAAGCTCAAGCATTATGGACAGCTAAGCAGGTAAGTGAACAAAAAGCTAAGTTAGGTGGTATACAAGCATGATTTTAATGATTGATAACTACGATTCTTTTACTTACAACCTTGTACAATATTTAGGTGAACTAGGTGAAGAACTAGTTGTAAAAAGAAATGATGAAATCACTTTAGAAGAAATAGAAGCAATGGCCCCTACTTATTTGATGATTTCACCCGGACCATGTACACCAAATGAAGCCGGTATTAGTTTAAAAGCCATAGAATACTTCGCAGGTAAAATGCCTATTTTAGGTGTGTGTTTAGGACATCAGGCGATTGCTCAAGTTTTCGGTGGTGAAGTAATCCGTGCAAAAACACTTATGCATGGAAAGACGTCTTCTATTACACACGAAGGTTTGGGGTTATTTAGCGATTTACCATCACCTATTGATGTGACGAGATATCACTCTTTAATTGTTGACGAAAATAGCTTCCCAGATCAATTACAAGTTACAGCTTGGACAAGTGATGGAGAAATAATGGCCTTAAAACATAAAACATTGCCGATTGAAGGCGTTCAATTTCATCCTGAATCAATTATGTCTCAGTTTGGAAAAGAGATGCTTAAAAACTTTTTAGAGTTATATAAACCATCTAGGAGTAAAATATGAAGATTTATTTCAATGGAGAATACTTGAATGATTTTGAAGTGAAAATCTCTCCATTTGATCATGGCTTTTTATATGGGATAGGTGTATTTGAGACATTTAGAATCTATGATGGACACCCATTCCTATTATTTGATCATCTAAATCGATTAAGACATTCTTTAAATGAATTAAATATTGAGTGGAACATGCCAAACGAGGAAATACAAGATATTTTAATACAATTAGTTGAGATGAACAATTTAAAGGATGCGTATATTCGTTTAAATGTTTCTGCAGGCGATGGAGAGATTGGTCTATATACAGGTATGTATCAAAAACCAAATACAATTATATTTGTAAAACCAATGCCCCTTTCAAATATTACCGAAAAGGAAGGGGTCATTCTACGCACGCCAAGAAATTCTCCTGAAGGTAGAGAAAGATTAAAGTCGCATCATTATCTAAATAATATTATTGGAAAAAAAGAAATTGGAAACTCTCCTAGTTTGGAAGGGATTTTTCTTACGAAGGAAGGTTACATTTCTGAGGGGATCGTTTCAAATATATTTTTTATTAAGAAGGGTAAAATGTATACTCCTCACATCGATACTGGAATATTAAATGGGATTACAAGACAATTTGTACTTCATTGGTCAAATATAAATGGCATTACGTATGAAGAAGGTTTTTATTCAGAAGAAGAGTTAATTGATAGTGATGAGATTTTTATCACGAACTCTATTCAAGAAATGATTCCGATTACGACAATTGATCAACATATCTATACATTACATGAAGACAGTCTTATTTATAAACTTCAAAAAGATTATCGTAGCTACACAACACATTTATTTAGCAGGTATGAAATAGAAAGGAGTGAATAATCATGAGAAGAGCAAAAACACCTTTGCTTTGCGGGAATTATTCATTACCAATTCAAAATGAAACAATTATTATGGGGATTTTAAATGCCACTCCAGACTCATTTTCCGACGGTGGCAAGTATAACGAGGTAGAACTGGCGATTAAACATGCGAAGAAACTAATTGCTGATGGAGCGAAAATTATAGATGTAGGTGGAGAATCTACAAGACCTGGAGCGGCAAAGGTTGATGAGGAAGAAGAAATTAAAAGGGTTATTCCAATTATAAAAGCTCTGTCTAATGAAATAGACGTTCCAATTTCAATTGATACATACAAATCTGAGGTAGCAAAACAAGCAGTTGAAGCTGGCGCAACAATCATTAATGATGTTTGGGGAGCAAAAAAAGATCCTCGTATCGCAGAAGTTGCGGCATCTTACCAAGTGCCCATTTGTTTAATGCATAACCGAACAAACGAAGATTATTATAGTTTAATGAGTGATTTGATATGCGATTTAGTTGAAAGTATTCAAATTGCAAAGAGTGCTGGTGTAAAAGATGAGATGATTATTCTTGATCCGGGTATCGGATTTGCAAAGACAGCTAAACAAAATTTAGAAGTGATGAATCAATTAGAGCAAATTAAATCATTAGATTATCCAGTCCTGCTTGGTACTTCGAGAAAAAGATTTATCGGACAAGTCCTTGGAACTGAAGTTGATGAGCGGATGGAAGGGACGGGAGCGACTGTTTGTCTTGGTATAACCAAGGGTTGTGAAATCGTTCGAGTACATGATGTCTTACCGATTTCTCGTATGGCTAAAATGATGGATGCAATGTTACAGATAGGAGATCAATAATGGATAAGATTTATGTAACAGGGATGAAATTTTATGGGTACCACGGTGTTTACAAAGAAGAGAAAACACTTGGTCAACGATTTAATGTGGATTTAATTGTCGAATTAGATACAAAAAAAGCAGGAAAAACCGATGATTTGGCGTATTCAGTAAGTTACGCAGATTTATACAAGACATGTGAAGAAGTCGTTCAAGGTAAATCGTATGATTTAGTTGAGGCAGTAGCTGAAGAGGTTGCTTCACAAATATTACATACTTATGATTTAATTCAACAGTGTACAGTGAAAGTAATTAAACCAGATCCGCCGATACCAGGTCACTATGATTACGTAGCAGTTGAAATAACAAGGGGTCGTTATGAATAATCAATCATACATAAGTTTAGGTACAAATATAGGAGACCGAGAAGGTTTTCTTACAAAAGCAATACAAGAAATTAGACAACATGAAGATATAAGTGTTGAACAGATTTCATCAATTTATGAAACAGACCCAGTCGGTTATTTAGATCAAGATCCATTTTTAAATTTAGTCATTAAAATTTCTACCGATTTAACGCCACTACAACTGCTTGAAGTAACGCAGAGTATAGAAAATAACCTTGGTAGAAAAAGAGAATTACGTTGGGGTCCAAGAACAATAGACCTTGACATTTTACTCTATAATCAAGAAAATATAGAAGTTGAGCACCTAAGAATACCTCACCCTAGAATGTTTGAAAGAAGCTTTGTATTAATACCTTTAAAAGAAATTAACCCATCGCTTAAGGTTGAAAATAAATTGTTAGAAGACAAAGGGGTACGATTATGGAAGCAGAAAAATGGGGGAGAAGAATTAGGGCTTTTAGAAAGTTAAAAGGCTATACCCAAGAAGGTTTTGCGAAAAATCTAGGCGTATCCGTTTCTGTTCTAGGAGAAGTAGAACGTGGAAACCGTATGCCGTCAGAACAGTTTTTGCATGACTGTGCAAAACAATTAAAAGTAAGTGTAGAGGAACTCTCAATATAGATTTTAGGTTTTGAAGCGAAATGGAAGGGGGATGGGATGTGCTGAAAATTGGTGACATCGAGATGAAAAATCCCGTCGTACTAGCACCTATGGCCGGGGTGTGTAACTCGGCTTTTCGATTAACGGTAAAAGAATTTGGAGCAGGATTAGTTTGTGCTGAAATGGTAAGTGATAAAGCGATTCTTAACAATAACAAAAGAACATTAGAAATGCTTTATATGGATGAACGTGAAAAACCATTAAGTTTACAAATATTTGGTGGAGAAAAATCTTCATTAGTAGAAGCTGCTAAGTACGTAGATGAAAATACTAATGCAGATATTATCGATATTAATATGGGTTGCCCTGTGCCAAAAATAACAAAAGTTGATGCGGGTGCCAAATGGTTATTAGATCCTAATAAAATTCATGAAATGGTTTATGCAGTATCTCAAAATGTAAGTAAACCTGTAACTGTTAAAATGCGACTTGGTTGGGATGACGATCATATATATGTAGTGGAAAATGCAAAAGCTGTTGAAGCAGCTGGCGGAAAGGCTGTTACAATTCATGGTCGTACACGCTATCAAATGTATGAGGGTAAATCTGACTGGAGCTGGATTAAAGAAGTTAAAAATCAGGTTTCAATTCCAGTAATAGGAAATGGTGACGTAGAAACACCTCAAGATGCTAAGCGTATGTTAGATGAAACTGGCTGTGATGGCGTTATGATTGGTCGAGCGGCACTAGGGAATCCTTGGATGATCTATCGTACGGTTAATTATCTAGAATCAGGTATTTTAATGCCAGAGCCAACACCACGTGAAAAGATTGATGTATGTCTATTGCATATGGACCGATTAATTGAATTGAAAAATGAACATGTTGCTTTATTGGAAATGAGAAAACATGCTGCATGGTATTTAAAAGGCATGAAAGGTACTACAACAGTTCGTAACCAAATCAACGAAGTGAATACTCGTGAAGAGATGGTTAATCTATTAACGGCGTATGTTAATGAAGTAGAAGCAAAAATGGATGCTATTGGAGCTTTGTAAGTTTGACAGGTTTCCCTTGACAAAATATAATATGATATAGTAAACAAAACTGCCAGATAGATACCTGGCAGTTTTTCTATTAAAATCATATTGTATTTATATACTTATTGAATAAAAACGTGGAGATGAGAAGATGAGTCACGAAGAATTAAATGACCAAGCCCTGATTCGTAGGGAAAAATTGAAAACTCTTGAAGAAAAAGGAATCGATCCTTTCGGTAAAAAATTTATCCGTTCACACTCTTCAAGTGAACTTTTAGCACAGTTTGATCAATTTTCTAAAGAAGAATTAGAAGAAAAAGCAATTATTGTTTCATTCGCAGGCCGTGTAATGACGAAACGTGGTAAAGGGAAAGCTGGATTTGCTCACGTACAAGATTTAAATGGACAAGTTCAAATCTATGTTCGTAAAGATGCTGTGGGTGAAGAGAGCTACGAAATCTTTGACATTACTGACTTAGGTGACATTGTAGGTGTTAAAGGTGAAGTGTTTAAAACAAATGTTGGAGAATTATCTATTAAGGTAAAGGAATATACTTTCCTATCGAAAGCATTATTACCACTTCCAGATAAATTCCATGGTTTACAAGATGTGGAACAACGTTATCGCCAACGTTACTTAGATTTAATGAACATGGAAAGTCGTCAAACGTTTATTTCTCGTAGTAAAATCATTCAATCAATGAGACGTTATCTTGATAGCCAAGGTTATTTAGAAGTTGAAACGCCTATGTTGCATGCAATCGCAGGTGGAGCTTCAGCTAGACCGTTTATCACACACCATAACGCTCTTGATATGGAATTATATATGCGTATCGCTATTGAGTTACACTTAAAACGATTAATCGTAGGTGGACTAGAAAAAGTTTATGAAATCGGTCGAGTATTCCGTAACGAAGGTATTTCAACACGTCATAACCCAGAGTTTACGATGATTGAATTATATGAAGCTTATGCAGATTATCAAGACATCATGGAACTGACTGAGAACTTAATCGCTCATATCGCTAAAGAAGTTTTAGGTACAACAACAATTCCTTATGGTGAGTATACAGTAAACCTAGAGCCAAAATGGACAAGACTTCATATGGTTGATGCAATTAAAGAAGCATGCGGAGTAGATTTCTGGCCTGAAATGTCAGTAGAACAAGCAAGAGAATTTGCTAAAGAGCATAAAGTAGAGATTAATAACAATATGTCTGTTGGACATATCATTAATGAATTCTTTGAACAAAAAGTAGAAGAAACATTAATTCAACCTACATTTATTTATGGTCATCCGGTTGAAATTTCACCATTAGCGAAAAAGAATGCAGATGATCCTCGTTTTACGGATCGTTTTGAATTATTTATCGTGGCTCGTGAGCATGCGAATGCTTTTACAGAGTTAAATGATCCAATTGATCAAAAACAACGCTTTGAAGCACAATTGAAAGAACGTGAGCTTGGAAATGATGAAGCGCATATGATGGATGACGATTATATCGAAGCATTAGAACATGGTATGCCACCAACTGGAGGATTAGGTATTGGTATCGACAGACTAGTGATGCTATTAACTAATTCACCTTCAATTCGTGACGTACTATTATTCCCACTTATGAGACATAAATAATATAGAACATGGCTGACTAAACATTTGTTTAGTCAGCTTTTTTAATTGTGATTGTCTATTAAACATTGTTATCAGGCTAATCTTAAAAAGCTAATTTAAAATGTATTTTATATGTTTAATAAAATATGGATTCTGAATTAAAAGAATTTAAATTTAGGTATTGTGTTTATAGTTTTTTGGTGTTATATTATTAAACGTTGTCACATTAAAACGATGTCGATGACAAATAAATAAATATAAAAAAACGTTGACAACATTTGAAAGAAAATGTTATGATGTTTAAGTCGCTTCTGAAGCGACAAAGTGAACTTTGAAAACTAAACAAAACATGAAGTAAAACGTCAATTATTAGTTTTTTGAGCAATACAAGATTTAAACTTAACTATTATGGAGAGTTTGATCCTGGCTCAGGACGAACGCTG
>NZ_JBVFKR010000017.1:0-22064 GCF_055484705.1 Gottfriedia sp. ABJ_BB2_2
CCAGTTAAGGTTAAAAAGCAACCTTATCTGTTCATCGTCTTATGCTTGTCGGGGCAGAGCGAACGCCTTCCACATTTCTTGCTTTAGTTTATTTGAATTTTGTTATAGTATAGAGTTATAATAGTCTGTTTAACAAAACTGTGTTTGGAGTTGAAATGAAACGATGAGATGTCCAACATGTAATTATAATGGGACAAGAGTACTTGATAGCAGACCAGTGGATGAAGGTCGATCAATTAGAAGAAGACGTGAATGTGAAGAATGTCAGCATCGTTTTACTACCTTTGAACGAGTAGAGGATAATCCTATTTTAGTTGTTAAAAAAGAGGGAGCTCGTGAAGAGTTTAGTAAAGATAAGATGTTAAGAGGTCTTATTAAGGCATGCGAAAAACGCCCTGTATCATTATCTCAACTTGAAGGCATTATTAATAATATAGAAAAAGAATTAAAAAATAGTGGTACATCTGAGGTTCCAAGTGAAGTTTTAGGTGAAATGGTTATGGAGCATTTATCTAAAGTTGATGAAGTTGCATATGTTCGATTTGCATCAGTTTATCGTCAATTCAAGGATATAAATGTATTCATTGATGAATTAAAAGATTTAATTAGCAAAGAGCGAGGTAAGGACGATTAATACTTCGCTCTTTTGATACAAGAAAGGATTGTTTGAATGTCTATTGATAAGCAACATTGGATGGATGTTCTACCTGCAGATCCTTACACGGTAATGGCTGCAGGATATTTACATAATTTCCACAGACAGGTATTGACGATGTTGTATCAACCAATCATCGGAAGTCAGGCATTAAGCTTGTACATGACTTTATGGAGTGAATGTGAACAAACAGACCTCAATCCAAATAATTTAACACATCATTCTTTAATGCTTGGGATGAGAACAAATTTAAAGACAATTTATGAGCAAAGATTAATGTTAGAAGGAATCGGTTTACTTAAAGTGTATGAAGGGTCCGAAGAAGGTACTAAGAAGTTACTTTATGAACTTCAATCTCCGCTTGATCCCCATTCTTTTTTTGAAGATCCTATATTAAATATCTTCCTTTTCAAAACAATCGGTAAAACTCAATATCAACGTGCGAAAAACTTTTTTAGTAGACAGGCTTTTTCAAAAGAAGGCTATCGTGATATTTCAAGGTCGTTTGATTCTGTTTTTCAAACCGTTACAATGGAACAACTACATGAAATACAAAAAAGTAATGAGATCACTCAAAGTGATACGGAAAATACAAGGTTGTTAAAAGAGCAACAGCCTTTAAAGATTTCTGTAAAAATGGAAGAGTTTGATTATGATTTATTTTTAGATGGTTTATCAGATTCATTTGTTCCTAAACGTTCTTTTACTGCAGAAGTTAAAGAAACTATTTTAAAGCTAGCATTTTTATATGGAATTAACCCAATTCAAATGAAAACGATAGTCATGCGTGCATTAAACGATGAAAATAAAATTAATACTGAATCTCTTCGTTTAGAAGCAAGAGAATGGTATCAATTTCAACATCATGAAGCATTGCCTACAATCGTTGAGAAGGTTCAACCAATTCAGCATAGAGAGCTGAAAGCTGAACCAACTACACAGGAAGAAAAACTAATACAATGCTTTGAAACGATTTCACCTCGTCAGTATTTAAAAGAGATTTCTGGCGGTGCAGAGCCAAGTGAGGCAGATTTAAAAATTATTGAAGAAATTATGATTGATCAAAAGTTACTTCCTGGAGTAGCAAATGTATTAATTGACTATGTAATGATTCGTTTAGATAAGAAATTATCTAGAAATTATATAATAAAAATTGCAAGCCACTGGGCAAGAAAAGGTGTAACAACTGTTAAGCAAGCGATGGATCTTGCTCGAAAAGAATTTGAAGAGACAAGACAGGGTACAACAGTTGCGAAGGCAAGAACGGGGAATAGACGAAATAAAGCAATTCGTACAGAAATCGTACCTGACTGGTTACAGCCAAGTGAAGCAACTGCAGCTCCAATTACTCCAGAGGCAAATGATACTTCAGTAGATGAAGAAAGAAAAAGATTAGAAAAAGAACTTGAGATGTTCAAAAATAAGAAAAAACGGTAATGGGAGGACGAAATGGAACCTATTCAAAACGCATTCTCTGCCTTAATGAAAAATAAACAATTCCAAGATACATTTGAAAAAATGCGACATGAAGTCCGCAGTCACCCAAAAGTTGCACCATTTTTAATTCAAAATAAAAATGAAATTACAGATGATATGATCGATAAAAGCTTAAATAAGCTTTATGAGTATATAGGTCAGAGTGTCGAATGTCATGATTGCCCTACTTTTGAGGGATGTAAAAATTTGGTTCAGGGCTATCATCCGCATTTAATCATACAAGGAAAAAGAATTGATGTTCAGTATGATCGATGTCCAAATGGCATAAAGAATGATCAGCGTAAAAAACATGAAGCTTTAATTAAGTGTTTGTACTTACCGAAAGATGTGCTACAAGCTTCTATGTCTAATTTATCTTTAGATGATTCTGGGCGATTTGAAGCTATTTCAGCTGCAAGACAATTTATTATGAACTATGAAAAAGGAAAAATGATGCAAGGGTTATATTTACACGGTCCATTTGGTGTAGGTAAAACATATATTCTTGGTGCAATCGCGAATGAATTAGCAGAAGAAGGAATTTCTTCAATGCTTGTTTATTTACCTGAGTTTTTACGTGAATTAAAAAGCTCAATTAGTGAAGGAACTTTAGAAGAAAAAATAGAAGCTGTTAAAAAAGTTGAAGTATTAATGCTTGATGACATAGGTGCCGAACAAATGTCAAGTTGGGCAAGGGATGAAATATTAGGTACGATTCTTCAATATCGTATGCTTGAAAAATTACCAACCTTCTTTACTTCAAACGCAGATATAACTCAGTTAGAACACCATTTAACATATTCTCAACGCGGAGAAGAAGAACGAGTAAAAGCAGCTCGCATTGTAGATCGCGTTAAATATTTAGCGAAGCCAATCAGTATTTCTGGTTCAAATCGAAGACATTTCACATCATAAAAACAAAAATGCCGTAAAATCACGATTCTAAGTGATTTTACGGCATTTTTTAATTCACTTCTTAATATATATAGGACTAGGTGGTGCTTGAAAGGGGGGAACAGGGTGATTGAAATTTTTTTCAATGAACCCATTGATGCAGCTTATGTCTACGACCGATTACAAAAACGCTTAAAAAATCAATCGAGACCATACTTTCTAAGAAAACACAAAATGAATACATTATTAATTACTTTTCCTCAAAATACTGAAGAGTTAATAAAAAGTATCTTAGTGCCAACGCTAGTACAATTTATTTTACTTCAAAAAGAAGATAAGTGGATTCAATCCATTTTACATACATCTTTTTTCTATGAGGAAGTTGAACAACAGCAAATCATTCCAATTGCACAGTCCTTATTAAGAGGGACAAGAAGAAGCGTACCAAACCAGAAGAAAATACGGAAAAGCAAACAATTGATTACTAACGCAATTTTTCAATATGTAAAGGACGGAATAAGCTTTAGTTTTGATTCGTTCATTACATTTCGCTTAAAAGAATATAATAAGCAGCTAGCCTATGTATGTGAAATCGCAATCGATGAATACAAATTAGAAAATGAATATCAAAACTTAATTGAAAATTTAAGACAACAAGTATTAAAATCAGATTCACTTATTCCGAATGTCCATATTGTTTATGATGGGAAATTTAGTGTGTATGATCATTTACTTTTACCAATTTCAAAAGAGCTATTAAGGGAATATGGAAAAGAAATCAAAAACCGGGAATACATTGATAATGAATTGATTGTTCCATTAGCTGCAATCGCACCAAAAAGAATTCATTTATACACAGCAACAGTAGATTTAGCACTAATTGTTACTATTCAAAATATCTTTCAAGAACGGGTACACATACATACTTTACAAGACTTTACACAAGAAAAATCGAAATGAATTTTATGAAAATAAAAAAATGATTGTCATAAATAAGTTTCTTTGCTATAATAAATTTCGTTGCGAATAAAACATACGAATCTTGACAACATCGTGTCGCTATGTTATAGTAACGTAAGAAAAGAATACTTATTTGTTTGAAGTAGAAGCACCCGCTTCTCACCTGGATGACGCTGTAGGCTGTTGTCAGGTAACAGAATCATTATTACTTTGATACTGTCAGTGTGGGTGTATTTATATACCCACACTTTTTTATTGAGTTTGAGGTTTGCTTCAATAAAAACAAATTAAGGTAATTCTTACAATACCCTGGAGGTGTTTTACTATTAGCAAAGACATGATGGTAAACGAAGGAATTCGTGCACGTGAAGTTCGTTTAATTGGTCCTAACGGAGATCAACTTGGTATCAAGACTAAACAAGAGGCTCTAGAGTTAGCATCTAATGTTAACCTTGATCTAGTAATGGTTGCACCAACGGCAAAACCACCTGTATGTCGTATCATGGACTACGGTAAATTCCGTTTTGAGCAACAAAAGAAAGACAAGGAAAGCCGTAAAAACCAAAAAATTATTAGCATGAAAGAAGTTCGTTTAAGTCCTACTATTGAAGAGCATGACTTTAACACAAAACTTCGTAATGCAATTAAGTTCTTAGAAAAAGGCGATAAAGTTAAAGCGTCTATACGATTCAAAGGACGCGCTATTACGCATAAGGAAATAGGACAAAGAGTACTTGACCGTTTCTCGGCTGCTTGTGCAGAAGTTGCAACTGTTGAGACACATCCAAAAATGGATGGTCGTAGTATGTTCTTAGTCTTAGCACCTAAAAACGAAAAGTAATTTATTTGAGGAGGAAACACGATATGCCTAAAATGAAAACTCACCGTGGTTCAGCAAAACGTTTTAAAAAGACTGGATCTGGTAAATTAAAACGTGGTCGTGCATACACTAGCCACTTATTCGCTAATAAATCTACTAAAGCAAAACGTAAATTACGTAAAGCTTCATTAGTAAGCAAAGGCGATTTCAAACGTATTCGCTTCATGCTTACAAACATGAAATAAGAACGATAACGGATTAGATAGATATCTAGGAGGGAAATAATATGCCAAGAGTTAAAGGCGGTACAGTTACACGCGCTCGTCGTAAAAAGGTTATTAAATTAGCAAAAGGTTATTACGGTTCAAAACATACATTATTCAAAGTTGCAAACCAACAAGTGATGAAATCACTTATGTATGCATACCGTGACCGTCGTCAGAAAAAACGTGATTTCCGTAAATTATGGATCACTCGTATCAACGCGGCTGCTCGTATGAACGGTCTTTCTTACAGCCGTTTAATGCACGGTTTAAAATTAGCTGGTATCGAAGTTAACCGTAAAATGTTAGCTGACATTGCAGTAACAGACGAAAAAGCATTTGCTGAATTAGCAAACGCTGCAAAAGCTAACTTAAAATAATATCATTAAAAATCCTTAACATGTAGATGTTAAGGATTTTTTTATTTTATTAGATTTTCAGGCTATGCGTTGACTGAACCTTTTAAGAAAGACAATATTCTCTTCTCATATTCTTAACATTGCACTCATGACAAAACTTAGTAAATGCAGACGGAAATAAAAATTCCTTTTCTAGAAGACTGATTGCTTGTTCATCTTCATTTTGTACAGCTTGCTGTAGACGGGTTAAATAATCTTTTGCAAAGGAAATACGATTGATTGCATCTACCTTTGAATCACTTACTTTACCGTGACCTGGTATCAATAATGAAAATTGTTTGTTTGTTATCAATTCAGATGCTTTTTCCAATGTTTTGTAATAACTTTTTACACTATCAAAGACGATTGGAAGCTCAAAATCAGATAAATAATCCCCTGTAATCCAAACATCTAACTGATCAATATAAAGGAATAAACCATCCTTTGTATGTCCTGGTGACAGATAAAAAACTAAAGTTGTGTTCCCAATTTTAATTGTTTGTTCGTCTTCGGATATGATCAAATCAATTTCAGGAAATCGAATAGGATGATTATGTTGAATATAATGATCTAAATAAAATTGTTTAATTTTTCCTACCTTGATTTCTTTTTCAGGGTGATTATGTAGATGGATACTTCCAATTGTAGTTGCATCTGGGAAGGCATGGTAACCAATTACATGGTCAAAATCGCCATGAGTAAAGAATAAATAAATAGGTCGTTCTTTTCTAATTTCATCTACATACTTTCTAATTTCATTAATTTCATTCGGAAGCCAAGTTGGATCAACTACTATAATACAATCCTCTGTTTCAACAACTGTTGAATTCGTCTGAAATAATGCACTTTGAAAAACGGTTACGTGTTTATTTTTAAAAAGTATCATTGAATTCTCCTTTTTACCTTTAATTTGAAATCTGGATATTTTCATTTTAACAAAATTAACAAGTGAGAAGGTGAGAAATGGAATTGTTTTAAAACGGAAAAAAGCGTGCTCAGAAAATGTTTCTTAGCACGCTTTATTTTTGTTCTTTTTTGATTAGTGTTCATCAAGCAATGATTAATACTTTTAAGTGTTTTTATTGTTGGGAAAAAAATTAGGTTTGATGATTGTGTTCTCATATCTATTATGGAATATATGCGTTGTTGCTGGCGACATTGGAGGTATAAGCCATCCCCAGTTACCTGTAATTTCTCTTCCACATGCTGATTCTTGTTTTTCGAATTGTTGAAATTGCTGAGCTGCTGAATGGTGATCAACAATACTAACACCATTTTTTTTGAAAGAATATAAAACTGCGATATTTAATTCAACTAATGCACGGTCTTTCCATAATGTACTGTTCCTTTTTGTATCTAATCCAATCAATTCTGCCACCTGAGGAAGCATATTATAACGGAATTCGTCAGCGAAGTTTCGTGCACCAATTTCAGTTCCCATGTACCAACCATTAAATGGAGCAGCACTATATGTGATTCCTCCAATTTCTAACCGCATATCTGAAATCATTGGTACTGCATACCATTTTGCTTGTAATGATGAAAAATCAAATTCAGGATGCTCAATTGGAACTTCTAAAATGACTTCACGAGGAACAGAAAACCATTTTTGCTTTTGTCCATCTATAGAATAAACAATCGGTAACAAGTCATAATTTGTTTTCTTTCCTTCCCAACCTAGTTTTTCACATTTTTTTGTAAAAGGAATTGAGATGGGATCACCAATGATACCTTGATCTGTTTCATAGCCAGCATATCGCAGAAGCTGATGGTTATGAATTTGAATACAGTTATTTTCACCTAAGTAAGGTTTGAAAATTGTAATGGTCGGAAGAATCTTACCAGAATTTGTTGCGTAACTGATGTGATGAATGATTTCTTGTTTTACACCTTCATCATCGTTAATATGACGAGCATCTAAAACGTGAAGTTTATCCCAAAATAATCTACCAATACACCGGTTACTATTTCTCCAAGCTAACTTAGCACCATGTTCGATTTCTTCATAGGTATGTGTATAAAAGCCAGTTGATTTAATTTCAATTTCAATATCTTTTAAACGTTCTTCTATTCGTTCAGCGATATTAAGCTCTTCGTAGCATTGTGTAATAAAACTTTTTGCTTCTTTATATAATACAGTTGTTGTAATCATTATTGTCTCCAAGGTTTGTATTTAAAAATGTACTTATACATTGTAAGCTTAAATATTCTTCCCTTCAAATCGTATTTATGAAATTAGTGTGAATTTTGATTGGAATATGTAATAAATTGATGATTGAATTATTTATCTAATGACAATTATTCTGTTACGATGAGTAATAGAGTACTATTTTATAGAAATGGAGGAATATGATGTTTAAGCCAAAAAACCTACAAGGCAATCAATTAACTGAAGGACCTATCGCGAAAACATTATTCTTCTTTTCATTGCCAATGTTATTAGGAAATGTACTTCAGTCTTTAAATGGATCGATTAACTCGATTTGGGTAGGGAAATTTTTAGGTGAACAAGCTTTAGCAGCTACTTCTAATGCCAATATATTAATGTTCTTCTTATCTGGAGCTATTTTTGGAATTTCTATGGCGGCTGTTATTTTAGTTGCACAAAATATAGGTGCCAAGAATATTAATGAAGCGAAAAGAGTAGTAGGTACAAGCTTAGCATTATTTATTGCCCTCTCTTTAATAGTAGCCATCATAGGATTTGTTTTTTCTCCAACCATCTTAAAGCTTATGAATACACCGGGAGATACAATTGATTTTGCGATTTCTTATACTCGTATGATGTTTTTAGGTACGCCATTTATGTTTGCTTACACTTTAGTTATGGCGATTATGAGAGGATCTGGTGATTCGAAAACGCCATTTTACTTTTTACTTCTATCTGTGGGATTAGATGTGATATTAAATCCATTTTTCATTAAAGGAATTGGCCCTTTTCCTGAAATGGGAATATCAGGATCTGGTTTGGCTTCTTTAATAGCTCAAACAATTAGTTTTATTTTATTAGTGATAACGATTTATTCAAGGAAGTATTTTTTAAGACTACAAAAAGAAGAGTTAAACTTAGTTAGATTTGATTGGGGCTTAATAAAGGTACTAATAGTAAAAGGTATACCGCTGGGTTTACAAATGATTGTTGTATCTTCAGCAAATTTAGCACTCTTTCATTTAGTTAATTCTTTTGGATCTGAATCAACAGCTGCTTTTGGGGTAGCATTCCAGCTTTCAAGTTATATTCAAATGCCTGCAATGGCAATTGGTGGAGCAGTGACATCTATGGTAGCACAGTGTATTGGTGCCGGTAAGTTAGAAAGAATAGGCCGTATTGCTTTAAACGGTGTTTTGTTCAATGTGATTTGGACAGGTGGTCTAGTTCTTTTATTAAATATTTTTAGCGAAGAAGCTTTTTCATTATTTTTACCAACGACGGGTCATGCAATTGATTTAGGGATTACAATTAGTTATATTATGTTTTGGCCATATATCTTATTTGGGGTAACACTGGTTCTTTCAGGTGTAGTCAGATCAACTGGAGCAGTTATGCCTCCATTATTATTTACTTTTTGTGCGATGTGGCTAGTTCGGAATCCAATCGCATATTATTTAGGACATCAGTATGGCTTTTTAAGTATTTGGTGGAGTTTTGGAATTGCATTTACAGTAGCAGTATTATGTCATATCCTTTACTACTTTTTTGGAAATTGGAAGAAAGCTACTTTTCAACATGGTCCAAAAGGAAGAGTAAAGGAAGTAGGCTAAACATTTAATATTCTTATGATTTTGTCAAAAAGATACGCTAATTGTATAATAGATAATGTACATAAACTTTAATTAGAAAAAAGGATGGATGACCTTGTCTACTTTAGATGCTAAGTTACAAATGTTAAAAGAGTTAACAGATGCAAATGGTGTAGCTGGTTTTGAGCATGAACCACGCGAAGTAATGAAGAAGTATATAACGCCTTTTGCTGATGAAGTTACGACAGATAATTTAGGTAGCTTAATTGCTGTGAAAACAGGAGATGCTAATGGCCCAAGAATTGAGGTTGCTGGGCATCTTGATGAAGTTGGATTTATGGTTACACAGATTGATGATAAAGGCTTTTTACGTTTTCAAACAATCGGTGGATGGTGGTCTCAGGTAATGCTAGCTCAACGCGTTACGATTTCTACTAAAGAAGGTAATGTTACAGGTATTATTGGATCAAAACCACCGCATATTATGAGTCCTGAAGCGAGAAGAAAAGTAGTCGATATTAAAGATATGTTTATTGATATCGGTGCTTCAAGTAAAGAAGAGGCATTAGAATTTGGAGTGCGTCCTGGGGATCAAGTCGTTCCTTATTTTGAATTCCAAACAATGAAAAATGAAAAATTATTATTAGCAAAAGCATGGGATAACCGTATTGGTTGTGCAATTGCGATTGATGTATTAGAACAATTACAAAACCAACCGCATCCAAATATCGTGTTTGGTGTTGGTACAGTACAAGAAGAAGTAGGTCTACGTGGTGCTAGAACATCTACATATAAAATTGAACCAGATATTGGATTCGCATTAGATGTTGGTGTTGCAGGTGATATGCCTGGAGTATCAGAAAGAGAAGCACAAGGTAAATTAGGAAAAGGTCCTCAAATTGTTCTTTATGATGCTTCAATGGTCTCTCATAAAGATTTGCGTGAGTTTGTTGTAAATGTAGCTGAAGAAATCGGAGTTCCGTATCAATATGAAGCAATGCCTGGTGGAGGAACAGATGCAGGCGCAATGCATATCACAATGAAAGGTGTACCATCGCTTGCAATTACAATTCCAACTAGATATATTCATTCTCATTCTGGAATCCTACACCGTGATGACTATGAAAATACAGTCAAGCTGATTGTAGAAGTTATTAAACGTTTAGATCGTGAAACAGTTGATCGTTTAACTTATAACTAAGTAAACAAATCCCTCAAGCATCCTCTTGAGGGGTTTTTATTTTGTTTATTTTTGTTAAGAGTAATAGAATTTATTGCTCCTATTAATACTATTCAATTTAAAAATATTTTTTTGGAATACTTTTTAGTGGGAAAAGCCAAGTTTTTATTAAGTTTAGTTAAAAATCGTTACTTTTCTGTAATAATTATTGACAATAGCAAAACGCTTGGGTCCGAGAGGTTCAGAACAATATAACTTAAAAAATGGAATAATTTGGCTAAAACTCTGTAATCAAATGTATTAGTGTTAACATTGTTCTGACATAGTTTTGTCATAGTTTCTTGTTAACATTAATAGCAGATAAACATTCCACTACCTTTAAATGGTCCTGGAGCGACAATTCTTCTTCAAATAGAAACAAAATAGTAGCGTGCCAAGACTTTTTAAGTACTTGGCTACTTTTATTTTAGATGCTTTCTAAAAAATGTTGCTTTTGAAACTCTGATTTTAAACAATATTTTACAAAACATCCTTAATTTTCACGCTATATTGCATGTTTATTTTTTGGAATATTCTTTCTTTAAAAAGCTGCCTTCAATATAAAAGAAAGTTGTATTAGAAAAAGGTTTTATTTTAAAAATTTTAAAACGAGGTGAGTTGATGAAATCAAAAGTTGTAGTGAAAAATGTGACGAAGGTTTTCGGTAAATCGCCTAAGAATGCCATAAAATTACTTGAGAAAGGTTACTCAAAAAAAGAAATTTTAAAAGAAACTGGCGTAACAATAGGTGTAAATGATGCGAATTTTGAAATTTATCCAGGTGAAATATTTGTGGTTATGGGTTTATCAGGCAGCGGTAAATCGACATTAATAAGAATGTTAAATCGATTAATCGACCCAACAACTGGTCAAATTCTGATAGATGATGAAGATATAGTGAAAATGAATGCTCAGCAGTTAAGGGATGTTCGACGAAAAAAGATTAGCATGGTATTTCAAAACTTTGCATTATTCCCACATAAAACAGTTCTTGAAAATACGGAATATGGTCTTGAAATACAAAATATTTCTGCATTGGAAAGAACAGAAAAAGCAAAAAAATCTTTAGAAATTGTTGGCTTAAAAGGCTATGAAAATCAATACCCTTCACAACTAAGTGGAGGTATGCAGCAAAGGGTTGGTCTAGCGAGAGCTCTTACAAGTGATACTGATATTTTGCTTATGGATGAGGCCTTCAGTGCGCTCGATCCATTAATCAGAAAAGACATGCAGGATGAATTATTAGAGTTACAAGAGACGATGAAAAAGACAATTATTTTTATTACCCATGATCTTGATGAAGCATTAAGAATTGGTGACCGAATTGCACTAATGAAGGATGGCCATATTATTCAAATTGGTTCGCCTGAAGAAATTATGGTGAATCCAGCTAATGAATATGTAGAGCGATTTGTAGAAGATGTTGATTTGTCAAAAGTATTAACAGCAGCGAATGTTCTTAAGCGTGCTGAAAGAATAACGCCAGACCGTGGTCCTAGGGTAGCTCTGCAAATCATGAGAGATCAAGGATATTCAAGTATTTTTGTTGTAGATCGTAGATTAAAATTACTTGGAGCAATTACAGCTGATGACGCATCGCATGCACTGAAAGAAAATAAAAGTGTTGAAGAAGTCATGCAAAAAGATATTGTGGTAGTTTCTGAAGATACACTTCTTACAGATGTAATCGAATCGCTTGCGACTTCCGTTCTCCCACTTGCTGTTGTTGACAAAGAAAACCGATTAAAAGGTGTCATTATCAGAGGTGCGGTAATTGGAGCACTTGCGGGTAAAAAAGAAGATTTAAATATTAAAGGGGGTTAATGTAATGGGGATGCATAAATTACCGTTAGCAGATTGGATTGATACAATCGTTGATTGGATCATTAAATATTTCAATCCGCTATTCAGTACAATCACAAACATCACAGAAACCCTATTAGATATCTTTGTGAAGGTTTTAGGAATGGGACCGTCGATTGTTTTAATAGTATTAATATCGCTTTTAGCGTTTTATACAAGTCGATGGACAGTAGGGTTATTTACATTTATAGGTTTACTATTAATCGATAATTTAGGACTTTGGGATGCAACAATTGAATCATTAGCATTAATATTATCCTCGGTTATTATAACGATGGTCATAGGGATTCCACTTGGTATATGGGCTTCGCAAAACGATCGAGTGAAACAAGTCATTACGCCGATACTCGATTTTATGCAAACAATGCCGGCATTTGTGTATTTGATACCAGCAATTCTCTTTTTCGGGATTGGTGTTGTGCCAGGTATTTTAGCATCGGTGATTTTCGCAGTACCACCAACAATTAGACTTACCAATCTTGGTATAAGAGAAGTTCCTAATGACTTAATAGAAGCGACAAATGCATTTGGTTCAACTACTTGGCAAAAACTCGTAAAAGTACAACTACCATTGGCTGCACCTACGATTTTAGCAGGTATTAATCAAAGTATAATGTTATCACTTTCGATGGTCGTTATCGCATCATTAGTTGGTGCGCCAGGTTTAGGTGCAGAGGTTTATCGTGCTGTTACACAAATTAAAGTTGGTGAAGGATTCGAAGCTGGTCTATCAATTGTCATCATTGCAATCATTTTAGACAGAATCTCACAAAACTTACGTAAACCTGTTTATGGAAATAAGTTTACTAAAAAATACGTATATGGTTTTTTTACTCTAATCTTTTTCATTTCTTTCATTGCTACTGCCTTTACTGTAGGTACAAAAGACCAAACGTCTACTAATAAAGTAGGGGATCAGGTACATTATGAAATTACAGGGATTGATCCAGGAGCAGGTTTGATGAAGGCTACCGAAAAAGCAATGAGTGATTATGGCTTAAAAGATTGGACCTTAAAAGAAGGATCTTCAGCTGCAATGACTGCAGAACTCAAAAAAGCTTATGATCAAAAAGAGCCAATCATTGTTACAGGCTGGACGCCTCACTGGATGTTTACAAAATATAAATTGAAGTATTTAGAAGATCCTAAAGGTTCATTTGGAAAAGATGAATCGATTCACACGATTGTACGTAAAGGATTAAAAGAAGAAAATCCTGGTGCTTACAAAATTCTTAATCAATTTTATTGGAAACCTTCTGATATGGAAAACGTAATGAGTGATGTACAAGAAGGAACAAAGCCAGAGGAAGCTGCTAAAAAATGGGTGGAAAAAAATAATGATATCGTAGCCAAGTGGACGAAAGATGTGCCTAAAGGCAATGGAGAAAAAGTAAGCCTTGTATATGTTGCTTGGGAATCAGAAATTGCCAGTACGAATGTGATAGGTACAGTATTAAAACAACATGGTTATGATGTAACTTTAAAACAAGTTGAAGCAGGCCCTATGTTTGCAGGTGTGGCTGACGGAAGTGCAGATGCATTAGTAGCAGCATGGCTACCAACTACACATAGTGATTATATAAATGAATATAAAAGTAAGCTAGTTAATCTTGGACCGAACTTAGAAGGTACAAAATTAGGATTAACTGTTCCAGAATATATGGATATTGATTCGATAGAAGATCTAAAAAAACAATAATTAACAAAAGAAGCCTCGAGCAATCTGTTCGAGGCTTCTACTTTTTTAAGTTAAAAAAGGCTAAAACAAAGTGAAGGTGTACCTTGTTAACCTTGTACTCCGCTTTCAATAACAGCTAATAACTCATGTTTTTGCTCTTCTGAAGCATGATTCCAAAATAACTCTAGTAAAACACCTAATCCAGGTAATACTTTTTCCTCACCACTTTGAATTGCATCTACGATTGTTGCCTCTAATTGATCACTTTTATTACCAGTAATATTGTGAAGAACTGCTCCACGAATGTTGAAATTCATTTGTATTCTCCTTTCATATTGTGCTTTAAGTAGTATTTGTAAACAGTATCAAATTTATGTATTATTAACTTTATGATATACGAAGAAAGGTATAAGGTTATAATATGAAACGAATTGATTCGATACAAAATAACTCTGTTAAATCTTGGAAAAAACTACATACAAAAAAGGGTCGAGAGAAATCAAAACAATATATTGTAGAAGGTTTTCATCTAGTAGAAGAAGCAATTAAGAATGATGCACCGATACTTCATTTATTAATTTCTGAAGAAATCGACATCCCATCAAACTTTTCACCGGGCTCTTTTGAGTTAACATATATTTCTAAAGAAGTTAGTAAAGAATTAAGTGAAACCGAAACGACACAAGGTATATATGCAATTATCGAATTTTCATATATGAGAGTAAACTTTGAAAACGTCTCTAAATTATTATTAATTGATGAAGTACAGGATCCTGGAAACGTTGGTACTATGATCAGAACGGCGGACGCAGCCGGATTTGATGCAGTTATACTTGGGACAGGGACAAGCGATTTATATAATTCGAAAACGATTCGTTCAACACAAGGCTCTATATTCCATATGCCTATTTTACGTGGAGACTTATTCGAAGTGATTTCGGAGTTAAAAGAACAGGGTATAACTGTATACGGAACTTCATTACAAAATGCAAAACCGTTTAATGAAATCAAAGCATCTAATCGATTTGCAATTATTGTTGGCAATGAAGGAAAAGGAGTTAATTCTAGCCTACTTACTTTATCAGATGAAAACCTTTATATCCCAATTTACGGCAAAGCAGAATCATTAAACGTCGGTATCGCAGCGGGAATATTAATGTATAGCTTATAAAAAAAGAGGTGCATATTCTGCATCTTTTTTGCTTTTTTTTGGCATATCCCAGATAGCAAAAATACTACTTCCTTTGCGTGACTTACATCATCCGTTTGATTTTCTATTAATGAAATTGATTTAATATTTTTTTACCTATATTAAAGTTATAAGTAAACATTGAGATGGTTAATAATATAATAATTGAAATTCCAACTATTAACTGATTTCTAATTTTCAAATCAAAAATTCCTCCAATTTGACTATATTCAATTATTTATATGATTCTCGTCCCATAATGAATTAGTTTTTTGTGGAGTCATCAAGATAAAGTGATAGAAAATCATATGTAGAGCAGTTGCAATAATTCAAAAATATCACTATAATAAGTTAAGAAAATTTAATATATAAAAGCGATGATAGAGACTAGTAAATTTAAGTACCCTATATAGGGAGAAAGTGCCTAAGACTGAAAGCACTTTTATAGGAAATTAAATTGAATTCACCTCTTGAGCTGGCGCCGGGACCATTATATATGTAAAGGCGACTCGGTCTAATAGACCGTTACATGAATGAAGTGAGCAGTTAGTAAGTGCAACTATGCATTAACTGTTAATTAGGGTGGTACCGCGATCAATCCTCGTCCCTTTTTGGGAGCGAGGTTTTTTTATGTTTAAAAATGTATGAAAAAAATGGTAGAGGTATAGGAGGAATAAAGATGCAAGAGCGTTTAGTTTCTTTACAAGCAGAAGCGATTAAACAAATTGAAGAGGCTCAAGATTTAAAAGCCTTAAATGAAGTACGTATCGCTTACCTTGGAAAAAAGGGTCCAATTACAGAGGCAATGAAAGCAATGAAGGATTTATCTCCTGAAGAGCGTCCAAAAATGGGAGCAGTTGCAAATGAAGTACGTGCAGCAATTCAAGAAAAACTTGAGGCTAAACAAGTTTTACTAGAACAAAATGCCATTAATGAAAAATTAGAAAGCGAAAGTATCGATGTAACATTACCAGGACGTCCTGTTCAAGCTGGTGGTGTGCATCCTTTAAAAGCAGTCATTCAAGAAATTGAAGACTTATTTATCGGAATGGGTTATGAGGTTGTTGAAGGACCTGAAGTTGAAAAAGATTATTATAACTTCGAAGCACTAAATCTTCCAAAAGGTCACCCTGCTCGTGATATGCAGGATTCATTCTATATTACAGAAGAAACATTAATGAGAACTCATACATCTCCAGTTCAAGCAAGAACAATGGAAGCGAATGTAGAAAAAGGACCAATCAAAATTATTTGTCCAGGAAAAGTTTACCGTCGTGATGATGATGACGCTACTCACTCACACCAATTTATGCAAATTGAAGGGTTAGTAATTGGTGAAAACATTTCAATGAGTGATTTAAAAGGAACATTACAACTTTTTGCGAAAAAAATGTTTGGTGAAGATAGAGAAATTCGTTTACGTCCAAGTTTCTTCCCATTTACTGAACCATCAGTAGAAATGGATATTTCTTGCATGAAGTGTGGAGGAAAAGGCTGTAATATGTGTAAACATACAGGTTGGATCGAAATTTTAGGTGCAGGTATGGTTCATCCAAATGTACTTGATATGGCTGGTTACAACTCGAAGGAAGTTCAAGGATTTGCATTTGGAATGGGTCCTGAGCGTATTGCACTGTTAAAATACGGCATTGATGATATTCGTCATTTCTATACAAACGATATTAGATTCTTAAAGCAATTCCAACAAATGTAAGGTAGGAGGGGACAAAACATGTTTGTTTCAACAAAATGGTTACAAGAATACGTTGATTTAAGTGGTGTAACACCAGAAGAACTTGCAAAATTAATCACAAAAGCTGGTATTGAAGTTGAAGGTGTAAACAATCTTTCTGAAGGAATAAAAAATGTTGTAGTAGGCTATGTAATGGAACGTGAACAACATCCAGAAGCTGATAAATTATCTAAATGTACAGTAGATGTTGGAGAAGAACAGCCTGTACAAATTATTTGTGGTGCACCGAATGTTGCTAAAGGTCAAAAAGTTATCGTTGCAAAAATTGGTGCGGTATTACCTGGAAACTTCAAAATTAAAAAAGCAAAATTGCGTGGTGAAGTTTCTGAAGGAATGATTTGTTCTCTTCAAGAACTTGGAGTTGAAGGGAAAGTAGTTGGGAAGGAATTTTCGAACGGAATTTTCGTTTTACCTAATGATGCAGAAGTTGGAGCGGATGCATTAGAAGTTCTACACCGCGATGACGCTGTATTAGAATTAGGTTTAACACCAAATCGTGCGGATTGTTTAAATATGATTGGAGTAGCTTATGAAGTTGCTGCAATTTTAGATAAAGAAGTGAAACTACCAACTGTTGGAACTGAAGAGACTGGATCTGCAGACTTTATTAATGTTTCAGTAGAATCAAAGGAAGATGCACCATACTATAGCGCGAAATTAGTTAAGGGTGTAAAAGTTGCTCCTTCTCCATTATGGATGCAGGCTCGTTTAATGAGTGCTGGTATTCGCCCAATTAATAATATTGTTGATATTACAAACTATATTTTAATTGAATACGGTCAACCATTACATGCATTTGATAACAACAAGCTTAATAGTAAACAAATCATCGTTAGACATGCAAAATCTAATGAAAAAATTACAACATTAGATGGAGAAGAACGTACATTACAACCGCATCATTTAGTGATTGCGACAGAAAAGGAAGCAGTTGCGATTGCTGGTGTAATGGGTGGTCAAACAACTGAGGTTGATGAGAACACTGTAGATGTTTTAATTGAATCAGCTGTTTTCAAGGGTCAAACAGTTCGTCAAACATCAAAAGACCTAGGTTTACGTAGTGAATCAAGTGCTCGTTTTGAAAAAGGAATTGATTCATCTCGTACTTACTCTGCATCTGAACGTGCTGCGCAGTTAATGGCAGAGCTTGCAGGAGGTACGATTGTAGAGGGCACTGTAGTTGCTAATCATATTGTTAATAACGCACCAGAAGTTTCTGTTTCAGTTAGCAAAATAAATAATGTACTTGGTACTTCAATTGATGCTGATACGGTTAAAGATATTTTCCGTCGATTACGATTAGAAGCGAAACAAGATGGAGAACTTTTCACAGTCACAGTTCCTAGTCGCCGCGGAGATATTACGATTGAAGAAGACTTAGTTGAAGAAGTAGGAAGAATGTACGGATACGACCATATCCCTGCAACATTGCCAACAGGAGTAGCTAGCCGTGGACAATTAACTGTATATCAAGCAAAACGCCGTAAAGCTCGTCAGTTTTTACAACATGCAGGATTATTTGAAGCAGTTACTTATTCACTAACTAGTAATAGTAAAGTAAAACGTTTTGCATTAGAAACTGGTGAAGCTAAGCCAGTTCGTTTATCTTTACCAATGAGTGAAGAACGAAGTGAATTACGCTTTAGTTTAGTACCTCATCTATTAGATGCAGTAGCTTATAATGTTGCTCGTAAAGAGGAAAATGTACAATTATTTGAAACAGGCTCAGTTTTCTTAACATTAGAGAAAAATGAACTTCCACGTGAAGAAGAGTATTTAGCAGGTGCTTTAACAGGAGCATGGTTACAGCATGCATGGCAAGGTGAGAAAAAAGCTGTTGATTTTTATGTAGTAAAAGGAATATTAGATGGTTTATTTAATGAATTAGGCCTTTCTGATAAAATTTCTTATGTTGCTGCAAAAAAAGAAGACCTACATCCAGGTCGAACAGCAAGTATATTAGTAAATAACGAAGAAATTGGATTCGTTGGTCAAGTACATCCTGTAACCGAAAAAGAATGGGATATTAAAGAGACATATGTTTTCCAATTATCGCTAGCAAAATTATTCAATACAGAAGTAGATGATATTTTATATAACGCAATTCCACGTTTCCCAGCTATGAATCGTGATATGGCACTTGTAGTAGATTCAACTGTTTTTGCTGGAGATATTTTATCTACAATTCGTCAAGCAGGTGGAAAACTATTAAAAGATGCAATCATTTTTGACTTATATGAAGGTGATAAAATGGAAGCAGGTAAAAAATCTGTTGCCTTTTCACTAACTTATTTTGATCCAGAGCGTACATTAACAGACGAAGAAGTTACAAAAGCTCATCAAAAAGTATTAAAAGCAGTTGAAGAAAGTCATAATGCTCAGTTAAGGGGCTAATGATAAATCAACTTAGTATAATTTAGAGTAAGAGTAAAGAACCAGGAATCTAATTGATTCCTGGTTTTTTCTCTTTTTAGGCGATTTCGGTCAATCATAAAAAGAATTTAAATAGAATAATCACCTATTTTTTTCCATTTATTACTCATTTTTGTAATGAGAACGAACCAATTTGTCCTTTTTTTATACTATAAATTGTACAACTAATTTATTAAACGAGAGGTGTTTTTAATTGCCATTACCACCACCAAGATCGCCATTTCCGCCATTTCCACCAGAACCACCATTTCCACCATTTGGTTCAACAGGTCCAACAGGTCCAACAGGCCCAACAGGCCCAGCAGGCCAAATTGGCCCAACGGGTGTAACAGGCCCTCAAGGTGAAAGAGGAAAAAGAGGTAAAGACGGAGACGACGGAGAAAGAGGAAAAAGAGGACATATGGGACCAATGGGTCCAATGGGGCCAATGGGACCAATGGGTCCGATGGGAGCAACGGGAGCAACAGGAGCAACTGGACCTTCAGGAGGACCTCCAGGAGCAACGGGAGCAACAGGCGCACAAGGATTACCAGGAGCAACGGGAGCAACAGGTGCACCAGGATTACCAGGAGCAACGGGAGCGACAGGTGCACCAGGAGCAACAGGGGCAACGGGAGATCCAGGAACAGCAGGAGCAACAGGAGCAACGGGAGCAACAGGAGCGACAGGAGCAACGGGAGATCCAGGATTACCAGGAGCAACTGGAGCAACAGGAGCACCAGGAACAGCAGGAGCGACAGGAGCGACAGGAGCGACAGGAGCGACAGGGGCAACAGGAGATCCAGGAACAGCAGGAGCGACAGGAGCAACAGGAGCGACAGGCGCACCAGGAGCAACAGGGGCGACAGGAGCACCAGGAACAGCAGGAGCGACTGGAGTAACAGGAGCAACAGGCATACCAGGAGCATCCGCAATCATCCCATTTGCATCAGGTCTTCCAGTAGAATTAACATCAGCTTTATTTAATACAGCTGGAACACAAGGATTAATTGGATTCGGCGACTCTGGGACTGTTGTAACACTTCTTGGAGGACCAATCAATTTAGCAGGTGGACCAGGATTATTACAAAACTTAGCATTTTCTATGCCTCGTGCAGGAGTTTTAACTTCAATTTCTGCATACTTTAGCACAACTGCAGCCTTAAATTTATTAGGCACAATTACAATCACAGCTAGAGTTTATACTTCCCCGACACCGAATAATATCTTTACTCAGGTCGCAAGTGTACCATTGACTCCAAGTTTATCAGGTATTTTAGCCTTGGGTGCAATCAGTTCGGTTACAGCAGCATTACCAAATATTCCTGTGACTGCAGGAACTAGAGTATTAGTAGTATTTACAGCAGACTCAGATGGACTAGATCTTGCAACTGTTGTTGCTGGTTATGCTAGCGCTGGACTATCAATTAATTAACTTTGATTCTTAAAGAATAGAATGATAATGTCTTGCTTTACCCTACTTTATTTATAATCTTTCGTCTTGTAATGAATGGAAGATTTTAAGTAAGTAGGGTTTTTTATTCTTCAAAATAGAGGAACTACTGGTTAATAACTTTTATTTCAATTAATTACATATCTCTTCTGGTTCACAATATTGTTTCAGCAAATAATGTAGCAACAGATTTAGATATATTAATTTGTATAATGCTGCCTGTTATTTTCAATATTTCTTAGGTGAATCAGATTGAAATATAAATTACTGTAGGATTAAGTAGCTCAGTATTAAATTTAACTATCCTACTATTCTACTAGGTCTAACAGTTTTTTCTGAACTCTTTGCTATTAAAGTGCAAGTGGATAACTATTTATTTAAAATAGTAATTTATTCTATTAGTTGCTCTAACTCACTTTTATTTATTAGTTTTCACCTTTGAATGATAAATAGTGATTAGAGCTTTTATTTGAAAATTTCTGGATTTATTGAAACCAAATTGTGCTTAGATATATAAAATATGAAGAAAGAAAACTAAAAGAGGTGTATTTTTGTGCCACCACCAAGACCACCTTTCCCACCAGATCCACCTTCTAGCCATGGCCCTACTGGTCCAACAGGCGCCACTGGACCAACAGGAGTAACGGGTGCAATTGGGGATCAAGGAGAAAGAGGAAGAAGAGGTAAAGAAGGAAAAAAGGGGGAAAGAGGAAAAAAAGGATTAAAGGGTGAAACAGGGGCTACCGGTCCAATAGGAAAAACTGGTTCAACAGGAATAACTGGTCCAACAGGAATAACGGGTGAAGCAGGACCAACGGGAGTAACGGGATCAACAGGACTAATGGGATCAACGGGAGCAACCGGACTAATGGGATCAACGGGAGCAACCGGAGCGACAGGGTTAACGGGTGAAACTGGTCCAACAGGGTTAACGGGAATAACAGGACCAACGGGATCAACAGGTGAAACGGGAGTAACAGGATTAACTGGACCAACAGGATCAACAGGAGAAACGGGTCCAACGGGAGAAACAGGGTCAACAGGGTCAACCGGAGTAACAGGATCAACAGGAGAAACAGGACCAACGGGAGTAACGGGATCAACAGGACTAATGGGATCAACGGGAGCAACCGGAGCGACAGGGTTAACGGGTGAAACTGGGTCAACAGGGTTAACGGGAATAACAGGACCAACGGGATCAACAGGTGAAACGGGAGTAACAGGATTAACTGGACCAACAGGATCAACAGGAGAAACGGGTCCAACGGGAGAAACAGGGTCAACAGGGTC
>NZ_JBVFKR010000018.1:0-22012 GCF_055484705.1 Gottfriedia sp. ABJ_BB2_2
CGCCAGCGTTCGTCCTGAGCCAGGATCAAACTCTCCATAATAGTTAAGTTTAAATCTTGTATTGCTCAAAAAACTAATAATTGACGTTTTACTTCATGTTTTGTTTAGTTTTCAAAGTTCATTTTGTCACTCGTAAGCGACTTAAATATCATAACACCCTTAAACGTTTATGTCAACGTTTGTTTAAATGTTTTTTTCATTCGTTGTTAGTGTTTCGCAACAACATAAACTAATATATCAGGTAGAAGTTCAGATTACAACCCATAAACTAAAAGTAATATAATTCAGAATAATCATTCGTCCTTTATCTTAAACATTTAGAATATGAATCTTCTATTATATTAATTGTTTCTATAGCTACCTACATTGTGTAATGAAAGAATACAAAAAATGCTTCTTATCCTATTCTAATAAGAAGCATTTTTTGTAAGAATCACATTCACTACTAGAACAAATACTTGTGTCCTTGGATTATACGTTTGTTGCTGCATGATTTAATTGATTTATTGGCGAAACAGCATCTATTAATGCTTCTTCCAATTCATTAGAATATTTTACTTTTTGAGCATGACTCCACCCAAACTCTTTAGACATATACGTTATTACAGCTTCTTTCCATTCATACACCCAATTAATATTAAAAAATAAAGCACCTGTGCGACGTATAAAAAAATCTACCGGTTTTACAGTCATTTCATAATGTATTGCATAAACAAGTGGTATTAACACTTCCACTGGTAAATTTAATTGTTGAAATTCCTCTTGGCGTTCCCTAACTAACTGAAAAATTGTATCTACATTTGATCCATAAAATTTTGCAAATTGATCTGCCTGTTGCTTTGTTAATCCTAATTTCTGACCTTCTTTGGACTTATTTAAAATAAATGTAGTGAATTGTTTCGCACCACCAACATGCCCTCCAGAAATAGGCATATGCTTTGTTTTACTTTGTGGATAAGCCCCATTGCCTTCCTTCGCCAACAAATCCGTCACATAGTCTATAACCAATTCAGCCATTTTACGATAACCAGTTAATTTTCCTCCTGCAATTGTGATTAATCCGGAATCCGATGTCCAAATTTCATCTTTACGGGAGATTTCAGAAGCATTCTTTCCTTCTTCATATATTAAAGGTCGAACGCCAGCCCAACTAGATTCGATGTCACTTTCTGTTATCTTCACAGTAGGGAACATATAGTTAACCGCATCAATAATATACTTACTATCTTCTTTCGTCATTTTCGGTAATGCTGCATCATCATTATAAAATGTATCGGTTGTACCAACATAGGTTTTACCGCCACGTGGAATTGCAAATACCATACGGCCATCTGGTGTATCAAAGTAAATCGCTTGACCTAATGGAAAGCGAGAATGATCAATTACTAAGTGTACCCCTTTTGATAATTGAAGTATTTTTCCTTTTTTCGAGTGATCTTTTTCCCTTAATGTATCAACCCACGGACCAGCTGCATTTACAATTTTTTTGCCATACACTTCATATATTTCACCGTCGAGTAGATCCACAACAATGACACCGCATACTTTTCCATTCTTATATAAGAAGCCATCTACCTTTGCATAGTTTACCGCTTTTGCTCCTTGTTCAATCGCTTCCTTCATTACTTCAATTGTTAAGCGAGCATCATCTGTACGATATTCAACATAATATCCGCCGCCCTTTAGTCCCTCTTGTTTTACAAGTGGTTCCTTTTTCATGGTCTCTTCACGATTAAACATCTTCCTACGTTCACTTCTCTTTACTCCTGCCAGAAAATCATAAACTCTAAGGCCAATTGATGTACTGAAAGCACCAAAAGTACCTCCCTTATGAAACGGTAGTAACATCCATTCAGGCGTAGTTACATGTGGACCATTTTCGTAAACTATTGCCCGCTCTTTCCCTACTTCAGCGACCATCTTTACTTCCAATTGTTTTAAATAACGTAAGCCACCATGTACTAACTTTGTTGATCGACTAGATGTACCGGCTGCGAAATCCTGCATTTCAAAGACAATCGTTGATAAACCTCTAGTAGCACCATCAAGTGCAATTCCAGCTCCAGTAATGCCTCCACCGATTACAATTACATCTAATTCTTGTTTATTTACTCCATTTAATAGCTCTTTTCTCTGTTTACTAGAAAATTTCATTACTTTGCCTCCTATGGTACGAAAAAAAGAGACCACAAACATCACTATAGAATTCGCTTCTATAGCGTGTTGTGGTCTCTCTCAATCTCCTACCGAATATTAACTTGTTTTCATCTTATCATTATCATATGTTATTTAAAAGCTTTTGTTGCTTCGATTGCCTTTTTCCAACCAGAATAAAGCTCTTCACTAACATGATCATCCATAGTTGGAGAAAAACTCTTATCCATATTCCATTGTGAAGCAATCGTATCTTGATTTTCCCAATAACCTACAGCAAGACCAGCTAAGTAGGCAGCGCCCAGAGCCGTTGTTTCATTTACTTCTGGACGTTCAACTGGAACATTTAGAATATCACTTTGGAATTGCATTAAGAAATTATTTTTAACCGCTCCACCATCTACTCGTAAAGTTTTAAGCTCGATTCCTGAGTCTTTTTCCATTGCACATAAAACGTCTTTTGTTTGATATGCTAAAGATTCTAAAGTAGCGCGAATGAAGTGTTCTTTTGTCGTTCCTCGAGTTACCCCAAATACCGCTCCACGTACTTCACTATCCCAGTATGGTGTACCAAGTCCTACAAAAGCAGGTACTACATACACTCCGTCTGTCGATTCTACACGTTTAGCATACTCTTCACTCTGACTTGCATCTTTAAACATACGCATTCCGTCTCGTAACCATTGAATAGCTGAACCTGCAACAAAAATACTACCTTCTAATGCATACTCAACTTTTCCATTTAGACCCCAAGCAATTGTTGTTAATAATCCATGGTCTGAGTTAACAGCTTTTTCACCTGTATTCATTAACATGAAGCAACCTGTTCCGTACGTATTTTTAGCCATACCCTCACCGTAGCAAGCTTGACCAAATAGCGCTGCTTGTTGATCTCCAGCTACACCAGCTATCGGTATACTTTGGCCAAAAAAGTGGTAATCCACTGTATGACCATATACTTCAGAAGATGATCGCACTTCCGGAAGCATGTTTTTTGGGATTGTTAACATATCTAGAAGTTCATCATCCCAGCTTAAATCATGAATATTGTACATTAAAGTACGGGATGCATTTGAATAATCTGTAACATGAACTGCTCCACCAGATAATTTCCATACAAGCCATGTATCAATTGTTCCAAATAATAAATCTCCATTTTCTGCTTTTTCTCTTGCACCCTCTACATGATCTAAAATCCACTTTACTTTCGTGCCTGAGAAATAAGCATCAATTAAAAGACCTGTTTTTTCGCGAACCATATCGCTATAGCCTTGTTCTTTTAATTCATCACAAATGTCTACAGTTTGACGGGATTGCCAAACGATCGCATTATAGACAGGTTTACCAGTATTTTTATCCCAAACAACTGTTGTTTCACGCTGATTCGTAATGCCAATTGCAGCAATTTGTTCTGGTTTAATGTCTGCCTCACTTAAACAAGTTGCAATGACCGCTAAAATTGAACCCCAAATTTCTTGTGCATTATGTTCAACCCAACCCGGCTTAGGAAAATGTTGTGTAAATTCTTTTTGTGCTACATGTACTATTTTTCCTTCATTATTAAAAAGAATAGCACGTGAACTTGTTGTTCCTTGATCAAGTGAAAGGATATATTTTTTCATTCTTATTTCTCCTCCTTAAGCTGCTTTACTATTATTACTATTATTAAATTTCATATTACTTGTCATATAAGAGATTGCTAGAATAACCACTGTAACAAAAATCACATAATATAAGGCTGTATTATGTTTACCTTCAAATATTACTTCATAAAATAATCCGGCTAATGATCCACCTAATAATGGAGCTACAACAGGTATCCATGCATATTTCCAGTTCGATCCGCCTTTTCCTGCTATTGGGAGTAAAAAATGTGCAATACGAGGACCTAAATCTCGAGCTGGGTTAATTGCGTACCCGGTTGTTCCACCTAATGATAAACCAATACTTACAATTAAGAAACCAACGATGAATGGATTTAATCCATCAGCAAACTTATTCGAACCGATCGCTAAGATACCAAATACTAAGATGAATGTACCAATAATTTCACTTAATAAATTTGCAAAAGTATTAGGAATAGCAGGTCCTGTTGCAAATACTCCTAATTTTGTACCTGGATCCTCTGTTTCCTTCCAATGTGGTAAGTAATGTAAATATACAATTGTTGCCCCAATTATTGCACCAATTAATTGTGCTGCAACATACTCAGGTACTTGGCTCCAAGGAAAAGACCCCTTAAAAGCTAACCCAAACGTAACCGCTGGATTTAAATGTGCTCCACTAATACTTCCTACCGCATAAACCGCAATCGCCACTGCTAATCCCCAGCCTAGTGTAATAACAATCCAACCAGAATCCTTCGCAAATGATTTCTTTAGACTCACACCTGCACAAACTCCACCACCTAGAACTATCAACAAAGCTGTCCCAATTAACTCTCCTAAAAATGCTGACATAAAATCCCTCCACATTCGGTTTAAGTTGATCTTCGTGAGAGAACTAAATTGAATGGCCATTCGTATTTAAAAACAAAAAGACCCACAACTAAATTGTTTCTATAAGAACTATAGAAACATTCAATTGTGGATCTCTTTATTTCTCCGTCACGTATATTAACTTGTCTTTATGCTAACTCATAAATGAAAACGTTGTCAATCCTATATTTCACATTTCAGTCACTTTTTTAGGAAATTTTTCCACAACTCTTTATCAGAAGTAGTAATTGCTGTTGCACCAGCATCTAAAGCAGCCTTTACATCTTCGGTCGTCCGAATAAAACCACCTGCTAATATCGGAATACCTGTGCGCTCCTTTACTTCTGCTATTACATTTGTTAGAGCACCTGGTAAAACTTCAATATAATCTGGTTTAGTTTTTTCTAATAACGTTATACTTTTCTCCATCGCACTAGAATCGATTAAAAAAATACGTTGTATTGCAACAACACCTTTTTGCTTTGCTTTTAAAATCACATTTGATTTTGTAGATAATAGCCCGTATGGTTTAAACTCCTGGCATAAATATTCCGCCGCATATCCATCACTTTGCAAACCGTGTATTAGATCTACATGTAAAAATACTTTCTTACAATGTTGCTTAGCAAGCGACACCACACTTTTAAGCTGGCCAATATGAATATCTAAAATAACGATATATTCATAAGAACTAGTTAGTAATTTTTCTAAATCCTTGATTTTTCTAACAGCTGGTAAAATTTTTTGTTCATGAAATTCCATTCAAAAATACCCTCTATTTTCGTTTTTATTCTAATCGTACACAATTTTTTAAAAAAGAAAAGCCTGGACATCGAGATTTATCGTTGTCCAAGCTTTATATTTTGGGATTTATAATTTACTATTCTCTGAAATATGTTAAGAATAGAAGGAATACAACAAATAGTACATACATAATCGGGTGAATTTTTTTCGCTTTTCCAGCAGCTAGCATTGAAATTGGATAGAAGATAAATCCAACAGCAATACCTGTTGCAATACTGTAAGTTAACGGCATTGCGATAATTGTGAAGAAAGCTGGTACAGCAATTTCGAATTTCTTCCAGTCAATTTGACCAATTGAAGATACCATTAGCACACCAACAACGATTAATGCTGGAGAAGTTACTGCTGCTGTTACAACACCTAATAGTGGTGCAAAGAACAATGCTAATAAGAATAATAAGCCCGTAATAACTGCTGAGAATCCAGTACGTCCACCTGCAGCAACACCTGCAGTTGATTCGATATATGAAGTTGTAGTACTTGTTCCAAGAGTTGAACCAACTACTACTGCAGTAGCATCAACCATTAATGCTTTTCCAGCTCTTTCAAGTTTATTATCCTTTAATAAACCTGCTTGATTTGCAACAGCAACTAATGTACCTGTTGCATCAAAGAAATCTACAATGAAGAACGTTAATACAACTGCAAACATTTGAGGTGAAGAGAATACATCTGGAATATGTTTAATTGCTTCACCAAATGTAGGTGCAATACTTGGAACTGGACCAACAACTGAAGATGGTAAATCAATAATTCCAAAAATCATACCCGCGATTGCAGTTACGATCATACCTAAAAATACGCCAGCTTTCACTTTTCTAGCCATTAAAATGACAGTAACCACTAAACCGAAAATAGTTAATAATACAGCAGGTTCATTTAATTTACCAAGTGCAACAAAAGTTGCTGGGTTACTTACAATAATACCTGAATTTTTTAAACCAACAAATGTAATAAAGAAACCAATACCACTACCGATTGCTAATTTTAATTCAATTGGAATTGCATTTATAATTTGTTCACGAAGTCCTGTTAAAGATAAGACAATGAATAAGATACCTGATACAAAAACGCCAGCTAAAGCAGTTTGCCATGGAATACCCATTCCAAGAACTACGTTAAATGCAAAGAAAGCATTTAATCCCATACCTGGTGCTAAAGCAATTGGATATCTTGCATAAATACCCATTAAAATCGAACCATATGCCGCCGCCAATGAAGTAGCAACAAAAATTGCTTCTCTATTCATTCTTAATGTTTCTGGAAAATCTTTTATATCTGATAAAGAAAGAATTGATGGATTTACGAATAAAATGTAAGCCATTGCTAAGAATGTTGTTAAACCAGCAATTGTTTCTTGACGAAATGATGTGCCTAACTTGTTGAACTCAAAATAATTACTAATACGTTCTTTCATGTGATCCTCCTAAGTATATTAAGTCTTAAAAGTCGGTCTCTATTTTATAAATAGAAAAGGCACTTTTACACAATTGGTAAAAGCGCCTATCACGAGCAGTTTCATTCTGTAAGTTATAACCTAGGGATAATAGAATAATAGCTAGATAGTAGGTTAAATATACAGAAATCATTACTTCGTAGTCCGCCATTTACGGTGGCAGGTAGAGACGCTAGTCCATATTCACTAGCTTATACGACAAGTTATGACAAATTATTTATTATTTACATCCTTATATTACAACCATCTAAACTATGTGTCAACAAAAAAAACGAACATTTAAATTAAAATGTTCGTTTTCGTTCGTTTTTTTCCAAATATTAGAATGTTATTCCCACTCAATCGTTGCAGGTGGCTTGCTCGTTACATCATACACGATGCGATTTACATGCTTAACTTCATTTACAATACGAGTTGAGATTTTTTGTAGTACATCCCATGGGATACGTGCCCAATCAGCAGTCATTCCATCAATAGATGTTACTGCTCTAATTCCTACTGTGTAATCATACGTACGTTCGTCACCCATTACCCCAACACTACGGATATCAGGTAAAACTGTGAAGTACTGCCAAATTTCTTTGTCCAGATCAGCTAATGCGATTTCTTCACGTAAAATTGCATCAGATTCACGAACGATTTCTAATTTTTGATCTGTAATTTCACCAAGTACACGAATACCTAATCCAGGACCTGGGAATGGTTGTCTCCAAACGATTGCATCTGGAATTCCTAGCTCAGAACCAACCGCACGTACTTCATCTTTAAATAATGTGCTTAATGGCTCAATTAATGTAAATTGCATATCCTCAGGTAATCCACCAACATTGTGATGAGATTTAATTGTTTGTGCAGTAGCCGTACCACTTTCAATGATGTCAGTGTATAAAGTTCCTTGTGCTAAGAAGTCCATACCTTCTAATTTAGCAGCCTCATCATCAAATACATAAATAAACTCGTTACCGATAATTTTACGTTTTTGTTCAGGATCTGAAACGCCAGCTAATTTAGATAAGAAACGTTCTTTTGCATCAACTTTAATTACATTCATATTGAAGCCTTCACTGAACGTCTTCATAACGCCTTCTGCTTCGTCCTTACGTAGTAAACCGTGATCAACGAAGATACATGTTAACTGATCACCAATTGCTTTGTGGATTAATACAGCAACTACTGAAGAATCAACGCCACCACTTAGTGCACAAAGTACTTTTTTGTCACCAACAGTTTGACGAATAGTTTCAAGCTCAACTTCAATAAAGTTTTTCATAGACCAATTTGCTTCACATTCGCAAATATTGAAAACAAAGTTCTTTAATAAGTCATTTCCATATTCAGAGTGACGTACCTCTGGATGGAACTGAACTCCATACATTTTTTTCGCTTCATTACTCATTGCCGCAATCGGACAAGATGCACTTGTTGCATCTACTACGAAGCCTTCAGGTTGTTGTGTAACTTTATCACCATGACTCATCCATACTACATGATCATTTGGTAAATCTTTTAATAGTGCAGATTGCATTTGAATATTTAATTCAGCTTTACCATATTCACGTTGGTCAGCTTTTTCAACTGTTCCACCAAAATGCTGAGTCATTAATTGCATACCGTAGCATATTCCTAAAATAGGAAGTCCTAATTCAAATATAGCTTTATCACAGTAAAAAGCATTTTCACCATACACACTGTTTGGTCCACCAGAGAAAACTATTCCCTTAGCACCCATTTCTTTAATTTCCTCAGCAGTAATTGTATGAGGACGTAATTCACTATAAACGCCAAACTCACGTATACGGCGCGCAATTAATTGGTTATATTGGCTTCCAAAATCTAGTACAACAATCGTGTCATGTTTTTGCAAAACGGTCACCTCATCTATAATATTGAATTAACGTATCAGTTGAACTGATACTATTTTTCCCAAAAAAATAAAAAAAAGCCGATTTTCTCCCTTTTGTACATGTGTAACATGAAAAAAGAAGGCAGAAAATCAGACTTATCGCTAAAAAAGTCATGCTGCCTTCATAGTCAGAGCATGTTACGGCGCTCCGGTAGAGACTCTCGACCCATATTGTCGAGGATATATGAAGAATATTGACGTATTTTGTATTATTGTCTCATTCTATCAACGTATATTTTACCGGTCAAGGTATTTCCATATAAATTTTTATGGAAACGCTATAAGTTGAAAAGAAAATCATATTGATGTATGATTTACCTAACGAACGGTAGGTAGTTTTACTAATGTCTTTTAAGGAGTGATTGAAATGAAAACTAATGCTACGGTTTTAAAAATACAGGAAGCTACAATTAAATTGTATGCAGAAAATGGTTATGAAAAAGCGACGATGACCGAGATTGCGAAAGCAGTTGGCATTAAAAAACCTTCTATTTACGCACATTATGAAAATAAACAAGAGATTTTTTTAAATATTATTGAAAACTTAAGCTCTGTGTATGTATCAAAATTTAAACAAGAAATAGAAAAATACAATCATCTAACAGTTGAGGAGCAACTTTATTCTGTATTAGAAAGCACTCGAACTTTTTTTCAACATGAAGACTTAGGTTTATTTCTGAAAAGAATGATGTTATTCCCTCCAAAGGAATTAGAGGGGCTTTTACTAAAACGCTACGAAGAGTTTGAAAATCAATTACTTCTAATAATCCGCGGACTATTCGAAAAAGGCATAAAAAATAATGAAATTTTTCATAACGATGTGGATGAATTAGTAGATGCTTACATCCACTTATTAGATAGTTGTTTTATTCAATTGTTTGATCCCGACGAAGAATTAGTAAAGAAACGCTTAAAAGCTGCTTGGAGCTTTTTTTGGCGATCGATTGCAACAAAAAAGGAGAGATAAAAGATGAGCTGGGTTTATTTAATTATTGCAGGGATTTGTGAAATTGCTTGGGCTTTTGGACTTAAGTATTCAGATGGTTTTACAAATACGGTGCCTACTATACTGACATTAATAGGCATTATCATAAGCTTTTATTTATTCTCTAAATCGATTAAAGTAATTCCGATTGGTACGGCTTATGCAGTTTTTACCGGTATAGGAGCTGCTGGAACGGTTATCATCGGAATGATATTCTTAAACGAAACAGCCTCCCTCATGAAGATTATTTTAGTAATTACTCTACTATCTGGCATAGTAGGCTTAAAATTAACAACAAAATCAGACCCCCAAGAAGATAAAGGAGGTGCTGCATAAAATGGCATGGATTTATTTATTAATTGCGGGTTTAGGAGAAGTTGGTTTTGTTACATTTATGAAGCTTTCCAACAATTTTAAAAAACTAAATTACTCTATTTTATGTGTTGTCTCTGGATGGATTAGTTTTTATTTACTCTCAAAAGCTTTAAAAGTTATCCCTGTTGGAACTGGGTATACAATATGGACCGGAATTGGTGCTGCCGGTTCGGTCATTATCGGAATGATGTTCTTTAAAGAATCTCGCGACTGGAAAAGACTTTTCTTTATTACACTTGTCGTTGCATCAGTAATTGGGTTAAAAGTAATTTCACCTCATTAAATGAAAAAATCCCTAATCTAATTAGCTTAGGGATTTTTTTTAGCCATTTAAAGACATCAATACGACTTTTAAAAGACTAATTTTGAATGCGATTAGCAAGTAATTTCACTTCAACTATTTCATCTTCTTGATTACCAATTCACTTACAAAAAGTATGATAAGATGATAGTCCCTTAATAAACCCTTCATACAAGCATTAAAAAAGCTTGCTCCATGTTTTGGGACCGACGATACCATCCGCCGCTAATCTGTTCTTTGTTTGAAAATTTTTAACTGCCTTTTCTGTATTAGGACCAAAAATCCCATCTGCCGTTATTTTAAGTTTCTGCTGAACTTTTTTTACTGAAGCTCCTCTAGATCCCTCTTTTAATATTCCTTTATACGGAACAGAATCTTTTTGGCTAGTAGTTATTTGTTTTTTAGGTGGATTTAAGATTGCTCTGACCTGTGCTTTGAAATCATTAAATTTTTCTGGATTATCCACAAATGGTTTTGGACAAAGTTTATGTGTTACATCATAATGTCTAACAATATCGTTTTCATCTAATTTATAAGCTTTACATAACGCAGCTATTACTGTTGCAGTTCTCTTTATTGTAGCTGACGAGATACTGCCATCTCTCTCAACACACATTTCAACGCCTACTGATAATAAATTAGCATTTGGGGATAACTCTGGTACGCCTCGAAATACTTCACCACGACTATTTCGTTCATACTGGTCGTTTGCATGATAAGCTACTTCATCAAATGGTATAATACAAATCGCTTCATTAGGATCTACAAAAATATGAGCAGATGCATATGTTTTATTTTTTATAGCTGTACCATTAAAGTACCTTTGATGGTTTTCAGCACTTGCTCCAGGGTTAGCCGTCCAATGTAACACTATCTTTTTAATAGCCTTTAACTTTATAGACGGTCTTGTATATTTGTTGATTGTAATAAAGTCATTTTTCCAAAGTGCCATATCTAAAGCTCCCTCTTTATTTATTCAAGCATGATATACTTACTTTTTATGCTTGTACTCGCATACTAATAAAATATTCAAAGTACAAAAATTGGTGACAAATAAAAAAAGGAGAGCATTTAGCCCTCCCTTAATCAATGTAATTATTTTGTTTTAACTGGCTTTACATAGATTGCTTGTGTCGAATTAATTGAAATACATCCGTCTAAATCTTTTTCATTTAGTAAACCAAGATTAATGGCTGATTTTATTTTATCACCATCTGGTTTTTTAATAACTTGAACTAAATCAGCTAATTTTAGCTCCTCAAGTTTACTAACTGTTTCTGCGTCATGAAACTTCTCTTTCTTTCTAATGATTCGCTCTAATTTCAAATTATTGATCACGAACTCGCCTTTTTCATTCTCTCCAAATTGTTGATCAAGAAAACCATGAAATACTTTTTGCAATTGCTCCATTTGATTTTCAATGTCTTTCTTTTTTTGACTCAAATCATAATACTCGTTTAACATTAGCTCTGTTATTCTATAACTACTTTTTTTCCCCATTTCTTTTCACCACATTTCACAGTAGATAATTTAATTTTATTGTGAAAGAAGACAAGTTATGACTTGAAATAGGGGTAATATATCAGTAAATTAACTAATGAAGATAAAAATATAAATACTTACAAAAAGAAACAAACACTTGAACGCAAATTTATGATAAATAAACTCAAAAACTAAAAAAATGGGAAGGACTAGATTATGTATATTAACATTAATCAAGTGAGTGGATTAAAACATGTTTATTGAGCCAATGTTATTACAAACTGCTGACAACCCATTTGATTCTGATGAGCATTACTTCGAATTAAAATCTAATGGTGTTCGATTACTACTGGAACGAGAAAATGGAATAAATAAGCTTTACACGGAAAATGGTACGGAATTAACAGGTAGAATACCCGAACTTGACATTATTGAATTAGATGATTGTTATTTGGACGGCGTACTCGTTTGTTATAACGATGGCCAAGAGGATTATGAAGCTGCCTTAAATCGAGTAAATACAATTCAAGAACATAAAATTATTCAGGGAAGTAAAGAGTTCCCATTAACATACATCGTTTTTGATATATTACGAATTAGAAAACGAAATTTGATGAAAGAACCTTTATCGACTAGAAAAGAAATTCTTGCTGACGTACTGAAAGACCAACAATTCATTAAGAAAAGCTTCTTTATTGAATCAGATGGTATAACGTTGTTTGAACAAATTAAAGAGCTTGGCCTTGAAGGGATTGTCGCAAAATCAAAAGATTCTTTTTATATACCAGCTCACCGATCTTTGAATTGGTTAAAAGTAATTAATTGGAAGTACAATGTTTACTACATTACTGGGTATAAAAAACAAGGTATGGGATTATTAATCTCTGAATATAAAAACAATCAATTTGAAAATGTCGGCATCGTAGAATTTGGAATGAATAATGGACAAAGAAAAGCATTTTTCAGTGTTACAAAGCATATAAAAACTGGCGAAGACAAAATCTACACCTATGTTGAACCTTTTATCAAATGTAAAATTAAAAATAGAGGTCAGTTAAGCAATGGCGAGTTAATTGATCCGATATTTGATGATTTTATCGTATAAGTGAACTTAACCCCCTTGGAGGGGTTTTTCTTTTTAAAATATAGTAAAGTAAAACCCCGTAAACAATGTTTACGGGGTTTTTATTAAGGGGATGATATTACATCATGCCGCCCATACCCATGCCGCCCATGTCAGGCATTGCAGGAGCATTTTTCTCAGGTAGGTCAGCTACAACAGCTTCAGTTGTTAAGAACATTGCAGAAACAGATGCTGCATTTTGAAGTGCAGAACGTGTTACTTTAGTTGGGTCAACGATTCCTTCTTCAATCATGTTTACCCATTGTCCGTTAGCAGCATTGAAACCAACGCCAACTTCAGCAGATTTTAATTTCTCGATAATTACTGATCCTTCTAAACCAGCATTTGTTGCAATTTGACGAACTGGTGCTTCAAGCGCACGTAATACGATGTTGATACCTGTAGCAACATCACCTTCAGCTTCAATTGCAGCTACTTTATTGAATACGCTCATTAATGCAGTACCACCACCAGCTACAATACCTTCTTCTACTGCAGCACGTGTTGAGTTTAAAGCATCTTCAATACGTAATTTACGTTCTTTTAGCTCAGTTTCAGTTGCTGCACCAACTTTGATTACTGCTACGCCACCAGCTAATTTTGCAAGACGCTCTTGTAATTTTTCACGATCAAATTCAGAAGTAGTTTCTTCTAATTGAGCACGAATTAAACCAATACGTCTTTGAATTGCTTCAGTTTCACCAGCACCTTCAACGATTGTTGTATTTTCTTTTGTTACAACAACTTTTGAAGCACGGCCTAATTGAGTAATATTAGTCGTTTTAAGATCTAATCCTAATTCTTCTGTAATTACTTCACCGCCAGTTAATACTGCGATATCTTCTAACATTGCTTTACGGCGGTCACCAAATCCTGGAGCTTTTACAGTTACAGCATTAAATGTGCCACGTAATTTGTTAACGATGATTGTAGCTTGTGCTTCACCTTCAACATCTTCAGCAATAATTAATAATGGCTTACCTTGTTGAACTACTTGCTCAAGGACTGGTAAGATTTCTTGAATATTTGTTACTTTTTTATCAGTAATTAAAATATATGGGTTTTCTAATTCAGCTACCATTTTATCTGAATTTGTAACCATGTAAGGTGAAGAGTATCCACGATCAAATTGCATACCTTCTACCACTTCTAATTCAGTTGTGAAACCTTTTGATTCTTCAAGTGTAATAACTCCATCGTTACCAACACGTTCCATTGCTTCAGCGATTAAATCGCCCACTTCTGGATCAGCAGAAGAAATTGCAGCTACTTGAGCAATAGATTCTTTGCCTTCGATTGGTTTAGAAATCGTTTTTAATTCTTCAAGTGCAACAGCAACAGCTTTTTCGATACCTTTACGGATACCCATTGGGTTTGCACCAGCTGTAACGTTTTTAAGACCTTCACGAATCATCGCTTGTGCTAATACAGTTGCAGTTGTTGTACCGTCCCCAGCAATTTCATTCGTTTTGCTAGCAACTTCTGCTACTAATTTAGCACCCATGTTTTCAAACGCATCTTCTAATTCAATTTCTTTTGCGATTGTTACACCATCATTTGTAATTAATGGAGAACCAAATTTTTTCTCAAGAACTACGTTACGTCCTTTTGGTCCTAATGTTACTTTTACAGCATCAGCTAAAGCATCTACACCACGTAGCATTGCGCGACGTGCTTCTTCACCAAATCTAATGTCCTTTGCCATTAAAATGACCTCCTTAAAATTTTAAAAATTATTTTAATAACCTAAGTATTTTATTTAATTAACCTATAATTGCCAGAATATCGTTTTCGCGAAGTACAAGGTATTCAGTACCAGCATATTTAACTTCAGTACCAGAGTATTTAGAGAAGATGATGCGGTCACCTACAGATACTTCTAAAGCAACGCGCTCGCCGTTTTCAAGTACACGTCCAGTACCTACTGCAACAACTTTGCCCTCTTGTGGCTTTTCTTGTGCACTACCTGGTAATACGATACCGCTAGCAGTTTTTTCTTCAGACTCAACAAGCTCAATTACAACACGATCACCTAGTGGTTTTAACATGTGTAATACCTCCTCAATAATCTAATCATTATTTTTTAGCACTCATTAATATTGAGTGCTAACACAATTATTAGTTTAAATAATATCATGAGATTTTGCAAGTCCGAAGCTAGCACTTTTCTTGTCGAAATTTATTAATTTTAATCAACGTATTTTAAGGAAGTTTAATAAAAATATGTAAATACCTTTTAAGAACCTCCTTAAACGAGTACAATAATGTACATGTTGTTATATAAACCTTTGGGTTATGAAAATATCAACACAAAGGAGTTATCGTTTTGAAAACAAGAGATTTATGGATTTTATTAACGTATGTTTTGATTCAGTATTCAGGATTGTATGGTGTTCGTTTTCTATTAGACAGTAGTTTATACGAAGGTTTGGACAAAGAGACTGCTAAAATCGAAGCAGTTGGTTTATGGGGATGTATTAGTTTTATTACTGGTCTCCTAATTATTTTCATTTTATTAAGAGGTCCGATTTCGATTGGAATAAAAAATCTTTCATTTAGTTTTACGATGAAAATATTAAAATGGGCTTTATTAGGTTATGCTGTCACAATGTTTACTCAAATAGTGTGTAATCTCATTTTAATTTTAGTTTTTGATTTAGATAAAGGGTCAGAAAACACCCAGAACATTATTAATATCGCTAAGCTAAACCCAGCTTTTATCGTCATTCCAAGTTTAATTGCACCGATATTGGAAGAAATCGTATTCCGTCGTATTATTTTTAAAAAGCTATTTGAACGTTTTCCATTTATTGTTTCTGCTAGTATTAGTTCAATTATTTTTGCTTTCATGCACGGCGACTTGCCATTCTTTTTATCTTATTTTCTGATCGGATTTATATTTTGTTATCTATATAAACGAACAAATTCGATTTTAGTCCCAATTTTAACTCATATGTTTATGAACTCATTTGTCGTATTTCAACAAATTAAATTATTTCATTTCATCTATTAAAAAACCCCCATTCGATTGGGGGTTTTTAATTTCCTTATTGTTGTAAGAAGTATGCTAGTGTTTGTAATTCAACAGCCAAGTCAATATGATGTATTCTAATATGTTCCGGAACACTAATACGTGCCGGTGTAAAATTTAAAATACCTCTTATATTTTTACCTTTTAAACGGTCTGCAATCGACTGAGCGACTTGGGCAGGAACAGTTAAAATGACAATTTGAATGTCATCGTTCATTATTTCTTCTAATTTATCAAGATTATAGACTGGAACTCCACCTATTTCTGTTCCAATCTTCATTGGATCGATATCAAACGCCATTTCAATCTTAGTATTATTGTTTTTTATAAAATTATAATGTAAAAATGCGGTTCCTAAATTACCCACACCGATTAACGCTACTTTCATTACTTCGTGTTGGTTAAGCGCTTTCGAGAAAAAAGTTAATAAATAATTTACATTATAGCCATACCCTTTTTTTCCTAAGGCACCAAAATACGAAAAATCTCTTCTAATTGTAGCGGAATCTACTTTTACTGCTTCACTTAACTCTGCTGAAGAAACTCTTTGTTTACCTGATAAAGACAAATTCTTTATAAAACGGTAATATAAAGGTAGACGTTTAGCAGTAGCTTGTGGAATTTTAATTTGTTCCGACTCCATTTTACAATCCCCCACTTACTGTTACTGTAATTCTTTTTACTATATTGTGTAAATAGCCTTCATTTTAGTAATAAAGTACTTGTTCTACTGTAAAATATACACTATATTTATGAATTTTGACAGTAAACAGTTTAATAGATAAAAAATTTTGCAATGAGGTGAATATCTTGATCCTATTACAAGTTAATAATGTCTCCAAATACTTTGGTAGTGACATTATACTTTCAAATATTAAATTAGAAGTTCAGACAAATGATCGAGTAGCAATTGTTGGTCGAAATGGTGCCGGTAAGTCTACTCTTTTAAAAATTATCGCTGGTGAAATATCGTATGATGGCGGCGAATTAATTAAACCAAAAGATGTCACGATTGGATATCTAGCTCAAAACTCTGGATTACAAAGTGATCGCTCTATATGGGAAGAATACTACTCTGTATTCAGCCATTTAGTAGAGATGCAGGATAACATGAGAAAGCTAGAACATAAAATGACCCAAGAAGATGTTTATTCAAATCAAGCAGTTTACGATAAGATTGTAAACGAATATGATCATCTTCAATTTACATTTAAAGAAAATGGTGGATATCAGTTTGAAGCAGATATCCGTTCGATTATTAGTGGTCTTGGCTTTTCAAATGAAGATTATCATACAAAAATATCATCATTAAGTGGTGGCCAGAAAACGAGACTTGCATTAGGTAAGCTATTACTAACAAAACCAGATTTATTAATTCTGGACGAGCCTACGAACCATTTAGACATTGATACGCTTAGCTGGCTTGAACGTTATTTACAATCCTACCCTGGTGCTGTATTAATTGTGTCACATGATCGATATTTTCTTGATCAAGTTGTAAATATCGTTTATGAAATTTCAAACCACAAGCATCAAAGATATGTGGGAAATTATAGTAAGCATTTAGAACTTAAAGCTGCTCAATATGAACAAGATTTAAAGCAATTTGAAAAACAACAAGAACAAATCGCTAAACTCGAAGATTTTGTTCAGAGAAATATCGCACGTGCTTCTACTACTAAAAGAGCTCAAAGCCGTAGAAAGCAACTAGATCGAATGGTCAGAGTGGATAAACCACAAGGAGATGAGTCTTCTGCCAATTTTTCATTTACAATTGAAAAACAAAGTGGAAATGATGTACTTAACGTGAAAGACCTTTTCATTGGTTACGACCGTGTACCGACTATCGATCAATCAATGCAATTTGTTCTAAATCGTGGGGATAGTGTTGCCCTTGTAGGTCCGAATGGAGTTGGAAAATCTACATTACTTAAAACGATCATTGGAGATTTAGAAAAGCTACAAGGCAGTATAGATTTCGGAGCAAATGTTTTTATCGGTTACTACGACCAAGAGCAAGCTAAATTAACGTCAAACAAAAGAGTACTTGATGAGTTATGGGATGAATATCCATTAAAAGCTGAACAAGAAATTAGAACAATCTTAGGTAACTTTTTATTCTCTGGGGACGACGTTACGAAAAATGTCTCGTCTTTAAGTGGTGGAGAGAAAGCTAGATTGGCTCTTGCAAAGCTTATGATGAAAAAAGCAAACTTCTTAATTCTGGATGAGCCAACGAATCACTTAGATTTAGATAGTAAGGAAGTATTAGAGAATGCTCTTTTAGATTATCCAGGAACGATTTTATTTGTATCCCATGATCGATACTTTATGAACAGGTTATCCACAAAAACATTTGAACTTGCAAAAGAAGGTTTAACTCCTTACCTAGGCGACTATGATTATTATTTATTCAAGAAAAATGAAGCTTATGAAAAGGAACTGGCTGAAAAGGAAAACTCCGAAAATCAGATTCGTCAAACTAATCAGCAACCAATTTCAGATTATCAACAGGATAAAGAGTTAAAGAAAAAGCTACGCCAAACACAACGTCGTATAGAAGAGATTGAAAGTAGTATTTCAAGTATCGAAAAAGAAATTGAACAAATCGAACTTGAACTATGTAAACCAGAAGTTTACGGAGATTTTCAACTCGTTCAAGAGCTAACCATTAAGAAAAATGATTATGAATCAAATTTAATGTCTCTGATGGAAGAATGGGAGAACTTACAAGAATAAACAAAGAACGGATTCGCAAAAAGCGATCCGTTTTTTATTTATCTACATGATTATCCACAAAGAATTTGAAATTTTTAAGCTTTTACACAGACTTATGCACATTATCCACAATTATTATATAAAGTTATACACAATATTGTTCACATAATGTTATTAAGTTGTAAACAAACTAAAAAGACTTATCCACATATTTTGTTTAAAATGTGAATAAGTCTCTTTTACATTGTTTCTAAATCTAAACCTGGATTACCATTTAAAGCTAAAGTAGATACTTTTCCTTGTTTAAAACGAACATACGCAGCTGCACCGATCATTGCAGCATTATCAGTACAAAGTGAAAGAGGTGGAATGACTAACTCTTTATCACTAAATATACTCATTTCTTTTTGTAGTGAAGCACGTAAGCCTTTGTTTGCAGCTACTCCACCTGCTAACAATACTTGTTTTACATCATATTCTTTTGCTGCTTGAATTGTTTTCTTAACAATTACTTCTACTACACTCTCCTGAAAGCTTGCAGCAACATCTGCTGGAGAGATTTCAACACCACGCTGTTCAGCATTATGCATATAGTTAATCACGGCAGATTTTAATCCACTAAAACTGAAATCGTAGCTTCCTTCCTCTAACCAAGCTCTTGGAAATGGAATATTTGGACTACCTTCTTCTGCCAATCGATCAATATGTGGACCACCTGGATAAGGAAGCTTTAAAGTTCTAGCTACTTTGTCATAAGCTTCTCCAGCTGCATCATCTCTTGTTTCACCAATTACTTCAAATTTACTGTCTTCTTTCATATAAACAAGCTCAGTATGCCCACCAGAGACAACAAGAGCTAATAGAGGGAAATGCAATTCCTGTATAAGTCTATTAGCATAAATATGACCTGCAATATGATGTACACCGATTAAAGGTAAGTCATGTGCAAAGGCAATTGCTTTCGCAGCATTTACGCCAATCAGTAGTGCTCCAACTAAACCTGGACCTTCTGTAACTGCAATAGCTGATAAGTCTGTATAGTCGACATTTGCTTTTGACAATGCCTCTTCTATCACTAATGTAATTTGTTCAACATGTAATCTTGAAGCAACCTCTGGTACAACACCACCAAATCGCTTATGGATATCGATCTGAGTTGAGACAATATTACTTAATATTTCATTACCATTCTTAATAACAGCTGCCGATGTCTCATCACAGCTAGTTTCAATAGCAAGAATTAAACAATTATCTTTTATGATCATTTATATTCACCCACATTACTAAAGCATCCTCATAATTATCTGTATAATAACTTTTGCGAATTCCTCCATCTTGGAATCCAAGCTTTCGATATAAACCCTTTGCAACATCATTTGAGACTCTTACTTCTAATGTTAATGTTTCTGCACCAAGTTCATGAGCAGTATCCATTACTGCAAGAAGTAATTTTTCTCCAAGACCCTTACCACGATACTCCGGCAATATAGCAATATTCGTAATATGTCCCTCATCGATAATTACCCATAATCCACAATATCCAATAATTTCATGATCAACCTCTGCTACAACATAATGTGCAAATTGGTTTGTATGTAACTCATTATAAAACGCATCATAAGTCCATGGAGTTGCAAATGACTTTTTTTCTATTTCCATTATTTGATTTAAATCTTCTTCTCTCATTTGTCGAAAAGCAACTGATGAAATCATAACATCCTCCTACTTTTCTTGGTCTGCTAACCAATTTGCTTCAGCCTCAGATAATCTTAAATACTCAGGTGCAAAATCATGAACTGATTCTTCCTTTTCCTCAAGACTACAATTAAATAATTCACTTGGTCTTTGGTTGTTTAAATTATTCGTTACAAATATTGCACGTTCGTTTAGCTGTTCAATAATGTAATCCTTATGGATCGAAACATCATTGCCTATAAAAAGGATTGGCTCATTAAATGACTTTAATTTGTCCATCCATACACTTCGATCTATATTACAATCGTCTAAAATACTTGAAGTTGCAGATCCTCTAAAATCATATAGTCCTGTAAACAGCAAATTTCTTCTCGCATCGAATATTGGGCACACTAGCCCCTCAAAGTAACGACCATTTGACGCCAATACCTTTAAACTAGATACACCTACGATAGGTATATTTAACGAAAAAGCTATTGTTTTCGCTACAGTAACTCCAATTCTTACACCAGTATACGACCCCGGTCCTTTTGCAACAACAATCTTTGTTAAATCCTTAGGTTTAATATTACATTCCTTCATTAAAGCATCAATTGCAGGCATTAATCGTACGGAATGATTTTTATTTATAAATGTAATAGTTTCACCAATAACTGATTCATCTATTAAAAGACTAATACCCATTACATTTGTTGATGTATCAATTGCTAAAACGGTCATCTTTTATTAACTCCTTACAAACAAATTCATACCTTGCTCCTTTAGGGAATAAAGTAATCATTCTACCATTTTCTTTATGTGTAATAACAATTTTCAAGAATTCATTTGGTAAGTAATCTGAAATTAAATGTGCCCATTCTACTACACAAACACCTTCACCCATAAAATATTCATCAAAACCTAAATCCTCGTTACTTCCTTCTAATCGATAAACATCCATATGGTATAGTGGAATTCTACCTTTATATTCTTTTATTATATTAAATGTAGGGCTGTTAACGGTTCTTTTTACGCCAAGTCCTTTAGCAAATCCCTTTGTAAAAGTTGTTTTACCAGCACCTAAGTCACCCTCTAATAAAATAACATCTTTCTGTTGAACAATTTCACCAAGAAGATAAGCAATTTCCTGCGTTTCTTCCTCTGTATTTGTATGTAAAACAATTTCCAATTACTTCACCACCAAAAAATTCATACTCGTCTATTCTAACTTTGCCATATTATATCATTTCAAAACATTAAGGGATTGTCAAACAGTAATAATTCCTAATACTTAATAATGTCGCTAAATTTATAACGAATCTTCATTGCCTACAGAAACGGTAATCCTATTTTATATATAAAAAAAAACGAAACAAATCGTTTCGTTTTAAAATTCATATGTATGGCGGTCCCGACCGGGATCGAACCGGCGATCTCCTGCGTGACAGGCAGGCATGTTAACCGCTACACCACGGGACCATTTGGTTGCGGGGACAGGATTTGAACCTGCGACCTTCGGGTTATGAGCC
>NZ_JBVFKR010000019.1:0-18867 GCF_055484705.1 Gottfriedia sp. ABJ_BB2_2
GTTCCCATACCGAACACGGCAGTTAAGCTCTTCAGCGTCGATGGTAGTTGGGGGTTTCCCCCTGTGAGAGTAGAACGTCGCCTGGTAACTAAAACATCAGCTATTAAGCTGATGTTTTTTTGTGTTTTATAAGGTTAAGAAACGGTTGATTAAAAAAGGAATTTTTTGTTCAGTTGATGTTAGAAACTGATTGATTAGGGGATAATCATCGGTAGAAAATGTTTGTAAAAGTTCGCACCACCAATCAGTTTCATATCTGCAAATCATACTTAAATTATAAAGAAGCAGGTAATGATAAAGTATTTCAGGTAAAATCATCAATGCTTCCTTTTGTGTTTTTAAATGATAACTTTGATTAGATAAATTAAAATAAAAAGGCGCATTTCTAAGTAGTTTTTCATTATTATTAGACTGGATTTTAATGTTTTTAGGGTCTTGTGAAACAAGGTCAATATTTATTGTACTTTGTTTCGACTGTAGAAATGTTATAAAACGTTCTGCGGTAAAATGGTAGGAAGATAAGATTTGTTCAGGTACAACAATCATATCATGCTCAAAACGTATCGGAATAAATACACTACCTTTTTTCGTTATTTTTAATAGAGTACTTAATTCAGGTATTGATTGAAGTAGTTGAAGCATCATAAACTTCTCACCATCTAAATTTGTAATATTAAATAATTCTTTTGCTGCATGAGTAAACAATCCGTTTTTTTGTATTTTTACTTCATCTTCTAAAAAAGAGTATCCGGTTTTTTTGATTTTTCTAGATGTCACTCCGTGAGCTAAAATGGCAGTAGTGCTAGGATAATTAGGATCTACGGTAAGGATACAAGCCTTAATTAACTGAACTAGTCCATAAAACAGTAATGTTGGTTTTACGTTTATTTGTGAATGTTGAGCCGCAAGAAAATAGCTTTTCCCATGTTCGATATAATATAAAAAGGGATAAGCATTATGAAAAGCCTTTGATTTTTTATCTATAGAATGAAAACGCTCATATTTTCTTTGTAAATAATTTTTTGAATATTGAGCAGAGCTAAAGTAGCATAGTTCATCCCATACATTATTATATGGATATAGCATAAGAGTAAGACTCCTTATTAACTGAATATTTAAACATAACTTGACTTCCTTGACAGTGTTTTATCCTATTGTTAATCTACTAATAATATTTATACGCATATAGGGGGGCTTTTTTAATGTGGGAATCGAAATTCGTAAAAGAAGGACTTACTTTTGATGATGTTTTATTAGTTCCAGCTAAATCTGAAGTACTTCCAAACCAAGTTGATGTAAGTGTAAGATTAACTGATAAAATCCAGTTAAACATACCTCTAATTAGTGCTGGTATGGACACTGTAACTGAAGCTGAGATGGCAATTGCAATGGCTAGACAGGGTGGATTAGGTATTATTCACAAAAATATGTCAATCGAAGAACAAGCTGAACAAGTAGATAAAGTTAAGCGTTCAGAGAGTGGTGTAATTAATGATCCATTTTTCCTTACACCGACTCACAAAGTAGCAGATGCAGAATATTTAATGGGAAAATACCGAATTTCAGGTGTACCGATTGTAGATGATACAGATAACAAAAAGTTAGTTGGTATTCTTACAAATCGTGATTTACGTTTTATTCAAGATTACTCAATTGTGATTTCTGATGTTATGACAAAAGAAAATTTAGTAACTGCTCCAGTAGGAACTACACTTGCAGAAGCTGAAAAAATTCTTCAAAAGCATAAAATCGAAAAGTTACCCCTAGTAGATGAGAATGGAATTTTAAAAGGTTTAATTACGATAAAAGATATTGAAAAAGTTATTGAGTTCCCTAACTCTGCGAAAGACCAACAAGGTCGCCTATTAGTAGGAGCAGCAGTAGGTGTAACAAAAGATGCCCTACAACGCGTAGAGTTTTTAGTAAAAGCTAATGTTGACGTAGTAGTCATAGATACTGCCCACGGACATTCAAAAGGCGTTATTGAAAAAGTACAAGAAATTAGAAACAAGTTCCCAGAGTTAGCAATTATCGCTGGAAATGTTGCTACTGCACAGGCAACAAAAGAGTTAATTGAAGCAGGAGCTGATATTGTAAAAGTTGGTATCGGACCAGGTTCAATTTGTACAACTCGAGTAGTAGCTGGTGTTGGTGTACCTCAATTAACAGCAGTATATGATTGTGCAACTGTAGCTAAAGAATATGGTGTACCTATTATCGCGGATGGTGGTATTAAATATTCTGGAGATATCGTTAAAGCTTTAGCAGCTGGTGGACATGTTGTTATGTTAGGTAGCATGTTTGCAGGTGTTCAAGAAAGCCCAGGCGAAACTGAGATATTCCAAGGAAGACAATTTAAGGTGTATCGTGGTATGGGTTCTGTTGGCGCTATGGAACGAGGAAGTAAAGATCGTTATTTCCAAGAAGGTAATAAAAAGTTAGTTCCAGAAGGTATTGAAGGACGTGTTGCTTACAAAGGTCCTTTAGCAGACACAGTTCACCAATTAATTGGTGGTATAAGAGCTGGTATGGGTTACTGTGGAACACCTACTTTAAGAGAATTAAGAGAAAATGCACAATTTATTAGAATGACTGGAGCTGGATTAAGAGAAAGTCATCCTCATGATGTTCATATTACGAAAGAGGCACCTAATTACTCTTCGTGATTTCATTAGGCAATTACAAGAAATTGTAGTTGCCTATTTTTTGGGAAATAATTATGTTAAAATGTACAAGATGAAATAAATGAGTGGAGGTAAGAAAGTGATTGGAAAGAACATACTAAAAAAACTAGTAGTATTAACACTAGCATTTGCTTTAGTCATCCCTGTAAATTTACGACTAGTAGCTGCTGAAGATGTGTTAGGAGTTAAGGCTGATGCAGCGATATTAGTAGATTCAAACTCTGGAAAAATATTATTCGAAAAAAATTCAAATACTCCTTTACCAATAGCGAGTATGACAAAAATGATGTCTGAATATCTTGTAATTGATGCTGTTCATGATGGGAAAATATCATGGGATCAAAAAGTAACAGTATCAGAATATGCACATAAAATTTCACAAAATACTGGTTTATCTAATGTACCATTAGAGCTAGGTGGAAAATATACAGTAAAAGAATTATACGAAGCTGCAGCAATTTATTCTGCGAATGGTGCGACTATTGCACTAGCTGAATTAGTTGGCGGTTCAGAGAAAAATTTTGTACAGCTTATGAATGATAAAGCAAAAGAACTAAAACTAGGTGAGGTTAAGTTTGTTAACGCAACTGGTCTAGTGAATAAAGATTTACAAGGCATGCACCCAGAAGGTACATCACCTTCTGATGAAAATATTATGAGTGCTAAAGGTGTGGCTAAATTAGCATACTATTTACTAAATGATTATCCTGAAGTTCTTGAAACTTCATCAATTCCTAAAAAAATCTTCCAAGAAGGTCAGAAATATCCTGTAAAAATGGAAAACTGGAACTGGATGTTACCAGGATTAGTTTTCGAATACCAAGGTATGGACGGTTTGAAAACAGGTTCAACTGATTCTGCTGGATTTTGTTTTACAGGTACGGCTGAAAGAGACGGTCAACGTTATATTTCTGTTGTAATGGGAGCAGATTCATACAATTCACGTTTCAGTGAAACAGCAAAATTAATGGATTATGGTTTCAGTAATTTCGAGAAAATTACATTAGTTGAAAAAGGCCAAGCTGTTAAAGGAAATAAAACAGTTAAAGTGATCAAAGGTAAAGAAAAAGAAGTAAATGTTGTTGCCAAAGATGCACTTACATTAGCTGTAAAGCGTGGAGAAGGTAAAAATTATAAAGCACAGATTAAATTATCTGGAAAAAATGTAGATGAAGATGGTCATATTATTGCTCCGATTAAAAAGAATACTAAAGTTGGAGAAATAATTGTTAAGTCTTCAAATAAAGACGATTTGGGCTTTATTACTACAAGCAATGAAAAAACATTTGATTTAGTAGTAGATAAAGACGTAGAAAAAGCAAATTGGTTCGTATTAACATTTAGAGCAATCGGTTCTTTCTTTGGGAATTTATGGGGAAGTATCGTTGATGGCATAAGTGGATTATTTAAATAATTATAAAATACAGTAACTTCAATTGTTAAGTTGAACATTTTTCAGTAAAATGGGAATTAGGTAACTTTTCAATGGGAGAAAATCGCAAATAATTTTGTTACCTAGAATGTTTTAATAATGGAGGGGCAAGACAATGAATTTAACAGGAACAGATCGTGTAAAACGTGGCATGGCAGAAATGCAAAAAGGCGGCGTTATTATGGACGTAGTAAATGCTGAACAAGCTAAAATAGCAGAGGCAGCTGGTGCAGTTGCAGTAATGGCTTTAGAAAAAGTACCATCTGATATTCGTGCAGCTGGTGGAGTTGCTCGTATGGCTGATACAAGTATTACTGAAGAAATTTTAAACGCAGTTAGTATTCCTGTAATGGCTAAAGCGCGTATTGGACATATCGTAGAAGCTCGCGTTTTAGAAGCAATGGGAGTAGACTACATTGATGAGAGTGAAGTATTATCACCTGCTGATGATATCTTCCACATTAATAAATCTGATTACACAGTTCCATTCGTTTGTGGTTGCCGTAACCTAGGTGAAGCACTTCGTCGTATTGGTGAAGGTGCATCTATGCTTCGTACTAAAGGTGAGCCTGGAACAGGAAACATCGTAGAAGCAGTTCGTCACTTACGCCAAATTAATGGAGAAATCCGTAAAGTAGTTGGTTTATCACTTGATGAATTAATGGTTGAAGCTAAAAACCTTGGCGCTCCATATGAATTATTACTTCAAATTAAAGAGCTTGGTCGTTTACCAGTAGTAAACTTCGCGGCTGGTGGTGTAGCAACACCTGCTGATGCAGCTTTAATGATGGAATTAGGTGCTGATGGGGTATTCGTAGGATCTGGTATCTTCAAATCAGAAAACCCTGAGAAATTTGCTAGTGCGATTGTACAAGCTACTACTCACTACCAAGATTACGAGTTAATTGCAAACCTTTCTAAAAACTTAGGTCCAGCTATGAAAGGTATCGATATGAGACAACTTGCAGCTGCTGATCGTATGCAAGACCGTAGCATTTAAGTTGGTGACACGATGAAAATTGGTGTATTAGCTTTACAGGGAGCAGTTCAAGAACATATTAATGCAATTAATGCATCAGGTGCTGAAGCGGTAATTGTGAAGCGTGTAGAGCATTTAGAAGGATTAGATGGGATTGTATTACCTGGTGGAGAAAGTACTGCGATGCGTAAGCTACTTGACCATATTGGTTTACTACAGCCATTAAAAGATAAAATTGAAAATGGTTTACCTGCATTTGGTACATGTGCTGGCATGATTTTGCTTTCAAAGGAAATTGCAAATGATGATACAGTACACCTTGGCGTAATGGATATGGTTTCAGAGCGCAATGCATTTGGTAGACAAGTCGATAGTTTTGAAGTGAATATTCCTATAAAAGGAGTATGCGAAGACTTCCCGGCGGTATTCATTAGAGCACCATTTATTCGTTCAGTTTCTGGTGATGCAGAAGTTATAGCCGAGCATGATGGTAATATTGTTGCTGTTAAACAAAACCATATGTTAGCTGCATCGTTCCATCCAGAATTAACAGAAGACTATCGCTTAATGAATTACTTTGTAAACATGGTTAAAGAAAAAAATGCTAATTTAAGTATGTAGCTATTGAAAAATGTAAAAGCTTATAGTAAATTATAATAAAATTTAATTGTCTAAAGCGATGAAAGAAAATAGTAACAAGTTCTTAATTTCCAGAGAGTCGGTGGTTGGTGAAAACCGATAATGAAGTCTTGTGAATCCATTCTTGAGCGAGTTGTGGAATACTGATTCTAGTTAGTAAATAACTCCGGTTATATAGTCCGTTAAACTATACTAAGGTGGAAGGATTATTTGTAATTCTTCAATTAGGGTGGCAACGCGGGTAGCTCTCGTCCCTTTATAGGGATGAGGGCTTTTTTGTATTCTTTTTTAACATCCTTTAGACAGCAAAGAAAAATAGGAGGAATGAAAATGTTAGACGTTAAGTTATTACGTAGCAATTTTGAAGATGTAAAAGCAAAATTACAGTTACGTGGTGGAGATGTAAGCTATATTGAAAAATTTGAAGACTTGGATTTAAAGCGTAGAGAATTACTTGTTGAAGCTGAAGGATTAAAAAGTCGCCGTAATGAAGTTAGCCAAGAAATAAGTGTTTTAAAGCGTGAGAAAAAAGACGCTGAGGCTTTAATTGTTGAAATGCGCGAAGTTGGCGATAAAATTAAAGACCTAGATGAAGAAATTAGAGGATTAGAAGAGCAACTTGATGCTATTCTATTTACAATCCCAAACCTAGTAAGTGATTCAGTTCCTGAAGGTTTAACGGAAGATGACAATGTTGAAATTCGTAGAATCGGTGAAGTTCGTACATTTGAATTTGAACCGAAACCACACTGGGATTTAGGCGTAGATTTAGACATTCTTGATTTTGAACGCGGTGCGAAAGTTACAGGTAGCCGTTTTACATTCTATAAAGGTTTAGGGGCAAAACTTGAGCGTGCTTTAATTAGTTTTATGTTAGATCTTCATACAGAGGAGCATGGTTATACAGAGATGTTACCTCCAAATCTTGTAAATCGTTCAAGTATGATTGGTACTGGGCAGCTTCCAAAATTTGAAGAAGATGCATTCCGTATCGAAAAAGAAGATTTCTTCTTAGTACCGACAGCGGAAGTTCCAGTTACAAACTATCATCGTGATGAGATTTTAGATGGTTCACAGTTACCGATTGCATATACAGCTTATAGTGCATGCTTCCGTTCAGAAGCAGGATCTGCTGGACGCGATACAAGAGGTTTAATTCGTCAGCACCAGTTTAATAAAGTTGAACTTGTTCGTTTTGTTAAACCAGAAGATTCTTATATAGAGTTAGAAAAATTAACAGCTCATGCTGAAAAAGTTCTACAATTATTAGAATTACCATACCGTGTTATTACATTATGTGCTGGTGATATTGGTTTCACTTCTGCAAAAACGTATGATATTGAAGTCTGGTTACCAAGCTATGATGCTTACAAAGAAATTTCTTCTTGTAGTAATTTTGAAGCTTTCCAAGCAAGACGTGCGAATATTCGCTTCCGTCGTGAGCCGAAAGGAAAGCCAGAATTTGTTCATACATTAAATGGATCTGGCCTAGCGATTGGTCGTACAGTATCTGCAATCTTGGAAAACTACCAACAAGCAGATGGTTCAGTAGTCATTCCTGAAGTGCTTCGTCCTTATATGGGTGGAAAAGAAGTCATTAAATAAAAATAAGCAGGTTGTCACGAGAGAGAGTTTCTCAGAGACAACCTGCTTTTTATTTAGAATGTTTTCGCATTCATTTTAAATTGAGGAGTATTCCACATTTCCAACCATTTTTTAATTGCAGAAATTAGTATGATAATACCAAGGACTAGCATGATGATTGAAAGAATTGCATTTAGTGTGCTGTATCCTGCAGCATCAGGATTTAGATAAACGTTTTTAACCATCCAGTATCCCGCATAGTTTACTGTTACAAATAGATACGCGAGTGGGACAAGACATGTTAACATGTACCAACGTTTATCAGCAATTTTTAGTATAACCGTCGCACCAATGATCAGACCGATCGAAGCCATTAACTGGTTAGATACACCGAATAGTGCCCAAATTGATCCAATGTCTCCGGAAAATAAGAGATATCCCCACATAAAACAAGCAAGTGCACTTGCAAATATTGAACCAGGGATCCAATCCGTTTTCTTCAACGGTTTATAGTACTCTCCAAAGAAATCTTGAATTAAGTATCTTGCTACACGAGTACCAGCATCGATTGCCGTTAAAATAAATACTGCCTCAAACATGATTACAAATTGGAAGAAGTAAGATGCTAAATGGCTAAACCATGGAATTGATGTAAAAATGTAGGACATTCCTACTGCTAGTGTAACAGCGCCACCAGTACGACCTTCTAAGTCTAGTCCAATTTCTCGTGCAAGCTCGGGAAGATGTACAACTTCCATACCCAGGGTTTTAAATACTTCTGGAGTTGAGTTAATTGCAAAGTAATCTGCTGGTTGTAGAGCGGTAGCAGCGATAAGTGCCATAATCCCTACTAAACACTCAACAAGCATTGCTCCAAATCCTACAACTTTAATATCGCTCCATCGATCAAGCATTTTTGGAGTTGTACCAGATCCTACGAAAGCGTGGAAACCAGAAATCGCTCCACATGCAATTGTAATTGAAATGAATGGCCATACTGGTCCTGCAAGAATTGGACCGCCACCACCAGTAAATTTCGTAAATGCTGGGAATTCAATAACTGGATTTATAATAAATACGCCGATAATTAATGCAATAAATACACCAATTTTCATGAAACTACTCAAATAATCTCGAGGTGCAAGCAATAACCATACTGGTAATGCTGCTGCAAAAAATGCATAGATCGGTAGAATAATAGCTAATGTTTTTGTATCAAATGTTAAAAATTCCCCAAGAGCAGTCTCCTGGATAGTTGGCCCCATAAATACACCAACCATTAATAAAACAAACCCAATAGTGGAGGCTAGTTTTAAGTTGCCTGTTTTCTTATAAAATAATCCAACACCCATAGCAATTGGAATTGTAATACCAACAGCAAAAGTACCCCAAGGATTGTTTTCTAGCGCATGAAGCACAACCATTGAAAGACCTGCCATTGTAATCGTAATAATAAATAGCATAGCTAGCCCTGTACAAAAACCAGCTACGGGACCTAATTCTTCTTTTGCTACTTCTGATAATGATTTACCTTTTTTACGCATAGAGGCAAATAATACAACTGCGTCATGTACTGCTCCACCAATAACTGCACCTATTAAGAGCCAAAGTAGACCAGGTAGGTAACCAAATTGTGCAGCTAAAATAGGACCTACTAATGGACCAGCTGCAGCAATCGCAGCAAAGTGATGACCGAAGGAAACCCATTTGTTTGTTGGTACATAATCCTTTCCATCGTTTAATTCATGAGCGGGTGTTGCTTTAGAATCATCTAGCTTTAATACCTTTACCGTTATGAAAGTTCCATATAAACGATAGGCTATCATTAATATACACATAGAAGCAATAACAATTGTAACCGCATTCATTTTTATCAAGACCTCCCCTGTTTTTATATCTTTTATATTACGCTATGAAAATGCCAACATCTTCTTTTCAATATGAATTGCATAAATAACAGGGTGAATCGCAAAATAGGGTAGTGAAATACAATTTAAAAATCAAAAAGCAGTTTTAATTCCTTAGTATAAGTACGACTTACAGGGACTTTCTCTTGATCACGCATGATTAGATTATAAGTTGAATGAAACCAGGGTTGAATTTCAATAATCTTATCGATATTAACGATGTAGCTACGATGTACACGTATAAATGAAGTGTCTTGAAGTTTACGTTCAATACTTATCAATGGCTCATTAACTTGATATGAATATTTTTCAGTCACAACGACTGTCTTACCATCAAGTGTATAAACGTATAGAATTTCCTCAAATGTAACTAATAGTATTCGTTCATCTACATTAATTGCCAGTTTATCTTGTTTTAATTGGCGTTTTTGTTTCTTATTTAGCGATTCTTTAAAATGGGGAGATGCGAGCCTAATAATCTTTTCTACGGTTTTTAAAATTCTATCTTCGTCATACGGTTTTAAAATGTAATCAATTGCCTGTAATTCAAAGGCATTCAAGGCATACTCATCAAAAGCTGTTGCAAATACAATGGCGGGCTTGTAATCTAAATCCTGTAATTTTTGAGCCAAATCCAATCCACTTTCATCAGCTAACTGAATATCTAAAAAGACGACATCAATTGTATTCGAGTGAACTTCCTCCAGCGCTCTTTCAATAGTATCGACTGAAGCTATGATATCTACTTCCTTACTTCTCTTTAATAGATAAGCTAATTCGTCACGCGCTAACGGCTCATCATCAATTATTAGTGCCTTTAACAAATATTATCCCTCCAAGTTCTCCTCGGCTAAAGGTAGCGTTATATATACTTTTGTACCTAATCCAAGATCTGATTCTATTTGAAAGTTCTCTTTTTGACCATAAATTTCTTCAATACGTTTCTTAATATTCCATAAGGCAGTACCAGTTCCTTCTTTTGACTGAACAGTTTCATTACCAATAGTTTTAAGTAATTCGGTTGGAATACCTTTACCATTGTCCTCAGTAAGAAGGATCATTTTTCTTTTATTTTTGTATGCACTGACAACTACATTTAGTTTTTTCTCTTTTGAAAATGCATGTCGGATTGAATTTTCTACAAGAGGTTGTAGTGTAAATGGAGGTATCATGACATTGCGTAAGCTTGGTTCAATGTCAAAATCTACAGTAAATTTATTTGGGAAACGGGTTTGCTCTAACGTCAAATATGCTTCAACATGCTCAAGTTCTTTTTCAAGTGGTACTAGTGTTTGTCTTGCTCCTTGCAAATTGTTACGGAAAAAAGTACTCAGATGTATAAGTAATTTTCTAGCTTTATCTGAATCTGTTCGAATCAGACTAGAAATAGTATTAATCGAATTAAATAAAAAATGTGGATGTACTTGTGCTTGTAAAGCTTTTATTTCTGCATCTTTTAATAGTCTTCTTTGTAACTCTACTTCAGCTAGTTCTAACTGGGTTGAAAAAAGTTTACTTAATCCGTCAGCTAATTCCTGTTCAACTTTATCGAGTTTACTTGAATCTCGATAATATAATTTCAATGATCCTACAGTTCTATTTGAAGCTTTTAATGGAAGTACAATTGCCGCTTGTAATGGGCAATTTTCATGAGAGCACTGAATTTCTTCTCTACTATTCGCAATAAAAATGTCACCATGCTCAAGGGCTTTTTTCGTTAATCTAGTGGATAGGCTCTGTAATGGTTTGTGATGATTAGAACCTGCACCGATATGCGCGAGTACTTGTTCATGATCAGTAATTGAAATAGCATCTGCTTTTGTCAGTCTGAAAATAATTCTTGAAACCTCGGCACTTGAGTGAGTCGTTAATCCCTGTCTAAAATAGGGGAGTGTTTGCTGGGCAATGAATAAAGCTCTGTTTGTTTGAAGAGCTCTAGTTTTTTCTTCTTCCTGAAGTATGTTTTGAATAATTAATATGAAGATGAATGTTCCAAATCCGTTAATGGCAATCATAGGAAAAGCAATTAATTCCACTAAGTGCAAGGCCGCATCGAAAGGCTTTGCGACAATTAAAATAATCCCCATTTGAATGCACTCCATTAAAATTCCAATGATCACAGCCCTTAATAGAGAGTTGTTTTTTTGAATCCCATATTTTTTACCTAGGAATCCTGTTACAACTCCAGCCAATATTGTAGAAAACGCACATGCGAGGGCTGTAAAACCACCAAGAGTTAATCTGTGCAGACCAGCAATTAGTCCAACGCCCAATCCGACAAATGGACCACCGAGCAAACCGCCAATCGCAACACCCATAATTCGTGTGTTTGCAATTGCATTATTACTATCTACATTAAAATGCCAAGTTTGTGACATAATAGAATCTTGATAAATATGAACGCCAGTGTAATTACTAACAATGCCGAAAGCACCGAAGATGACAATTAATAAAAATTTGCCTTTTACGGAATGCTCATTTTGAATAATTTGGCGAAAAGATTTCATTCTAGAAAGTAATAAAGCTAGTATGACTAATATACCAACGCGTTCTAACATTAAAGGTAATAACTCTAACAAATCTTTTCTCCTCCTATCCAAATTTTTGACATGATTTATATTATATTTCTATTATAAGTAATGGAATTTTACATGTATATTTAAATAACTCCTTGATAAATTATTAGTGTAAATAATGGTCTTTTTTACAGTACGAGCTGTTAATAAATAAAAAGGGAAAAATAATATTTTTTTTTGAAAGAATGCTTGACCATAAATTTTTATTATGATATTATAAATCTTGTCAAAACGGAGTAATACCCAAGTCTGGCTGAAGGGATCGGTCTTGAAAACCGACAGGGGTGTAACAGCCCGCGGGGGTTCGAATCCCTCTTACTCCTCCATTTTTGATTTATAACGGAGCGCATACATATATCGGAGATTGTCAACTCGTTACTTATGGTAACGAGTTTTTTGTTTGTCTAAAAATAATAGAAATATAAAAAGCTGTTTACTCATTGGTATAGAGTAAACAGCTTTACTATTTATTATCTAGATTTGATATATTTTTGAGAATGATTTAATACATTACCAATTTTCTTAATGATTTCTTCAACAGATGTTTCGTCTTTAATTAGGTCATATTCACTAATACTTAGGCGAAGTACTGGGCAAGCATTAAAATTATTAATCCAGTTTTCATAACGAGAGTTCATTTCTTTCCAATACTCGATTGGAGTTTGTTGTTCCATCGGACGTCCACGTTCTTTAATACGCTCAACTACTTCGTCAAATGTTCCTTCTAAATAAATTAATAAGTCTGGTGTTGGAAAATATGGTGACATTACCATTGCATCAAATAAGCTAGTATATGTTTCATAATCTACTTCACTCATTGTGCCTTTTTCATAATGCATTTTTGCAAAGATTCCAGTGTCTTCATAAATAGAACGATCTTGGATAAAACCTCCGCCATACTCGAACATTCTTTTTTGTTCCTTAAAGCGTTCAGCTAAGAAGTAAATTTGTAAATGAAAACTCCATCTAGAAAAATCTTGATAGAATTTATCTAAATATGGATTCGTATCAACTTTTTCAAATGATGTACGAAAGTTTAATGCGTCCGCTAAAGCATTTGTCATCGTAGACTTACCTACTCCAACTGTACCGGCAATTGTGATTACTGCGTCATTTCGTATTCCGTATTTTTCGCGCAAATTCATATGCTTCTTAGCTCCTTTTGTAAGGTGTTTTCTAATGTATCAAGAATCATCGTTAAATCTCTTGGATTATTTACGAAGTCAATTTGATCTCCATCGAACTTTAATACAGGAATCTCAGGGTGTTTTAACTGAAATTCTTTCATGTGTATCTCGTAATCTTCTATTAGTTGTAATAAGTATTGATCTTCAATTAAGTTTTCAAATTCTCTGCCTCGAAGCTCAATTCTCTTTTGAAGTGTTTCTAAGCTGGCAGTTAAATAGATGATTACGTTAGGTTTTGGCATATCTTCTGTTAAAATCTGATATATTTTTAAGTATTTATCGTGCTGTTGGTCTTTTAACGTCCTGCTTGCAAAGATTAAATTCTTAAGGATGTGGTAGTCTGCAACTACTGGAATCGATTTTTTAAGAAACATTTTATCGATATCTTCTAATTGTTTAAATCGGTTGCATAGGAAAAACATTTCCGTTTGGAAACTCCACTCTTCAATGTCTGTGTAAAACTTACCTAAAAATGGATTTTCATCTACTATTTCTTTCAATAATTCATAATGAAAGTGCTCAGAGATCGCTTTGGATAGAGATGTTTTTCCGACACCTATAGGTCCTTCTACTGTAATAAAAGGTACATGTATCATCTCTTGTCCTCCTTACTAGTCAATTTCCGTATCATACGCTTAAACATACAGAAACTATTTTAACATACTGCGGACAGGTGGAATACAATTTTAAATAATTTCCAATTTTATTATCCTAATTTTTAAATAATTCACTTATGACTCCCTCTATTTCCTGAGAAAGAATCAATTTTGCATTCAATATATCCTTCATCATATAGATCGCAACTTTCTCATCGTAATCAGTAATAGAGGAAATTGCATCGTAAGGTATAATTAAGTTATAATCTCGCATAAATGCGTCGTTAGCTGTAAAAAGTACACATCGATTACCTGCAACACCTAAGATGATTAAATGAGTTACTTTTTGTTTTTTTAATTCTTTATCAAGTTCAGTCTGGTAAAAGCCTGAATAGTTTGGTTTGAAAATACAGTATTCATGTCCTTTAGGCTTAATTTCCTGGATAATGTTATAACTTAATGGATTCGTACAGTATTTTATAATTTTTTCAGCGGTAGGATTATTTTGTTTATAGTGATCGTTTACATATATAATCGGAAATTCTCTTTTTATAAATAAATCCCTTAACAGATTGATATTTGTAAGCATTTTTTCAGTTTTTTCTGCGAGGACACAACCATGCTTAAATGAAAATGAGTTGATTAAATCAACCATTATTAAAGCTGGCTTTGGATTATTGTTATCGGAAGAATTCACTCAAAATCACTCCATTCTAAGGTTTAGTTTATCTACTCATAAAAAGAATATTTGTTAGTAATAGAAATAAAGAGGTGTAAAATTTGAATAAAGACGAGATTTTTATGAAAATGGCGATAGAGGAAGCTTTGAAAGCCGAAGAGCTAGGCGAAGTTCCGATTGGTGCCATTATTGTTTATAAGGATGAAGTAATTGCGCGAGGATATAATATAAGAGAAACTAAACAAACGGCATTAGGACATGCTGAAATCACTGCAATAGAAGAAGCTTGTAAAGTAATTGATTCATGGAGGCTTGAGGAAACGACATTATATGTAACATTGGAACCTTGTCCTATGTGTGCTGGCGCAATCATTCAATCGAGAATTCCTAGGGTAGTCTTTGGTGCTCGAGATCCTAAAGCTGGTTGTGGAGGCTCTATATATAATTTACTGCAAGAGGATCAATTTAATCATCGATGTGATGTGACAATTGGTATTTTAGAGGAAGAATGTAGCAGTTTATTAACAAATTTCTTTAGAGCGTTAAGGTTGAGGAAGAAAAAATTACCTAATGAGGACAAGCATTGATTTTTTACTTAGGTTCGTATATACTTTAAATACCGCTTCTAATGGCGGGATAATTAAGGTTGTAACTTTGCCGTGCTAGGTGGGGAGGTAGCGGTGCCCTGTACTCGCAATCCGCTCTAGCGAGACTGAATTCCACACCGAGGTGTACCTACTTTGGGGCCTGCCTTAAATAAGTGGTGTTGACGTCTGGGTCCTACGCAACGAGAACTCACGAACCTTGTCAGGTCCGGAAGGAAGCAGCAATAAGTGAGCCATCTCGTGTGCCGTAGGGGTGCCTGGGCCGAGCTAACTGTTTAAGTAACGCCTGGGGTAGTGCATCGAAGTGTGGTGCACGGCAGTAACTTTATAAAAACTCACTCATAAACTTGAGTGAGTTTTTTTGTTTTCTTTAAAAAATTTTCCAACAAATCACTACTTAGGGTATAATAATGGTGACTTTGTAAGAAGGAGGAAATAAATTGACATACCAAGCATTATATCGTTTGTGGAGACCACAACAATTCAAAGACGTTGTAGGTCAAAACCATATTATACGAACGTTACAAAACTCCCTTCTTCAGCAAAAAGTTTCCCATGCATACTTGTTTACTGGCCCACGAGGGACAGGAAAAACAAGTACGGCGAAAATTTTTGCAAAAGCTTTAAATTGTGAACATGCACCAACAAATGAGCCATGTAATGAATGTTCAGTATGTAAAGGTATTACTGATGGTTCAATTTCAGATGTAATTGAAATCGATGCTGCTTCTAATAACGGTGTAGATGAGATTCGTGACATTCGCGAAAAGGTTAAATATGCACCTTCCGTAGGTAAGTACAAAGTGTACATAATAGATGAAGTTCATATGCTTTCAATAGGAGCATTTAATGCGTTATTAAAAACATTAGAAGAGCCACCAGGACATGTGATTTTTATATTAGCTACAACAGAACCTCATAAAATACCGTTAACAATTCTTTCGAGATGTCAGCGCTTTGATTTTCATAAGATTAGTGCTCAAACAATTTCTGATCGATTAATGGTCGTCTTGAACCATCAACAAACAGAAATTGATCCTGAGGCTTTGGTGATGTTATCAAGAGCGGCAGAGGGCGGTATGAGGGATGCACTGAGTATACTTGATCAAGCAATCTCATATAGTGATCAATTTATCACTTTAAACGATGTATTGTCCGTTACTGGAACTGTTGCTCAAGAAAGTTTAATTTCAGTTGTTTCTTCTATTAAAGATGGAAATGTATCAGCTTGTTTAACACATATTGAGGAACTATTGAACCAAGGGAAAGACCCAGTTCGTTTCATTGAAGATTTAACAGTCTATTTTAGAGATGTTCTATTATATAGACATTCACCTAGTACTGTAGAGTTACTCGAAAGAGCTACTGTGAATGATCGCTTTAAAGAAATAACAGAGGCATATGAAGATGAATTAATTTATCAAATTATTGCTTCACTAAGTAAAAGTCAACAAGAGATGAAATGGACGAATCATCCGAGGGTTTTACTCGAGGTAGCGATTGTTCAGTTATGTCAAAAGGCATCTGTAAGTAATGTAGGTAAAAAATCAGAAGAATTAACTGCTTTACTCAATAAAATTAATCATCTTGAAAAAGAAATTAACCATTTAAAAGAAAATGGAATAGCGGTTAGTGCAGCGAATAATGATACTGCACCAACGAAATCGAGATCAACGGCAACTCGCTCAAAAGTGCCGAATAGTATGATACAAAGTGTACTACGTGCGGCTAGTAAGCCTGAGAAAAATAAAGTATTGGCAGCATGGCCGACATTACAGGACCAGTTACGTTATCAAAATAAAGTATCTACTGCCACTTTGGTTTCTTATGGTGAGGTTGTTGCAGCTTCTTCAGAGCAATGTATTGTTGCTTTTAAATCAGAAACAATTTGTGATTTAATTAATAATAATGGAGAACAAGAGCATCTTACGACTATTAATCAAACCTTGTCTACATTATTGGGTTCAGAAATGAGTATGTTAGCAATTCCCGAGGAGGATTGGAGATCTACTAGGGATTCATATTTAAATCAAACGAAACAACAAGAAACTACTAATGAAGTTTCACCAATCGTACAAGAAGCAATCAATCTTGTCGGTGAGGATTTAGTCATAATAAAAGAATAAATATATTGGAGGAATATAAAATGATGCGTGGCGGAATGGGTAATATGAATAACATGATGAAACAAGTACAAAAAATGCAAAAGCAAATGGAAGAAGCACAAGCTGAATTAAATGTACGTACTTTCGTTGGAACAGCTGGCGGAGGAATGGTAACAGTTACTGCTAATGGATTAAAACAAATCGTAGAAGTAAATATTAAAGAAGAAGTAGTTGATCCAGAAGATATCGAAATGCTTCAAGACTTAGTATTAACTGCGACTAATGATGCACTGAAACAAATTGAAGTTGAAACATCAAAAACAATGGGTCAATTTACAAAAGGAATGAATATTCCAGGTCTATTTTAGGGGATTAGAATATGCATTATCCTGAACCCATATCAAAATTAATAGATAGTTTTATGAAATTGCCGGGGGTAGGTCCCAAAACGGCCGTTCGCCTGGCATTTTTCATGTTAGAAATGAAGCAAGATGATGTATTGGATTTCGCAAAGTCAATGATTGATGCAAAAAGAAAACTTTTGTATTGCTCAGAATGCGGCCATATAACTGATAATGATCCTTGTTATATTTGTGGCGATCAACAAAGAGATCGAACAACGATTTGTGTTGTTCAAGATACAAAAGATGTAATCGCTATGGAAAAAATGAGAGAATATCAAGGATTATACCATGTGCTTCACGGAGCGATATCTCCAATGGAAGGTGTGGGGCCCGAAGATATTAAAATTATGGAGTTATTAAATAGGCTTAAAGATGACGAAGTACAAGAAATTATACTTGCAACAAACCCGAATATTGAGGGTGAGGCTACAGCCATGTATATTTCGAGATTATTAAAATCTACTGGTATCAAAATTACGCGTATTGCACATGGTCTTCCTGTAGGTGGAGATTTGGAATATGCAGATGAAGTAACATTATCGAAAGCCCTTGAGGGTAGAAGAGAAATCTAGAAATTGATTGATGGAGAGAGACCATGGTTTTTTTTCGAAAAAAAGGAAAGCTCCGTAAAGAGTTTGACGAGTTGCTTGTAGAGAGTTTACTTGACTATAAAGATATATATTTGAATCAAGTTGAGTTAGTCGATAGAAGTGTAGATCCACCAGAGGATTTGTTAATTCATGTCAAACTATCACAAGTTAAATATTTCTTCTTATTAAAAGAAGCAAAGGCCCGTAATGTGTTGATTACGAAAATGAAGTAATAGAAGATGGAGTTATTGTTTACACAATATACTCTTTTAAATTGTTAGGTATTTAATGCAAACTCCCTTCATACAATCTTAGTACAAGGTGTACAAGTTATATGAGGGGAGTTTTTGTAATGAATAGTGTAATTATGATATCGGTAGTTTTATTTGTGATTTTATTTTTATTATTAGTAGGTCTACCTATTAAGGCATTTAAAAATATAAGTAAGTATGTACTAAGAGGAATTGTTTGCGTTATGATTGTGTTTTTATTGAATTACATATTGGCATCAAATAACTTCCATATCCCAATCAACGCATTTACATGTCTATTTGTTAGTATTCTTGGCATGCCTGGTGTTATTGCATTAGGTGTTATTGGAATATACCTTGTTTAAATTTTTTTGAAAAACATTTAGAAAATGTATTGACCGGTGGTTAAATAGATGTTATATTTATAAACGTCGCTGAGACACAACTTAAAAAAATATTGATTGACAGTTTTTGTCGACGATGTTATGATTATTAAGTTGTTAAATTAGCTTACAAGATGATCTTTGAAAACTAAACAAAACATGAAGTAAAACGTCAATTATTAGTTTTTTGAGCAATACAAGATTTAAACTTAACTATTATGGAGAGTTTGATCCTGGCTCAGGACGAACGCTGGCGGCGTGCCTAA
>NZ_JBVFKR010000020.1:0-8338 GCF_055484705.1 Gottfriedia sp. ABJ_BB2_2
TACTACCACACTGTTTTAACAAAACAAATATATTAATTATATTCTTATTGAATTTTATAAACGTTTACATAATTGTATCAACAAGAAAAGTTTTTGTAATTGGGAAATTTTTCTTTTCAAATAGAAATTCGGAGGTTCCTAATGTAACTATCCTGCAAGTTAATTCAAATTAAAAAAGCTGCTTTCTAGCAGCTAGTGGTCTTTAACTAACGCGACAGTTAGTTAAAGCAACCTAAAAGAATAGTTGCGTTACGAATCCTATAAACAGAAATGATATAAAAACAATCGGTATAGAAATTAATACCTTATTTCGCATCCTAATTGTTTCAAATCGCCTATATACCTTATTTACTATGCTATATACAATTATTATGACTGGAAAACTTATACAAATTGCTACTAGATCAACATGATTAAATGGTGTACTAATGTAATTATCCAGAGGAATGTTGATAAGAAAAAGGACGGTAAATAAGATAAATTGATAAATAATAAATCTAACATAATTCATTGATGATTACCTCTATTCGATGGATAGCTATAAATCCATTTTAAGATAATTTTATATTTTGTAAATGCCATTAGGAAATTTAGCTGTTTTCCTTATTAAACTAATCTTCAAAAATACATAAATAAAAAAGCAGCCAATAGCTGCTCTTAATGTTCAACTAACGCATCCGTTAGTTGAATAAGGGAAACAATCCACAATTTGGTGGTCTTTTTGTTTATATATGATTATTTTATTAAAAATTCATAAGAAAAATAAAGTATAGTTAGTCCTGGTACCCCTATTATAAATACCTTTCTTTTTTCTTCATCCTCATATTCCCATTGTCTAAGAATCTCATCAATAAATATCCTTAGCCAACACAAGACTACAGCAATTACTAAAGATTTTGCTAATAATAATATAATCATAAATGTCAGCTCCTTGCCCAACAAGTCTCCCAATCAATATTTAATTATAGTTCCAGTTAGTTAAATAAGGAATTTTAATTTATTTATAATCTTCCCATCCACTTTCTGAATGAACTTGAGTAATTTTGCCTGTATTTGATATAAACTCAACTGTTTTTTCATGTACTTTGTACTTTGTTACTGGAAATATAATCATTGCCATATCGTATTCAGAATAGTGGTGCATCATAAACATATAGTTTTCTTGGAGGGTGTCTGCACCATCGTAAATATCTATAAATAAAAATTGAGTTTTCCTGTCATCATATATTTTTGCAAATTCTTTCTGCTTACTTATAATCCTTGCAATTTCAATTGCATTTAAAGTTTTTGTAACAACGGTCTCTTTTTTGGTCTTTTGAATAATAGTTTTATAATACAAACTTTGAATTTCGGGAAAGATTGCGGCTAGTAATATAGCATTAAAAATTAACAGTAAAATAAGACCTTTATTCACTTTTTTATTTTCAACAACTGCCATATTTATGTACACTACTTAGAAGATTATCTATTAATTATAGATATTAAAATGTAAAAGAAGAATTTCCCTTTCTCTCAATAACTACACTTTCTTCAATAAACCTGCCTTTATTTCCTTCTTTCTTCTCCAACTAATCTTCCAGATAAAAACAAAAAAAATCGACGAAACGTCGGTCATGATATACAACTAACGCGCCAGTTAGTTGAAGAATAAATAAAGATAATTATTATATATATGATGCTCTTATTACTAATTTCCTTTTGTGGTATCAATCCATATCCCTAAAACTTTTATTGCAGATACTTCTATTTTTTTATTATTTGTTTTGATAAATGTATAAGAATATTTATCATATATACCTGCATTTGTGACTGCTGAGGAATCCCAATCAAGTTTTCCTTCAGGACCATACCATCCAGCTGTATGGTTGTCTCTATCAGCATAAATCTGTTTTTCTCGTTGTAAGAAATCTTCGAATGTATTGTCACCCATAAAATTTGTAATTAGATATAAAATAAACAAAAATACGATTACCCAACCTATGCTAATTTTCTTCTTCATATTTATCCCCTTTAAAATATATCAAGTAAGATTGTTGCTTTTATTTCTTTTCCTCAATTTAATGACAGCCATGATAATTAGACCAATTAGAGCTATTAATGTTGGTATTCCTTCAATAAAAAAGAAACCAGACCAAAAGGCCCACCATGGACCATATGGGTCATCGGTTGCCATAACTCCAATAAAGTAAGCTAAAGGCAATGTTAGAACGATTAATACTGCTCCAAATGTAAGTATTATTTTCCCGACATACATTTTGTCTTTCCCCTTTTCAAAAGTAACTAATTTTTCCCCATTATAATTATAACATTTTACTATTAAACTAAATTGCCAGTTACCACAATAAAAAAATGGACTACCCACGTAGCCCATCTTTGTCTCCAACTAACGCGCCAGTTAGTTGAATTAAAAACCTTAATATCTATTATTTTCGAAGAGTTCCTATAACATTTTTGTTCTCACCATCTACAAAAACAATGATCGTATCGTCAGTGCCATCGAATCTAAAAGTTACTGAATATAATTTTTGGTTATTAAAATCTTCATCAATGATAGTAGCATCATTTGGTAATTGTTCGACTTTTTCTACTACTCCTTGTTTGTCACTTAATGCAGCCTGGTCACTTCTCATTAAGCTGGCATAGGCAATTCCTTGAACATTGTCAGTATTATTTTTACTACAAGCAGCTACAGAAAGAATAGAAACGAATATTAAACACATTAAGATATTTTTTTTCATATAGTAAACCTCGTTTTTTCCATAATATGTTAATTTCTACTCATAAATGTTATTACCTTCTTTTATATTAAAAAAATGAAAAAGCTGCAATGAAGCAGCTCTTTGTCTTCAACTAACGCGCCAGTTAGTTGCATAAGTTTTACTCAAAATAATAAATAGAGATAAATGTATTGTGCACTTATTGGAATTAAAATTAAATGTGCTATAAATATTCCCCAAGTGTATTTATTATTTTTATTAAACGATCCTACCCGAAAAATGGCATTTAAAATAGTAGCACCTAAAATACTAATTACTAACATAAAACAAATATAAACAATATCACTTGTAGATTCTGAAACAGAAGGACCACCTAACATCATAGCTAATATTAAATACACTGGCATACTTAAAGGAAAAACGACTAAAAAGGAACATATATAAACTATTGTACTTAATTTTAATTTTTTCATATTCAAATCATTCACTCTTTCTAGCTTATAAACTTTTAATTACTTAAATAGATGGCAATTATATTTTAATCAATTTTAACAATAATTCCCTTCATTTTCCCATGGCAAATTACCCACTTATTAAGTATAAAAAAAGGCTAATATACGGCCTTCGTAATTTCAGTTAAAGCGCCAGTTAGTTATAGAATTAATTTAAATATCTACTGAAAAAACTATATGTAACTAAAATACATTCAAATTTTAAAAAAATAAGTGTATAACCAAAATATTTTACTCTGTTATATCTAATTACTTTTCATCGCTTTATATTTTTTTAATATCATTAGTATCAGAGTAATTAGAGTTAATATTATACCAATACCAAATGTAATCATTGGATAAAAAAATGGATATATGTAAACAAAGAATGAAGGATATGAAGACCAAGCGTCTGTATAATAACCTGAAGGACCTTCATCCATAGATGGAATAAGTTTTGTTTGTAATTTAGATTTATTTTTGTACGAAAAGTCTTCAGTTTTTACTTTCCCAGCTTTATTGACTGTAATAATACGATATTCTTGCTCTTCTTTAGGTATGTAATCTTCCATACTTTCCATGATTTCTCTAGTTTTTTGAAGGACGATAGCCAAAGATTTTTCTTTTTTCTTTTTATCATATATTAGCCAGTAAGAAACATAATGTGTATATTGATTTAGTCCATCTTCACCTATTTTTACTGGGTAATACTTTAAAACATCTTTTTCTTGCCCATTGATTGTAATATACACGTCACCCAATTGGACAAAGTTATCCCACGGATCTCGATATACTGGTGCATCTATTAGTATATGCTTTGTATCTATAGTATTTGGTCCAAATTGATACTTCGTAGGCAATGCCTTATACATTTCATTTATTTCTGTAATTTCATATTTTCGGTCCATTCCCCAATTGTAAACAAATTCTTTGAACATGCTGTTTCGTGCTGAAAGTAAAATTAATACAACTCCTAACAATAAAAGTAACCTCTGCTTCATCAAATCATTCCCCTATAAATACATGTACTTCCTATTCATATTCCCGATTACAATCTATTCGTAATGTAAAAAAGGAATAACGCATATATCTATATTTCCTTTACTTATAGATAGTCAATTCAAATTTAACACTCTTGTTAAAGAACATCTATAGAAATAAAATAAATTTTAAATATTTCTTATTCGGCTTAACAGACTATAATCACATGAAAAAAGACTTCCGAAGAAGTCATCGTTGTTCAAATAATGCGCCAGTTAGTTGAACAGGGGTAATACAATTTCTAATTGAAAATTAATGTTTTTTACTGAATAAATCTAATATAGTAAAGCTTGCTTTGCCATTTGGTAATCTAAGTAAAAATAGAATATGAAAATATATATATACATAAAAAGATAATGCTTTAATTTTGTAAAATATTAGACTTCCTTCAATTAATGATAACAAAATAATTACAATGAAAAACAATAACACCTGAATTAAATATGTATAAAGTAATCTCTGTTTAGGTATTATTTTTACAATAGAATCTATTACTAATGTTACAGGGACACCTAAAATAACATAAATTAGGAAAATAACAAAAGCAGTAGCGTATTGGCCTCCATCTGTAGGGATATCTTCAAATACAAAAATTAAAAGAATAGAAGTAATTATAGCTAAAAAATAAGTAAATACGGTGTTAATAATTGTTAAAAAATAATTTCTTTTCATACTAGTACCTCATAGAAGTTATGTATATTTTTAGTAGATGTAAATACTTTAATTAGCTCTTATTATATCATTTCATAATCAATTGAATTGCCAAATACAAAAATAAAAAGACAGCCACTGCTGCCTTGATTTTCAACTAACGCGCCAGTTAGTTCAACAAGATTGTATATATTGAAACAAATATATTAAACCCAGCTACAATATAAAAAACTATTGAATTAGATTTTTTTCTTTCTTGTAAGCCCACTATTATTAACATTCCTCCTAAGAAGAAAAGCATATATGGAATCATAAAAAAGTTTTGAGTTATTAAAGAATAAACAGCTAATGAAACTGCAATTATCCCAAAGATTATTCTAATTATTTTTAACAAGATATTCTCTCCCTAGTCTTAGTATAAATCTACTCTAAGTTTAACATTATTCAGTATAGAATGAACTTACATTTTGTAAAGGAGGATGAACGCCACCTCTCGAAATGTTATCGAACTAACGCATCCATTAGTTGCATAAGGAATACTTGTATTGAGTATTATTTTTGTTTTTTTAGCTTAATTGTTTCATTATGATTTAACCATTTTATCTCTAAGGTAATTTCATCTGGTGCGTTACTGATACGGTCAAATATTTCTGCATTAAACTCGGTAGCAGTATGGTAATTACCAATTCCTTTCAAAGCTAATGGATAACTACTTTTTTTAGAATCATCACCTATCGTTACTACATATTCGATCTTACCTATTTTTGGGGATGTTTGTTCATCAACTGCAGTATTGCGATCCGTTATATATTGGATATACAAAGAATCGAAATTAGATGATTTTACTTTTGATAATGTGTATGTCCCAAACCAGTGTTCGCCTTCACCGAAATAAAATATTTGGGTTTTCGGATTATTCTCTTTTTCAGTCTCAACTTTACTTTTTGTTACGGGAGAATCCTCTATTGAACAGCCAACAGTCATAATCAAAGTTAGAGTCATAACGCAAAAAGTAATTAATTTCTTCATCTACATTCCCCTTAATTCCTAAGCAATTTTTAATTACTTATTCCTATACTTATTCAAAAATTTCTAATTAACGCATGCGTTTATTGTATAATTTAAACATATAAATATTACTTGTTCCAAAAAATCACCTATAATAATCCCTTAAATTACCATTATCCCATTCCTTAATAAGATAGTGAGAATCGAATTCTAAAGCCTCAGATAAGTTAGCAACACTGATTATTACATCTCTGGCTTTTTTTCGTCAACAGATAATAAATAAATTGCAGCAGTATATTTGACATACAAATTTGGATGTTCCAATAATTCAAATAAAGCCTCAACACCGTTTTCATGGTTTTTTAATCGTCTGAAATTATTGTATTGTTTATCATATAACTTATTTGTTTTTTTAGAATTAACTACAACTTCGTAAGCTGCAACCCCATAATCTATTGCTGATTTAATGCAAACTTTAACAATTTCATCCAATTCCAATTTTTTCATATATTCACCTCATATTCTGATTATACATTAAATAATTTCTTTATCCTTATTGAACTATCCAGCCATTTACTGCATTAAAAAAGAGCACCAATTAGGTACTCGTGGTATGCAACTATAGCGCCAGTTAGTTGTACAAGAAATTTTAAAATCTAAGGTTATATTACTGAAAATTTCTCTTTAAATTTTTTTCGATAAAGAAAATTGGAATAAATAAAAAAACCATACTTAATCCCATATTAATTAACGTAACTACATCCAATGAAAAAGGTAAAATATACAAAAGGAATATAGCAATCGCTATATTACAGATACCAAACCTAATGGAATAATAGCCTAACAATTTTTGAGCATGATCCCAAGCTTTTTGTGATGCCATAGAACGGAAGGTGCGATAACCGTAAAAATGATTTATTTTTTTGGGAGCTTTTATTTTATGTACAATTCCAATAGCAATCATAAGAAAAGGAATTAATAAACTGATAAGATATGAGGCTATATTCTCCACTCTCTCACCACTATTTAAAGTTAACTTAATATTGTTCTGAACCCCTGTCGAACTTCAACTAACGCGCCAGTTAGTTGAATTAGAGTTGTAAATAGATTTAAAATTTTACAACTTTAGGTAAAAATTATCTTTTCTTAAGTCCTTTTTTTATCGCTAAATCACAAACCAAATAGATTATATAAACAGCCGCCATAACTGCCACATAAAAAATAAAGTTCTCCTTTTGGCCATCTGAGCGATAAATAATTAACCATAGTAAGTACGAATATATAATAATAACTGAACATTTTATACCAATTTGTAAAGCTTTCAATTCCCTTTCCAAATAGAATTCCTCCTGTTAAATCAAGGTGATTTTTGCTAATTAATTTTGGCAATAGCTTAAAAAATAACTATATAAATAAATAGATTACTTGTTCATCTATCATCAGTTTATTCTGTAAAAAAAGTTAAATGCCACTTAGTATCAATTTAATAAAGTTGTTTTTCATAGTTGCTACCTGACCCTTTAAAATTTATATATTTATTTATCTATTTTATTTATTCAATTCAATTAAATACTCAAAAGTCCTTTTCTTTATTAACTAAACTCCCATTTAGTGCATTAAAAAAGGGACTACCGAAGTAGTCCTCGTTATTCAACTAAAGCATCCGTTAGTTGTATAAAACTTTTTAGTACTAGTTCAATAAGTTCATTCTTTTCAATTTATCAATCATATGATCGCCAGAAGCGATTAAGTATCGATGATGGTTTTCACAAAGTACCCAATTAAATTTTTTTGAGACTATATAATATTCTCCAATACCTACAGTTTCTCCTATAATCATTTGAATCGCATTTACTGTACCTTCGTATATCCAAAATTTTGGAACTTGACTTACTTCTTCAACAAAAAACCAAACTTTTTCGTTTTCCTCAATGAGATTACTTAAATATTCATATGCACTATTATCTTCAAATTGTATTGCATAATCACTTTTGAAATGCTCCCAATACCATTCTGTTTTTTGGGTGTAATGAGACTTGTTTATAAACTTTGTTTCAAATTTATCTAAGATTATTTTCCATTGATATTTATCAACTTCACAAATCTCACCTTTTTTTAGGTTGAATTCTATTATTACGCTGTTAATTGCATTTCTTACTGTATTATTCATTTAAATTTACCTTCCTTAGAAAATAGAAGTTTCTTATTCTTATACTTATTCTTATTTAAATGAAAATTTACCTTCTTCAACTAAAAAACGAGTCGCTGTGGCAACTCGCTATCTTCAACTAACGCGCCAGTTAGTTCAATATGAAATTTTATTTAATCAGTAAATATTATTGAAAATACACATGTTAAAAGTATTGTTAGCATTTTAGTTAAATTAAATTTTCTACTAACGTCTTTTTCCATTATTGCTAAATAGTAGAA
>NZ_JBVFKR010000021.1:0-4972 GCF_055484705.1 Gottfriedia sp. ABJ_BB2_2
GCTAAATAGTAGAATACAAGCATAATTAAAATTAAGATTATTGCCTTCATATTTTCGGTTGAAATATTAATAAATGATATCTTTATAGGATTTTTTAGTAAATTTACACTTACAAATGTTAGGTATGAATAAAAAATAATCGGTAATATGTTGTTTTTGAAAATATTCATCGATGTCTCCTATATAACGTTTTCCTAATTTTAACATATCCTATTGAACTGAACTGCTAGATAGAGCAATAAAAAAGAGTCGCCGAAGCAACTCAAGATCTTGTTCAACTAATGCGTTCGTTAGTTGATTTAATTATCATCTAGTATCCTAAGATTGTGATAAACTCATGATTCTTACATTGATCTCTAATCCATGATTGAAATTCATCAATGAGAACTATTAAATCAATAATATTTTGGTTGAAATTTTCCTTAAATTTAGATTCCGTTTCTTCCCATAAAAAGCTAACCATGGTTTCTATTTCGTCTTCTTTAGGTTTGTTAGTTAAAAAAAGCTTCACATTTTCTAATTGTTCTAAAATTAGTTCCCATGTATGTTTATCTATTTCACTAACTCCCCAAAGTGCCCAAGGGCTATATTCTTTATACGCCTTCTCAATGGCACGAGACAAATATGTAAAAGTTTCATCTGTAATGTAAATAGATTCTTTATTCCAATGATTACCTGTATTTTTGCCAGGTTTAATTTCTACACATGTACCTTTTAGGTTTGCTACATCATATATAATTTTAATTGGAGATAATTTTAATGATTCTATCGCATTTTGCATTATATACAAAAGAAAATCACCAAAATCCTCTGCAACTATTTCTATCTCTCCCCAGTCTTCGTCTATATTAAACGAAACAACTGCTGGTTCACCTTCTTCATTGAGGTTATTTAAATCCAAACAATATATGATGTCATATAAATAGTCAATAATAGTAATGAAGTTATTAGGTAATTTATTCTCTTTTCTTTTCGACAACGTGAACCTAATGGCATCAAGATTATCTGGGGTGTATGATTCTAAAATGTTTTCATTTGTAATACCTAAAATTTCCCATGTTCCAAAAACACCTGCACCATACTTTCCAATAAAATGACGATAGATTTTTGGGAAATTCAATCCTAAAGCTAATTCTGCTTTCTCAATTAAAAGTTCGGAACATTCACCAATATAATCACATTCAACTTCGTTTTCTTCCAATAGCGCTAAAGCTATTTCATAATTTGACCAACTCATTAACTCTCCCCTTAGATGCTATTTATTATAAAGATACCATAAAAATTTCTGTTATTTCTCATTAAACTAACTTTCATATGTGAGAAAAAGGATGATCAATTATTGATCATCCTTTTTTTATTGCACAACTAAAGCGCCAAATTGAATAGCATTTTTATTTTCCGAAGAAAAAGAAATACAGTGCCAAAACATATATACAAATATATATCCATGAACTTATTATCGAGATAAAATTAAAACACCCTTTATCTTTTCTATTTAAAATTACATTTAAAATAGCCAATATTACAACAAAAATAAATAATGGTGCTACTGCTAATTTCGAAATAAGTTCTGGAAATGGCATTGCCATTAATTTATCATCCATATGATCCCCCTGCGATGACTTATATTAACCAACTAATGCATTCGTTAGTTGAATTCCCTGAAAAAAGAGATGCTTTTAGTTAGTGAGGTTAAGAGATACATATTTCAAAATTGCAACATATAGGTTAATTGATTATTTAACAATTAATTGAATGTCTTCAATTTTCACGTTAATTGGTATTAGATCTTCTTTTTTTCTATTAAATACTTTATTAGAACTTGCAAAACTTACCTCAGCCATGATTTCGTAAGTACCTTTATTATTTATTTTAGTAACCTCTTTTTCAGCTATAATATCACCTTTTTTTATAGTTTGATCAAAACCTCGCTCAAAGTAATATCTCTCCATAACTGCTTTTGGTTCCTGTTTTTTTGTTATCGTATAATAAAAATCTTTTTTATTACTTTCATGAATTATATATGTTTCTTTTTTTCCCGTATATTCAATCGAACCTTCTAATTCGATTTTTTTACCAACTTCTACTTCTTTTGGTGTTTTAACTGTTATTAAAAAATCTCCTTTCGTCACTTTCCTGATTACCTTTTCATTAGATATTTCTGATTCTTTAATGCATCCGTTTAAAACAACTAGACAATTTATTAAAAGTATTAGTGGACTTATTTTTCTGAATAAAGACATATAGGTTTTCCCCCTTTCATTATTTTGCAATAAACTGTAGTCCTAAAATTTTCATTTGAATTCTTTTTTTATCTTTTAATTTTCCACTTAATGATTCATGAAAACTAGTATTAATTGCTATATTATATGTACCTTTTTTATTTAATTTAAAACCTTCTTTTTCTGATATGATATCTCCAGTTTTCACTTTCGTGTCAACTCCAACACCTGCGTAGGCTATATCCTTTATGTTTTGTCCATGCTCATTAGTAATTACAAAATGAATATCTTTGCTACCATGAAGTAAGTAAGTATCTTTCTCACCAATATATTTAATTGAACCTTCTAATTCGAATTTCTCACCTATTTTAACTTCAGTTGGGGTTTTTATTTGCAATACAAAATTTCCACTCTTTAACTCTGTGTACTCCTTTTGTTTGGAAATTTCTTGATCATTTGAAGCATTTGAACAAGCAGTAAAAATAGTTAAGCACAATACTAACGTTAATAATTGCTTTATTCGACTTTTTAAACTCATTATACATTCCCCCTTTAAAATTTGGACTGACAAAATATTAGATTTGCTTACATAATTGTATTACAGGTTTTCATACTGTTTTGAAATGTATCCTTGATTAGTATTTAACTTAATTTTCTCAATAAAGTCTCTCAAATTTCAAAGGTAAATTAGCCTATTTATTCCTCATCCTGATCAACCTGCTATTAAATCCAATAAAAAATGAGCCACATATGTGACTCATAATCTTCAACTAACGCGCAAGTTAGTTATATAAGAGATTTTAATTTTGTTTATTAATCTCCTGCTGCAACAATTTTTTTCCCTGTTTCTAAGGCATCTAGGCAAAGTTCCTTTAATTCCTTCGAAAAAATTTTTAAATCATTACAGTCCTTCTTGTAATTATTAGTTATATATTCACATATTTTTTTCAATTCTATGATTTCTTGTTCATTAAATATTTTATCTCCATATGGATCTAGTCCAAGTATCAAATCTATACTTTTAGATTCTTTATTCTTTTGTCTAACATAATACTTCTCTTCTTTAATTAGGTAATCGTGTAGTTCATCTTCAAAAGCTACGTATCTATCAACATAAGCTGCTCCATTAATTGTATTTGAAATACAGAATTCTAAACTCATTTTAGCTATTTTCCTTTCGTGCTATAGAACTAATGCGCCAGTTAGTTGCAGAGTAAATACATCAATTCTAAATTAAAAACCCTATAACCAATAGGGTACTTCAATTTCTGATAGGTCTGTTTTTTTATTAAATATATCGTCTTCTAAAAAGTTAGGTAAAGAATTGCTATATAGTATAACATCAGATCCATGCATAGATAAAACCGGATTTGTACTACACTTATCTGCTATTAGAAATCTATGAGATACAATAGGAATTATATTTGGGATCTGTTTGTTTTCTATTTCTTCATTAGAAAGTTCAAATGATTTAAGTATCCATTTAATCCTATCTTTCATCATTTCTATGTCTCTTGGAAATGAATAATATCCATAACTGTAATTAAACGGGTTTCCAGAATTACCATAAATGTTTATGGTTTCTTTATCAGTGCCATTCATTACACTAAGGTAATCTTTATAAATAGAAGGAAACGAAAATCCCAAAGCATATTCAAATTCCTCTATTTGCCTATTATCTAGTCCTTTATTCCATTTCGTTCCTTTCTGGATCTGAAATCCATAGACGTTTTCCTTTAATTCTATTGTATCCCAAAATTTTTCACTATTTTTTTTTATACTCTGAAAAAAATCGATATTAGACAATTAAAATCAACCCTTCTTAAAAAATTAAAATATAATTACTATTTTAATTTCTAATCCTTAATAATTAATTCATTAATATTATCATATTCCTTCCCTTATTCGACTAAACTTCTCTCAATTTAATAAAAAAGAGCAGCCTAATGGCCACTCATGTTTTTCAACTAACGCGCCAGTTAGTTAAATAAGAAATAATTATTTTTCAGCAAAAGGCTTCCAATTTTCATCTTTTTCATAATTAGATGTTGGTTCGCCTCCATTTGGGAACAGCGTTTTAGATGCTCTTCCTATTTCTTTAAAATTCTTTTGAGCTTCTACTAAAGATTCTTTATTTGCCCCACGAAGATCTGGAAAGGCTGCTTGAGCGTCATCATCCATCCACCTACAGACCGGACAAGTTTCCCAATTATTACGTTCCTTCAATGTTTTATAACCACAACAAGGACATGTGTACCTTTTGCTCAGTCTTTTTAATGTATACATAATAAGTACATGTAGATTATTATCATCTATTCCATCAAAGTGATCCCACCAAGTTGTTTGAGCTATAAAACTCATTTTATTTACAGCGTTAATATAATTAATGGAAGGGATTCCTTTTTTGATATCTATCTCATTTAGAAATTTTAAGATTTCTAAATGAGATAGTTTATTAGGTGATGAAAATACTAAGGAAAGTTCCTCAGAGGAATGAAACTCAAATGATTCTAAATCGTTATGATATAATCGGACCCATAACCCCTGATTATTTAGTTTTTCCCATCCATTTTCATCATTTTCTGGATCACCAAAACTTATTCTAAATTTACCTTTAACCGTGTCTTTTCTACTATAATCATAAATAAAATAGATATACTCTCCGTTACTTGCTAAATCCATCAGTAAATCCATTCCATTTGTGACCGTTAGAACATAACGATTTATATTTTCAATATTAGAAATATTAC
>NZ_JBVFKR010000022.1:0-4100 GCF_055484705.1 Gottfriedia sp. ABJ_BB2_2
GAGCCAGGATCAAACTCTCCATAATAGTTAAGTTTAAATCTTGTATTGCTCAAAAAACTAATAATTGACGTTTTACTTCATGTTTTGTTTAGTTTTCAAAGTTCACTGTATCGCTCGTAAGCGACTTATATTATAATAACATTTTTTAGTTGTTTTTGTCAACAACTAATTATCATTATATTTTGTTGAACACTTTCTTTTAATGTGACAACGTTTAATAATATACCATCTATTTTTCACTAATGCAATACCTTTTTAACATAAAACGAAATGTTTTTCATTTTATGTTAAAAACTTGATATTACGTATAAACAATTAGTTTTGTTTCATAGGTAATTCAACAATAAATGTTGAACCTATCCCAACACTACTTTCTACATATACTATTCCTTTATGCATCTCTACAATTTTCTTAACAATAGATAACCCTAGTCCATTGCCCATAGTAGTTCGGTCTCTTGACTTATCTGCTTTATAAAATCTTTCAAAGATGTGAATTTGATCTTCGTTGGATATTCCGATTCCAGAATCTTTGATCTTAACGATTATCTTATCATTACCTTCTGTTACTGATACTGAAATTTCTCCACCTTTAGGTGTGAACTTTATACTATTACTTATTAAATTTTGCCAAACTTGGTTTAAGAGTACTTCATCTCCTTCAATTTCAACCTTATTTAGGTTTACAATCATATTGATATCCTTTTCAAGAATTTGAGGCTCGCAACTTAATATTGAATACATTAGCTGACTATTTAATGAAAACATAGCTTTGTCGAGTGGTTGATCTTGTGATTCCAATGATGTCAATTTGAGCAGATTATCACTAAGCTTAGATAAACGATTACTTTCATACTCAATAATACTTAAATATTGCATTCTTTCTTCTAAAGGTAAGTTTTCATTTTGAAGAACTTTTGCAAATCCTTTAATAGAAGTTAGTGGAGATTGTATCTCATGAGATACATTTGAGATAAATTCCTGTCTCATTTTTTCCACCTGTTCTAGACTAACTGCCATATTATTAAAGCTATCAATAATTTTTTTAATTTCTCCTCTATTTACATCACGAAATTTTTCGAAGTCTAATGACACATTATATTCACCTCGAGAAATACTCTTAATCGCATTTGTTATCTCATTTATCATGATTCTTTGTTTGGGGTGATGAAATAATACGCCTACTATAGCAGCGAGTAACCCTAGTAAAACAAAAGTTAATAATGTATTAATGATTTGTTCGGTTAAGCCAGATAGATTTTCAAAATAACGATCATAAATAAGTGTTGTAGAAAAATACGCTACTACACTACTAACAATAATAATTCCTGTAAAAAAGAGTATAGCTTGCAATACACCTTTTAAAATTTTCATTTTATAATCTCCATTCGATAACCTAATCCCCAAACGGTTGTAATTTTAAAATGAAATTTTTTCTCAGGAAATCGCTCTCTTAGACGTTTAATATGAACATCCACTGTTCTTTCATCCCCTTGGTAATCAAAACCCCATATATTTTCAATTAACTGTTCTCTTGAAAAGGTTCTTCCAAGAGAACTAGCCAATACAAACAATAGTTCTAGTTCCTTCATAGGTATAGTAATTGTCTCACCGTCGCTAATAACTTTAAAATTCCCATGATCGATCATTAAATTTCCAACTTGAACTATTTGTGATGATGATATTTTAGCTCTTCTTAACAACGCTTTTACCCTAACAATCAACTCAACTGGTTCAAATGGTTTTACAACGTAGTCATCTGTTCCCAATTTAAAACCCTTTACCTTTTGTTCCGTTTCACCTTTTGCTGTTAGCATAATTATGGGAAGATCGTATGCAGCTCGAACCTCTTGACAAAGCTCAAATCCATCCATTTTCGGCATCATTAAGTCTATGATCATCAAGTCTATTTTTTGTTTATCAAAGACTTCTATAGCTTCAACACCATTTGTTGACTCGTACACTATAAATCCTTCATTACTTAATAAAACACTTAATAACTTCCTAATATGGGGATCGTCATCTACAACTAAAATATTTGTCATCACACTTCTCCTTCCCTTATACGTTATACAACACTATTCACTCTTAGCTGTTGATCGGCAAACTCTTTATACATCTGATGATAGCTGTATAACTCATCATGTGATCCGATACCAGTGATTTTTCCTTTATCTAAAAATACGATTTGATCGGCATCAATTACAGTAGATAGACGATGAGCAATAATTAATGTAGTTCTACCCTTCATTAAATTAGATAGTGCATTTTGCACAACTAATTCTGATCTACTATCAAGATTGGATGTAGCCTCATCTAACATTAATAATTTTGGATTTCTTAATAAAGCTCTAGCAATACCAATACGTTGTCTTTGACCACCGGATAATTTAATTCCTCTCTCTCCAACTTCAGTATCAAATCCTAAAGGCAATTCACCAACAAATTGATCTACATATGCCATTTTAGAAACATTTTCTAATTCTTGATCAGTTACTTCCCTACCAATACCATAGCAAATATTCTCTCGAATCGTACCAATGATTAATGGACTTTCTTGAGCAACATAACCGATGTGTTTTCTCCAGCTTTCTAACTTAAAGCTGTTAATATCATTAGTACCGATAGAAATTTCTCCATTAGTAGGAGAATAAAAACGCTCAATCAATGAAAACAAGGTCGTTTTCCCACTACCACTTGGGCCAACTATTGCAGTAACTTTACCAGGAATAATAGAGAAGTTTAGTTCTTTTAAAATCTCCTCATTCTTATATGCAAAACTTAATTGTTTAATATGAATTGGTAAATTTGTGTCAATGTCTTCGGTTCCGTTTTGATAATCTTCTTCCTCTAAATCTAAAATTTTGATCATTCGCTCTGTTGCACCTTTTGTTTTTTGAAGCTCAGTAAAGAAATGTGTAATTTGAGTAACTGGGAATATGATTTGAAATAAGTATAGTATATAGGCCACCAGTGCACCTGCTGTTATTGCTCCAGATGATACTCTTACTCCGCCATATCCAATAATCACAACTAGAATCAACATTAAGACAAAGGAAACGATCGGACCAATTAATGCGTGTAATTTTCCTTCTCTAATACCAAATGATAATAACTTATTAATTCCCTTACTACCATTTGTCATTTCTGTTGATTCCGCATTTGAAACTTTAACTAATCTAATCTCCGAGAAAACTTGACTTATTAATGATGTAAATTTCGCCGTTTCATCTTGAGTTAACTTTGACAGCTTTGACATTTGTTTTCCAATTGGAATGAAGATTAATACAATAACAGGAATTACACTAAAAGTAACTAAAGTCATTTTCCAATCTAATATTAGTAATAATGCAAATGAACCGATTATAGAAATAACACCAGTTAAAAAGTTTGTAATATGCTCAGTAATTAGCCCCTTTAAAATTGCTGTATCATTGGTCACTCGACTTACATTTTCACCTGTTTGACTATTATCGTAATAGGAAACCGGTAAAACAATCATCTTGTTCCATAATCGGTGTCTTACATTTGCAACAACCTGGTTTCCAACTCTACTCAATAAGTAGATTGCCGTTGCAGAAGATATTGCTTGTAATAATAGTACACCTGCAAATATAGCAATTTGTCCGGCACTTAAAGTTGATATTGAAAACCCATCTACGAACTTCTTAGTAAGCAACGGTAATAATAAACCAACTAAAGTTGTTGTAACGCTTAATAGGACACCTATAATAAATAAGATCTTTGGAGGGTTTGCACTTTTAATTAATGCTATAAAGTTCTTCCAATCACTTTTATTTTTATTTTTTTCTTCTTTCATCACTTTACTCCTAACTATCTACCTAAATTTAAGTACTTATTAAATTTACAACTTAAATATGAATAAAAAATGAACTAGGATAAAAAGACACTCAAAGAAATCTTAACTTTTTAAGCACAAAAAAACATCAGCCTAATAGCTGATGTTTTTCATTTACCAGGCGACGTTCTACTCTCACAGGGGGAAACCCCCAACTACCATCGACGCTGAAGAGCTTAACTGCCGTGTTCGGTATGGGAACGGGTGTGACCTCTTCGCCTTAATCACCTGATTTATTTGT
>NZ_JBVFKR010000023.1:0-2293 GCF_055484705.1 Gottfriedia sp. ABJ_BB2_2
TCCAACGGGAGAAACAGGGTCAACAGGATTAACGGGAGCAACCGGAGTAACAGGATCAACAGGAGAAACAGGACCAACGGGAGTAACGGGATCAACGGGAGCAACCGGAGCGACAGGGTTAACGGGATCAACAGGTCCAACAGGGTTAACGGGAATAACAGGACCAACAGGGTCAACAGGAGTAACAGGATCAACAGGACCAACGGGATCAACAGGTGAAACGGGACCAACGGGTTTAACAGGATTAACAGGAGAAACGGGTTCAACGGGAGTAACCGGAGTGACAGGGTTAACGGGAGAAACAGGTCCAACAGGACCAATGGGAATGACTGGGGTAACAGGATTAACTGGACTAACAGGATCAACAGGAGCGACAGGAGTAACAGGATCAAGGGGATCAACAGGGTCAACAGGAGCAACCGGACCAACGGGTGTAACAGGAGAAACGGGTCCAACAGGTCCAACAGGACCAACGGGAACGACTGGGGTAACGGGAGTAACAGGAACGACAGGATCAACAGGAGAAACGGGTCCAACAGGACCAACGGGTGTAACAGGAGTAACCGGTCCAACAGGAGAAACGGGAACGACTGGGTTAACAGGATCAACAGGAATAACAGGATCAACAGGGCCAACAGGATCAACTGGACTAACAGGAGCAACAGGGTCAACAGGAGAAACGGGTCCAACAGGTGTAACAGGAGTAACAGGAGTAACCGGTCCAACAGGTCCAACGGGAATGACTGGGGTAACAGGAATAACAGGAATAACAGGAGAAACAGGTCCAACAGGAGAAACGGGATCAACAGGACCAACGGGAGTTACAGGGTCAACTGGTTCGACGGGTCCAACAGGACCAACGGGAACAACTGGGGTAAATGGAGTAACAGGAGCGACAGGACCAACGGGATTAACAGGAGAAACGGGTCCAACAGGAGCAACGGGAGCGACAGGAACAACAGGGGTAACAGGAATAACGGGAGCAACAGGAGAAACAGGGCCAACGGGAGTAACGGGAGTAACAGGAGTAATAGGCCCAACCGGAGCAACTGGATCGACGGGTCCAACAGGAGAAACAGGAACCACAGGCCCAACAGGAGTAACCGGTTCTGAAGTTCTAAGCCAAGGTTTTTCTGCATTCAAGCCATCTTTAACTGTAAATAGTAGTTCTCAAATTACAAACTGGACAGTAACGAGTCCATATTACGTCGCTACAACATTTAATGCTACGACTGGTAATTTTACTGTACCTGCAACAGGCAGATATGTTTTCGAAGCAACTATTAATTACTCAACAACAGCTGCATTAACTGCTTCACTTGGTGGAGGTATTACGCCAACATTTGTAATTCGTAGGACTTCACCAGGAACTACTAATTTAATTACTGGTTTATTTCCAATCTTAAATGTAAATATTGCTTTAGTCTTAACTTTAAGAGCAATTCTAGGTGACGGAACAGTTACTTTAACTGGGGATTTACAACTGAATTCAGGAGATGTAATCGGTCTATTCTATGAAGCTAATGGTTTAACAATCTCATTAAATTTAGGTGGAACTGGATCTGCCGGAATTGTTTGGTCAGTGCATCGTATTCTTTGATAGATACTTTATGTAATATGAAGTCATATAAAAGTCCTCATAGATTTATAGTTTTTTAGGAACTAATAATTTATGGGGATTTTTTTATTTGCAATAATCTAGTAAATTCTTATGTAAAAATATTAACAAATTAATGATAAAATCCAATCCTATTAATTATTTTGAAATAATATAAAGTGTACGTTAAATAAATTTTGGAGGTGTTTCATTTGCCATTTCCACCAGGACCACCGGTTCAACCGAACCCACCAGGACCAACAGGGGTTACCGGACCAACCGGACCAACCGGACCAACAGGTGCGCCAGGAGCAACAGGAGCAACAGGAGCAACAGGAGCAACAGGAGCAACAGGAACTCCGGGAGCAACAGGAGCAACAGGTGCGCCAGGAGCAACAGGAGCAACAGGAGCAACAGGAACTCCGGGAGCAACAGGAGCAACAGGTGCGCCAGGAGCAACAGGAGCAACAGGAGCAACAGGAGCAACAGGAGCAACAGGAGCAACAGGAGCAACAGGAGCAACAGGAGCAACAGGAGCAACAGGTGCGCCAGGAACTCCGGGAGCAACAGGAGCAACAGGAGCAACAGGAGCAACAGGAGCAACAGGAGCAACAGGAGCAACAGGAGCAACAGGAGCAACAGGAGCAACAGGAGCAACAGGAGCAACAGGAGCAACAGGAGCAACAGGAGCAACAG
>NZ_JBVFKR010000024.1:0-2171 GCF_055484705.1 Gottfriedia sp. ABJ_BB2_2
GCCAGCGTTCGTCCTGAGCCAGGATCAAACTCTCCATAATAGTTAAGTTTAAATCTTGTATTGCTCAAAAAACTAATAATTGACGTTTTACTTCATGTTTTGTTTAGTTTTCAAAGTTCACTTTGTCACTTCAGAAGCGACTTAAACATCATAACATCTTATCAACATTCATGTCAACAATTATTTAATCTGTTTTTTGTTGTCCAAGTTGTTTCGTTGTGACAACATAAATAAATATACCACCTAGTCCATTGGATTGCAAGCTTTTATTTACATTAATTTAATAAAACGAGAAATACTTAATGAATTAATTAGTTATTTATACAAATAGGTAAAAGTACAAGCATAAGCTATTCCTTCTCATAGATTAGTACAAGAAAGGAGGAATTGTTATGCAAAGTAATGAAGCCCGTCAATTATGTAATAATTATAGAGGGCAGGTTGTACGCATTTACGATAAATCTGGAAATGAGCACTATGGCAGAATTAGTAAAGTCACTGATGATCGAGTATGGATTGAACCAATTGATCAACAACGTCAAAACTCAAATTACTCAAACAATAGATCTAACCGCAATAGAAATGACTTTAACAGAGAACGTTCAAACAGAAATTACTCGAACAGAGATTACTCAAATAGAAATTATTCAAACAGAAATTACTCAAACAGAGACTATTCAAATAGAAATTACTCAAGCAGAGATTACTCAAATAGAGATTATTCAAATAGAAACTACCGTCAAGATCAAAGATATAATAATAACTTTCGTGAGAGAGATAATTTCGGATGCGGATTCTTCGGTTGTGGTTTTGGAGTATCTATAGCTATAGGCTTTATCGCAGGTATCGCCCTTGCTGCTTTATTCTTTTTTTAGTATGAAAATAAATATGATTATTTTACCGAAAAGACCGAAAATGGTCTTTTCTTTTTCCTAAAAATCATCATGTTTTATAAACTTCAAGTGTAGTTCATCAAAAAACAGAGTCACTTTTATAAAAATAAAAAGCAAAGATAAGTTTTGTTCAACTTATCTTTGCTTTCTACATAAAAACACTCTATATCCTAATACATCTTTATAACGTAAAATTAACTTTTGAAATTTGTGTAGTAATTCAATACCTTCAGGTGGTAATTTATCAAATGGTAATGATGCCATTGGTTTTGTAGTAGTGTTAACAATTGTTTCTCCCCGGATAATTTTATATTCATCAAACCCTGCTCTGATTAGAGAATACTCCCATTCTTTTACTGTTCTTGTTTTTAATATTCCGTAAACGTCTTGTATATCTCTTTGTTCTCTTAACGTTAAAGGTTTCTCTGTTGTCATTTCAATCGCTAGAAGATATCCACCTTTTTTTAACACCCTTGCATACTCACTTAATGATTTATCTACATTTGTAAAGCTAGTTACTGACTCAGAAATAATAAAATCGTATACACTTTCCTGAAAAGGCAGTTTCTCTGCACTGGCTTGGAATAAATTAATCGGTATTTTTTTCTTATTAAATCGCTTTTTAGCATTGATTAACATTCGATCGTTAATATCAATTGTATCAATTGAACATTTATATTTTTCATATAGATAAAGCGCTGTTTTACCAGAACCACAACCAACTTCTAACACAGAACTATTTGATCTAATCGGCAAAAATTTCACCATTTCTTTCGTTAAATCGAATCCACCTGGATGTGCATCCTCAATTCCTAATGTCGCGATTAAGTCAATATAGTTAAATTTACCCACATTGGACCCCCTAACTTATTTTGTTAGATTAGTTTATTCACCAATAACATCTTTGGTTTAAAAACTAAATACAAATTGTAAGAGAGTCTTCCTAACAAAATGATGCAGGTGGTTGCAGCTTCAGTCTTTTCTTCTATATTATCAATTCTTTTTTTATCAATCCTATTACATCAGTATTACATCAGATGATTAAAGGTGATATCAATAAAATACTTCTAAGGTCAATATTTACTATAAAGCAAATTTTCTTCGAAAATGAAGTATCCCATAGATTTTATTATTTATTTACATTATTTTATAAACACAAAAAAACATCAGCTTAATAGCTGATGTTTTAGTTACCAGGCGACGTTCTACTCTCACAGGGGGAAACCCCCAACTACCATCGACGCTGAAGAGCTTAACTGCCGTGTTCGGTATGGGAAC
>NZ_JBVFKR010000026.1:0-1410 GCF_055484705.1 Gottfriedia sp. ABJ_BB2_2
TAAGGCTGAGTTGTGATGGCGAGGGAAATATAGTACCGAAGTTCCTGATTCTACGCTGCCAAGAAAAGCTTCTAGCGAGGAAATAGGTGCCTGTACCGCAAACCGACACAGGTAGGCGAGGAGAGAATCCTAAGGTGAGCGAGAGAACTATGGTTAAGGAACTCGGCAAAATGACCCCGTAACTTCGGGAGAAGGGGTGCTCTTTTGGGTGCAAGCCCGGGAGAGCCGCAGTGAAAAGGCCCAAGCGACTGTTTAGCAAAAACACAGGTCTCTGCGAAGCCGTAAGGCGAAGTATAGGGGCTGACGCCTGCCCGGTGCTGGAAGGTTAAGAGGAGGGGTTATCCCTTACGGGAGAAGCTCTGAATTGAAGCCCCAGTAAACGGCGGCCGTAACTATAACGGTCCTAAGGTAGCGAAATTCCTTGTCGGGTAAGTTCCGACCCGCACGAAAGGCGTAACGATTTGGGCACTGTCTCAACCATAGACTCGGTGAAATTATAGTACCTGTGAAGATGCAGGTTACCCGCGACAGGACGGAAAGACCCCGTGGAGCTTTACTGCAGCTTGATATTGAATTTTGGTACAGCTTGTACAGGATAGGTAGGAGCCTGAGAAGCCGGAGCGCCAGCTTCGGTGGAGGCGTCGGTGGGATACTACCCTGGCTGTATTGAAATTCTAACCTAGAGCCGTTATCCGGCTCGGAGACAGTGTCAGGTGGGCAGTTTGACTGGGGCGGTCGCCTCCTAAAGAGTAACGGAGGCGCCCAAAGGTTCCCTCAGAATGGTTGGAAATCATTCGAAGAGTGTAAAGGCATAAGGGAGCTTGACTGCGAGACCTACAAGTCGAGCAGGGACGAAAGTCGGGCTTAGTGATCCGGTGGTTCCGCATGGAAGGGCCATCGCTCAACGGATAAAAGCTACCCCGGGGATAACAGGCTTATCTCCCCCAAGAGTCCACATCGACGGGGAGGTTTGGCACCTCGATGTCGGCTCATCGCATCCTGGGGCTGTAGTCGGTCCCAAGGGTTGGGCTGTTCGCCCATTAAAGCGGTACGCGAGCTGGGTTCAGAACGTCGTGAGACAGTTCGGTCCCTATCCGTCGTGGGCGCAGGAAATTTGAGAGGAGCTGTCCTTAGTACGAGAGGACCGGGATGGACACACCGCTGGTGTACCAGTTGTTCTGCCAAGAGCATGGCTGGGTAGCTATGTGTGGAAGGGATAAGTGCTGAAAGCATCTAAGCATGAAGCCCCCCTCAAGATGAGATTTCCCATAGCGTTAAGCTAGTAAGACCCCTGAGAGATGATCAGGTTGATAGGTCAGAGGTGGAAGCGTGGTGACACGTGGAGCTGACTGATACTAATCGGTCGAGGACTTAACTAACAAGTTTGATAATGACATTATCTAGTTTTGA
>NZ_JBVFKR010000027.1:0-1383 GCF_055484705.1 Gottfriedia sp. ABJ_BB2_2
GACAGACCCAGGGAACTGAAACATCTAAGTACCTGGAGGAATAGAAAGCAAAATGCGATTTCCTGAGTAGCGGCGAGCGAAACGGAAGATAGCCCAAACCAAGAGGCTTGCCTCTTGGGGTTGTAGGACACTCTATACGGAGTTACAAAGGAACGGGGTAAATGAAGCGACCTGGAAAGGTCCGTCGAAGAAGGTAAAAACCCTGTAGTTGAAACCTCGTTCCCTCTTGAGTGGATCCTGAGTACGGCGGAACACGTGAAATTCCGTCGGAATCTGGGAGGACCATCTCCCAAGGCTAAATACTACCTAGTGACCGATAGTGAACCAGTACCGTGAGGGAAAGGTGAAAAGCACCCCGGAAGGGGAGTGAAAGAGAACCTGAAACCGTGTGCTTACAAATAGTCAGAGCTCGTTAATGAGTGATGGCGTGCCTTTTGTAGAATGAACCGGCGAGTTACGATCCCGTGCAAGGTTAAGTTGAAGAGACGGAGCCGCAGCGAAAGCGAGTCTGAATAGGGCGATATAGTACGTGGTCGTAGACCCGAAACCGAGTGATCTACCCATGTCCAGGATGAAGTTCAGGTAACACTGAATGGAGGTCCGAACCCACGCACGTTGAAAAGTGCGGGGATGAGGTGTGGGTAGCGGAGAAATTCCAATCGAACTCGGAGATAGCTGGTTCTCCCCGAAATAGCTTTAGGGCTAGCCTTATGTGTTAGAGTCTTGGAGGTAGAGCACTGATTGGACTAGGGGCCCCCAACGGGTTACCGAATTCAGTCAAACTCCGAATGCCAATGACTTATCCATAGGAGTCAGACTACGAGTGATAAGATCCGTGGTCAAGAGGGAAACAGCCCAGACCGCCAGCTAAGGTCCCAAAGTATACGTTAAGTGGAAAAGGATGTGGAGTTGCTTAGACAACCAGGATGTTGGCTTAGAAGCAGCCACCATTTAAAGAGTGCGTAATAGCTCACTGGTCGAGTGACTCTGCGCCGAAAATGTAACGGGGCTAAACGTATCACCGAAGCTGCGGATTGATACCGTATGGTATCAGTGGTAGGGGAGCGTTCTAAGGGCGTTGAAGCTAGATCGTAAGGACTGGTGGAGCGCTTAGAAGTGAGAATGCCGGTATGAGTAGCGAAAGACGGGTGAGAATCCCGTCCACCGTATGCCTAAGGTTTCCTGGGGAAGGCTCGTCCTCCCAGGGTTAGTCAGGACCTAAGCCGAGGCCGACAGGCGTAGGCGATGGACAACAGGTTGATATTCCTGTACCACCTGATTTCCGTTTGAGCAATGGAGGGACGCAGAAAGATAGGGTAAGCGCGCTGCTGGATATGCGCGTCCAAGCAATTAGGCTGATGTGTAGGCAAATCCGCACATCAT
>NZ_JBVFKR010000028.1:0-1092 GCF_055484705.1 Gottfriedia sp. ABJ_BB2_2
TATTATGTGAGATAGTGATTTTGATTTTTAGTGTGATCTAATGTCGGATTGTCTTTATCTTGAGGAGTTAATTCAAGGGGTAAATACAATAAAACATAAAGAAAATCCTGCGGTGCAAAATCAAGTAGTATAATCGCAGAAGTAAGATCATGTAGTAACTTCATTGGGCTATAGCCAAGCGGTAAGGCAACGGATTTTGATTCCGTCATGCCCTGGTTCGAATCCAGGTAGCCCAGCCATTACTTTTTATGAGTAATGCTCTAGTGCGATAGCACGACCAATAGACTTCTAAGTCATTCAAAAGTGTAGTAATTGTGATACTTGTAATATTATCTTTATTACGAGCCATTAGCTCAGTAGGTAGAGCATCTGACTTTTAATCAGAGGGTCGAAGGTTCGAATCCTTCATGGCTCACTTTTTGTTTATTTGCGGTCGTGGCGGAATGGCAGACGCGCTAGGTTGAGGGCCTAGTGGAGGTTTCTCCGTGGAGGTTCAAGTCCTCTCGGCCGCATCAAATATGTATATAACCAGACAATCTACAGCTGTAGATTGTCTTTTTTGTACTTTATAGTAGTTTGAGCAATCCCTATTACAAGGTTGATCTATTTAGTGATTGAGGTTTGTTTAATATTTCTATAATATAGTTTCTTCTCAAACATTAAGTAAATTCTTCGGAGTACATTGATTAAATAAATGCTAACTGCATATACTAAGCACTTCAACGTCACATTCTAATTAGCGGAAATAACTTATTTTAATAAAAGTTATTTTTTCTTTAAAATAATGTTGACTTTGTGTTCATGTTGCTTTAATATAGATAAAGTTCCCGTTAGAACTTAACGAAGTCATCAGAAGCTTATCGTAGTAAGCTTACTAAGTTTAAGATAAATAAACTTTTAAAAAGATGTTGACTTCAAGTAGTAGTTATTATATACTATAAAAGTCGCTAACGAAGTGACAACACAATATGCGCCCGTAGCTCAATTGGATAGAGCGTTTGACTACGGATCAAAAGGTTATGGGTTCGAGTCCTTTCGGGCGCGCCATATTACGGGAAGTGGCTCAGCTTGGTAGAGCACCTGGTTTGGGAC
>NZ_JBVFKR010000029.1:0-739 GCF_055484705.1 Gottfriedia sp. ABJ_BB2_2
GATGTATATGTTTGTGCTGTTCGCGCACTTTCTAATTTCCCATCTTTCTTGATTGTAACGTACACATTTCCAGCTCCAGAACCTAGCTGTGGAATCACAAATGTTTTTGAAGTTTCTAACGCTTCTACCGTTGCAGTTCCAAGAACTATGCCTCCCGTTGATGCACTATAAATAGTGACAAGGTCACCTTCTACTAGACCTGCAACCATGACTGTATCATCGATTCCTACTTTATTATTTACTACTGAAATTGAAGATGCTGTAGGCGCAGTAGTTGTTGGCTCTGTTGAATATGCCTTTGATAGTCTTGCACTTTCTAATTTATTGTATTTAATTACACTGATATACACTGTTCCTGAAGTAGATCCTAATTGAGGAATTGATAATGTTAATGAAGTATTCCCCGCACCTACAGTCCCACTTGTTATAATATTCCCGTTTGTTGATGCATTATAAACTGTAATGATATCCCCTTCTACTAATCCAGTGATTGAGATTGTATCATCAGTTCCTACATAGTTATTCACTACAGTAACATTACTAGATGATAGAGTGGGTGATGTTTCTGATGTATATGTTTGTGCTGTTCGCGCACTTTCTAATTTCCCATCCTTCTTGATTGTAACGTACACATTTCCAGCTCCAGAACCTAGCTGTGGAATCACAAATGTTTTTGAAGTTTCTAACGCTTCTATTGTTGCTGTTCCAAAAACTATGCCTCCCGTTGATGCATTGTAAA
>NZ_JBVFKR010000030.1:0-692 GCF_055484705.1 Gottfriedia sp. ABJ_BB2_2
ACTGGACCAACAGGATCAACAGGAGAAACGGGTCCAACGGGAGAAACAGGGTCAACAGGGTCAACCGGAGTAACAGGATCAACAGGAGAAACAGGACCAACGGGAGTAACGGGATCAACAGGACTAACGGGATCAACGGGAGCAACCGGAGCGACAGGGTTAACGGGTGAAACTGGTCCAACAGGGTTAACGGGAATAACAGGACCAACAGGGTCAACAGGAGTAACAGGATCAACAGGTGAAACGGGAACAACGGGAGTAACAGGATTAACTGGACCAACAGGATCAAAAGGAGAAACGGGTCCAACGGGAGAAACAGGGTCAACAGGATTAACGGGAGCAACCGGAGTAACAGGATCAACAGGAGAAACAGGACCAACGGGAGTAACGGGATCAACGGGAGCAACCGGAGCGACAGGGTTAACGGGAGAAACAGGTCCAACAGGGTTAACGGGAGAAACAGGTCCAACAGGGTTAACGGGTGAAACTGGTCCAACAGGGTTAACGGGAATAACAGGACCAACAGGGTCAACAGGAGTAACAGGATCAACAGGTGAAACGGGACCAACGGGAGTAACAGGATTAACTGGACCAACAGGATCAAAAGGAGAAACGGGTCCAACGGGAGAAACAGGGTCAACAGGATTAACGGGAGCAACCGGAGTAACAGGATCAACAGGAGAAACAGGACC
>NZ_JBVFKR010000031.1:0-513 GCF_055484705.1 Gottfriedia sp. ABJ_BB2_2
GGGGTGAAGTCGTAACAAGGTAGCCGTATCGGAAGGTGCGGCTGGATCACCTCCTTTCTATGGAGACATCATGAACCGTTGGTTCATGCATGAAAAGATGTTTCTTCATTGTTTTGTTTAGTTTTGAGAGTTCACTCTCAATTTGTACCTTGAAAACTAGATAATGTCATTCATTAAACTGCGTAAGTTTAATTTAAGTTTTAAAATTAGTTAAGTTAGAAAGGGCGCACGGTGGATGCCTTGGCACTAGGAGTCGATGAAGGACGGGACTAACACCGATATGCTTCGGGGAGCTGTAAGTAAGCTTTGATCCGGAGATTTCCGAATGGGGGAACCCACTACTCGTAATGGAGTAGTATCTTTATCTGAATACATAGGGTAAAGAGGACAGACCCAGGGAACTGAAACATCTAAGTACCTGGAGGAATAGAAAGCAAAATGCGATTTCCTGAGTAGCGGCGAGCGAAACGGAAGATAGCCCAAACCAAGAGGCTTGCCTCTTGGGGTTGTAGG
>NZ_JBVFKR010000032.1:0-482 GCF_055484705.1 Gottfriedia sp. ABJ_BB2_2
GTTCGCTCTGCCCCGACAAGCATAAGACGATGAACAGATAAGGTTGCTTTTTAACCTTAACTGGGCATTGACTTATGACCTCGAGGGGCAAACGCCTGGAACTAGACATCAAGAAATGTGGAGGCGATTGGTCAGCTGCGACAAGCATAAGACAAATACCGGTGAAAGTGCTTTTTACTTTCATTGGGATTTGGCTTATGACCTCGAGCAGCTAGGAGCCGGAACTAGACATCAAGAAATGTGGAGGCGACTGGTCAGCTGCGACAAGCATAAGACAAATACTGGTGAAAGTGCTTTTTACTTTCATTGGGATTTGGCTTATGACCTCGAGCAGCTAGGAGCCGGAACTAGACATCAAGAAATGTGGAAGGCGTTCGCTCTGCCCCGACAAGCATAAGACGATGAACAGATAAGGTTGCTTTTTAACCTTAACTGGTCATTGACTTATGACCTCGAGGGGCAAACGCCTGGAACTAGACATC
>NZ_JBVFKR010000033.1:0-458 GCF_055484705.1 Gottfriedia sp. ABJ_BB2_2
CAAGAAATGTGGAGGCGACTGTTTAGCCCCGACAAGCATAAGACGAGGACCAGTGGAGGTTGCTTTTTAACCTTTACTGGTCCTTGGCTTATGACCTCGAGGGGCTAGGAGCCGGAACTAGACATCAAGAAAAGTGGAAGCGGCTCGCTCAGCCCCGACAAGCATAAGACGAAGAACAATGAAAGTTGCTTTTTAACTTTCAATGGGCTTTGACTTATGACTCGAGGGGCAAGACGCTGGAACTAGACAATAAGAAATGTGGAGGCGACTGTTTAGCCCCGACAAGCATAAGACGAGGACCAGTGGAGGTTGCTTTTTAACCTTTACTGAGCCTTGGCTTATGACCTCGAGGGGCTAGGAGCCGGAACTAGACATCACGAAAAGTGGAGGCGACTGTTCAGCCCCTCCCCATAATCATAAACGAGGACCAGTGGAGGTTGCTTTTTTACCTTTACTGG
>NZ_JBVFKR010000034.1:0-455 GCF_055484705.1 Gottfriedia sp. ABJ_BB2_2
GAGAGATGATCAGGTTGATAGGTCAGAGGTGGAAGCGTGGTGACACGTGGAGCTGACTGATACTAATCGGTCGAGGACTTAACTAACAAGTTTGATAATGACATTATCTAGTTTTGAAGGTATAAAAAAGCGTAAGCTTGTAAATATCTTTAAAAAATGTGTTGACTTTGATTGATATTTTGTTATAATAATCAATGTCCCAAGCAAATGAATCAAGTGATGATAGCGAAGAGGTCACACCCGTTCCCATACCGAACACGGCAGTTAAGCTCTTCAGCGTCGATGGTAGTTGGGGGTTTCCCCCTGTGAGAGTAGAACGTCGCTTGGTTTTGATGGAGGATTAGCTCAGCTGGGAGAGCACCTGCCTTACAAGCAGGGGGTCGGCGGTTCGAGCCCGTCATCCTCCACCATATGCCGACTTAGCTCAATTGGTAGAGCAACTGACTTGTAATCAG
>NZ_JBVFKR010000035.1:0-450 GCF_055484705.1 Gottfriedia sp. ABJ_BB2_2
TTACAAGCAGGGGGTCGGCGGTTCGAGCCCGTCATCCTCCACCATATGCCGACTTAGCTCAATTGGTAGAGCAACTGACTTGTAATCAGTAGGTTGGGGGTTCAAGTCCTCTAGTCGGCACTCTTTTTCGAGCCATTAGCTCAGTAGGTAGAGCATCTGACTTTTAATCAGAGGGTCGAAGGTTCGAATCCTTCATGGCTCACCATTTTTGTAAATAATGTATGCGGGTGTGGCGGAATTGGCAGACGCGCTAGACTTAGGATCTAGTGTCATTGACGTGGGGGTTCGAGTCCCTTCACCCGCACCATACATTTTAAAGCAACATATGCGGAAGTAGTTCAGTGGTAGAATACAACCTTGCCAAGGTTGGGGTCGCGGGTTCGAGCCCCGTCTTCCGCTCCACATATGCTGCCGGGGTGGTGGAATGGCAGACACACAGGACTTAAAATC
>NZ_JBVFKR010000036.1:0-431 GCF_055484705.1 Gottfriedia sp. ABJ_BB2_2
ACCCCGTGCCGGTTCGAGTCCGGCCCTCGGTACCATTTTTAATATGCGCCCGTAGCTCAATTGGATAGAGCGTTTGACTACGGATCAAAAGGTTATGGGTTCGAGTCCTTTCGGGCGCGCCATATTACGGGAAGTGGCTCAGCTTGGTAGAGCACCTGGTTTGGGACCAGGGGGTCGCAGGTTCAAATCCTGTCTTCCCGACCATTTTCATTACGGGGCCTTAGCTCAGCTGGGAGAGCGCCTGCCTTGCACGCAGGAGGTCAGCGGTTCGATCCCGCTAGGCTCCACCATTTATATATGATCCTTGAAAACTAAACAAAACATGAAGTAAAACGTCAATTATTAGTTTTTTGAGCAATACAAGATTTAAACTTAACTATTATGGAGAGTTTGATCCTGGCTCAGGACGAACGCTGGCGGCGTGCCTAATA
>NZ_JBVFKR010000037.1:0-425 GCF_055484705.1 Gottfriedia sp. ABJ_BB2_2
GGCAGGCATGTTAACCGCTACACCACGGGACCATTTGGTTGCGGGGACAGGATTTGAACCTGCGACCTTCGGGTTATGAGCCCGACGAGCTACCAGACTGCTCCACCCCGCGATAATGTGGATACTAATTAGTTTAGATCCATGAATTTTGACTTGTTAAGACCATCCCAATCTCAGGATGTTTTTGCAAGTAGCAGCTCGATTGGTATGCTGAAGTAATTTCTTCGAAGCATATTCGATCGTGCTCCACCCCGCGATAATGTGGATACTAATTAGTTTAGATCCATAAAAAAATAAAACCAGGCGACGTTCTACTCTCACAGGGGGAAACCCCCAACTACCATCGACGCTGAAGAGCTTAACTGCCGTGTTCGGTATGGGAACGGGTGTGACCTCTTCGCCTTAATCACCTGATTTATTTGTGG
>NZ_JBVFKR010000038.1:0-373 GCF_055484705.1 Gottfriedia sp. ABJ_BB2_2
CTCGCTTTCCATGGGGTGGGCACTGAGCCTCCTGGAAAAAGGTAGGCATGCTAAAATCACGACGTCCTGTCGTAACGCATGCATGACCCACATCCTGTGGGCCTCCTCCGGGGTCTCAGCTGTCCCACAGCTCCCATAGGAGTCGAGCATCCTTGCGTTGCAATCATGTTCTGATAATGAGGTTGCGTTTTAAAAAAATTTTAAGAACAAAAAAAACAAAAAAATTACGCTTGATTTCCTCTCCAAGATGCTCGCTTTCCATGGGGTGGGCACTGAGCCTCCTGGAAAAAGGTAGGCATGCTAAAATCACGACGTCCTGTCGTAACGCATGCATGACCCACATCCTGTGGGCCTCCTCCGGGGTCTCAGCTGT
>NZ_JBVFKR010000039.1:0-358 GCF_055484705.1 Gottfriedia sp. ABJ_BB2_2
CGCTCTGCCCCGACAAGCATAAGACGATGAACAGATAAGGTTGCTTTTTAACCTTAACTGGGCATTGACTTATGACCTCGAGGGGCAAACGCCTGGAACTAGACATCAAGAAATGTGGAGGCGACTGGTCAGCTGCGACAAGCATAAGACAAATACCGATGAAGGTTGCTTTTTATCCTTCGTTGGGATTTGGCTTATGACCTCGAGCGGCTAGGAGCCGGAACTAGACATCAAGAAATGTGGAAGGCGTTCGCTCTGCCCCGACAAGCATAAGACGATGAACAGATAAGGTTGCTTTTTAACCTTAACTGGGCATTGACTTATGACCTCGAGGGGCAAACGCCTGGAACTAGACATC
>NZ_JBVFKR010000040.1:0-348 GCF_055484705.1 Gottfriedia sp. ABJ_BB2_2
AATCCGTTGCCTTACCGCTTGGCTATAGCCCAATGAAGTTGCTACATGGTCTTGCTTCTGCGATTATAATACTTGATTTTGCACCGCAGGATTTTCTTTATGTTTTATTGTATTTACCCCTTGAATTTACTCCTCAAGATAAAGACAATCCGACATCTGAAAAAGTAGAATCTTGAATTCGTACTTAAAGACTACAATTCAACATTTCTTATAAAAAGGTAAATGGCTGGGCTACCTGGATTCGAACCAGGGCATGACGGAATCAAAATCCGTTGCCTTACCGCTTGGCTATAGCCCAATGAAGTTACTACATGATCTTACTTCTGCGATTATACTACTTGATTTTGC
>NZ_JBVFKR010000041.1:0-335 GCF_055484705.1 Gottfriedia sp. ABJ_BB2_2
GGGGTGAAGTCGTAACAAGGTAGCCGTATCGGAAGGTGCGGCTGGATCACCTCCTTTCTATGGAGACATCATGAACCGTTGGTTCATGCATGAAAAGATGTTTCTTCATTGTTTTGTTTAGTTTTGAAGGATTATCCTTCAATATTATGTAGATATGGGCCTATAGCTCAGCTGGTTAGAGCGCACGCCTGATAAGCGTGAGGTCGATGGTTCGAGTCCATTTAGGCCCACCATATCTTTTCTTTTTTTATGTTTGGGGCCTTAGCTCAGCTGGGAGAGCGCCTGCCTTGCACGCAGGAGGTCAGCGGTTCGATCCCGCTAGGCTCCACCAAGAA
>NZ_JBVFKR010000042.1:0-334 GCF_055484705.1 Gottfriedia sp. ABJ_BB2_2
TACGGATCAAAAGGTTATGGGTTCGAGTCCTTTCGGGCGCGCCATATTACGGGAAGTGGCTCAGCTTGGTAGAGCACCTGGTTTGGGACCAGGGGGTCGCAGGTTCAAATCCTGTCTTCCCGACCATCTTCGCGGGTGTAGTTTAATGGTAAAATAGAAGCCTTCCAAGCTTCGGTCGTGGGTTCGATTCCCATCACCCGCTCCATTTGAACTTTGAAAACTAAACAAAACATGAAGTAAAACGTCAATTATTAGTTTTTTGAGCAATACAAGATTTAAACTTAACTATTATGGAGAGTTTGATCCTGGCTCAGGACGAACGCTGGCGGCGTGC
>NZ_JBVFKR010000043.1:0-317 GCF_055484705.1 Gottfriedia sp. ABJ_BB2_2
TTACTCCTTTTTTTACCGGGCTTTCCGTTACTCCTTTTTTACCGGGCTTTCCGTTACTCCTTTTTTACCGGGCTTTCCGTTACTCCTTTTTTACCGGGCTTTCCGTTACTCCTTTTTTACCGGGCTTTCCGTTACTCCTTTTTTTACCGGGCTTTCCGTTACTCCTTTTTTTACCGGGCTTTCCGTTACTCCTTTTTTACCGGGCTTTCCGTTACTCCTTTTTTTACCGGGCTTTCCGTTACTCCTTTTTTACCGGGCTTTCCGTTACTCCTTTTTTACCGGGCTTTCCGTTACTCCTTTTTTACCGGGCTTTCCGT
>NZ_JBVFKR010000044.1:0-292 GCF_055484705.1 Gottfriedia sp. ABJ_BB2_2
GGCAGGGCGAGTTGCCTCCAATTTTCTTATTGTCTAGTTCTAGCGCCTAGCCCCTCGAGGTCATAAGCCAATGCCAATAAAAGTTAAAAAGCAACTTTTCTAGTCCTTGTCTTATGCTTGTCGGGGCAGGGCGAGTTGCCTCCACTTTTCTTATTGTCTAGTTCCAGCGCCTAGCCCCTCGAGGTCATAAGCCAATGCCAATAAAAGTTAAAAAGCAACTTTTCTAGTCCTTGTCTTATGCTTGTCGGGGCTGAGCGAGGCGCTTCCACTTTTCTTTCTACTTTATCGTTTT
>NZ_JBVFKR010000045.1:0-279 GCF_055484705.1 Gottfriedia sp. ABJ_BB2_2
CTGAACAGTCGCCTCCACTTTTCGTTATGTCTAGTTCCGGCTCCTAGCTCCTCGAGGTCATAAGCCAAAAACAAATAAAGGTAAAAAGCGCACCTTTTTTTGTTTTCGTCTTATGCTTGTCGGAGCTGAACAGTCGCCTCCACTTTTCTTCTTGTCTAGTTCCGGCTCCTAGCTCCTCGAGGTCATAAGCCAAAAACAAATAAAGGTAAAAAGCGCACCTTTTTTTGTTTTCGTCTTATGCTTGTCGGAGCTAAACAGTCGCCTCCACTTTTCTTCTTG
>NZ_JBVFKR010000046.1:0-255 GCF_055484705.1 Gottfriedia sp. ABJ_BB2_2
CCTACAACCCCAAGAGGCAAGCCTCTTGGTTTGGGCTATCTTCCGTTTCGCTCGCCGCTACTCAGGAAATCGCATTTTGCTTTCTATTCCTCCAGGTACTTAGATGTTTCAGTTCCCTGGGTCTGTCTTCTTTACCCTATGTATTCAGATAAAGATACTACTCCATTACGAGTAGTGGGTTCCCCCATTCGGAAATCTCCGGATCAAAGCTTACTTACAGCTCCCCGAAGCATATCGGTGTTAGTCCCGTCCTTC
>NZ_JBVFKR010000047.1:0-255 GCF_055484705.1 Gottfriedia sp. ABJ_BB2_2
CCGTCCTTCATCGACTCCTAGTGCCAAGGCATCCACCGTGCGCCCTTTCTAACTTAACTAATTTTAAAACTTAAATTAAACTTACGCAGTTTAATGAATGACATTATCTAGTTTTCAAGGTACAAATGTTCTTGGTGGAGCCTAGCGGGATCGAACCGCTGACCTCCTGCGTGCAAGGCAGGCGCTCTCCCAGCTGAGCTAAGGCCCCAAACATAAAAAAAGAAAAGATATGGTGGGCCTAAATGGACTCGAACC
>NZ_JBVFKR010000048.1:0-255 GCF_055484705.1 Gottfriedia sp. ABJ_BB2_2
GGTTCGAGTCCATTTAGGCCCACCATATCTTTTCTTTTTTTATGTTTGGGGCCTTAGCTCAGCTGGGAGAGCGCCTGCCTTGCACGCAGGAGGTCAGCGGTTCGATCCCGCTAGGCTCCACCAAGAATATTTGTACTTTGAAAACTAGATAATGTCATTCATTAAACTGCGTAAGTTTAATTTAAGTTTTAAAATTAGTTAAGTTAGAAAGGGCGCACGGTGGATGCCTTGGCACTAGGAGTCGATGAAGGACGG
>NZ_JBVFKR010000049.1:0-255 GCF_055484705.1 Gottfriedia sp. ABJ_BB2_2
GTGATGTCTAGTTCCACCGCCTAGTCCCTCGAGGTCATAAGCCAAAGCCCAGCAAAGGTTAAAGAGCAACCTTCACTGATCTTTGTCTTATGCTTGTCGGTCCTGAGCGAGGCGGTTCCACTTTTCTGGATGTCTAGTTCCACCGCCTAGTCCCTCGAGGTCATAAGCCAAAGCCCAGCAAAGGTTAAAGAGCAACCTTCACTGATCTTTGTCTTATGCTTGTCGGTCCTGAGCGAGGCGGTTCCACTTTTCTAT
>NZ_JBVFKR010000050.1:0-255 GCF_055484705.1 Gottfriedia sp. ABJ_BB2_2
GTATCTGAAGGAATGCTGTATTGGGGCAAAATGGTATTTGTCTTATGCTTGTCGGAGCTTAACAGTCGCCTCCACATTTCTTGATGTCTAGTTCCAGGCGTTTGCCCCTCGAGGTCATAAGTCAATGACCAGTTAAGGTTAAAAAGCAACCTTATCTGTTCATCGTCTTATGCTTGTCGGGGCAGAGCGAACGCCTTCCACATTTCTTGCTTTAGTTTATTTGAATTTTGTTATAGTATAGAGTTATAATAGTCT
>NZ_JBVFKR010000051.1:0-255 GCF_055484705.1 Gottfriedia sp. ABJ_BB2_2
GAGGAGGCTCAGCACCCGCCCCATGGAAAGCGAGCATCCTAAAGTGGAATTTCACACTCTTCTTTTATCAGAGGATTTATTTTGTATTATTTAGAAGTTGAATGAACCCTTAGATAAGATTGTTTGTATTCTCAAGAAAATAAATGGAACGTAAGGATGCTTGACTCCTATGGGAGCTGCGGGACAGCTGAGACCCCACAGGAGGCCCACAGGATGTGGGTCATGCATGCGTTTCGACAGGACGTCGTGGTTTTA
>NZ_JBVFKR010000052.1:0-255 GCF_055484705.1 Gottfriedia sp. ABJ_BB2_2
CGGTGGAACTAGACATCCAGAAAAGTGGAACCGCCTCGCTCAGGACCGACAAGCATAAGACAAAGATCAGTGAAGGTTGCTCTTTAACCTTTGCTGGGCTTTGGCTTATGACCTCGAGGGACTAGGCAGTGGAACTAGACATCCAGAAAAGTGGAACCGCCTCGCTCAGGACCGACAAGCATAAGACAAAGATCAGTGAAGGTTGCTCTTTAACCTTTGCTGGGCTTTGGCTTATGACCTCGAGGGACTAGGCGG
>NZ_JBVFKR010000053.1:0-254 GCF_055484705.1 Gottfriedia sp. ABJ_BB2_2
TTCTCTCCTCGCCTACCTGTGTCGGTTTGCGGTACAGGCACCTATTTCCTCGCTAGAAGCTTTTCTTGGCAGCGTAGAATCAGGAACTTCGGTACTATATTTCCCTCGCCATCACAACTCAGCCTTAATGATGTGCGGATTTGCCTACACATCAGCCTAATTGCTTGGACGCGCATATCCAGCAGCGCGCTTACCCTATCTTTCTGCGTCCCTCCATTGCTCAAACGGAAATCAGGTGGTACAGGAATATCAAC
>NZ_JBVFKR010000054.1:0-253 GCF_055484705.1 Gottfriedia sp. ABJ_BB2_2
GTTGATATTCCTGTACCACCTGATTTCCGTTTGAGCAATGGAGGGACGCAGAAAGATAGGGTAAGCGCGCTGCTGGATATGCGCGTCCAAGCAATTAGGCTGATGTGTAGGCAAATCCGCACATCATAAGGCTGAGTTGTGATGGCGAGGGAAATATAGTACCGAAGTTCCTGATTCTACGCTGCCAAGAAAAGCTTCTAGCGAGGAAATAGGTGCCTGTACCGCAAACCGACACAGGTAGGCGAGGAGAGAA
>NZ_JBVFKR010000055.1:0-246 GCF_055484705.1 Gottfriedia sp. ABJ_BB2_2
AGCCGTATCGGAAGGTGCGGCTGGATCACCTCCTTTCTATGGAGACATCATGAACCGTTGGTTCATGCATGAAAAGATGTTTCTTCATTGTTTTGTTTAGTTTTGAGAGTTCACTCTCAATTTGTACCTTGAAAACTAGATAATGTCATTCATTAAACTGCGTAAGTTTAATTTAAGTTTTAAAATTAGTTAAGTTAGAAAGGGCGCACGGTGGATGCCTTGGCACTAGGAGTCGATGAAGGACGG
>NZ_JBVFKR010000056.1:0-237 GCF_055484705.1 Gottfriedia sp. ABJ_BB2_2
GATCTCCTGTTGCCCCTGTCGCTCCTGTCGCTCCTGTCGCTCCTGTCGCTCCTGCTGTTCCTGGTGCTCCTGTTGCTCCAGTTGCTCCTGGTAATCCTGGATCTCCCGTTGCTCCTGTCGCTCCTGTCGCTCCTGCTGTTCCTGGTGCTCCTGTTGCTCCAGTTGCTCCTGGTAATCCTGGATCTCCCGTTGCTCCTGTCGCTCCTGTTGCTCCCGTTGCTCCTGTTGCTCCTGCTG
>NZ_JBVFKR010000057.1:0-216 GCF_055484705.1 Gottfriedia sp. ABJ_BB2_2
CTGGCAATGTTTGTGGGAAGTTTTCATTTGGTCCCATATACGCCGGTAATGTTTGTGGGAAGTTTTCATTTGGTCCCATATATGCCGGTAATGTTTGTGGGAAGTTTTCATTTGGTCCCATATATGCTGGCAATGTTTGTGGGAAGTTTTCATTTGGTCCCATATACGCCGGTAATGTTTGTGGGAAGTTTTCATTTGGTCCCATATATGCCGGTA
>NZ_JBVFKR010000058.1:0-214 GCF_055484705.1 Gottfriedia sp. ABJ_BB2_2
AATTCAAGGGGTAAATACAATAAAACATAAAGAAAATCCTGCGGTGCAAAATCAAGTATTATAATCGCAGAAGCAAGACCATGTAGCAACTTCATTGGGCTATAGCCAAGCGGTAAGGCAACGGATTTTGATTCCGTCATGCCCTGGTTCGAATCCAGGTAGCCCAGCCATTACTTTTTATGAGTAATGCTCTAGTGCGATAGCACGACCAATA